>PAPS01000009.1 GCA_002708985.1 Saprospirales bacterium | reverse complement strand
CACCATGAGCATGATCTTCTTTGTGACTCGCTTCGTCATGATGGTCATCACCATGAGCATGATCTTCTTTGTGACTCGCTTCGTCATGATGGTCATCACCATGAGCATGGTCTTCTTTGTGACTCGCTTCGTCATGATGGTCATCACCATGAGCATGGTCATCATGATGATCCCCTGCATCTGCTAACAGGTAGGTATCTGCAGCATCATGATTATCTCCGCTTGCTTGCACAAGATGGCCATCATGACTTACATCACCTACATGCTCCCCATGATGATTATCATGTCCTTCTTCATGATGATCACCATGGTGCTCTACTACCGCATTAGGTTCGAACATTACCATTCCATAAAAGTCCAAATAGTGACCAAATATCATCATTACAGCAACGAAGCCTAGAACTTTTAGTTTTCGTTTAGCACCTCTGCGCATCAAAACCAACAAGGGCAGTGGAAAATTGATTAATAGGGTGAAGAAAAAGAGAAACTTGAAAAGAGGTTCTTCCATGCGTTTTGTATACCAGATCGTTGCTTCAGGAATATTTGCATACCAAATCAATAGGTATTGAGAAAACCAGAGGTAGGTGTAGAACACCGAAAAACCGAAAAGATATTTACCTAAGTCATGTAGGTGGTTTTCATCAAGGTGTGGATAGCTTCCTTTACTCTTAAGATAGAGTAAAATCAAAATCATAAAAGCAAACCCCGCTACTGTATAGCTTGCGAAATTATACCAACCAAACAAAGTAGAATACCAGTGAGGGTCAAGACTCATAATAAACATCCACGATAACACAGACATTGAAACGGCAAAAACAAGAATAAATAAAGCGGACAAGTACTTAGATTGATTGTACTCTTTAAATGACTTAATAAAAGTCATTCGTTTCGTAAATGCCGTGGAGAATAAAGCCCACATCAAGAAAAATCCGGGCACAATTACCGCAAACATAGTCTTGTTCAGGAAGGGACTCTTGCTCACTACAATTCGGTCAGCCTCTGCTATTCCACTATCAGCATATGCTACCTCATGGGGGTGAGCCCAATGACCATATAACGAATGCCAATCCATAAGCAGCCCTGCAGTGATGAGAGCAACTAAGCCAAATATTATGTATAGGTAACGACTCATAGCCAACGGAACACGTTTAAATAAAACATGCCACCCTCCATAACCTAACTGGTGAGCTGACAAGAAAAATAACCCTGTAATAGCGATACCTGCGAAATAATAGGTATTTAGTAAGAGGTTTGACCAAAATCGACTGTAATGATTAGCCGACATATCGGGTAGCACAATTGAGAGTACGATACCCAATACTCCAAGTCCCATACATATAAAAGCGATTTTCTTCGCCTGCTTGGAATAATTAAAGATTTTTGATTCGTGACTTTCCATAGTTATTCCTCTCAGTTCATTGCGTGGTCGTGTTCTTCCGCAGGGTTTGCCTCCTCATTATCGCGGTGATCTTTATGCTCCGAAGATTCATGACCACCCTCTTCATGGCTTTCACTCATCTCAGCATCGTGAGTCTGGTGGCCCATAGCCTCCATTTCTTCTGCTAATTGGGTTCGTGTTTTTTCATAAAACGCAGCATCAGCAGGAATTAGTGCTTCACCGAGATCGCGTATATAGTGAATGACTGCCCACCGTTCTTCTGGTGTTAACCAATTATGTGCTCCCATTTTACCTTTTCCATAGGTAATTGAATGAAAAGCAATGCCATCTGTAATATGATTACCCAGAGAAACACCCTCACTTTCCATTTCGTAAAAAACAGTGTAGTAGTTCGCTGGCATGGCACTGTAGGGTCCATCTGGATTGTATATCCATCCATTTCCCTCTCCTTTTTCACCATGGCACATCAAACAGTTGACTTCATATATTTTCTCGCCAAGTTCAAGTGCCTCGTCTGAATAAGGCAGTGGATTGATTAAATCCCTAGAATTTTCTCGATTTGCTCCCTCAATGGCAGCATATTGTCCATTGGAGGCATAAGGATCGTCATAATAATGGGTGTAAACACTTGATCGACGAATGAATTCATTTGATCGACCTTCTACATTTTGATCTAGGCTTCCGTATGGGATAGTCCCAGGAAGAATTGGACGAGCACTGATAGTATCTGTAAAGTCTGTCTTATCGTTTTTCAAAGAAGAAAAGGTTTCATAAGCTGTAGAATAGTCCATATCCGGCATGTATACATAGCCAGGACTATTACCCTCAGGCTTGCAGGCAGTAACTGCGATAGCCACTATTATGGAGAAAAAAAGTATGTCCTTCTGAAACTTCATTTTACTTACTTTCTTCATTTAATCGAATCGTTGAAGATTCAAATACTTCATCGTCATCGCTAAACTCTTTAGCCTTAATCTCGGCAACACCATGCTCAACTAGTATATCTCGAATGGCATTTAATTGATCTGCTGTTCTCTTTTCGTCAATTGCAAAAACCAATGCAAACCGATCGTCTGTTATGCGATCATCATATATTCTTGGTACGCGACCTAGGGCTAATCCATTTCGAACGCAATACACAATTACCATGCCGACTGCTGCAAAGAGAATGGTAAGTTCAAAAGTCACTGGTATAAAAGAGGGCAATGCAAATTGTGGCTTTCCACCGTAATTAATTGGATAGTTTTTGGTGTTAATCCACGTCATAAAAGTCAATGCAAATAATAATCCAGTTAAGCCGAATATAAATCCTGCCGTATGTAATCGACTATCCTTATATCCCAATTCGTGTTCTAGACCGTGAACTGGAAAGGGAGTGAGCGCATCTGTTATCTCCAACTTCTTTTCACGTAAAGCACGAACTGCTTCGAGCAGATTATCCTCGTGGCTAAATAAGCCGATCATAAATCTTTCGCTAGCCATAGTTAATTTTTAACTTTTTCTTTTGTCAATAGCAAGTCTTCCGCATTAAAAGAAATTTTTGATTTACCGCTTACTTGATCTGAATACTCCGCATGCGCATATGGAATGCCTGGAGCTCCTTTAAAACGCTCTGCATTCTCGTTATCTTGAGACACCTGTCGCTTTTTAGCCGCTGCCGAGGAGGAGGAAAAAATTGATTTTACCTCAGCAATTGCGATTACAGGAAATGTTCGTGCAAAGAGTAAGAATAGCGTGAAGAAAATCCCAATTGTCCCTACATATATCGCAACATCCCATATTGTTGGTTTGAAATAAATCCAACTTGAAGGAAGAAAGTCTCGGTGTAAAGAAGTTACAATGATAACAAAACGCTCAAACCACATTCCAATATTCACAAAGATGGACATCACAAAAGAAATCACAACGCTTCGCCGTGCGAACTTAAACCAAAAAATTTGAGGAGAAATAACGTTACATCCCATCATAATAAAGTAGGCCCACATATAAGGTCCAAACGCTCTATTGTAGAAGGCGAACTGCTCATATAGATATCCAGAGTACCATGCGGTAAAAAGCTCTGTGATGTACGCTATACCTACAATTGATCCCGTGAGAACAATGACCTTGTTCATCGATTCGATGTGAGCAATAGTAATATAATCCTCAAGCTTCAATACTTTTCTAGTTATTATCATAAGCGTCAATACCATGGCAAAACCAGAAAAAATCGCTCCTGCCACAAAATATGGCGGGAATATCGTAGTGTGCCATCCAGGAATAACTGACGTAGCAAAATCAAATGATACGATAGTGTGGACCGAAAGAACAAGAGGAGTAGCTAATCCCGCTAAAATCAATGATAAAGACTCAAAACGCTGCCATTGCTTGGCAGTTCCTGTCCACCCAAAACTCAATACATTATAGATATATTTTCGAAGTTTGCCTTTGGAACGATCTCGAATCGTTGCAAAATCTGGCATAAGCCCCGAATACCAAAACAGCAGGGATACAGTCAGATAGGTCGAAATGGCAAAAACGTCCCAAAGTAAAGGAGAGTTAAAGTTGACCCATAGAGGACCTCTTGTATTAGGATACGGGAAAATGAAGAATGCTAACCATATTCGACCCATATGAATTCCCGGAAAAAGACCTGCACATACTACCGCGAAGATTGTCATTGCTTCCGCAGCTCGGTTAATTCCCGTGCGCCACTTTTGACGGAACAACAGAAGAACAGCAGAAATTAATGTCCCGGCATGACCAATTCCTACCCACCACACAAAATTAGTAATATCCCAGGCCCAGTTAACCGTTCTATTAAGACCCCAAACGCCAACACCTTGCCACAGGAGGTACAGAATACCAACAATACCAAAAGTGGCGCAAGCCCCGGCAATACCGAAAGCAATAAACCATGACATAGGAGGGCTTTTCTCCGTCGTACCCACAATATCTGTGGTAATTTGGGAATAAGACTTATCTCCGGTTATGAGCGGTTCCCTTATGGGTGATTCGTAATTACTCATGTTTAGGACTTTTTAGTTTTGTTTCTAACCTTTGTAAGATATTGCACAGAAGGAAGGGTGTGTATTTCCTCGATTACACCGAAAGCACGCTCATCACTCCACTTTTTAAATACCTCAGATTGTTGATTATTTGTGTCTCCAAAAACAATTGCATCAGCACCACAAGCCGTTTGACAAGCAGTTCTAATGGTTTCATCATCTAAACCTCTCTTTTCAATTTTGGCTTCTAACTTAGCTAACTGAATTCTTTGCACACAGAGAGAACATTTCTCGATAACCCCTCTTGATCGTACAGTTACATCTGGATTGAGCACCATTCGACGTAAAGGATCATGCATTCCGAGTTGTCCCCCTTCATGACTCCGAGCGCCATCAAAATCATTATCGAGGCCCCAAAATCCCTCTCGATCACTGAAACTATCTGCCCCTTGGTAATCAAACCAATTGAAACGACGCACTTTGTAAGGGCAGTTATTAGCACAGTATCTTGTTCCGATACAGCGGTTATACGTCATCTGATTAAGGCCTTCACTGCTATGGTTCGTAGCAGCTACAGGACAAACGTTTTCACAAGGAGCGTTATCGCAGTGCTGGCACATCATAAGCTGAAAAACTACATCGGGATTATCTTCGTCGCCTGTATGATATTTATCTATGCGAACCCAGTTCATCTCGTGCCCTCTGTGGACCTCCTCTTGCCCAACAACTGGGACATTGTTCTCAGCATGACAGGCAACTACACATGCCCCACAACCAGTACAAGCATTTAGATCAATTGCAAGACCCCAATGATGTCCATCGCCTTGTTTCTTTGCATGCGCTCCTCCATAATAGTATTCGAAAGGTTTATCATCGTCCCAGGCTGTTTCACCATAAAGAGACGTCAAATGGTGCTTAAGCCACTTATCTCTACGCTGGCCGGCAATGGTGTTTCCACTCCACGGGTCTTCTTTATATTCTGCCAACGTCGTTTCCTTAACTACTTGTCTTGTTTGTTCAGTAACAAACATACTTTCATCATCTGATCCAAGTGTTTTGTGCGTTAAACCATGGTGTTGCTGTATTATGGCAACCTTATATCCATCTTCAACCCACTTAATCTCATTGACTTCATCTGTAAATTTCATGGAATTACCCACTCTATTTGTAAGATGATAAATAGAAGATCCCCTCTCATAGTCTGAGTGCAGCGTATGCTTTCTTCCATAACCAAAGCACACACCAAAAGAGCCGTAAGGAGTCCCTGGCAGCGCCACGATTGGCAAAGTAACCACTCCATCATTGGTTTTTAGCATAACCTTTTGATAGGTACGTGCCTTAAAATTATCTAGAAGGTTGTTTTCTTCGACCCACTTTGGGTTGGCGACAATGTAATTATCCCAACTAATTCTTGTTATTGGATCAGCTAATTCTTGCATCCAAGGGTTGTCACAATAATGTCCATCTCCAATTTGAGGCTTTTCATAAAACCTTACTTCCATTTTAGAAGTATTAGTTTCAGCTAATCGCTTAGCAGAATTTATATGACTATTTTTTACTGTGTGGCTTTCAACGTCAACACTCTGCAATTCGAGACCACCGTCATGAATGATACTATCCCAAAACGAACCGGTGGTAGGATATATGGACTGCTGCTGAAAATAATCACTGAACCACACTTTACGAATAAAATCATAAGCTTTCATGGACATCCCACTCCATCTGAGTACAGACTCTAGGCGCTGTCTAGTATCAAATAAAGGAGCTATACATGGTTGGCACGAAGCGAGATAATTTGTGGTCGGCATTGCATCACCCCAAGACTCTAACCAGTGGTTATCAGGGGCAACATAGGTGCACCTTCGTGAAGTCTCATTAAATCGACTGGATAAAGAGACGCTAAAATCTAACTTTAAGAAGGCCTTTTCGAAGCTATTCCCTAGATTATAAAATGGGTTAGAATCATCCATGATGATGCCGGAAATCTCACCTTTTTCCATTCGGATTAGCATATCATGTACAGCGCTGTCATCTCCTTTTTTTAGGTTATACGTTACGGAATTGGAAATTGTATTTCCATAATTACCAAGCATCGTATTAATTAGTATAACTAAGATTTGAGCATCCTTATCATTAGAACCAGAAACAAGAACTGAATTTCCCTGGCATGCGAAAAGTTCCTCAGCTACTGAAGCAATACGGCTATCATTGAATGAGACACTTGTGGTCTCTTTACCCAATTTCTCAGCTATGTAATTGTAAATTTGAACCAATGCAAGATGCTCTTCAGAAGGCATGACAGGGATTCGTAAATCCGCATTCGATCCAGCTAGACTAGGAACAGATTCAATCTGAATATGACGATTCATATTCGTATCCTCTTTGGATACCTTTCTTCTTGAAACATATTCAGTAGAAAATCTAGTAGGACTTATCCAAGAACCCAGAAAGTCTGCTCCTACTGATACGATTAAGTCCGCTTTATCAAAATAAATCTCTCGAATTGCGCGATTTCCAAACAATTCTTTATGCGCATCGAGTATCCCAGAGTAAGAAATCGGGTCATATTGGATATTCTGAATGTTAGGATAAGCCTCTTGTAGAACTTTATAAGCCTTGATAACTGATGGACTTATCTCAGTGCCTGTTAGCAGCACAACTTCTTTGCCCTCTGAATCTGCCTTTTTAAGGTTGGCAATTACCGATGTATCAAGCTTCTCCCATGAAACATCTTTGCCACCAATTTTAGGACTTTTAATACGGGCGTGGTCGTATAAGTTAATCAAACTTCCGAGTGCTCTCAAGTGAACATCACCTCTAGAATATCCCGATGATAATCCCTCTATTAGGATAGGCCGACCTTCACGACATTTTACTTTAACACTATTAAAGTCGCCATTGGCAATGTAGGAAGAGGCATAATAGTTAGGGATTCCTGGTATTAGCCCATCTTGCGTCGTTTGATAAGGAATAGATTTGCGAATAGGACGTTTACATGCCGCGGCAACAGTTGCTGCACCAACGCTAAACCCTAACATTTTCAAAAAGTCTCTTCGACCTGTTTTCTCCTTTGAAATGACCTCCCTAACATCTTTTAGGTACTCCAAATCACCATCCTCATACTTTTCAGTGTAGGTGGAATCACGCAGTTCGTGGATACTTCCCCAGTACTTTTTGTTCTTATTAGATTCTAGCTCACTCATAATCTAAAATTCTTAATAATGACATTTTTGACACTCAGTACCTCCAATATCCTCAACGGTAGCATCATCGGCCAAATTATGATAGTGCTGTTCGTAATAAGGGTTAGTTTGATCAACCTCAGAGTTTCTATGACAATTTATACACCATCCCATCGATAAAGGTGACCATTGATATACGACTTCCATTTCTTGAATTGGTCCATGACAGCTTTGACACTCCACATTTCCTGCACTAACATGCTGGGCGTGATTAAAATAAACGTGGTCAGGAAGATTGTGTAAGCGCACCCATGGAATTGGTGAGTTATACATGGCAGTGACGGCATTAACATCTTCAGTCAAAATCTTCTGTATGGCATCATCCATAAGTTCCTCCTCACTGTAGTCTTGGGATAAATATGTGCGATACATAGAATCTAAGTCATCAGCTTCTAAAGATTCAGGATACGCTATGTAGGATCCGCCTCCAGTAGAATTTGGATTCCAACCCACCGAAGCATAGATTTTGGCAATCTCTGAACGACCTCTATCTTCCGAGTTGGCATTGACTTGCATGTGACAATTCATACAAACATCCGCTGATGGGATATTGGAATGCTTTGATTTGCTGGCCCCACTGTGGCAATATTGGCACTCAATGTTGAGCTGGCCTGCGTGTAAAGCATGAGAATAGGCGATGGGTTGATCAGGTTGATATGCTTGCTGACGTCCAACACCAATAGCTGACTCCATCAATGCTTTAGCCCCCACAAAAAGCAGAAGAGGGACAAGCACTGCGTAGATACGCTTGCTCTTCCATATCGGAACATAAGGAGGTATTGGCTGACCAAGTTTCTGCAGCTCAATGCGCTTAAGAACGGACTGAATTCTCGCTAGAATTAAGACGAGAAGCAGAAGGCCTATCCCTATAAAAATTAGGTATTTACTTAAAAATTCTTGTCCAATACCACCTCCTGTTTCACCGTCATCTGCTGCGGAAACATCCGTGGCCGCTGCAACAGGTTCAAACTGGGCAGAATTGTCCACGTAGTAGAGAAGTGCATCGATTTCATCGTCTTTAAGACCAGCAAACAAATTCATGTTTGCTTCACCCCACTCCTTGTAGAGATTATTAGCATAGGGATGACCTGCGTCTAAAACACTTTTATTATTTCTAATCCACTCGTATAGCCACTCTTCTCCTGATTTATCTTGGAAGTCACCATCATCTATCCAACGTTGACGGACTCCTGATAAAGCTGGCCCTGTACCATCCCGAATAGGATGGTGGCAAGAGGCACACTTACCTTGAAATAATACCTTACCCTGGTTCCACAGGGCTTCTTCGCCACTAGGTGCTTCATCGGCATTTTCAGCAGTTCCGCCACCGTCTAAAGGGATTGAATCAGCATCGCTTATACCGCCCTCTGTAGCTTCATTGGTCTCTGACACTACTTCATTCGAAGATAAATCCTGAGGGTCTAGCTCTTCGTCTTGGGCTATTGCACTACGCACAAAACCGATGCAAACCAGTAGGCATGATAAAAGCAAAAATTTTCTTGGCTTTGACGTACAACTCGCCTCAAAAATTTTGAATTGGATTCGGTTTGTCATAGTAATGTCACTATACGCGATAAATTTACTTAATAAACACGTAATCAAACAAGTTAATCACTAAAAAAAGAGAGGAAATGACAATCGGGCCAAGAACATATTAAAAACCGCAATTTCAAGAGGTCTCAACTTCCACATCGGCACGGAACTTGTATATTCGACAAGGGACTAAAATTTTTTACCATGCGATCTATTTTTCTATTTCTTTTTGCTGGGCTCATTGCCCAAAGTTGCCTAGTAGTTAAGCCACATACTAAGAGAGGAGACCACCGAAAAGCGGTGCTTCGAGCAAGCAATCACCTCAAGCGAAACGACAACCTCAAAACAAAGGACGCGCTTGCGCTTGAGGTTTCTTTTCAGGCTGAACAGCAGAGATTGCTACAAGAAATTGACCGGCTAAAGCGAGATGGAAGCCCTGATTCTTGGAAAAAGGTCTATTCTAGATATGAGGAGCTTAACGGCCTGCAACAGGCTATTGCAAGTTTCCTGCCGATTTACATCAACAAAGAATTTCGAGAAGCTGATATCTATCTAACAGATTTAAGCGAAGAACTATACGATGCCAAAGTAAAAGCCACCGAAGTTCTTTATGCCGAAGTTCAACATCTTATGGCTTCCAATAGAAAAGCTGATGCACGATTAGCTTATGCCAAATGTCAAGACATCCTCAACCTTATGCCAAACTACAAGGACGTTCCAAATATTCGAGACCAAGCCTATCAAAAAGGTCTTGTTTTTGTAAACTACGCTTACTATAATGACGGCATCTCCTTTCTACCGGCTTCATTTGAAAACCAACTCCAACAATTTCCTGCCAACGAGTTAAGTATGAATTGGATTTCAATGCATTACGGGGAAGATATGGAAGAAGGGGATGCACGAATCGAATTACGCATTGTGAACGTTGAATTTTCACCTGAGCGCGTAAGCCAGAGTCAATACAGTGACAAAAAGACTATTGAAGATGGCTTTGAATATGAGTTCGATAGCGACGGTAACGTAAAGAAGGATAGCCTTGGCAATGACATCAAAACCCCAAAAAAGGTAGAAATTACGGCTAATATCTTTGTCACGAATATGGAAAAAACCGGTAATATTCAATATTCCATTGACATCTACAATGGTCGCAATCAACTAATCTCGTCAAATCCATTTACTGAAGTCACCCGCTTCACCCATCAATATGCCCGTTTCCAAGGAGATGAGCGTGCATTAACCAATCGAAGCAAGCGTCTGTTGCGCAGTGCTGTACTTGCCTTCCCTAGCAATCAGCAAATGATAATGGATATTGGATCAGCGATTCGAAGCAATACCATTAATCACATACGAAACAATCAGAACGCTATTCTAAACAGCAACTAGTCTGCGAAATCCTCTAAGCAGGCTGAAACATGATCAGCTGTTACTGTGCGTACTTTTTCTTTGGATTTTAGAGGGAGTTCAAACATCCAATCCAAGAGTATCTTTTCACATATGTTGCGAAGACCTCTTGCCCCTAGGCGTCTTTTAATGGCGACTTGAGCAATCAATTCAATAGCCTCGTTTTCAAATACGAGCTCGACGTTATCCATAGCGAATAGCTCCTGATATTGCTTAATCAAAGCATTTTTAGGTTCGGTTAAGATACGACGTAAGGCATGTTCACTCAAGGGGTTCAAGTGGACTAAAACCGGCAACCTTCCAATCAATTCTGGAATTAATCCAAACTCTAACAAGTCCTCTGATTGTATAAAGGAAAGAAGGTCATCATCCGTAGATTCTCGCAACGCGATGTTGGCAAAACCAATTGAGGCTCTATTTATTCGCGAAGCAATTTTTTTCTCGATACCATCAAAGGCGCCACCGCATATAAACAAGATTTGGCTTGTATTGATTTTAACCAAATTCTGTTCAGGGTGCTTCCTACCCCCCTGAGGCGGAACAAGGACATCTGCCCCTTCTAAAAGTTTCAGAACAGATTGTTGCACACCTTCCCCCGATACATCTCTAGTAAGGGAAGGATTATCTGACCTCCGCGCAATTTTGTCGATTTCATCAATAAATACGATTCCTCGTTCAGCCGCTCGTATATCATAGTCACAAACCTGTAGTAAACGAGAAAGCATGGATTCGACATCCTCTCCAACATAACCGGCTTCGGTGAACACTGTCGCGTCTACTATGGTAAAGGGCAAATCGAGTTTTTTCGCAATGGACTTAGCCAAAAGTGTTTTCCCTGTACCTGTTTTACCGACCAGAAGAATGTTTGACTTTTCTACAAGAACCTCTTCTCCCTCAGCAATTCTCTTTAACCGTTTGTAGTGATTATATATAGCCACAGAAAGCACCCTCTTGGCTTTATCTTGGTCGATTACATACGCATCGAGATAATGCTTAATCTCTTTTGGGCTAACCGCCGTAATATCATCGAGTTTAGCCTTTGAAACCGCCTCGGCCTTAAACTCTTCCTTAACAATTTCATTGGCCCTGCTTGCACATTGATTACAAATAAAAGCACCCTGTCCCGCAATAAGCAGTTCTGCCTCTTCCCGGCTACGCCCACAAAATGAGCACTGATTATCCGAAGCGTTGGGGCTTTCCAAATCCCTTAGTTATCTTTTTTTCGAATAAGCACTTCATCGATCATGCCGTAATCACGTGCTTCCTCTGAAGTCATCCAAAAATCGCGATCAGAGTCTTTGTAAACCTTTTCAAAAGGTTGTCCAGAATGGTCACTTATGATAGTGTAGAGCTCCGTCTTTATTTTTTTGATTTCTTCTACCGTAATCATAACATCACTAACCTTTCCACCTGCACCGCCTAAAGGTTGGTGTATCATTACTCGGCTATGCTTAAGGCCTGTTCGTTTTCCTCGCTTACCAGCGCAAAGGATTACCGCTCCCATGGAAGCCGCCATACCTGTACAAATAGTAGCAATATCTGGACCTATAAAATTCATGGTATCATAAATTCCTAAGCCCGCATATACTGACCCCCCTGGACTATTAATGTAAATCGAAACATCTCTTGTATTGTCTAATGATTCTAAAAAGAGAAGTTGTGCCGTAATGATATTGGAGACATCGTCACTGATAGGAACACCTAGAAATATAATACGGTCCATCATAAGTCGGGAAAACACATCCATAGAAGCCACATTCATCTTACGCTCTTCGATAATGTAAGGCGTTATATAGCCATGAATCTTGGCATAGTCATCCACTGAAGAACCCGTTACTCCAGGTTGCTCGACGGCAAACTTTCTAAACTCGCTATGTATATCTCGGTTTATCATACTGTATCATTAAGAGGTGAATTGCTCTAAAGTAACTTTTTTGTCCTTGATGCGCACCTTTGATTTAAAAAATGAATTAAGCTTCTCTTCCATAATTGTATCTCGAGTCTTTTCTACATGCTCGCGCTGTTGAAGCATCGACATTACATATTGCTCCACTTGTTCGTCGCCAAGATCAGCCAAGCCATAACTTGCCATTTGAGCTCGTAGCTGAGTTGCTGTATGTTCTTTTATTTCTTCAGGTTCAACCCGAATATCTTGATCTTTTCCAATTCGGTTAACAATCAAACTCCACTTGAGTCTTTTAGAAAACTCAGGATAGTCCTTTTCTACCTCTTCTTCTGTGATTGGCTTTTCATTAGACCGCATAATCCATCTTTTTAGAAAAGCCTTTGGTAGATCAATTTTTGTTTTATCCAAGATACCATCGATAACTTGACCAATCATTTTCTTATCCGCTTGCTCCTCAATCTGCTTGCTGTATATTTCAGTAAGCTTATTGCGAAAAGATTGCTCATCGGTAACTGCATCAGGCCCGAATAAGGCATCGTAAAATGCTTGGTCAACCTCAGCAAGTTCCACATCTTGAATCTTTGTGATATGAATACGAAAACGGTCTTTTTTGGTAAATCGATCAGGCTCTGCTCCTAGTATGTGACGAGATAGAGCTGCGGCATCATCTTTAAAATACCCTAGGATTTCCAAATCTACATACTCACCAACTTTTTTACCGATAAACTTTTTAGCATAACGATCCTTGGCTAACATATCTAACGTTATTGAAGTCTCATTGCTGTGGCTGCCATCAAATGGCAATTTATCCCTTCCTAGTTCTTCAATATTTACATTGATTACAGAATCCTTTCCAATGGCCTCGACTTCACTTGGGCTACCGTGACGTTTTCTCAACTTAATAATCTCCTCGTCCAATGTAGAATCATCCATCTCCACTGTTTCTCGCGTGACTTTTGGATTCTTTTCGATAAAACCCACCTCAAAAGAAGGCACTAATCCCATTTCATATTCGAAATCAAAACTATCCGCCTTTTTGTAATTGAGGTCAAGTTCGGACTGAGTCTCCGTTGGTATAGGATAGCCGATTACTTCTAGAGATTGTTCTTCGATATACTGGTTAATAGAGGCTGATAAGACCTCATTTAATGCATCAGCAAGCAGGCGTTCACCCGTCATATTAATAATGACTGAACGAGGAACCTTTCCCTGACGGAATCCTTTAATAGAAGCTTGTTTTCTATACTTATCGATTTCTTTTTCAACGCGTGGAGCATAATCCTCATGATCTACACGCAGCGAAAGGTGGGCGAAATTATCCGATTTTTTATCCAAGACGATGTTCATGGGCTCAACTTACGTAGATTAAAAATAAAAACCCCAAGGGTTGATTCAAGGGGCTTTGCAATGGTTACTGCCTTGGGCAGCTTAGTGCGGATGAAGGGACTCGAACCCCCACGCCTCGCGGCAACAGATCCTAAATCTGTCGTGTCTACCAATTTCACCACATCCGCAAAAAAGGAGAGCAAAGATAGCAATGACATGCAAGGAAACAACATCTTATAAAGGAAAATTGAAATTTCACCATATCTTGGTCTATATCGTAAAGAGAATATGCCAAACCGCGTCTGGAACAAAGAAGAGGAATTCTTAATCAACTCATCGTTTAAGAAGCTGCAAAAAAAAGCAGAGGACAGGTATGGTAAAGGTGACGAGGCTAGAGTTTCGCAAGCCTTTGAACTCGCCCAGGAAGCGCACAGTGGTATACGCAGAAAGTCCGGCGAACCCTACATACTTCATCCCATCGCCGTCGCACGAATTGTAAGTGAAGAAATCGGTTTAGGAACGAATTCCATCATCGCAGCACTTCTCCATGACACCATAGAGGATACCGATCTAAAACTCGAGGATATTGAAGATCGCTTCGATCGTCAAATTGCACGTATAATCGATGGATTAACGAAGATTGCTCCTGTGTTTGATGTACAAACTTCGGATCAGGCAGAGAATTTCAGAAAACTCCTACTCACGCTTACCGATGATATTCGTGTTGTATTGATCAAGATTGCTGATCGCCTGCACAATATGCGCACGATGCAAGCGATGATTCCTGAAAAACAGCGTAAAATCTCTTCGGAAACCCTTTTTCTCTATGCACCATTAGCCCATAGAATGGGTTTGTACAACATCAAGTCGGAACTCGAAGACTTATCGATGAAATATACACGCAATGAGGAATACAAAGAAATCGCGCAAAAACTCAACGAGACCAAAAGGGCTCGAAGTCGTTATATCAATCAATTTGTCAAACCCATTAAGGAGCTTTTAGATGAAAAAGGCTTTGACTGTGAAGTAATTGGAAGACCCAAAAGCATTCATTCTATTTGGAAGAAAATGGTAAAAAAAGGGGTGACGTTCGAAGAGGTTTATGATCTCTTTGCGATTCGAATAATATTGAATAGCCCGACGGAGTCTGAACGTGACGATTGTTGGGCAGTTTTTTCGAGTATCACTAACCTCTACCAACACAACCCAACAAGACTAAGGGATTGGATCTCTAACCCTAAGTCCAATGGCTATGAATCATTACACACTACCGTTATGGGTCCAAGAGGTAAATGGGTTGAAGTACAAATTCGCTCAAAGCGAATGCACGATGTAGCCGAGCGAGGGGTAGCCGCTCACTGGGTATACAAAGAAGGAAATGGAAATATTGAAAAATCATCAGAAGCCATTGATCCATGGCTAGAAAATGTTCGAAATCTTTTAGAAGACAAAGAGCAAAATGCCTTAGAACTTGTCGACCAATTCAAAAGCAATTTGTTTAGTCATGAAGTGTATTGCTTCACTCCAAAGGGAGAACTTCGAAGGCTGAAGCGTGGTTCTACTGCCTTGGACTTTGCTTACGAAATTCATAGCGATATCGGCAATAAATGTATTGCTACAAAAGCCAATCAAAAATTGGTGCCACTAAGCTATGAGCTTAAAACAGGTGATCAAATTGAAATCCTTACTTCCCGCAAACAAAAACCCAAAGAGGATTGGCTTAGCATTGCGCAAACTAGTAAAGCTATCTCTGCCATCAAGAGAGCATTGAAACATGAACGCAGGGCACTGGCCAGCGAAGGGAAAGCCATTTTTGAACGAAAAGCAAAACGACAAAATATTCCTAATACGCAGGAAAACCTCAATAAAATTCTTGAGGTATTAGACCTTCCCGATAGCCAAGAGTTCTACTTACGAATTCAACAAGGGCTGAATCTGTCCAAGGTTTGGTCGAAATTTACTTTAAAAAATGGTCAACTTGTTCGCAAGACGAGCAAGATAAAACCTAAACTTTCTGTAGAAGAAACCGTTATTCAAAACCTACAACGCAAAGGAGAATTACTTATAATGGGAGAAGAATCCAAGAGCATTAATCACTCATTTGCACAATGTTGCAATCCCCTACCTGGCGACAACGTCTTTGGATTTATCACACTAAATGACGGAATCAAAATCCACCGAGTGAATTGTCCAAACGCTGTTCAGCTGATGTCAAAGTATAGCTACCGTATCGTTCAAACCAGTTGGTCGTCTAAGTTGAAAACTTCATTTCTTGCCCATGTCCAGCTAAGGGGAATTGATGGAATGGGTGTTGTAAGCCGGGTTACTCAGCGGATTAGCCATGAACTCAACATAAACATTAAATCGCTTAGTTTTGAAAGCGACCAAGGGGTTTTTACCGGCCACATTTCCCTCTATGTAAACAACCAAAATGAATTGCAATACATCTTGGAAAACCTCAAAAAACAAGAAGGAATCGTTTCGGTTGAACGCATCGATGATCATACCACTTTACATCACAATATATAACGACGAAATATGCAAGTACCTATTAAAGAAGTAGTTTCCATTTTTAAGAGAAATATTGAACGTGATAAATTAAGAAATACACCATCGCGAATAACCATTCTCAAAGCGGCCTATTCTCACAAAGGACATTTCAACGCAGAAACCATTTATAATACAGTAAAAGGTGATGCCCAATCGGTAAGCCTTGCAACCGTTTACAACACGCTTGAGCTTCTTCAAAAATATGGCTTAGTACGCACACACAAATTCAGCAATCAGCATACAGAGTATGAGGCAACCCTAGGTTATGCACAACATGATCATATGATTTGCCTAGACTGTGAAAAAGTCGTTGAATTCTGTGACCCACGAATTCAAATGATTCGAGAAACGATGGGAGAACTTCTAGAATTTGAGGTAGAAAAACACGCCTTAAACCTTTATGGTCATTGCCGGAAAGCATCGTGTGAAAAAGCCCTCTAAAAACGTCGTGTAAAGCCGATGCTAATGTGTATTTTGGCAGAATGAAGTTTACGCATTACGTTGAAAAAAACGTTTCTATAGTCGCCCTCGAAGGCAACTTACTCGGGGAAGCTGATAGTCAACCTACCTTGGAATTTATTCAAAACCAGATTGCAGAAGGACACAAACACTTTGTGCTTAATCTTTCCTTATTGAAATATGTCAACAGTACGGGACTCTCCGTATTGCTCACCACCCTTTCTAAGTCGAGAAATGCCGGAGGAGATTTAGTTCTTGTCAATATTCCAGAACAACTTCGTCAACTTCTGCAAATCACAAAACTCATTGATGTATTTACCGAATGCAGTTCCGATAAGGAAGGCATCGATAAACTCTCTTAGAATAAAATACTATGGCAGTAGACGTACTACTAGGCCTCCAATGGGGAGACGAAGGAAAAGGTAAAATTGTGGACTTTCTTGCGCCCCAATATCCCATAATCGCAAGATTTCAAGGAGGACCAAATGCCGGACATACCCTCGTGGTCGATGGAAAGAAGATTGTTCTACATACTGTTCCTTCCGGTATTTTATATTCTGAAATTGTCAACCTTATAGGCAATGGTGTCGTCATCGACCCCGCTACCTTAAAAAAAGAAATTGAGAGTCTTTCAGCGTATGACATTGACCTCCAACGACAATTGCGGATCGCGGAAAAAGCCCACCTCATTCTTCCTTCGCACCGGTTGCTAGATGCCGCTTCTGAGCATGCTAAAGGGGCTGGTAAAATCGGCTCAACACTCAGAGGAATTGGACCCACTTACATGGATAAAACAGGGCGAAACGGTATCCGCGTTGGTGATATCATGACATCAAGTTTCATGGCGACATATAAAGATCTAAAGGCCAAACACATGCGGTTGCTGAGCCTCTATCCTGAATTTTCTATCGAAGAAGATGAAGTAAAAAAAGCAGAAGAAGCTTTTTTTGAAGGCATAGAATTTATCCGCCGCTTGTCCATCGTTAACGGAGAACAGTTTCTACATAATGCTTTGGAAAAAGGTATGGATGTTTTGGCGGAAGGTGCTCAAGGAACTTTGCTCGATATAGAATATGGCTCCTACCCTTTTGTAACCTCTTCGAACACGATTTCAGCAGCTGCATGTACCGGATTAGGCATTAGCCCACAAAATATCCGAGAGGTAATTGGTATTACTAAAGCCTACTGCACAAGAGTAGGCAGCGGTCCGTTTCCTTCTGAACTTCATGGAGAAGAGGGCGAGTCACTCCGAGAAAAAGGCGGTGAATTTGGGGCTACGACAGGACGGCCAAGACGTTGTGGATGGATAGATCTTCCCCTTTTGAACTATGCCATAAAAATCAATGGCGTCACGCAAATTGCCATGACCAAAGTGGATGTCTTGGAGGACATGGAATCAGTTTCTTATGCAGATTCGTACTCCGTAAATGGTGCTGTAATTGAAGGAATTCCTTTCGACTTGGAGGATGAAAGAATTGTAGTAAACTACAACAACGTTTCTGGATGGTCAGCCACGAAGGATGGGTCAATTCACCCTAATCTCCAAGCGTTTATTGAGACGGTTGAGCGTAAACTTTCTGTTCCAATTCGTTATCTTTCTAATGGTCCTGAACGCGAAAAATTAAATATTTTGGGCGGCTAAGCAGCATGGAAAGCACCTCAATACACATTAACAATCCCGTCGATTTTCGGCGTGAAGCCCTCGCATGGGCTAATCAGTTTCCTATTTTTGCCTTTTATGATAGTAATGGATATGGAGAACGATTGCAGCATTATGACTGGATACTTGCCGTAGATTCTCTAAAAACTCTTGCGCTAAATAATGCGGCGGGCGCCTTTGATTTACTCGAGGATTTCAAACATCGCCATGACAACTCCTGGCTTTTTGGTTTTCTTTCTTATGACTTAAAAAATGATGTCGAAGACCTTTCTTCTCAACATCCAAACCGACTACAATCCCCAGAGCTTCTGTTTTTCGAACCGAGGTTTCTCTTCCGAATGTCAGGAAATAAACTAACGATTAACAGAAGTTTTCTTGAGGCAACTGCTTTAGTGAACATTATCAATGCTTACGAAATCCCAAAAGAGCCCTTTTCAAAAAAGATAGAATTGTTCAGCAATATGGATAAAGAAGCCTATCTAGAGCGATTACGCCATATTCAAAATCTCATTCGACACGGAGAAGTCTATGAGGTTAATCTTTGCCGTGAACTTGCCTCTTACGAGGTTCGTATTAACCCACTGACTACCTTCTTGAGAATAAATGATGCGTTGCGATCCCCCTTCTCCGCCTATGTCAAACATGAGGGTCTTCATGTTCTAAGTTTCAGTCCTGAGCGATACTTGCGAAAACAGGGGGACGAGGTAATCAGCCAACCCATTAAAGGCACTGCTCCGATTGGCGAGACACCCGAGGAAAATGAGAAAATTAGAGAGGCACTTGCATCAAATAGAAAGGAGCGTGCGGAGAACGTCATGATTGTTGATCTTGTGCGTAATGATTTAGCAAAAACAGCCCTTCCCGGTACTGTTAGGGTAGAGAATTTATTTGAAGTACAAAGTTTTCAAACCATCAACCAAATGGTATCGACAGTAAGGGCAAAAGTTGACCCTAAATATTCTAGCATTGATGTTATACGAAATTCATTCCCGATGGGGTCAATGACGGGAGCGCCTAAGTACCGAGCTATGCAAATCATTGATGAAGTCGAAATGTCAAGGCGTGGGATATTCTCAGGAACCATTGGCTACTTCTCTCCTGACGGTGACTTTGATTTCAATGTTGTTATTCGAAGTGTCCTCTATCAAGAAAAAGAACGCTACTTAAGCTTTACTTCAGGAGGAGCAATAACATTCGACTCCGACCCCGAAACTGAATTTGATGAGACCTTATTGAAGGGCGCTCGAATTGGAGAGTTACTCTTTCAATATCGTTGATTAGCGAAAGTGAACCTCTGTTCGGCGGTTATTTGCACGGCCTTCTTCGGTTTCGTTTGAATCAATAGGCCGTGTCATACCAAAACCACGAGCAACAAGTCTGTCATCAGGAATACCAATCGAAACGAGATAGCTACGCACCGCATCGGCTCTTTGTTGAGATAAGGTGAGATTCCAAGCTTCACTGCCTCGGTTATCCGTATGGCCTTGCAACTCGAATATGACCGTGTCCTCTACAGTTACCATCCAATTGGCAACGATTTGAAGCTCCTGCTTACTAATCTCCTCTAGAACAGCGCTATTCGTTTCAAAAAACACATTGTTCAAGCGAAATTGATTTCCGATACTAGGACCCGATAAAAGAAATTCTTCATTAAGAAGTTCTCCCGAGGTAAGGATCGAATCAGAAGTAATTGTTTTCGAAATCGGAATCTTTCCAGGCGAAGTAATATGAAATGAATAGTTAAAACTTCCAGGAAAAGCAAACAAAAATGATCCATCTACCGGATCCACATCCACTGTCCGATATTCTTGATTTCTTGTTAAGTCATAAATCTCAATAGTTGCCGTTAGAGGCTGTCTTGTCAGCGAGTCGAGTACGTTACCCTTTAGATAAGAGGTTAAGCCAGGAGCCACCGAGTGAGGCAAATCAAACTGATAAATATCCATACCCCCTATACCCCCTTTTCGATTAGTCGATATAAAGGCGAGTTTGCCATCACCGCTGATAAAAATTCCCCGCTCATCCTTCGATGAGTTTATAGGAAAGCCTAAGTTTTCTGGTTTTGTCCAAGTACCATCTTCCATTAACTGCGATTTGTATAGATCACTTCCCCCCATACCTGGCAGGCCACTGCTAGAAAAATACAAGGTCTTGCCATCGGGATGAAAATGAGGGCGCTGATCATTACCCGGTGTATTAATAGGAAATGGAAGACGCTCTACTGCAGAAAATACATTATTGGAATCGCGTCTCGCTACATAGATATCTGAATTTCCAAGTCCTCCGGGCCGCGTTGAAGTAAAAAACAACATGGCACCATCGGCAGACAAACAGGGTTGTGAATCCCATTGACCACTATTTACGGCGGTTGACAAAGATTTTGGCACATTCCATTGCTGATTGCTGTACTCAGCACGGTAGATATTCATATCACCTAGTTGTCCATACATCGCAGCGTAGAACAGCTCGTTACCATCTGTACTAATCGAATTAGCCCCTTCATTTTTGTTGGAGTTTATCGTTGATGGGAGGGCTACTGCATCAGCCCACGACTCATCCTCTCGACTGCAGGAATATAGATCTTCATCCCAAAAACCCAAACCATCCTCTTCGGGTTCTAATCGAGTAAAAAACAACTGCTCACCATCAACCGTTAAGGATGGAAAATATTCATCATAAGATGAGTTTACACTAGCTGGTAGTAGCTCCAACTCATAACTGTGAGGATGTCGAACCAAACTATCCGCGAGATAAATGCTCTGTTGCAATATGGACGCTTCGTACTTGAAAGAAGAAGACCAGTGGTGTTGAACTTCGAAGAGCTTGTCTACATGTTCTTGAGCCTGATTATAATCTTGCAATAAGAAACTATAAAGTGCCAAGCCATAGTCCAATTTAACATGAGATGACTTAACGCAGGACTCCGCCTTTTTTAAAATATCATAAGCCGATTGGAGGCTGTCAATGCGGTAAAGGATGTTTGCTTTAGCAAGCCAAGGCAGGATGTACGTCTTTTGCTTTTTAATGGATTTGGTGTAGCAGAATAACGCCTCCTCTATCATCCCCAAATTCTCTGAACGAATTCCTTCAAAATACCATGCCTCCGCTTTTTTGTTGACCTTATGTTGCGCAAAACAATTGGACAAAAAGAAACATTGAACAAGGCACAGCAGGCCCACTATAATGCGTTTTTGAATATTCATAATTATCCGTTTTAAAGAGGAGGCTGTCCCTTAAAGCTGCCACAACATTGAGGCACTTCCGATGACAATCCACAACGATATAACGATAGTCTTTTAGTACTTATTGAATTGCTATCTGAAATATAGACAAGCACCTTAGCCATAATTGCCACTAGGCCAATTTTTCTAATATGCACTTCAACCGTTGAGTACTTGGTTTCATCCATATAGAAAAGATAAATCTATTTTGCTCGAAGCGTTTATTTCTCCCTATCTTAAATATCTACACTCATTATATGGAAAACGTCAAAAATGGACTAACCGAACTCCTAGGAATCGATTTCCCGCTCATTGTAGCCCCTATGTTCCTTGTGTCCAATACAGCGATGACCATTGCAGCCCTTCAATCTGGAGTTACCGCATGTATCCCTGCACTAAATTGGCGGACGGATGATGCCATGCGACAAGCCATTACTGCAATACGTCAAAAGGCCAAAGGCCCCTTTGGCATTAATCTCATCGTAAACAGGTCAAACATTCACTACAAAAGACAATTAGCCACCTGTGCAGACCTTGGTGTAGACTATATCATTACCTCCTTAGGATCTCCCAAAGAAGTTATCGATGTATGTAAACCGCTTGGGATAAAAGTTTTTTGTGATGTCGTTAATGCCGATTATGCGCGAAAGGTTGAGAACCTTGGATGCGATGCACTCATTGCCGTAAACAAAGAGGCAGGGGGCCATGCAGGGCCCTTAATGTCCAAAGAATTAATTCCCCAGTTGAAAGAGGCATGTAAACTACCTGTAATTTCTGCAGGAGGTGTCGGAAATGGAGCGGGTATATGGGCAAGAATTCATGGAGATGGTGCATTAGGTGTTTCTATGGGATCACCATTTATTGCCACCACCGAAGCACCTGTTTCAGAAGAATACAAGCAAGCCTGTGTTGATTATGGAGCAAAAGACATTGTGCTAACTACCAAGATTTCCGGCTCACCCTGTACAGTTATCAATACGCCCTATGTCCAAAAAATAGGTACTCAACAAAATGCGTTTGAGCGTGTATTATCTAAAAACAAACGCCTTAAAAAGTATGTAAAAATGCTTACCTATTCAAAAGGCATGAAGTCGGTTGAAAAGGCTGCATTCAGCGCAACCTATAAGACCGTATGGTGCGCAGGACCGAGCATCGAATACACAAAATCCATTGAATCGGTCAGTACAATTATTGAACGACTAAAAAAAGAATATAAAGAGGTTAATGAAAATCCTACTTTACAGCAAGCAGCGTTGACATCTAGCCTCGTGCAGAGGGATTAAAAAAAGAAAAAGAGGTGCAGAGAAAAATGTGACTCGGCTGGGGTTCGAACCCAGGACCCATACATTAAAAGTGTATTGCTCTACCAGCTGAGCTACCGAGTCAATTTCCCATAACGGGACGGCAAAGATACAACGATATTATGTAAATAAAAGTTACACTTGTAAAAAGTAATTTTAGACTCTATTTTATAATTATGAACAATGCACAGCAACTCATCGAATCTGCATGGGACAACCGCGAATTAATCAAAAACTCAACGACCGTAAAGGCCATTGACTATGTCATTGAGGAACTGGACAAAGGACGATTAAGAATTTGTACAAAACAAAATGATCAGTGGCAGGTGCATACTTGGTTAAAAAAAGCTGTGATTCTTTATTTCCCTGTAAAGCAAATGGAAACGATTGAACATGGGCCGTTTGAGTTTCATGACAAGATTCCGCTCAAAAAGGACTTTGCTGCGCAACAAGTTAGAGTCGTACCACAAGCTCTTGCCCGCTATGGCAGCCACTTGGAGCCGGGTGTCGTTATGATGCCAAGCTATGTAAACATAGGAGCCTATGTTGGCGCTAACTCCATGGTAGATACCTGGGCAACGGTAGGTTCTTGTGCCCAAATTGGACAACATGTTCACTTAAGTGGAGGGGTTGGTATAGGAGGCGTTCTTGAACCACTTCAAGCACAGCCAGTAATTGTCGAAGATCATGCATTCATAGGTTCACGGGCCATCTTAGTTGAAGGTGTTCATGTCGGAGAAGAGGCTGTAATTGGCGCTAACGTTACCATCACGGGCAGCACAAAGATTATCGACGTAAGTGGTGATCAGCCCAAAGAGTACAAGGGATATATCCCACCAAAATCTGTTGTAATACCTGGTAGTACAAGCAAAACATTTCCCGCTGGCAACTTTGGCATACCTTGTGCGTTAATTATAGGGCAACGAAAGGCGTCGACTGACAAAAAAACTTCGTTAAATGATGCACTGCGAGATTTTAACTTATCTGTGTAACGCCTGATATGTGTTTACAAAATAACCGCCAATTATGCTTCGTATTATAGTTCTATTCTTTTTGTATACTCCAATTCTGGTAAACGCTCAACTTTCTCAAACGGAAAGCAATAAAATTCAATCTTTTTTCAATTATGTAGATCGATTCTACGTAGAAGACATCGCGGATAGCGCTATTGTTGAAAAGGCGATTCGAGCGTTCCTGAAAGAATTAGATCCCCACAGCAGTTACACAGCAGCAAAGGATGTCCAAGCGATGAATGAACCTCTCATTGGAAATTTTGAGGGTATCGGAGTAAGGTTTAACCTACTTCAAGACACCATTTTTATCGTAGAGACTATTTTTGGAGGGCCCTCGGAGGCTGTGGGAATTCTTCCCGGAGATAAAATCATTCGAGTTGATGGTGACACCATTGCGGGGATAGGCATCAACAACAGAGGTGTAATCGATTTACTAAGAGGACCTAAAGGAACAAAAGTTGTTGTCGATATCAAGCGTGGGAGTAATAAGGCGCTTTTACCTTTTACCATTACACGTGATAAAATTCCGCTGAATTCCGTTGAGGCAGCCTACATGTTAGATAAAAAGACAGGGTATATCAAACTGGTTAAATTTTCAGCAACCACCTCAGAAGAGGTAGAAAGTGCTTTGGAAAAGCTCAATAATGAGGGGATGAAAAACCTTGTATTTGATCTACAGAATAACTCGGGTGGATACCTCAATGCAGCTGTAGATGTAGTCAATCAGTTTTTTGGTGCCGGATTTCTAGTAACCTATACCGAAGGGGCTCAAAGTCGCCGAAAAAATTATACCACGACCAAGGAAGGTAAGTTTAAAAAAGGTAACCTCGTTGTTTTGGTTAATCAATACTCGGCAAGTGCCAGTGAAATCGTTTCCGGAGCTATCCAAGATCATGATCGAGGACTTGTGATTGGACGCCGTACATTTGGAAAAGGGCTAGTGCAAAGAGGATATAACCTACCTGATGGGTCATTAATACGACTAACAGTAGCTCGTTATTTTACGCCTAGTGGTCGCTTTATCCAACGTCCATATGAGGATGGCGTAGAGGCCTACAGAGAAGAAATTGAGCGACGAATGGATTCTGGGGAGTTGACTGACTCCAGCTACGCCATGGAAGTTCCCGATTCATTAAAGTACACTACTACTGGGGGGCGAACGGTATTTGGCGGAGGAGGCATCATGCCAGATGTGTGGGTTGCAATGGACACTTCAGGAGGATCGAGAGCCTTAGGGCAAATTCGCCGTGAAGGGTTGTTTCAAGAGTTCATCTACTCCTACATCGATGACCAACGAGAGGAAGTGCTTAATCGATACCCGGACATCAATAGTTATTTAGTCATGTTTAATGAAGAGGATGTAATTTTCACAGACTTTTTAAATTATTGCTATAGTGAGATTGACTCACTAGATAGCGAAGGGATGACAGTATCCATGCAATGGATTCATCTGCAGTTTAAGGCAATTTTAGCTCGTTCCCTGTATAACCCAGAGGCCTTCTTCAAGGTTTACAACGAAAATGACGATATTTTACAAAAAGCCTTAGAACTTGTCGGTGATAAAGCTTCGATAAAAGCTTACCTTCAATCGGAGTAGTTTTAATAGCGTTTTAACATGGCATCTATTGGTTTGTTTTACGGGACAGATACTGGAAACACAGAACAGGTATCTGAAAAAATCAAGTCCCTTATTCAAGAGATAAAACCTGATATACAGGTTGACTTAATTGAAATTTATCAGCGTAAGGCGGCTGACATGGCACAATATGATTTTCTAATTATCGGTCAGCCTACATGGTATGATGGGGAATTGCAAGGCGATTGGGAGGAGTTCATTCCTGAATTTGAAGCCATTGATTTTACAGGCAAACAGCTTGCTTTTTTTGGGCTTGGTGATCAATATGGCTATGCTACTTACTTCTGTGATGCCATTGGAGTCTATGCAGATATGGCTGAGAATCAAGGAGGCACGTTGCATGGATTCACCTCAGCACTAGATTATGAGCATGACTTTTCCAAAGCGCAGCGTGGGGATCAATTTGTAGGACTCTGTCTTGATATCGATAATCAAGATGACCTTACAGATGACCGAATCAACCGATGGATTCCTGAAGTTTTAGCCTCTTTCGGTATGTAACAAGCTAATATGTAGTATCTTTTTTAAGGAAATTATGAAGAGCCCTGTCATACTGCGTTTATTGTTGTCCTTATTGGTATTCCTCGCTAGTGGCCATTCTATTTCAGCCCAATTTACCTTTGATAATCCGGCTAATGTGAATGCATCCACCATGGCACAGACTTTAGCGGGCCAAGGGGTAACTATAAGTAATGCCACACTAAATTGTGCGAATAATGCCTACGCGCAGTTTACCTCTGCTCCTGCAGGCTTAGGAATCACAGATGGAATATTACTGACCTCTGGTAGTGCAATGGACGTCAATCAAAACAACGACATCTTCTTTAATCCTCAAGCTAGTGTTGATAATGGCCTATTTGGTGATGCGTCTTTAGATGCGTCTTTGGCATTAAATAGTCCAACACTTATCTCAACTGACGCTTGTGTTTTAACCTTTGACATTACTGTTTTTGGTGATACCTTAAAATTCGATTATCGCTTCGGATCCGAAGAATACGATAACTACGTCTGCTCCAGCTTCAATGACGTCTTTGGTTTTTACGTGAGTGGAGCTAATCCTGCTGGAGGTAACTATGTAGAGCAAAATGTTGCATTGATTCCCGGCACGAACACTCCTGTGTCCATTAATACGGTGAACGATGGCGTTTCTGATGACCTCTTTTCTACAGTCCCTTGTCAACTAAACAATACTGCCTTTTATAGTGGAGTAATTCCAGGGGTAGTGTATTCGGGTAATACTGAGCTTCTACAAGCCGTTGTCCCGACAGTGGCATGTTCAACCTATACTATGAAACTAGCCATTGGAGATGGAAGTGAAAGTTTTTTTCTTGATCGAATTTTTGATTCAGGTGTTTTCCTAAAAGCCGGAAGTTTCTCATCTAATCAGGTGGTCATCGCTGCAAGCTCAGTAATAAGTGATCTAGTAGATTTTGCTGTAGAAGGATGCGTTGGTGGTCAATTTATCTTTGAACGAACAGGAGATATTGGGCTTGCCTATTCCCTGCCTATTGACATTCAAGGTAGTGCAACTAACGGAATAGACTATACAACCATAAATGATACAATATTTTTTGCCCCTGGGCAGCAATTCGATACTGTGACAATAACACCTATTTCAGATGGTATTCAAGAGGGATTTGAGACCGTAACACTGTACAGTTTGTCTCAATGCAATGGAATACCCTTTGATAGTGCCAGCTTAACTCTTTTTGACTCACTGCCTGTAACCGTTACCCCAGAAGATACCATTGTTTGTGCAGGAGAAAGTGTGATTTTACAGGGAACGGCCGGCCCGTTTACCTATGATTGGTCTCCTTCAGGTATTTTGAATAGTACCAATACCTTAACGGTAGTCGCCAATCCAACATTAAGCGGGACAGATGTACAACTTGTGCAAACTTTTGGAGGGTGTATTGATACCGCTGTATCTAGAATAGGGGTGTCAGACCCATCTTGGGGACTTGTGATAACTCAGCCTGATTGCGCCAGCGGAACAAATACTGGCTCCCTTGTCGGCAGCTTTGCAGGGTTATTAGGCCCTCCTAATATTTTTTGGTCCCATGGTCCTACAGTAATTGACCAACCAAGTTTATCGCCCGGGACCTATACCCTTACCTTAACCGATAGTATTGATCCCAACATTGCGTGCACGATCGACACGACCTTTGACATTGTTGATGCCGGAAGTTTATCATACAACATCACCATAGACACCATTGATTGTGGAGCAACAGATGGTCTTGGAACAATAAGTGGTTTACTACCCAATTCGAACTACATCATAGGGTATAGTCAAAATGGGATCCTGATTCAGGCACCTACAGGAATACTAAGCGATGCAAGTGGAGTGATTGTGCTGTCGAGTCTGACTAGTGGAAGCCTAATAGTAACCATTGAAGACCCGTCTACCGGATGTTTGGATACAACATCCACTAATGTTGAGCAGAACGTAAACTTTACTCTAACGTTAAGCAGCTCAGCGCCCACTTGTCTTGACGATGATAACGGCGAAGCTAATGTATTTGTGAACGGGGGTGTGCAACCATTTACTTTTCTATGGGATGACCCCGCGGGACAAACTACAGATACTGCTTTGAATCTTACAGCAGGGACTTACACCGTTCAAGTGAGTGATGGACAAGGATGTTTTGACAACGGCAGCATAATCATTCCTGAAGGTGATTCCGTCTCAGTAACGCTTTCGGGAAGAGATGTTACATGCAACGGAGCATCTGATGGACAAGCCGTGGCCAATGTCAATGGAGGTACAACTCCTTATTTGTATCAATGGTCAAACGGGGAGGACTCTAGTACGATTATTGCACTCGGGCCAGGAACTATATCTGTCGTTGTTACCGATGCACAAGGTTGTGATGGAACTGCTTCAACCCTACTTAATGAGCCTAATGCAATCATCTATCAAGCTAGTATTGTTGAACCCAATTGCAACAATCCCCTAAGTGGTTCAATAAGTCTTAGCATACAAGGTGGCTCAATGCCTTACAATGTCGTTTGGAGTGATGGAATCAGCGGTCCATCGAGGAGTAATTTAGGACAAGGGCTTTATGGCGCAGTCATAGCTGATAACAACGGATGTCAAACACCTTTTTCAACTTTTTTAGATGGAGCTACTGGACCTGAGATTACAAGTATAGATGTAGACTCTTCAGGTTGTATTGGGTCAAGTTCAGGACAAATCCAAATACTTGGTGTAACCGGAGGAATACCACCCTATCAATATTCAATAGACTCGGGCCTCACCTATCAAAGTAGTGCTGTCTTTAGCAATCTTCCAAGCGGAACTTATGGGCTCAGTGTTGAAGACGCAGATGGCTGCCGTTCAATGCCTTTTGGAAGTATTGTTTCAAGCACTCCCAGTGTCATCCTTGAAGTGATTCCATCAGATACTACGATTACGCTATTGGATACTCTAGCTTTAGAATTGGTGATTCAGTTTCCGGATATCTATGAAGACTCTTTATTAACAAATATTGTATGGAGCCCAGCTGAGGATTTAGATTGTTCGGATTGTCTTTCACCCATGTTAATCCCTGAACAGACCTATTACAGCTTTGAAGTCAGCGCGTCGTATCCTAACAACCCTTGCATTATCCCTGCGCTAGCCACAACATCGGTCGAAAATAATTTAAATGTCTTTATACCTAACGCCTTTTCGCCAAATGGTGATGGAGTGAATGACTTCTTTAAAGTCTACGGTGAACACATAGTGTCCCATGAGCTCATTATAACCGATCGGTGGGGAGAAATCATATTTGTGGGGAATCAACAAGAACCCGGTTGGGATGGTACATGGAAAGGAAAAGTACTTCCTCCAAACACATTTGGTTATCTGTTTAAAGGAAGATTTGCTGATGGCCAAGAAATTGACTTAAAAGGAAGCTTCCTCCTTATCCGATAACTCCTATCATGTAAATAATGCTTTTGCTAGTAGCCTATTCCAGTGCGTTTTAGAATAAATCCCATTAGCCAAGCAGGACCAATCATCAAGAACTGCAAATCTTTGAAAAAAGAGGGTTTTTTTCCTTCTATGTTATGGCCAACAAACTGGCCGACCCATGAACCGACAAACACTACAGCGCTCGTAACAAGTAGGACATTTATTCCAAGAGCCATTAATGCTTCAATTGATAGAAGGACAATAGTCGAAAATAAAGCCATTCCTAAAAAAAGTTGCCAAGAAAGCCGGATGTAAAAAAGCAGACCTAAGGCAATTACCACACCCCCCCAATGCAAATAAGGCAAAACCCATGCGACACCGGTTACTTGTAGATAGTCGTGAGGAATACAAGCAAGCAATCCAATGATACTCCAAAAAATCAAAGGAATACATATCCAGTGAATGACCTTATTTGTAGGGTTCTGATGACTTTCTCCATATTCATCAAACCACTGTTGTATTGATTTTGCCATGGTTTTAGGTTATTGGAAAAATAACAAACTCTGACGACATGACTTATCACTCAATAATCTTAGACTAATCCTTAAGCGTAAAGCGAAGATGAACGGGTTGGTGATCAGACGATGCAAACTTCAAATCTTTTGTCTTAACGCCAAGAACCTCTATGTTTGGACTCACTAAATAAAAGTCAATCAACGTTTTGTATGTATCCTCATATTGATTTTCTGAGAGCACTTGATAAAGTTTACGATTGGTGGGTTCTGTCTTGTCATAAACCCACTGCCAACCTTCGGGCATAAAATCCTCTTCAATATTTGTTTGTGAATAGTTTTGATTCTTCTCCCCCATAAAGGTATAATATGGGAAATTTGGTGGGCATTGATTCCAATCAGCCCCGACAACAATGTAATTTCCTTCCTCGTAAGCCTTCAGTAAAAACGCTTTCAAATAGTCCATTTGCTGAGCCTTCAAATCTCCATTATCATAGGAAGAATTATGGGAATTGATAATATAGAGACGCTCACCACTTGGCAAAAGCAATTCTTGTACGAGAAAACACCGATCAAGCATAAACACGCTCTTCGGCCATGAAAAGTTGCCTGGAAAACTGTAACGGGTGATCGTAGAAGAAGCAAAACGACTAAACGAGGCCAAGCCACTTTGAATTTTACCCAGGGGCATTTTCGTTAATGGCATAGGGTTCCAAACATTCTTATAGTTCAATGTATGTATTGCCTCCCAACCATCAAACATTATCCCCAATCCTTCATATTGATCGTGGTTATAGCTTCGTCTTGAGGCTCTATCTACTTCTTGCAAAAGTACGAAGTCTTGGCTATCGCGATATTTGGCGATATAGTTATATACACCCGTCCAATACCGGTCATAATTATTAGGATTTGGCCGGACATCTTTTCCTCCATCATAAAAGAAGTCGGAGTGCTCCCCAAGCCCACAATAGCCTATATTCCATAGAAGGACATTAAATGTATCTCGGTCGCTACTTAGTAAACGCTCGGACTGTTTATCAGGTGAAACCGCTTGGTTCTCTGGTGGCCTATAATTTGTTAAGCTTCCTACGGCAATTACAGAGACCACGTATAGTAATGGAAGTCCGAGGAGCAATACTAGTCCCCATAATAGGTGACGCTTTGTAGGGATGAATCGGCGTAGCAAGGTACTTATTTTGCTTCGGGTTCTTTATGAGAATAGAAGATGACCATTCCTGCAATTAAAAAGAATAACGCAACAATTATTGGCAACAACATGCCAGTATCTACAAGTGACATTTTTGATGCACCAATTTGATTACTCTCTTCATCAATTGGATGGTAGGGAAGATGGGCAGTAGAATTCCAATATAGATATACACAGACCAAGGTGGCGAAGCCTGAGACAATTATCATTATAGCACCTAATACTTTAGCCATGGTTTTTGATTAACACTTAAAGATAGAAAGACAAAATAAGTCTCCCCAAATAGAAGACGACTTTTGACTAAGATTAATTGATGAATGTTCTGAAATTAACACGCAAGCATTGCCACGGAAATTGCTAATCCCCATTCTGAGTTCTCTGTTTACTTAATACTCATATTTTGAGCAATCTCCATTATTGTTCGAAATCACCTCGTCAAAACTTACTTTCAAAGTGTTATTCGTGACATTGAAGTCAAGATTAGAGCTCCGCCAAGCATTTGATTAAATGTGGACCGCCATAAACAAAGCCCGTGTATACCTGAAGAAAATCGGCACCGAGCTCTAGTCGTTTTTGGCCTTCTTCTTTACTGCTTATTCCCCCAACACTAACAAGGGTCATATCAGGGTAAGCTTTTCGAATAAGCGCAAGTACTTCAGCAGAGCGAACAGCTAATGGATCTCCACTCAACCCCCCATTTCCTATGGCGCCCATGCTACGCGAGGAAGTAATCAATCCTTCTCTACTAATAGTAGTATTTGTGAGGACCATTCCAGTGCATTGCAACTCAGTAACAACTGTTGCTGCCTCTAATAATGCTTCATCGCTCAAATCAGGGGCCACTTTCAATAAAAGCGGCTTTAGACCTTTGGCTTTATTTACTGCCTGAAGCCTGGTAAGTAACTCAACGAGGCTATCCTTACCCTGAAGGGCTCGCAATCCCGGTGTATTCGGCGAGCTTACATTAACTACAAAGTAATCCCCATAGGCATGCAGTCTTTCCAAGCAATAGACGTAATCCCCTACAGCTTGCTCATTGGGAGTCAATTTGTTTTTACCAATGTTTATTCCTATAACTGGCAAAGAATGATTGGACGCTTGCTTACTTCTGAGATGCATCAGACGTCTTTCCATTGCATCTACCCCATCATTGTTAAATCCCAAACGATTAATCAGTGCTTTATCTCTTTTAAGTCGAAACAACCTGGGTTTAGGATTACCCACTTGACCTCTAGGCGTAACAGTTCCAACTTCAATCGCTGCAAAGCCCAATGCATATAATACTTCAACATATTGAGCATTCTTATCAAAACCAGCTGCTAGACCCACTCGATTGTTAAACCATAGATCATCTCCCAGACCTCGCACGTTAAGTCTTTCTGCAGGTTGAGTAGTATTGCGAATAAGACCAATCTGATAGCAGACCTTGAGCAAATTCATGGTAAAATAATGGGCTGTTTCTGCCGGCAGCATAAACAAAATTGCTTGAGCAAGCTTAAACATATGCTAAAGGTAATTATTTGTCTTCAGCCCAAAATACATTGGATAACAGCTTTTCCAAAAATGAAACCTAAATGAATTGGGGCGCGTATATATTTATGAAGGCGAAACGATGCACTCCATGAAAACCGGATCGAGTCGTCTTTCAAAGAGGAGGATGACGATTCATTTATGATATGCTCTCCATGAGCAAAAGATGATTTGTCTGTGTGAGAAGGGGCCTCCCGAGGCGAGGCCCCAAAGCTAAAAGCAACACGTAATGTGTTGAATAAATATGCCGGATTATCCGAAGGTCGGGATTACTATCCATGACATAAAAAAAGGGGCAATAGCCCCTTTTTATTTGCTTATTGAATCTAATCGTTAAAACTGAATGGGTACAAACTCACTACCCTTGTTGCTTATCACACCTAGGTAGTAAACGCCATGAGCATATTCTGATATATCCATTGCTGTATTCATTGTTTTTGGACTCATCGAATAGATTACTTGACCCTTTATATCCATCAAGATGATCTCTGAAATATTCTCAAGTTCATTCATTCCAATATATAGTACTTCATTTTGAATCGTTAAGTACTCCAAAGAATGACGAAGTAAAAAGTCTTCTAAAGAGTTCGTGCCGAGAATGGTAATCATCACAGTTTGAGAAACCTCACAACCATCATCTGACACATAATTCAATACTAAATTGTATGTTCCTTCGGTTAGAAAAGTGTAATCTAAGGTAGCATCCGTTCCTACCTCTGATCCATCAAGAAGCCAAGAGTACGTTCCACCTGTGGTAGATACATTAGGCGTCACGTTTACGGTCTCTCCAGCATTACTCGTAATGTCTACTGGCAAGGTTACCGAAACAGGTGCGCCAATTACAACAGAATCAGTGAAGGTGCTCGTCATACCGTCAAAAGTTACTACCATAGTGTATTCATCCGACGCAGAAACTTCAATGGTATCCATTCCGGTAGTTGATCCATACCCCACTTCAATACCCATACTATTGGATAACAAATAGTCCCAAGAGGTAATCTGTCCATCGATAAGGATACTCGGTAAATCCACTGCAAACCCGGCACCAGAACTACAAAGATCATCTACACCGTAAGCCGTTGGAGAGGGACTAGTAAAAATTTGAAAGCGATCATTAGAATCCGTTAGTAACATGTTAAATGTGTAGGTTGAATCCAGCATAAGATTTTGCCAAACATCATCTTGCATGTCATGCAGATACAATACAGAGCCTAATGGCATATCATTGACATATTGGAAGATCAGTGTAAACGTGCCATCCGAGCCAGGCTGCATTCCTAAAGTGATTGGATTGCCGAAGTAATCTAGAGAAAATGCATTGATTGCAAGGATTCCTGTATTACCATCAATTCTTGTATACAATGTAGGCTGTCCGGCAGCACTAGGCGTCTTGTAAGAATCATATACTGGGTCAAAATTATCAGTAGCCTGGTCTGAAAAATAGATAAATGTTCGATCTTGAGATCCTGCAGCACTTACATCGACTTTTAAACGGTTTTGCCAAAACTGAGACTGTGCACTTACAATAAATGGCAAAAGGAAAAGAGATAGGAGAAGGTTTTTCATAGGTGTATTTTAAGACAAATATCGACTAGAACTTGCCTCGATGTTTCCTCACTTTTCAACAAAAAAAAAGGGAGTGTAGCCACACTCCCCTTGTAAGTTAATGGTTACATGTACCATGCTATCGTTGAATCAAAAGCTGTTGAGTGTAACTTTCTCCGCCTTTACGTAAAGTAATCGTATAGATACCTGCAGCTAAGTCACTTGTGTTGAACATATGATGCGTAGCACTAGCTTGCATTGCACTAATCAACTTGCCATCCATTGCAAAAAGCTCAATATTCGCTCCCATAAGGTGGTCGGTCAAGGTTATTTGAATTCCATCGTTTTGAGCGACTGCTGTAAACAAGGAAATATCTAAGTCATTATTCGAAGCTACTCCTTTATCTACGAAAACCTGAACAGAAGAAGATGAAGTACAACCCTCATTATCACTAGCCTCAAGGGTTACGGTGTACACTCCAGCTGTCAAGCCTTCGATTATTAAATTTTCTGTCTCAGAAACCACTTCATTATCCATCTTCCAAACAAATTCATTAGCATTTGTTAACGGAGTAATATTTAACGAGTTACCTTCTATTAGAGTAAGTTGTTGAGGAAGTTCAAGAAGGATTGGCTCAATAACTTCCACCGATAAGATTTCGTGTACTATAGTGCTTCCGTATTGTAGCTCGACCTCATAATTGCCGCTAACCTCTATAGGCAGACTTCGTGAAGAGGATGCGCTGCCTTGTGTAAAGGCCTGTCCATTATGACGAACCACATAGTCCCAAACCACATTTTGGCCGTTGAGAGTATAGGCTGGGATATTGAGTTCAAGCGCTCCTTCAGGCGATGCACAGCTTCCTTGAATAGCCTCAGCGAATACCTTTGGGGTTAAGTGCAATTGAAAACGATCAGCATTATCTTGTGCCAAGGCATCAAATGTGTAGGTATCGTTAAGCGTTAAATCCTGCCAGGTATTTGTTGCTTTATCCTCCAAGAACAAAAGCCCACCTTGTGGGAAGCTTTCCATTCCAGAGAAAGTTAATGTAAAGGTGCCGTCAGCCCCAGGATTAAGTCCTAGCGGTAAAATTTCTCCTAACTGATTAGTGTTTCGTGCATTGATTGACTGCATAGCATCCGAAAAGTTAGTATACAAGGTTGGCTGCCCTTGGATACTATTAAACTTGAACGCCTCATAGAGTGGGTCAAACATAGGCGTCATATCTTCTCCAAAAGCAATAAAAGTTTTATCCGCAAACCCGTTGCCACGCACTTCGACTTCTAAGCCGTGCTCGTACCAATCATTACGAAAGGTACCTGATGTTGTTGTTCGCATAGCATCCGAGAAGTTCACCGTAACATCTACTCCGTTGAGCGAACCTGCGCGAACGGCGAAGCCCTGCGTTGCCGGAATTGATTCCCCTATTGAATATGCTGAATATGTGCCACTGTAAGTCCCTGATGGATTATAATATGAGGGAGAATTTACTCCTGTATTGCCCTGGATAAAAGCGTCTCTTGACATAGGTGATGGGTAGGGATTCCCAATGAGATCCCATCCGCTGTAAGCACTTGCTGTATTACCTGATGCAGTATTACCTGAACCAGAAAAAATAACGTTATCTGCTTGATAGTTTAATGAGCCTGATCCTGGATTACCAACAATTTCTAAAATGTTGCCATTACCTGTTAGGTATGCCGAATATCCTCGTGCAGATTCTAATGAACCTGATGAGCGAACGACCCAACCTCCCTGATCAACACATGGACTTGCTGCTGCGGTCGTTGGGTTATATTCAAATAGATTTCCATAATTTGATCCTTGGCCAAGTGATGTTGGATCACATGGAACTAAAGGAGTTACAGCCACGCCATCTGTTCCATTTCCTGAAACTCCACTTCCATAACCACTGACATCATCATCTAAACTCGATACAGATGCGCCTGATATTGGCGAGGAGATTAAGTGCTGTCTTGCTGTTGCCCCCGCAACAAATAGCTGATCAGTAATTTGTCCGGCATAGGATCCACTTCCTGTAAAGTCGTCTAAGTAGGCGTCAAATTCCGCATCACTTTGGAGGATAACCGACGCTGAAGATCCTTGGGTGAAAACACCGCTCGACAAAAGCAAGGAGGAATCAATATTCAACGTACCCGACTGGATAGTAACGCCGTTGAAATTATCGACCTCTACTCTATTGGCATTGATTACATCACCATTAATGGTTTGGGACGTGCCGCCATTGAAAACAAGTTTACCCGTAGAAATATAACCCCCATTTGTACTTGAAGTATACGATGTGTTTCCAGCAATCCAAACAAGGCCCGAAACATTATCGATTTTCCCATTGCTCACAGTTAAATCTCCATTAACAAAAAGCGTTGGGTTACTTCCGTCTTGACCATTGACGTAAATTTCAGTTGTTGCTGAATTATTATCTCCCGCGACATAGAGTGCCTGTGCGTTTAACGAGAGGCCTGCTATGAGCATTATAAAAGAAAAGAGTATTGTTTTCATAGTTCTTATACAAATTCTAGAATTGGTAAGATAAGAAATTCTTGTATTTCAATCAATCCCAATGTTCTGAAAGTTAAGGATTATCTACATTAAAAGAATTCATCTATCTACAACCTGTCGGCTCAACGTTTTTATTACGAGAGCATTCTTTTTTATGTATTACTGGCCTTTTTTCATTTTAGGGTGTCACGAGAATTAAGTGGTAATCATTTCAGATGATGAAAAGACAAAACCTCAAAAGGTCGTAATGGACAACATTACGCTTATTCAATGAGACGTTGATACAATGCTAGATATTGGGGAACAATTACTTCCTTAGCAAATGCCTGGGATCGAGCCTTTGCTTTGATTTTTAGTTGACTCAGTATTGTCTTATTGCCTATTACCTCACAAACATGTTCGGCAAGCCTTGTAGTATCTCCAACATCCACTAGATAACCCGTCTCATTATGGACATTAACCTCAGAGAGCCCACCAGCGTTTGTGCTAAACACAGGAAGTCCTGATGCCATGGCTTCAAGGGCAGCGAGACCAAAACTCTCCTTTTCCGATGGAAGCAAAAAGACATCTCCCCATTGTAAAAGATCCTCTACTCGATCTTGATTTCCTAAGAAAATAATGTCTTTATCCAGACCGCGCTGACGGCCCAACACCTCCATGGGAACTCGCTCCGGACCATCTCCAATTAAAATTAGTTTTGCTTGGTTGGATTGCCGCACTAAATAGAATACATCAAGTACGTCCTCTACTCGCTTAACCTTTCGGAAATTTGAGGCATGAACGAGCACTGGAACACCCTCCGGAAGGTAGGCAGGTCTTGGATGTCTTTTTTTCGCAGAATCAAAGCGATTGACATCGATAAAGTTTGGGATGACCTCAATAGAGCGGTTTATGTGAAAGTTGTCTAGCGTATCCTGCTTTAAACTCTCGGATACGGCCGTAACTGCATTAGATGAATTGATTGAAAACTCCACAACAGATTGATAGCTGGGCGCCTTCCCTACTAAAGTTATATCAGTGCCATGGAGGGTTGTTACGAAGGGCAAATCCTTACCCTTTTCCCGTAAAATCGACTGAGCAAAATAAGCGGCCGAGGCGTGAGGTATGGCGTAATGAACATGGAGCAGATCTAAGTTGTGATAGAGCGCCACATCGACCAAACGGCTTGTAAGAGCGGTTTCGTAAGGAGGATATTGAAACAAGGCATAGTTCTGAAAACTTACCTCATGATAATACACATTGGGCAGAAGTGCATTGAGTCGTTTAGGGCGACTGTAAGTAATAAAGTGCACCTCATGCCCTTGCATAGCTAGGGCAATTCCCAACTCCGTAGCAATGACACCACTGCCGCCGAAAGTAGGATAACATACAATACCAATTTTCATAAGTGCCTTACCTTTAACTTAACACTGCTCAAGGTAAGTAAAACATGAAAGTCATCCTACAATTTATTGCCCTACCCTTGCTTCTGCTTATTAAAATCTATCAGTTGATTTTAAGACCCTTCATACCCAGCGCATGTCGCTTCCAACCAACTTGTAGTCGATATAGTGCAGAAGCGTTACGCAAACATGGCATATTCAAAGGGAGCTACCTTATGGTACGAAGAATAAGCAAATGTCATCCTTGGGGAAGTTCTGGGTATGATCCCGTTCCGTAATCCACGAAAGCCTTATTTTCAAGCCATGAGAAATCTTCGTATTAGACTTATCCTTATTCTTTTTGGTTTTTCCCTTCTATCCTTTGATGGTGGGGGTAACTACTTTGAAATTAGTAAGAACATCGACATGTTTACCACGATGTATAAGGAGCTCAACTCTTATTATGTAGATGATATAGAACCCAATGCTTTTATGCAAAGAGGAATGGATGCTATGCTCGAGGGCCTTGACCCTTATACGGTTTTTATCAGTGAAGCAGATATAGAAGATTACCGATTCCAGACCACTGGGCGTTATGGTGGTATTGGATGTTATGTTCGCCAATACAATAACCATATTGTAGTTTCTGAAGTTATCCAGGGATATGGAGCAGAGGAAGCAGGTATTAAAGGAGGAGACCGAATCTTAGTTGTGGATGGAATAGATGTTCAAGGTCTTGCTACCGCTGAAGTGGGAGATATCATGCGTGGTGAGCCCAACACCAAAGTGACCATGCGCATTGCAAGGCTCCAAGCAAACGGGGAATATGCTGAAATGGAAGTGTACCCGTCTCGACAAGAGATTCAAGTGCTCAATGTTCCCTTCTATGGCATGATTAATGAAAACGTAGGCTACATCAAATTGAGCAACTTTATGGAAAATGCTGCCGCTGAGGTAGAAAGTGCTTTCCTTGAGTTACGCGATGGCAATGCGCAAATGGAATCAGTAATTCTTGATCTTCGAGGAAACCCAGGAGGACTGTTACGAGAAGCTGTTAAAATTTGCAACCTCTTTATTGAAAAAGATGAGTTAGTTGTAGAAACTAAGGGGAGACTCTCTGAATGGGATGCCGAGTTTAAAACACGGGATAATCCTATTGATTTAGAAATAAAAGTGGCTGTACTTATCAATCACTCATCAGCGTCTGCAAGCGAAATTGTTTCAGGAACGCTTCAAGATCTCGATCGCGGCGTTGTCATTGGAGAACGATCTTATGGAAAAGGACTTGTGCAAACCACACGACCGCTATCCTACAATGCACAACTGAAGCTAACAACGGCCAAGTACTATATACCATCTGGTCGCTGTATTCAGGCCTTAAATTATGCTGAACGGCGAGAGGATGGATCAGTTGGACGTATACCCGACAGCTTGATTCAGGAATTCACTACTCGCAATGGACGCAGGGTGTATGACGGCGGAGGAATAATGCCCGATCTTGAAGTGGAAATGCCTGCGCCAAGCGATATTGCCTTAACACTTTTATCAGAGCATTTAATCTTCGATTACGCTACAATTTTCCAATCTCACAATACTAGCTTGCCCCAGAGTCCGGGTGAATATTATGTTTCGGATTCATTATTTTCCGCCTTCGCCGATTGGCTGCGTACACAAAACTTTAACTATACCACACAAAGTGAGGATGCGCTCGAATCACTCCGAGAGAAGAGCAAAGAGGATGGCTATTATGAAGCCATAAAGGAGACACTTGAAGCTTTAGACATTGAACTCTCAAGAGATAAAGGATCTGATATTGACAAACATGAAGACGAATTACGCCAGTTACTCAACGAAGAAATCGTTCGACGATATTCCTTTGAGCAGGGAAGTATCAAATCTAGTTTTCAGTATGACCAACAAATCCAACGTGCATGTTACGTTTTAAACGATGATGCAACCTATAATGCCTACTTGCAACCTTAAATTTTTCATCCCATGTGTAACCTCTTGTGATATCCTACGTATTAGAACATAAGTCGGGAAATTTAATCCATTTCCCTTATGACTAAGCTTTTGTGTATAGACACTTCAACTATATGTTGTGCAGTAGGGCTTCTCGCGGGTAGTTCTTCTGAACATCGGATTGTAGAAGCGTACCATGAACTATCCGGCCGACGTCATAGCGAAGTGCTTGTTCCGACAATACGTTCTTTATTTCTCCAAGCAGATTGGTCAATGACTGATATAGATGCTCTTGCCATCGGAATAGGCCCTGGGTCATACACAGGCCTAAGGATTGGTCTTTCTGTTGCAAAAGCATTATGTCTTTCTTTGGAAATTCCTTTGATTACGGCATCTACCTTGCAAACGATAGCAGCAGAAACTGTCATAAAACACAAGTTGGATTCTTCTGTTACCATACTGAGTATGATGGATGCACGTCGCAATGAAGTGTATCTAGGTGCATATTCCGCAGACGGTCAACAAATTTTACAAGATAGACCACGTATTCTCGATCAAAAGGATGATATAAAAGATCTTCATAATCTTTCGAATGCACTATATCTTGCTGGTGATGGCGCTCCCAAGGGAAGCCATCTTTGGCCCAATCAAAATCCACCTGTAGATAGCGATATCTATCCCTCTATTCGAGGAATGGAATCCTGTGTATGGCAAGCTTGGAGCGACCAAAAGTTTGATGATGTAGGCTATTGTAATCCAGTTTATTTAAAGGGGTTATATAAGCCGAGTTAATGATAAAATTTAGTGAAAGATGAATACCAAAAATTCCATAACGCTCCGTTCTTATGATCCCCAAGTGGAAGATGTAACGTTAAATTTCAGTGAACTCCAAGAGGCATCTCTTGTTATTCGTTCGTTGAACCACCCTTTGCGTCAACAGATCTTAAACCTTTTGGAAGAATATGGTTCGATGACAGTAACCCAGATTTACATCAAACTTCGTATCGAACAATCCGTTGCTTCACAGCATTTAGCCATCATGCGAAAAACTGACGTGCTTAAAACAGAGCGTAACGGAAAGTTCATTTACTACAGTTTAAACAAATCCACCATCAGGGCTGTATCCCACATGGTTCAAAAAGTAAACGTGTAGGAAGGATTTTTTAATTGAAGCTTAACCCAATTGTGCCATAGACTTTAGACCTTTATCTTTAGTTTATGGCCTTTTCTTTTTCCACCAGACTTGCTGACCTTCAAAAGGCGGAAAACACCGTCTGGGATATAGTTGTCATAGGAGGTGGAATCACTGGCGCAGGCATATTACTCGACGCACAAAGCAGAGGCTTAAATGCTGTGCTCGTCGAAAAAGAAGACTTTGCATGGGGTACTAGCAGCAGGTCTACTAAATTGATTCACGGTGGCCTTCGCTACCTAAAACAAATGGACATCCAATTGGTAAGGGAAGTTGGTAAGGAACGAGCCATCGTACACAAAAACGCCCGAAACCTAGTCTGTCCAGAACGTATGCTCCTGCCAATTTATTCCGATGGGAACCTCGGATGGGGAATGACATCTCTCGGCTTAAAAGTTTATGATTGGCTTGCAGGGGTGCCAAAGGATGAACAGCGTAAAATGTTATCCGCCGAAAAAACTTTACTCCGTGAACCCCTCTTAAAGAAGGATAACTTGAAAGGTAGTGGGCTATATTATGAATACAGGACAGATGACGCAAGGCTAACCATTAGTGTAATAAAAACCGCCTGTCAGAAAGGTGCTATAGCCCTTAATCATGCCGAGGTAAAAGATTTCACTTACAATGAAAAAGGCCTTATCAACGGGATTAAACTTACCGACCATATCCACTCAACACACCATACCCTACGAAGCAAGATTGTAATCAATGCAGCAGGACCTTGGGTAGACGATGTTCGCAGCTTTCAAAAGAATACAACCAACCGCCATCTCTTTTTAACAAAGGGTATTCACATAGTAGTTGACCGCGAAAAAATCCCCCTAAAACAGTCAGCTTATTTCGATGCTGTTGACCAACGCATGATGTTTGCCATTCCAAGGGGAAATATTGTTTACATAGGAACTACAGATACCCCCTACAATGACAATATTAATCACCCTTATCCTACGCACGACGATGTAGATTATATCTTGCAATCCACTCATAGAATGTTCCCGGACTATCCCATTGAAAAAAAGGACATTCAATCGACATGGAGCGGGCTTCGCCCATTAATTCAGCAAAAAAGGAAAGACCCGTCAGAGCTATCAAGACGGGACGAAATATTTGAATCAGAGGATGGTTTACTATCGATAGCGGGAGGAAAACTAACAGGGTACCGAAAGATGGCCGAGCGCATTGTCAATCGGGCTCAACGAGTCATTGGAAAGCGTTTGGCATGTCAAACTCAACATCTTGTCTTGTATGGCCAAGGATTTGATTCGATAACCGATGTGCAGCATCTAGTCAATAATGTTAACGCAATCATCAAGGGACCGAGCTATTTAGGAGAGCGCCTCGTTCATTTGTACGGACATTTTACTATCGATATCATTGAGCGAGCTCAAGCGAAAACGCCTAATGAAAATGATATATCGCACTCTGCATTGTTACAAGCTGAGTTGGAATATACCATAGAGCACGAGCGGGTCTGTAGCCTATCAGACTTCATTATCCAACGAAGTGGAATGCTATATTTTGATCGAGCATGGATCGTCCAGCATCAAGAATTGCTTAAGAATACAATGGCAGCTCATACACAAGGAATTCCTAGTCACTTTAATAATGCCCAAGAAACTCATTTGAAAAAGGCCTTTCAGAGTGTCATAGCCTTTCGATAAAACAACATATCCGTCTACTTCACCTTCGAAGCACGCCAAGCTGGATACAGAGAGGCAAGGCAGGTTATACCAAGCATCATAAGGGCAATGAGAAGAACATCAGTAAGGCGCCAGTCTACCGGATAAGGAATTGGAATCGCTTCAGGATTGGGTTGCGGGAAGTTGACTAATCCAAACTTATCCTGAACAACAACAATTAATGAGCCCAAAATAACGCCGAGAACAGTAGCAATTGCCGCCCCAAACATTCCTTGAAAAAGGTATAGAGAAAAAATAGTTCGTCGTTTAGCCCCTAGCGCACGAAGCATAACAATATCCTGTTGTTTCTCCATAATCAACATGCTTAGTGCAGCAATCATGTTAAACGATATAATCCCAACGATAAAAGCTAAAATAACGACCATAAAAAAGCGCTCAAGCTTGACGATGCGGTACACAGAAGCATCTTGATCGCGCCGATCTAAGACATTAAAATATGACCCCAATCTTTGCTGGATTGCTGTTTTTACTTTAGCAATGTCAGTATTTGAATTCAGGGATAAACCCAGTTGACTGACCATGCCTTTATGGCTCGGATTGAGCTTTCGAAGATGGTCAATATGTCCAAAAACATAGTGGACGTCAAATTGCTCATCACCCGTCAGAAACAAACCCATCGGCTGCAGTGGAAGACTCGGTGTTCGCCTACCTAGAGAAGTCTGGCCCGGTGTTGAGAGCCGGACGTATCCATTCCAGCGGTCAATATCTTCAAGTAGGACATCTTCCGTTGGGGCGTATAAATACGGCCAATCTTGAAAGTAAAGTTTATGCTCTGCAAAGAGATTTCGTCCCATGTAAAGCGCTAGAGAATCCTGTTCAAAAGGTATATGGTATCCCTCTGTGAGGATGGATGAAAGGGCATACACCTCATTATATGATTTATCAACTCCTCGATAACGAACCACTACATTTTTAGTCGCTGAACTATCCCCATAGCTATGTGGAATTTGTAAAAATGCATAGCCCTCGTAGACCTCCGAAAGATGTTGAATTTCTTCTATGCCTTCTAACTTACCCTTTGCGCTGTCCGCGTCAAACAATCGCCCTTTGTTTGACTCAATGAGTAATTCAGGGCGAAAGTTACCCTGGCTCTCATAAATCATGGATTCCAGAGCATTAAATGAGGATAACAACACAATGATAGACGCAGCACCAATAGCCAAACCAATTATCGTGACCCAGGAGATGATATTGATAGCAAAGGTTCGCTGTTTAACCAACAAATAGCGCTTTGCAAACAAGAGAATTAACCTCATAGCTCTCCCTCCTCTCTTAGTTTTTTAAAGAGTTCTTCCATATGACTCGCATGGGCAATTGAATCGTCGAGATAAAACTCAATCAATGGAATCACCCTCAGTACATGGCGAAGGTCTTTAGCGATATCGGTGCGTATTTTGCGCACATTGGCATTCAAAGCATCTACCATAGTTTGCTTATCCTTATCGGGCAAAAAAGAAACATAAAAGCGTGCAAAGCCCATATCCGGTGTCACACTGACGCTCAGAATACTCACCAAAACCCGATTACCAAAGAAATCACCGCGTTTTTTCATAAAATAAGTTGCCATGCTATCTTTAAGAAGAGAAGCTACTTTTTGCTGTCGCCGAGATTCCATAAATTGAAGGTAGAGAGATTATCTTAAACGACAGCTTTTTCCATGGTTTGGATTAAGAAAAGTTATTGTCTGAGAGCACGCACAGAATACATTGAAAACGTCCACTTTTATCCTTTCTATTGTCAAGCCGCACAGACGTTACTTACTGTTTTATGTAATATGTACGGCCGTTCAAGTGCTATTTAGCCTCTTCACACTTGCAACTCTAATTCCTCTTTTAGAGATAATTTTTGGCAGTCAAAGCCAGTCACTAACAGGCGAAAATCCAAGTGTGGGATTTGGCCAACTCAAGGCATGGCTTACGCAAGAACTATCCACTGTTGTCGAAACCTCGGGCCAACCAATCTATGCCATTTATGGTATCGCCATAGTGCTAATCGCCGCCTCATGTATTCAAAATATGTCGAGATATTTAGCTTCCCGAGCCATGACCAAATTGCGGGCAAAAGTGTACGCCAACTTAAGGGAAAATATTTACAAAGGACTTAATTCCGCCTCCCTTCACTACATCAAATCCAATCGAAGAGGGCAAATTTTGTCGAAGGCAAGCAACGATCTTACGGAGGTAGAACACGGCATCCTCAACATTGCTGAAGCCCTTTTTAGAGATAGCTTGACCATTCTAGCCTTGCTTTATGTTTTGTTTTCTATTCAAGCCATGCTGACCCTTTTTATCCTCGCTCTAATCGCTATAGTCGCGGTTTTAATAGGGAGTATTGGTCGACAACTCAAGCAAGATTCTAAAGCAGTGCAACACGACCAAGGAAGGCTGATGGACTTTTTTAACGAGGCAATCACAGGATTTCGTCTATTTAAAGCCTATGGTGTTGAGAACAACGAAAAACGACGATTTGACGACTTAAATGATTCATGGAAAAAAAGCTATCAGTCTATGCTTTTTCGAAAATACCTAGCAAGTCCTTTGACTGAATTTTTAGCCATTATCGTAGTCGCTTCCATTTTGATTGTAGGCAGCCTCTTTGTATTTAAAGACAAGCTCCTCGCCTCAGAGTTTATCTTTTTTATTGCCGCCTTTGGTTACATCGTTGGGCCGGCAAAAAGCCTTTCTTCAGCTTTCTTTAGTTACCAGAGAGGAAGTGCCGCAGCAGAACGAATCCAACACTTTTTATCGGAAGTTTATGCTTTCTCTACAACTTCAACAAGGGAAGATTCCGAAGTACAACGCCTTTCGATGGCCCAAAATCTTCGTATTGAAAATCTTTCGTTCACCTATGAGGACCAAGCGGAACGGCTCGTCTTAAATGACCTCTATATCAATATTGAAAAAGGAAAACATATTGCACTTGTAGGAATATCTGGAAGTGGCAAATCAACGCTTTTTGATCTGATTCTTGGTTTTTATCAGCCTATAACAGGTACTATTTATCTAGACCAAAACCCCATCCAAGATCTAAGTATTCAAGCGTACAGAAGATGTTTTGGACTGGTAACCCAAGATCCTATTCTGCTGCACGACACCATTAGACAAAATCTAACGCTAGGCAAAACCTTTGAAGAAAATATAGTCATCGAGTGTTGTAAAAAAGCGGATGCCTGGGATTTCATCCGGGACTCATCCAGTGGGCTAGATACCTTGATTGGAGATCGGGGATTGCAACTATCTGGTGGTCAGCGCCAGCGATTAACGATAGCGCGTGCACTCTTGTTTGACCCCGATATTCTTTTGCTTGATGAGGCGACATCATCGCTGGATTCTGCTGCAGAGAGAAGTGTCTTAAATGCACTAAAAACCGCCATGAAAGACCGGACAACACTTTCGATTGCTCACAGACTCAGTACAGTTAAAGATGCTGATGAAATTCTTGTTTTGCAAGGCGGCACAATTGCAGAACGAGGAGATCATGAGTCACTTATCCAAAGCAAAGGGCTCTACTTCACATTGTACCAAGCACAACACCAAGTGAAGACCGAAAGTTAGACGGTAGTTTCCTGAGGTAAAATCCGCTTAGGGAAGAATAAAAAGGCCAATACCGCAATAGAAATTGCCGAATCAGCAATATTAAAGATTGGAGAAAAAACAAGATTACCTCCAAGTTTTGGAACGAATTCGGGCCAATGAACATTAAATTGAATCATGTCAACCACCTGGCCTTGAAGGAAAGGGGCATAAGAACCACCCCATTGAGCAATTCCGGGATAACCACCACCACGATCAAATAAGAGTCCATAGGCCATTGAATCAATCACATTGCCTGCCGCTCCTGCCAAAATCAGGGATAGACAAACAATAAATGCTAAGTTGATTTCATCCTTCTTTAGTGTCTTTCGAAGAAACACAATGATGACAGTGATGGCAATCATTCTAAATATGGATAGTATATACTTCCCAAGCGCCCCACCGTACTCAAATCCAAAAGCCATCCCTGGATTTTCTACAAACTGAATGTTTAGAAGTCCTCCTAGAATATGGTGACTTTCTCCGTACTCAAAGTTTGTCTTAATATAAACCTTGACTATCTGGTCAACAATCAATACAAAAAGGACAATAGACAAGGCTAAAAATCCAGGATTTTTGCGCAATGTTTCCAACTTATCGACGCCCTTTTCGCTTTGACTCGATGAGCTTCGCTTCGATGCTTAGAGTAGCATGAGGTACAGCACGCAGTCGTTTGGCATCAATCAAATTTCCTGTTTCACGGCAAATCCCATAGGTCTTATTTTTGATTCGCATGAGGGCCTTATCTAAATGCGAGATAAACTTAGCTTGTCTTGCAGCCATTTGATTAAGCTGTTCTTTTTCTGTCATCGCGTTGCTGTCCTCAAGCCCGTTAAACTTATAATCACCATCACCACTTCCTGTGCCATTGGAAATTTGCTCTTGAAGGATTTTCAAGTCCTCCTTTGCTCGATTCATTTTTTTTAAGATGATGTCCTCAAACTCCTGGAGCTCAGCATCCGTGTAACTTGTTTTACTCATGAATTGATTTTTTAAGTCCAATAGTGCATTGGTAGGCATCGATTTCCACCTCCATTTTTATTCCATCAACACCCCAATGTACTTTATCCGCCAAAATTTCTGCGAAAATATAGGATTTATGCAAATTCATCACATCTTTTAACCAAACAGTGTCTTCTAGGTAGATTGCTATTCGATCGGTAAGCTCTAGACCACTTGATTTTCTGAGGTTCTGAAAGCGATTGATAAGTTCCCTTGCCAGTCCTTCTTGGCGTAAATCTTCTGTCACCTCAACGTCCAAAGCCACCGACAGATTGCCTTCACTGACAAAACTCCATCCCTTAATATCCTCAGTAATCCATTCTACATCAGCCTCTTGAATATCAATGACTTCGCCTTCAACAGTGAGACTCATATTTCCCTTTTGCTGAAGCTCTTTAAGCTCGTCGAAATTCAATTGGGCAATACAGACAGCAGTGGCTTTCATTTTCTTGCCTAACCGGCGACCTAATGTTTTGAAATTTGCCTTCGCCTTGCGCTGCATCAAAGGGTGATCCTCAGGCATAAGCTCTAAAGCCTTGACATTTACTTCCTCTTGAATTATGCGCTCAATGGATTGCATTAATTCAGAAGTCACTTCATTGGATAGGGGAACCAAAATCCTTGATAAAGGTTGACGGACTCTTATCTTTTCCGCTTTTCGAATACCTAATACCATAGAGGAAAGGCGCTGGGCAACATGCATTTTATGCATTAAATCCTGATTGCTTTGCATAACTGCTGCATCGGGCCATGGTGATAAATGGACGGAGTCATGCATTGTCTCCGTAGTGTAGGTCGATAGCCGATCATACATCCATTCTGCAAAGAAGGGAGCGATAGGTGCCATAAGCTTCGCAGTACCCATCAATACCTCAAACAGCGTATCATAAGCCGCTTTTTTATCCTTTGTTATTTCACCCTTCCAGAATCTTCTACGACTGCGACGCACATACCAGTTCGACACTTGATCAATCATCATGGTTTGAATTGAACGACCTGCAGGGGTAGGGTCATAATCATCCAACAGGATTGTGCATTGCTCGACAGTTGAAGCATATACCGAAAGCATCCATTGGTCTAACTCACTTCGATCGCTATAGTCTACAGCTGTACTTGCGTCATAGCGATAGGCATCAATATCTGCATAGCGCGTAAAAAAGGAAAGAGTATTATATAAGGTGCCAAAAAACTTACGCTGTACCTCACCAACTCCTTCAATGTTGAATTTTAGATTATCCCAAGGCGGCGCATTAGTCACCATATACCATCGCGTAGCGTCGGCTCCATACTTAGCTAGTGTTTCAAAGGGATCTACTGCATTGCCCAAGCGCTTGGACATTTTCTGTCCATTTTTATCTTGAACCAAACCATTTGCAATCACATTTTTGAATGCAGGCTTTCCGTGGAGCATAGTAGATATAGCATGTAGCGTGTAAAACCAACCACGGGTTTGATCAACCCCTTCTGCAATAAAATCTGCAGGGAACTGATAGTCGAAGTCCTCTTTGTTTTCAAAAGGATAGTGCCATTGAGCGTATGGCATAGAGCCCGAATCAAACCATACGTCAATAACTTCCGATTCTCGCCTCATAACCTCGCCGTTACTAGACACAAGGACCACGTCGTCAACATAAGGCCTATGCAAGTCTTCGGGAAGCGATTGCTCTAATCCAAGGACTTTATTGGCTTGATCAATAGCTTTTGATAATTCTTCAACCGAACCGATACATACTCTTTCCTTGCCCGATGCTGTTGACCATATCGGCAGAGGAATTCCCCAGAAACGAGAGCGACTGAGGTTCCAATCTTTTACTTCCTCTAACCACTTTTTAAATCGCCCTTCCCCAGTATGCGGAGGTTTCCAATGAATCTGACTATTAGTAGCCACAAGTTCATCTCTCAAAGAGGAAACACGCACAAACCAAGAATCTAAAGGATAATATAGAATTGGTTTATCGGTTCGCCAACAGTGAGGATAGCTGTGAGCATATTTACGCACATCAAAGGCTAGATTATTTTCCTTGAGATAAATAGCAATATCTACATCAAGCGATTGATACGCATCATCATCGGTGTAATTCTTAACATAACGCCCTGCAAAAGGTCCAGCACCATCCGTCATCTTCCCTGTGCCATCGACAAGAGTTAGACTACCTATACCGTTTTCTTCTGCTACAGAACGATCATCTGCTCCAAAACTTGGTGCCGTATGTACAATACCCGTTCCATCTTCAGTAGTCACAAAGGACCCTGATATCACTTTGAAAGCATCCCCATCTGTTGGCACACTATCGCCTATGAGTTGCTCGTAGCGAAGGCCTACGAGCTGACTACCTTTATATCTTACTACGCGGCGGGCAGGAATACACTTTCCTTCAAAGTCAGCCGTATACTCTACATTAAACTGATCTTCTGTAAACCATTTGGACACTAAGGCTTCAGCCAGAATCACACTGACTTCCTTTTTAGTATACTTATTAAAAGTATTGATTTTTACGTAATCAATAGAGGCACCTATGGTTAATGCCGTGTTGGATGGAAGCGTCCAAGGTGTTGTCGTCCAGGCGAGTAGATAAACCTCCTCTTGATCGCAGTCAAATAAAAAGGATGACTCATTATTGGTGATGACTTTAAACTGCGCAACCACTGTGGTATCTTTTACTTCTCGATAGGCCCCGGGTTGATTGAGCTCATGGCTTGATAAGCCTGTACCCGCTGCAGGAGAATAGGGCTGTATTGTATACCCTTTATACAAAAGACTTTTATCCCAAAGTTGTTTTAGATTGTACCATACTGATTCAATGTAGTCGTTTTCAAAAGTGACGTAAGGATTATCCAAATCAACCCAATACCCCATTTTTTGGGTAAGATCATCCCAATGAGACTTAAAACGCATAACCGTCTCACGACACTTTGCGTTATATTCTTCAATGGTGACCTTTGTCCCAATATCTTCTTTCGTAATCCCTAACTCCTGTTCAACCTTTAGCTCAACTGGCAATCCATGGGTGTCCCATCCTCCTTTTCGCTCTACGCGATAACCCTGCATGGTCTTGTATCGACAAAAAATATCCTTGACAGTTCGTGCCATTACATGATGAATACCTGGCATTCCATTGGCCGATGGGGGTCCCTCATAGAAAACAAAGGGCCTGTTTTGGGGTCGCTCGTCAACACTACGAGTGAAGATTTTTTCTCTTCCCCAATACGCTAGTACTGCCTCATCAATTTGAGGTAGGTTGAGTTGTTCTTTTGCTGTGTTTCTAAACTTTGTCAAAGTGTTCTGTCTTTTACGCACCAAATCTAAGGAAGTTCTTGCCCTATACCATCGAATATGTAAATTCGTGAAATGCCTGATAAAATGCTGCTTGTCCGTATATTTTTTATGCACCTATTGTTTTGCACTTCTACCCTACTTTGGGGACAACAGTACAATACATGGCGCTATCACAACAGTTATGAGACGTCAACAGCCTTGGAGGTAACTGATATGGCAGTTTGGTCTGCCTCTCTTACTGGATTATTGCGCTATGACAGGGCTAGTGGAGAAATTCAGACCTATGATAAAACCAATGGCTTGAGCGATGTCCAGATACGTCAAATCGCTTGGAATGCAGAGATTGGAAGCCTAATCATTACCTACGAAAACAGCAACATCGACTTAATCAGCGATTTTGGAACAGTAACAAACATCCCCGATATACTAAATTCTACTGTCACAGGATCGAAATTGATTAATACTATTTATACCGAGGGAAGTATGGCATTTCTTTCTTGTGATTTTGGAATTGTAGCGGTTGATTTAATCAACTTGGAAATTGAGGCGACCTATATCATAGGTAATGGGGGGCAATCCGTCATATGCCATGACTTTAGCAAAACCGAAGACACCTTATATGCTGTAACCAATGAGGGATTAAAGGTTGCATTTAATGATGGCAGCAATTTATTGGATTTCCAGTCCTGGAATACAATAAATCCATCAATTACGGGGGGCATTGAGCACTGGGAAGGTGCTTGTTTTGTGCATAGTCTAGATACGCTTTATAAGCTTGAATCGCTGGACAGCCTTGCAGCTCTTATGCCATTATCGGGGTATCAAACGGTACAACTTGCGGCATCCGATTCGCTCTACTTGATTCAAACAGAGGGTGATTTCATCTCGGGCATTGTGGACTCATCAAAAATTTTTGTTTGGAGTGAAGATAGCTTTGAAAGTCGCTTTAGTGGAGTTTCAGCCTATCCCTTAGATATGGAAAGAGCTCAGGAAAAGGTATATATCAGCGATTACCGAGGAGGATTACGAGAAATCTTTCAGGACAACACGCAAATTCGTCGATTTGTAGGTGGCCAGCGATACAGTTCGAAAGCCTTTCGTATTGAACCTGGTTTAGATAACGTTTGGGTGAGTTCTGGCAGCACAGATTTTGGATTGGGTAAAAGTCCTGGAGATCCATATATCTACGATGGTGTAAGTGCTTATGATGGTTCGTTTTGGACAAATTATGTCAACTTCAACGTAGACGTTTTGAATCCTACTTTTGATATTGTACCAGTGCGTGAACACCCAAACAGAGATGAGGTATGGGCTGGTAGCTTTTACGGGGCTTCCCGTTTTTTACATACTGCAGATGAACATTTTGACTCCAGTAACTCAGCAATTCTGTCCAAAGAAAACGACCCCAGTTTTCAGATTGTTAGTGATATTGATTTTGACAAATCAGGACGTGTATGGATGACTAATCTCGGTAGTCAAAATCCATTGGTCGTAATAGATAATGATGGCACATGGTATGGCTTTGACCCTGCAAACGCCCCGCTATTTGTCACGCGTATGGTAATCGACAATGCTGATAATGTGTGGATGGCTACGACAAATGATGGTCTTTGGGTTTACAATAAAGGAAACATTCTTTCGTCTGCAAGCGATGATCCACAGGCCCTACATTTTACAGCAGCGAACAGCGAACTGCAAAGCAATACAATCAATGATTTAGTCATTGATCGAAATGGTGCCCTATGGGTTGGAACGGGCCAAGGTGTGGTCGTTATTGATTGTCCATCTTCAGTCTTTTCCTCTTCCTTTTCGTGCACCCAGCCTCGTCGCATTATCGTTACCCTAGGTGATTATTCCGAATACTTATTCAACACAGAGGTTGTGCAAGCCATCGCAGTGGATGGAGGGAATCGAAAGTGGGTTGGCACAACGAATGGAGCAACCCTAATTAGCTCAAGTGGCGAAGAACAAATACTACAACTAACAACGGAAAACAGTCCTCTACCTAGTAATACGATTTTTGATATTGGAATATTAGGGCGTACAGGCGATGTTTTTTTTGCAACGGACTTAGGCCTAGCATCATTTATTGGGGATGCAAGCGAGGGAGCAGACAAACACAATGATGTCCAAGTATATCCCAATCCAATTGAGCCAGATTACATGGGTCCCATTTCTGTGATTGGTCTTGTCAGCGATGCCTATGTTAAAGTTATGGATTCTAGAGGAAGGCTAGTTTACCAAGCCCAGGCTCTAGGTGGCAAATTTGTTTGGGATGGTCTTCGCCAAGATAATACTGCAATTCATTCGGGGGTCTATTACATCATTTCCGTTAGTCCAAATGGGCAAGAAAGTATAGTCGCAACAGTGGCCAAGAAATGATGGGAACATAAATCGAAAACAACCTTATTAATTACCAGGTTACTGTTAGCTTTCCCGTCGTCTTCCGCTGACCTAAATCATTATGTGCTTTAGCTAAATCCTCTATTGGATACACCCCTCCTACTAAAGGATCTAACCATCCCTCTTGAACACCCTTGACCACACCCTTCAGGCAAGCTTGAATCTTTTCTGCCTTATAGTCTGCCAGTCTAAGCATATTGACACCAATCATAGATTGGCTTTTGCTCATAAAATTAATTGGGTGATAAAACCCAAACTGCAGAAACGTAGAAATCTTTTTGAATAGATTGGACCCATTAAATTGAGCGGCTCCATATAAAACCATACTTCCCCCTGCACCCAAAAGCTTGCATCCTTTTTTAACGGAACTTCCTCCAATACTATCAAAAACAACATCGAGATGCACACCTTTCTTCTTAATTACCTCAAAAAAATCTTCCTTTCTGTAATTAATCGCATGATGCACTCCTAGACGCTTTAATGCTTGAATCTTTTCATCTGAACCCGCAGTGGCATAAACTTCTGCTCCCTCATGCAAGGCCATTTGTGCCAAGGCGCTTCCCACACCACCCATGGCAGCATGGATAAGCACTTTATCTCCATGTCCAATACGAAAGGAGTTATAAAAACATTGCCATGCCGTGGAATACTGCGTAGTCAGAGCCATGGCTTTTCCAATAGGCATATCATCAACCACTGCAATCGCTCGAGGATCGCAGACAGCATATTCCGCATACCCTCCAAATCGCGTTAAGGCGGTCACTCTTTGACCTACTTTAAAATGCTTAACACCTTGCCCAACTTCCTCGACAATCCCAACAACATCATAGCCCAGGACCGCAGGCAATGGTGGACAATCCGGATACAAACCTGTTCTTGCCATGATGTCGGCAAAGTTGAGCCCAAAACCTTCCACTTTTACTAGGACACCTTCTCTAGGGCATTTGGGTTTGTCTATATCTACAAGAGCAAAGGCTTTTTCAGGCTTACCAAACTTTTGAAGGTGAACTGCTTTCATTAGAGTACTTTTAGGTTCTTATGGAAGACAATGTAAGGCAATATGTCGCAAAAACACTTTATGGTTTTGAACACCTTCTTGGAAAAGAGATTGCTCAAATGGGTGCAAAGCAAATCGAGGAACGTAATCGAGCGGTAAACTTTAAAGCTGATTGGAAAACATTAGTCGATATACATGCCACTAGTCGATTAGCAATTCGAGTAATTCAACCCTTCCATAAATTTCAAGCAAGGCATGAACGTGATTTTTATAATCAAGCCCGTGTCTATCCCTGGGAAAATCACTTTTCTGTGCACCAAACCTTTAAGATTGATGCGAGAGTCTTTTCAGACACTTTTACCCATTCCAAATACATCTCCCTCAAGTTGAAAGACGCCATTTGTGATCGATTTCGAGACTTAACAGGAGATCGCCCCAATATTAATGTGCAAGATCCAGATATTGTGTTTTCCTTAGATATTAGAGATCAACAAGTACAGCTTGCACTTGATGCCACAGGAGAATCGCTTCACAGAAGAGGGTTTCGAGACGACAGTCATGTGGCACCGATGAATGAAATTCTAGCCGCTGGTATTCTTGCTAAAACCGAATGGAAACCCGATTTACCTTTTATTGATGGGATGACAGGATCAGGTACTATGCTAATTGAGGCGCTATACCGAGCAACAAAACAACATGCAAGTTGGAGCCGCAAGCGCTTTCCTTTTATGCAATGGCCAGACTATCCCAAGGGACTCTGGGAATCACAAAGAGACTATTATAAAGAGCAAGTTCATAATCACTATCCCGAAATCCTAGGTATTGAGATCGATCGTGAAACGTACCGATCCGCCTATGACAACTTAGTTCGAGCAGGTCTTAGCCCATTCCACTATCTTAAACAACACGACTTTTTCTCTTATAAGCCAAAACAAAAAGCCGGTGTAGTTTTTCTCAACCCTCCCTATGATAAGCGATTATCCCTTGAAGATGTTCAAGAATTTTATGGGAATATTGGAGATCATCTTAAACAGCACTTTACAGGGTGGGATGCGTGGATTCTTGTAGGAAATCCAGTTGCGGCTAAAAGTATCGGCTTGCGATCAACCAAACGCCTGAAATTATTCAACGGGTCAATTGAATCAAGGCTTATGCACTTCCCTCTGTATGAAGGCAGTAAAAAATAGAGCTTTGTTTTGCTAATAACAATTTAGCGTGTACAATTAAGCAATAATCTATACGACGATATAGTTACTTTTCTACTATGATTTTTTGCAGACCTAGAATGCCTTTAATGGGCGTATTGTTTTTTTTGTTTTCAGCGTGTAATGCTACATCCACATCTGAGTACGAAAGTTCTGACATCCGTACAGAAGAATCACAGGCTATTGAAACTGCCGAAATACCTGACTCGTCAGGCATGGCGGAAAACGATGATATCTTGACCATCAGTCAAAAAGAACTTGAACGTGATGCATGGGTCGAATCAATGATTTCATCAATGAATCTTAAACAAAAACTTGGGCAATTTTTTATGGTGGACCTATGGCCTATGCAAGGCGATGCTTCCATAACCAATGCTATTGAATCCATTAAAAGACATCACGTTGGAAGTATTATTGTTTTTAAAAGCCACCCGCACCACATGCTTGATGTTATTAATCGAAGTCAAGAGGCTTCGACAATTCCTTTATTGGTAGCTATCGATGGGGAATGGGGTGTCGATATGCGGCTTGATAGCGTCATTGAATGGCCCTATCAGCTTGCTTTAGGAAGTGCTACAGATTTTGACCCGCTTTATCAAATGGGAAAGGCCGTCGCGAAAGAATGCACACGACTTGGTATCCACATAAATTTTGCGCCAGTTGTTGATGTGAACAGCAATCCGAATAATCCGGTAATTGGATATCGCTCTTTTGGTGAAAACCCCCATCGCGTTGGACGAGCAGGATCTGCATATATGAGAGGTATGCAAGAACATGGAATTATGGCTGTTGCGAAACATTTTCCAGGACATGGGGATACAGATTCGGATTCTCATAAAACCCTTCCTTCTGTTTTACATGATCGAAACCGTTTGAATCAGATGGAATTGCCACCCTTTCAACAATTGATTCAGGACGGCGTAGCCGGAATAATGGCGGCCCACCTATTTGTTCCTAATCTTGACAATCGTAACAATCGTCCTACAAGCCTTTCATCTTATGTTTTAAAAGATTTACTTCGCGATTCGTTAGGTTTCGATGGCTTGGTATTCAGTGATGCCTTAAACATGCAAGGAGCTAGTGGATATGGTGGAGCTGCTGAGGTAGCTTATCAAGCCTTTATTGCGGGGAATGATATTCTTGTTATGGCACAGGACATTGAAGGAACTGTTACTCGTCTTGAAGAAGGTATTACCCAAGGTGAGATAACGATGGATGAAATCCATGAACGGTTACGATTAATCTTACAAAAAAAATACGATGCTCAACTGCATCAGTATCAGCCCACCAATAAGAGGAACCTAATCGATGATCTCAATCCCATCGAAAGTAAGAATACAGTAATTGATTTGTATCAAGCCAACATAACGTGGGTGCCAAACGCGGATGAACAAAGTTCGAGCCTGCCACTGAGAGATAATCAATCAATATACACTTTAGCGTTAGGAAGTAGCTCAAAGCAAATCTGGCAAGATCGAGTGAGTGATTACATCCCAAGTGAACACCTAACCACGCGAACATTCGAAAATATTTTACCCTCGCTTAGAAGCAATGACCACCTTGTTATTGGTATTCACAATCTTGGGAAAACACCTCCTAAGTTTGGCATGCGAGATTCCGATAAAGCATTGATAAGCAAGGCGAGTAATCGCTGTAAGGTTACTATTCTATTGTTTGGTCTTCCCTATGCGCTAGAAAATATCCCAAACGACCTTAATGTTTTAATGGTCGGTGCTGATCGACCAGAAGCCCAAATTGCAGCGGTTAACGCAATACTTGGTAAACAAGATGTCAATGGACGACTAGCCATCTCCACTGGGAAATGGCAAGAAGGCCAGGGAGAGGATTTGATGGGTTTGGGAATTCCACTAGGCATTCCATTTAAAGTGGGGCCTGACCCTATTTCACTTGATCTTTTAAAGGCATATGAAAACAAAACCATCAACACAAGAAGCGCACCTGGCGGAGTAGTAATGGTTAATCACTATGGAAGAAATATATATTCTAGTGCCTTTGGAAGCCATACCTATGATGAAAAGAGAGCGGTTCTGTTAGGAGATCTATTTGATCTAGCCTCCATAACAAAAGTAGCTTCGACAACGCTGTGTGTTATGAAGTTAGTTGAGGATAGAAGGATTGATCTCGACAAAACCTTTGCACACTATATGCCTGAATTCGAAGAATCGCCTTGTGGCGGAATTCGTCTGAGAGATGCCTTAATGCATCAATCAGGTCTTCCAGCCTGGATTCCATTTTATCTAAGTAGCCTCGACCAGCGTGAGACAGCTTATTCGAGTCATTGGCAAGCAGGGTACAGCCAAAAGGTTGCCGATACCATGTTTATTCGAGATGATGTTAGAGAGGCCATATGGGATACCATTGCCATACAGGGGTTAACGCCGGACCCTACCTATAAATACAGCGACCTAGGCTTTCTTTTGCTTGGTCGGCTTATTGAGCGAGTGACGGGCGAACCATTGGACGCTTATGTCTACAACGAATTTTACTTTCCAATGGGACTAGAGAGCGTAATGTTTAATCCATGGCAGTGGATAGATCGTGATCATATATTACCCACTGAGGATGATACCTTGTTTCGAAAACAGCTCCTTGATGGTTATGTACATGATATGGCAGCGGCTATGCTAGGCGGTGTCGCAGGTCATGCCGGACTCTTCTCCAATGCAGATGATTTAGCAAGTTTGTTTCAAATGCTACTAAATGGAGGCACTTGGCAGGGAAGAAGGTACTTAGATGAATCTACTATTAAGGATTTTACCAGATGGCAGCGATATCCTGGAAATAACCGAGGACTAGGTTTTCATAAACCTGATCGCGACTTTGACGGAGGACCCACCTCAAATAATGTAAGCCTTGAAACATTCGGCCACACAGGATTTACTGGAACCTCAGTTTGGGCTGACCCAGTGGCCAATTTAATTTATATATTCCTGTCCAATCGATGCTACCCAGATGCCTATAATCCAAACCTTGTTCGGCAAGGTATCCGGACCGACTTACAAACGGAGATTTATGAAACTCTATTTCACTAAAGGCAAATCCCAACCATTATTTGGTATATAATACTTTGATTTAAATACTGAATAACATAGTATTTCAGATAAGTCTCCCGCGAGCGCCCAGATTCAAAAGAAGGAAGGGGCTTATTCAATTCCAAATGGGATCAAACTTGGCTATCCATTTGCATTAACACACAATGTGCTTCCATATTTAAGGAAGTAAAGGTTCCAAAATAATTTAGATGAACTTTTTCCTCTTTAGAGGGACCTTCAGAGCCATTAAATACTTCATTAAATCCAATAAGCAGAAAAAAGGGCTATTAAATCTAGCGTTTCCCATGGCGGTCTTTTACAGACCTTCTTAAAGCAAACCGGCCCTATCTAACTTATGTTTCGAAGTCCTTAGAATTGATAAACGATTAATTGAGTTTGCTCTTCATCCAATCAATAACTGATGCCAAAACATCTTGAGCCATAACATCTTGATGGATTTCATGATAGCCGTTTTCAACAGACAAGAAGGTTACGTAATCTGAGTGCGTCTCAGCAAAATTTTTAGACGCTTCATACGAGGTCAAACGATCTGCATCACCATGATACATATAGGTTGGCACCTGATAACTATAACTCTCTGAAAGCATGTCCTGTCCTGCTTTTAATGCAGGAACCATCATACCCGCGGTCACCACATCATGAATAAGTGGATCTTGCCTGTACGCTTCGCAAGCCTCCTCCACAGAAGATATAGCCTCAGTATCGAGTCCTGACTTTTCAGACCACTGAGGATACACCTTATGCATAAGATTGCCTACAAATAGCTTCCAAGCAGCCGGCTTAAATCCAAGTTCTATCATTGGAGAACTGAGAATGTTTCCGAGATGTGAAGATGCACTTTGTGGTCCATCAGTGTGGTGGGAGTAAGATAAAAGAACATTGCCGCCATAACTATGTCCAAACAAAAAGAATGGAAGCTCAGGCCAACAGGTTTCTTTTCGGGCGATTAAGCCATCGATTACTTGATAAATGGACTCATAACTAGGACATGCGCCTCGTTTTCCTCCGGATAATCCATGGCCAAATAAATCTATAGATAAGACATTAAACCCAGCGTTATTCATCGTTTCCACAAAAGTGCCACCATAACGCCCGGAATGTTCCCCCAAGCCATGTAATAGAATAAGTGCTGCTTTTGCTTGCTCTACTTCCCATATTTGTCCGTACAATGTTTGACCTGCAATATTTGCAGTGTATTCCATGTGGTCTTTCATAAATACTTTTTGTTTTGTTTCAGTCTGTGTAAGATACAAAAGAGAGTTGAGGCCATGAAGACCCTTAATGTAATTATGACACGTTACTTTGTCAAACTTTGCAACCGAGCACTGAGTCTATCGAACAAAAGAACCATAGTTGGGACAACAACAAGCGTCAGAAATGTCGCAAAAACCAATCCGTAGATTACCGCTCTTGACATAGGTCCCCAGAAGTCTACATTATCCCCTCCAAGATAAATTTGGGGGTTTACATCGCTTAATAGCGTGTAGAAATTGATGTTAAATCCAATAGCCAGCGGAATTAGCCCAAGTATGGTGGTTATCGCTGTAAGAAGGACGGGCCGGAGTCTTGTTCTTCCGGCTTCGATAATGGCTTGCTTAATATCTCGGTCGCTCAAGCGATCCGACTTTTCTAGCGCTAAAGCACGTTTTTTTCGATTGCGCAACAGATTGGTGTAATCAATCAGTACAATAGCATTGTTCACTACAATTCCAGCTAACGAGATAATCCCTATCATAGTCATCATCACTGAGAAATCTTCTCCCGTTATGGCCAATCCAAGAAACACACCAATAAGGCTGAACAATACCGATAACATAATAATGATTGGTGCTGCAATGGAATTGAACTGGGCAACTATGATTAAGAAAATACTGACCACAGCAATAAGAAGGGCTGTAGATAAAAACTCCATAGATTCCTGTTGTTCTTGTTGTTCTCCTGTGAAATCAACGAGATATCCATTGGGTGTCTCAAGTTCATTTTCAAGGGTTGCCTCGATTTCCTGCATTATGTTATTGGCATTATACCCATCAAGCACATTGGAATACAATGTGATCTGACGTTTTTGATCCTTTCGACGAACCGACCCATAAGTAGATGAGAAGGTTAACTCTTTAACTACTGATCGTATAGGGATAGACTTGACCTTTCCATCACTTTGATCTCGGAAAGTAATGGTTTGATCAAGTAGTGCCTCCCGATCGTAGCGATATTCATCGTTAAAGCGCAACGTGACTTGATAGTCATCCTCGCCATCCTTAAACTTACCAACGTCCTTTCCAAAAAGAGCCGTCCTCAAGTTAGAACCGATTTGGGCCGTGCTCAGTCCAAATCGCCTGGCTGCATCACGATCTACTTCAATAAGCAACTCGGGCTTTCCGATATCCAAGTCGGACTTTAACTCTTCAATACCTTGTATTCCAGCATTTAAAATGATCTTTTTTGTCTCTTTTTGTAATGCTATAAGTTTATCGAAATCTTCGCCAACAAATGATATACTAATCGGTGGGCCAGCAGGAGGACCGCTTGCCTCTTTATCAACCGTAATTTGAACGCCGGGATGTCCATAGACAATACGTCTTACTTCTTCTAGAATAGTTCGTGTGCTTGTCCAATGATAGACGGTGTCCCCCTGACTGAGGACGATTTGTCCAGCAGTATCGAGCTTAGGCACATAACGATCAGCAAATTCAACAAATGAAATAGTGATTTTAGCCTTATTTGGCGAAGCACTTTGCTGTGTTGCACTATTAGGGTCACCCGGATCTGAAGTGCCCTCTCCAACATTGGTTAAAACAGCCTCTATGACATTGTTGTGGGGCGCAAGTGCAGCAATAATCTCCCCTTCGACCAAATGAGAAAGGCTATCGGTTTTATCGATATCTGTTCCTGTTGGAAACTCTATAAATACGTTGACCATATTAGGTTCTGGCTCAGGGAAAAAGATAACATTAGGCTGCCTCAATTGAAGTAGAACGCCAGAGCCAACAAAAAGAAAAAACATGCCTGTAAGTGTGAGGTAGGGCATCCATCCTTTCAGCACAAAGGCGATCAATGCCTCATACTTACGCTCTAAAAAAGGCAGTACTTTATACTGAAAGCTTAAAGAAAGTGGCCTTAAAACAAGAGTATTGAGAAGGGTAAATAGCGATATTAATAAAGCAAGATTAGCAAATGTTCGTCCATTCGCTGCCTGATCTGTAGACATCCCGTAAGCGGCATAGAGGTGTACCACAATACCGACGAGTCCAAAGCCTATAATAGTCCATTTCTTCGACCACAGGGTTTGCCTGTCCTCTCTACGTTCAATCTTCATAAACAAGGAAGTCAACACAGGATTGATGACCAAAGCGACAAACAAAGAAGAAGTCAATACAATAATTAAGGTAATCGGAAGATATTTCATAAATTCTCCCATCATGCCCTGCCAGAATATCATTGGAAAGAACGCAGCAAGCGTGGTAGCCGTCGAGGTGATAATTGGCCATGCTACTTCCCCCACACCCTGCTTTGCAGCTTGGATAGAAGGTTTACCATCGGCCATAAGGCGATAGATATTCTCGACCACAACAATTCCGTTATCAACCAACATTCCTAAGGCAAGAATCAAGGCGAAAAGAACAACTACATTCATAGTCACTCCCATTAAACTCAATATCAAGAATCCCATGAGCATGCTTAATGGAATGGCAATACCAACAAAAAAAGCATTTCGTAATCCCAAAAAGAACAAAAGCACAAGGACGACTAAAATCACCCCGGATATTATGCTATTTTCCAAGTTTGCTACTTGAGTTTTTGTAACGCGAGAGGTATCCGCAGTTGTCGTAATATCCAATGATGCGGGATAGTCAGCACTTGATTTATAAGATGCTATGATCCGATTAATCTTGTCAACTGCAGAGATTAAGTTTTCACCCGTTTTCTTTTTGACAGATAGCGATACAACATTCGATCCATCAATGCGAGCATAGGAAGTATTATCCATATACTGTAAGTCGATATCAGCAATATCCCGTAAGTAGACCGTTTTCTGAAATTCCGATTTGACAATAATATCGCCAAAAGCCTCTGCCTCGTCAAACTCACCAACGATCCTTACCGTCCTGCGTAATCCACCGGTTAAAAGGTCGCCTGCTGAAATGGTTATATTCTCTCGCCCAATAGCTTGCTCAACATCATAAAAGGTAAGACCCACTACGTTCATACGCTTAGGATCAAGCGCGATAAGGACCTCCTGTTCTTGGACTCCATTTATCTCGACTTCAGAAATCTCACGCAATGCCTCAAACTCATCTTGTAAGTACTCTCCAAACCCTTTTAAATCATCTAGTGATAGCGAATTGGAAGAAAGATTGACCGTGATAACGGGAATTTCAGAAAAATCAAGCTTGAAAATATTGGCTTGTTGGTCAAAATCACTTGGAAAATCACCCTCTGCTCGATCAACTGCATCCTTTACCTCCTGAAGCGCATCATTAACATCAACATCAAAATTAAATTCAACTACGGTTGTGGTATAATCCTGAACACAAAATGACTTAATATTATCAATCCCGTTAATCTGACTTATTTCCTTCTCTACCTCTCTTGTAATTTGATTTTCAATATCAAGTGGTGCGTTACCCGGATAGGGAATCCCTACATAGACAGTGGGTTGATTAATTTCAGGATATTGCTCCTTAGGCATTGCCCGATAAGCTAGGAGGCCTGCAATAAAGATAATACCCATTAGAATTAATACACTCGTCCGGTTATCTACCGAAACACTAGTTATACTAAACTCTTTAATTTTTGCTAAGGCCTTTGACGAAAGACCCTTTTCTTGTTGCTTATTAGCCTTCATGAATTCACTTTAGCGAAAGATGATCGATTAGTTTCGAGGACTCAGGTAGACTTTATCTCCTTCATCCACCCCCCTGTAGTTTTCCGAAATCACCAAGTCACCGATAGAAAGTCCTTCGCGTATTTCCCGAAGTCCACCTAAGCTGACGCCAAGTAGAACTTCTTGCTTAATGACCTCATACCCGCTAGACGAGTCGCCCTCCATAGGATTAGCGAGGTAGATGAAATATTCATCATTATCTTGCTGGACCAACTGTTCCGGGATGAAAAGGCTTGGTCCTTTAGCATATTGATTCATGTGAATCTCTGCTAGCATATTGTGCTTGATAAGATTGTCTTCATTATCTACTTTCAATAAAACATTTACCGTCCTATTGATAGGATTTATTACCTGACTCATATAGCCTACTGTAGCTATTCGCTCTAGATCAATTGTAGGAAAATATACAGCCATGGTATCCCCTTCTTTTACCTGACTGATATACGTCTCGGGGATGTCCATAGCCACCTCCATTTCGATAAAATTGACAATACGTGCAATTGGAAATCCGGGGCTAGCGACATTGCCAACCGTAGCATAGACCTTATCAACCACTCCAGATATTGGAGTAGTCACCTTATTTTTTCCTATGCGTGTTTTTAAAGAGGCAATGCTACTCTCCAATACTTCTTTATTATTTTTTGCTTCGAGGTATTGAATTTCCGTAGTCACATCTTGGTTATATAAACGCTCCTGCTTTTCAAACGCCACTTGAGCCAAATTCAATTGGGTTTCTAGAGTATTAATCTCCGCTCGAATTAGTGAGTTATCAAGATGGGCAATGGATTGACCTTTACGAACTTTCTCACCCTCGTCCACAGTAATTGATTTAATCAAGCCTGCCATATCTGTAGACAGTTCAATAATGTTCGGCGAAGAAGAGGCCCCAACTAATCGCACGGAGTCCGAAGGATCTGTTAAATCGACCTCTATAAGAGTAACAAATATTTTAGAGGCATCCAAAGCAACTTCGTTTTGCGATGTGGCCTCATGACTATTATTTGCTCCTTTATTTTGGCCACACCCAAGAAACCCTATTAGGCACAGGACGATAGGATATACTGTATATGTTCTCATAAAATCCCTCTTTTTTGTTTCCAGTTAAACTTGGCAATTGCCAACTGATATGTTTTTTCTAGTATTTCTATTTCTGCTTCGATCATGTCCTGCTGCGCTGATATAAGCGCAAAAGAGGACCCTAACCCCTCGGCATGTAAGACATTTTCACGCCTATAAATCTTTTCGCTTAATGCATAGTTTTCTATGGCCTGATCAAGCTGACTCTGCGCATTTTCAACTTCATTTGAAGTGGTCACTAGTCCGATATCAAAAGCCTTTTGTAGACGTTCTATATCCAACTGATTTTGGCTTCTACGAAGTTCTCTTTGCTGAATTTGCATTTTTGAAGTACTACCGTCATAGATTGGGATATTTATTGTGAACCCTAGGGTTCCAAAATCAAACCATCGGTAGTCTGAACCCGCCTTAAAAAAGGAAAAGCTCGAACGCTGGGCAAGCACCCCATAATAACCAAACAAGTAGATACTCGGATAAAGTTGAGCGCGCGCCTGTGCGATATCATAAAACCTTAATTGGTCATTAATCTCAAGAACTCTGTACTCAGGTAAAGTACTATACTGATAGGTCGCTAAATGATCTAATGTTTCCTCGGCGTAATGCTGGATGCTATCCTCTAAGAATATCACAGCATCTGGCTGGATATTCATGACGTATCGCAAATTAGCCATGGCATTGGCTAAATTGACCTCAGCATAATCAATTTGGGTATTGATTTGGTCAATGCTTAATGTCATACGGTCTAGGGTTAGCGATTCTCCAAAGCCCTGATCATAGAGCTTTTGATTTAGGTCTAATCCTTCTTGAAGCAGATTTCGACTATCCGACAACTGTTGAATAAACTCCCGGATATAAAGACATTGTAGATAGGCAGGAGGGAAAGCATCTTTTATTTTTTTCTCACTCAGTTTCTCACGGGCATCCGCCATATTTAAGATGGATTTTCTCGCCTGCAGCCCGTAGAGATAGCGTGCATCAAAAACAAGTTGATTTAGCTCAGCTTTAGCCGTTGCCGCATGAGGTTGGGTGAAAATCGCCTCAGCGCTTGGAGAACCAGGGAAAAATGAGTTTTCAGGAATCACATTGACCTGCTGTTGAAAATTCCAATTATAGTCTAGATTGGCATTAATCTTCGGAAACCCTTCAGTCATAACTTCATCAGCCTCGTAACGGAGAATCTGTGCATCCATCTTTGTATACTGCACATCAATACTGTGAGCAACGGCAATTTCCTTTGCACTTTCCAAGGTTAAGCGTAGCGTATCCTGAGCAAACGCATTGGGATCACAGCAACAGCAGAGAATAAAGATTAGTGCTTTAATTTTATAGAACGGTTTCATCAATTAATTCATTTTGTTGCGTTCGCAGGTAGTCCCACCCTTTAGCGTTTAATATGCCATGAAGATGATAGGAAAGCGTTTCTTTAAATCGAAGGTAAATAGGGACTTCATCAAGTGCACCGCGTTCCTCGTGCATCACCGCATCGATATTATGTAGATAGAGATAAAGTATAACTCGGTTATTAATATTTTTTCGATAAAGGCCTTCGCGTTTCCCTCGTTCTAAATTTTGCAAACAATATTTCGTGACCTTACTTGCCCTAAACTCCTCGAAAATCTTCCAACTATTGTGGTAGTACTTTTCAAGCTCGTACAGCACACCAGCTTTTAAGGATTGCAAATCATTGGAAACAATGTCGAATTGACCAAGTAGCTCATCAACCGCATTTTCGCTTGAATTACGTACTTTCTCAAGTTGCTTAACATGATCATCAAAGTGCAATCCTAGAGTTGCATTGATTAGTGTCTCCTTACTCGAAAAATTTTCATAGAGCGTTTTTTTTGAAACTCCGCACCGTTCTGCTAAATCATCCATACTGATTGACTTAAAGCCAAAGCGCATAAAATCGCTCTTTGCGGTAAGAAGAATACGGCTCACTATGGGGCTATGTTCAGTTTTTAATGGTGACATTTTACTAACGTGATGCGAAGATAACACGATGGAAACTTTTTTTGTTCATAACGTTTCCAAAAAAATTTACGAAAATCATTTACATAAAAGCATTGGGAATATCAATGAATTCTTCGTTATTTGGCACAAAGTTTGAAAAGACCACTTGACAAAAAAATTAACATGAAATATTTATCGCTACTTTTCGCTGCTGTTGTTATATCCTCAACAGCTCAAGCTCAGGCTACAGACCTTAACCTAGTATCTGAAGGGGAGGAAGAAGTTCTTGTCTTCGAATCGATGACCATCGATTATGGCACCGTTGCAAAAGGTGATCAAGATGCAGCAACTAAACTATTTACCTTCACCAATAAAGGAAATAGTCCTGTTATCATTAGTAATTGCAAAGGCTCTTGTGGATGCACTGTGCCGAAATGTCCTGATGCACCGGTTATGCCAGGAGCAGCAGGAGAAATCAAAGTGAAGTATGATGTAAATCGTGTAGGTCCATTTACGAAAAACGTAACCGTAAACTATACATATAATGGTGAATCCAAAACAGTTCGCCTAACAATCAAAGGCACGGTAGAGCAGTAGTCACCAAAATCGTATAAACATCAAAAAAAAGGGGCAAATGCCCCTTTTTTTGTATTTGAACTTATATTACTCGGCTTCCTCAAGTTCTTCGAAGTCCTCAAAACCGAAATAGGCATTGCTTATTGCCTCGATGCGCATCTCAACTTCTGGCATCCACTCGATCAACTCACCTTCCGCTAGTCGCTCATTTAGGCCTGCTGCCACACGGTCCATCCCGCTTAATGCCACGTTACTTACATATTCGCCGTTTGCATTATTCAGGTAATACTCGAAAAAATCAAGCCCACGCATAACTGACTCAAAATCAAGTCCTGCAATTAGCTTAGAATAATAATACATAGCGTAGTATGTCTGATACTCCCCATTTTCACCATTTACATAATTCTCAAAGTAGTCCTGGTACTGTGCATCCCGGCTTTGAGCATAAATTGTTCCCACAGCATCAAGCATGGTGTAATTTGTTGTATTCTGCTCTTTTTCAGCATACGGCAGCGCTTTATCCAAGTCAATATCTGCCATGGCCATCATGGCTTCCGCAGTTACTGCAATAGAAGGAGAAGATAGGGCTTTAATAAAAAAGTCTCGGTGTGCGTTAGCATCGACAGCTACAAGAACCTTTAGTGCCTCCACTTGTACTGCATAGTTTGAATCACTTGTCGCAAGATCTTGAACTAATTCAAGTACTTCGGAGGAAAAAAGATTACTTAAATCGACATCAAATTCTGTAGCATAACCTAATGACTCATTCATTGACTCAAGGGCATTAAGACGATTCTTATGAAATGCATCCTTTAATCCGACAGCATAAAAGATATTTAAAGAGTCATCATCATAGATGTTAAAGTACAGCTTATTGAACGCTTTAAAACGAGCATAAGCCCAAGGAGCATTTTTCATTTGATTTATATACATTGGAATATGACTGGCATTATATCCAGTGTATTGATCCCACTCGACTAACAACTCACCTCTTGGATCTATGAGGATATCATTATGCCCATTCAAGAAAACCCAATCCATATGGTCCCCCAAGTGAAATGTGCTCATTTCATAAGTATCAGATGACTCTGAATAGATAGCATAAGGAATTGAGAGATCGTACAATAATGAATCATCCGCCGAGGCATATTGAGTGAATGTCAAATCCGTTATGGGTTCACCATACTCGTCATAGGTATGACTTATGGTATACTCCACAATTGGATGCCCTGCCTCAAAAAACCATTGATTGAAAAAAGGCATAAAGTCTCTACCCGTTACATCCTCAAAAGCGATACGTAACTCATGAATTTCAACGTCCGAATAGGCATTATCAACTAAATACTTATTGAGCGCTGTATAGAAAGCTTCATCACCTACTTCTACTCGAAGCATATGCAGAATGGCTCCGCCCTTTTCATAGGAGTGTCGATCAAACATATCGCCCGGCAAATCATGATCATAACGAATAAGATCAACCTGCTTACTTTGCGCCTCATTAAAATAGGATAACCGATCATCTAACCGTTTAAAATCCGCATCATCTGCACCATATTTGTGTTCTCGCCACATCACCTCTCCGTAGGTGGCAAAGGATTCATTGAGTGGAATATTGGCCCAAGACTCACAGGTTACTAAGTCTCCAAACCAGTGATGAAAAAGCTCATGGGAAACAATATCCTCAAAGTCTCCATCCAATTGTTCACGCGCTGTTTGTTGAACAAAGTCTCCAAAAATGACAGCCGAAGTATTCTCCATTGCCCCGGATACAAAGTCGCGTACCGCAACCTGATGGTACTTGTCCCAAGGGAAGTCATAACGCAAAACATCGGAGAAAAAACTCAGCATCTCAGGTGTATTCTTGAAAATTCCTCGAGCATTGTTCTCATACTCATGCTCCACAAAATAATGGACGTCTATATCCCGCCATGTATCTTTTACAACAGCATAATCTCCAATACTTAACATAAAAAGATACGGTGCATGTGGTAGATCTTGCTTCCAATAATCCGTTCTTGTCCCATCACCATTTTCTTTGCTATTAATCAGTAAGCCATTAGATAGTGTAACAAAACGATTTTCAACCGTTACAAAAATTTCTTGAGTACAGCGTTCGTTGGGTTTATCAATTGTGGGGAACCAGACGGAATTTGACTCTGGCTCTCCTTGAGTCCAGATCTGTATCGGTTTATTAGGGTCTTCGCCCCGTGCATTAATAAAATAGAGCCCACGATCATCCTCAATAGCGTCAGAGGCCGTATTCATTTCCAACTCCGAAGGCTTTGCAGTATACTCAACGACCACCGTGATGTTCTCCCCTCGAGAAACCTCACCTTCTAAAAGTATTGTTACCTGTTGACCGTCATAGTTGAAAAATACCTCTTTATCATTTACCATAATACTGTGAAGATCCATTCCTTTAGCGTCCAATACGACTTCACTTTGACTGTAGAAATATGGAGTTAGAGTGAGTTCTGCCTTACCTAGAACGTACTCCACTTCCATATCGAAGCCAATGTCTAGCTTGGTATGAAGGAGATCCCAATGCCGCGTGGCAGAAGCCTGAAAATTCTCCTTGACGGGAATTATATAATCCTCTTCGTCGTCATAATAAAAATCATCACTTTCTGCCGGGTACAAGACATCATATTCCCAAGAATAAACATCCTTCCCTGTTTTACACGAGGACAGAAATACCAAAAATATAGAAAACGATACGGCGTGTACAGGGTTAAATTTCATTGTAAAAGTTATTTTCGCTAAACTACTAATGAATTCGTGGATTCTGACTATATCTAACGGAAATCAAGCGTTAAAGATTTTATTATGAAATGTATTATTGATCATACCGACATAACCATCGACTTGGGCAACAATACGCATAGTTCTTGGGAACTAGTAAAACCTGGAATCTATAGATGGATTAATCCGCAAAGTAAAAGACTAACTCTTGCCCATCTTCAACATATTGATCGAAGGAACAAAACAATAACCTTCTCCATTAACGGAAAGGACCTAAGCCTCAAATACCAAGATCAATGGGATGTACTGCTTGAAAAAATGGGCTTTGACTCCGAGGAATCTACACAAAATCAACCACTAATTGCTCCTATGCCAGGTCTCGTCCTCAGTGTGGAGGTTAAACCAGGCGATGTGGTACAAAAGGGACAAGCTTTAGTCAAACTTGAAGCTATGAAGATGGAAAACCTACTCAGGGCTCAGACCGACAATCAAATCGTTGCTAAAGTCCATGTGAGCCAAGGAGAAAATGTCGAGAAAAATAAGGTATTGATTGAGTTCCAATCAAATTAGTGATTTCGGAACATCGATAGAAACCCATCAAAGAAAGATTTGTCTGAGGCATGACTTTCTACTGAAACTCCACCGTCATCTTCGAGATTTTGAATAATCTTTTTCGTTGGCGACGATACCGATTTAGGAATGAAAACATTAACATAAATCAGCTGGTCACCCTTACCATAGCCATTGACCGAAGGAAAACCTTTACCCTTTAAGCGGAAAATCTTGCCAGAAGGGGTTCCGCTAGGTATCTTAATCTTTGCGCGACCGGTTAGTGTTGGTACTTCAATTGAAGAGTTACCGTTGACCATATCAGGAAAGCTCACCAATAAATTATAAAGCACATTTTGTCCATCACGCACAAAGTCTTCGTGCGGAATTTCTTCAATCACCACGATAAGATCACCGTTTATCCCACCATTAGGCCCTTCATTCCCTTCACCTCGTACGGACAACTGCATACCTTCTTCGACTCCTGCAGGCACATCGATGGTTACGATTTGCTCTTCTCTTTTTTGACCATTAGCGTCTGTACCCGCTGGTCGATTACTAACTACTTTTCCTGAGCCATTGCAGTTTGCACAGGTTTGTGTTGTTCGCATTTGACCTAAAATTGTATTGGTGACACGCATAACACTTCCCTGCCCATTACACGCCGAACAGGTACCATAGGTTAGACCTTTGGCATTAACCAGGCGCTTTATCTTGATTTTCTTTTCGACACTAGAAGCCATTTCTTCAAGTGTTAACTTAATTTTAACTCGAAGGCTTGACCCTTTAACTACACGCTGTCGGCCTCCTCCGCCTCCGCCTCCAAAAAAACTTCCAAATCCGCCTCCGCCTCCATCTCCAAACAAATCGCCAAAACGGGAAAAGATATCTTCAAAGTCCATTCCGCCATGACCTCCACCGGCATTTCCTTCAAAGGCCCGGTGACCATATTGATCATATCGAGCACGCTTTTGCTCATCACCAAGGACCTCGTAAGCCTCTGCAGCCTCTTTAAACTTTTCTTCCGCGGACTCATCGCCCTGGTTGCGATCAGGATGATACTTTAAAGCCGTCTTCCGATAAGCCTTCTTAATATCTCCTTGACTAGCCCCTTTGTCCACTCCGAGTACCTCGTAAAAATCTCGCTTCGCCATATTATTTTCCTACTACTACTTTCGCGTGACGAATAAGTTTACCGTTCATAGTATATCCTTTCTCAACCACATCGACCACCTTGCCTTTCATTTTAGGATCAGCTGGAATCTCTGTGAGCGCCTCGTGCAATGCATCATCGAAAGGCGTTCCATAAGCGTCAATCGCCTCAACACCACGTTTTTTGAGTACCCCTTCTAACTTTTGATAAATAAGTTGTACACCTTCAGACTCCAATTTTTCATCGGTATTTGCCTCGACAGATTCCATCTGCATTGCTCGCTCAAAGTCATCAACTACAGGTAGAATGTCAAGGATGATATCTTTCCCTGCCGTAGAAAACCATTCTTGCTTCTCACGGGCATGACGACGTTTGGCATTATCGAAATCAGCAAACATCCGAAGATATTTATCCTTTTGTTGAGCCAATTCAGCCTCTAATAAGGCCATTTGTTCCTCAGGGCTAGCCTCAGAAGCACCCTCGTCAGAATCTTCTATTTCATTCAATGATGAATCATCCTGCCCTTTTTTCTCTACAGAAGGCTCATGTTGAAACGCTTGTTCCTCGTGATTTGTTTGATCTTTTTGATCTTTTTTTGTCACCATACTAAAGTGTTGCGTCTAGTCTCTCAAATTCCTTGCTAAACTACAAATCGCGCCATAATGGCAGAAAAAACCTTTAGCTTACCTTCTTTCTATGTGCGCTCCTAGTGCTTTTAGGCGATCATCAATAAACTGATAGCCTCGGTCAATTTGATGAATATTGGATATACGGCTTGTGCCATCGGCAGAAAGCGCGGCAATTAAAAGGGCCACACCTGCCCGAATATCAGGACTACTCATCATTATACCTCGAAGATTACGTGCACGATTCATACCTATTACCACTGCACGATGAGGATCGCAAAGTGTAATCTGGGCCCCCATATCCTTTAGCTTATCGACAAAGAAAAGCCTGCTTTCAAACATCTTTTGATGAATAAGGATACTCCCTTTGGCTTGTATGGCTGTTACTAAAACTATGGAGATGAGGTCCGGTGTAAAATTCGGCCATGGAGCATCATAAATCGTAGGGATAGAGCCATCGATTAATCGTTGAATTTCATAATGATCTTGTTCCGGTATTACAATATCATCTCCATCGCGCTGCAGGTTGATTCCAAGACGTCTAAATGTATCCGGTATCTGACCAAGTTCGTTGTAAGCGACATCTTTAATGCTAAGTGCACTTTGTGTCATCGCCGCCAATCCAATAAAACTGCCAATCTCAATCATATCAGGAAGCAATCTATGCGCACAGCCTTTGAGTTCTTCTACCCCTTCAATAGTCAACAAATTCGAACCAACACCTTGAATTTTAGCACCCATAGAGATGAGCATTTTACAAAGCTGTTGTAGGTAAGGCTCACAAGCTGCATTGTAAATAGTGGTTTTACCCTTAGCCATAACGGCCGTCATAATGACATTGGCTGTTCCGGTAACCGAAGGCTCGGTCATAAACATATCAACGCCTCGGAGATTATCAGCCTTAACTCGATACATAATTTCCTTAGTGTCAAATTCAAAAGATGCTCCGAGCTGCTGAAAGCCAATAAAATGAGCATCTAACGGACGTTGACCAATTTTATCGCCACCAGGCTTAGGGATGAATGCTTTTCCAAATCGAGAAAGTAAAGGTCCCATAATCATAATAGAACCGCGTAACGATGCCGCGCGATTTCTAAAATCGTCGCTGCGCATGTAGTCTATATCAATATTTTTTGCTCGAAAAGTATACGTATCCGTTGATTGCTGTTCAACCTCTACCCCGATTGCTCTTAGTAAATCGATCAGAGCCAAAACATCTCGAATATGTGGAAGGTTACTGATTACCACCTCTTCTGAGGTGAGGAGCACAGCACATACAATCTGTAATGCTTCGTTCTTTGCCCCTTGAGGAACTATTGAACCTTTTAATTTATGTCCACCTTCAACGATAAATTCTGCCATAATGCCTTAATTGTTGGCTAGAAAGTTAAGGTCTTTTTCTCAGCGATTGTGGCGATTATTATTTCGTTTTCCACCGCGTTTTCTGCGATGTTTAGAAGCATATCCAGAAGCTTCTACTTTTACGTCAACTTCTTCGAGTTTTACCTCTTCGGTCAAGGATAGCTTACCCTCTGAAATACGATTCAAGTCATTTTTAATTACCTGGTCGCTAACGTGACCTCGACTCCACTTTACACTTACAAGCTTCATGTAGTTGGCAATAATCAATTTACCCTCTTCCTTTTTCTCACCTTCCTCCATGGCAGAAACTTTTTGGACAAGCTTTACAATATGGCTTCCGTAGTGCCTTTCCTTGGCATTTGTATTAGGGTACACCACTGGATTTGACGAGGCTGTGTCCAGTGTTTCTTCCGAAGAAACACTTCCTTCTGGAGCAAACTCCACGAGACTTCCTTCTGAAATGATTCCAATGTGTTGCCAGAGTTTTGTCTTATAATCTTCCATTGAACGCACAGAAGGATTGAGCTGTGACATCACTTGAACAATGAGCTCAGCCCACTTCTTTTTTTCTTCATCGTCGGACAAATCCTTTGCATAATTTGCCATGTGTTGGACGTTACGTCCATACTCTCGAAGCCTTAAGGCTGTTTTGTCAGTATTATATTCCATGAAAATTGTTCGTAAACAACAAAGCTAGCGTGTAGCTCATATTATGCCTCACAAGGTAATGAATTCCATTGAATTACACACTACAGGACTTTTAACGCTTATTCGAGAATTTTAAGTTTAGCAAATTTCAAAATGAGCTTCTTCTCCCCAACACGAGCAAAATGAACACGAGCTGCACGATGTCTTCCATGAGCTTCAATGGACAGAACATCACCCTCTCCAAATCGTTGATGAATTACCCGTTGTCCTTGCTGCAAGGTTGAGGTATCGTCCGGCACAAAGGAAGGGTCGGAATGTTGGGCCGGAGCTTTGCGGCGCGTCGTGGTCTTTCGGGGAACTCTGTAAGTGGATTTATCAGGGTTTGGCTGAGAAGATGGAGGAGGACTCCCTTGATTTCTAACCGCAAGAAGATCCCGTGGTACTTCATTGACAAATCGACTAGGGTCACAAAACTGCAGGTTACCAAATCGATAACGCGTGTTGGCAAACGAAAGAGACAACAGTTTCTCTGCACGCGTCACTGCAACATAAAATAACCGCCGCTCTTCTTCTAAATCCTCGCGGTCATAGATCGACATCTGATTCGGAAATAGACCTTCTTCCAACCCTACGATAAATACTACAGGAAATTCAAGGCCTTTTGCTGAATGGATGGTCATGAGATTTACAGCAGGCTCGTCGGACTTTTCGTTCTCATCACCCGTCAATAAGGCAATATTTTGGAGATACGCACCGAGACTTCTATCATTGGAAAAATCTTCTCCGTCGCTAACCGTGTCTTCCTCAACAAATTCTTTAATACCGTTAAGCAATTCTAAAATGTTTTCATAGCGACTAATGCCCTCTATTGACTTATCTGCGTTGAGCTCAGCCAAGATTTTAGTTGTCTTGGCGATATGAAAGGCTATATCATAGGCATTCTTCTTATCAAGCATGGTCCGAAAACTCTTAATAAGAATCCCAAAAGCCTGAATAGAGGCTCGGGACCGTCCCAAATCCTCAAACTCATCAGCCCTTGCCACCACATCCCACATTGTCTTATCCAGCGCATTGGCTTTGAGGTTGATTCGCTCAATGGTAGTAAGTCCAATCCCTCGCTTAGGATAATTGATCACACGTCGAAGTGCTTCTTCATCGTTTGGGTTGACCAAAAGACGCAAATAGGCTAAGAGATCTTTGACTTCCTTTCGCTGATAAAAGGAAAGACCTCCATAGATACGATAGGGAACATTTCGCCTTCTCAGTGATTCTTCAAATGATCGAGACTGCGCATTAGTCCGGTAAAGAATGGCAAACTTATCTTTTTGAATTTGTTGCTGTAAGCTGAGCTCGACGATTCTATCAGCGACAATTTTTCCCTCTTCATTATCGCTTGCCGCCCGAAAAATCTCAATGGGATTGCCCTCAGCGTTGGATGTCCAAATTTCCTTTGGAATTTGATTTCTGTTTTCCTTAATGATTGCATTGGCCGCTTTAACTATGACCTTTGTTGAGCGGTAATTTTGTTCAAGTTTGACGGTTTGTAACTCAGGGAAGTCTCTCTCAAAGTTTAAAATATTATCAATAGTCGCACCACGAAAAGAATAGATGCTTTGAGCGTCGTCCCCTACAACGGTTATGTTATGATGAACAGCCGCCAATTTCTTTACAATGGCATATTGAGCAACATTGGTGTCTTGAAACTCATCGATAAGTAAGTGCTGAAACCGGTGCTGATAGCGGTACAGAGCGTCAGGAAAGGCTTTTAATATTTTATAAAAATTGACCAATAGGTCGTCAAAATCCATTGCACCTGATTGGTGGCATTTTTTAACATATTGCTCAAAAAGAAATCCTGTTTTGGGTCGACCCGAACTAAGGTCTTCAGATTGTATCTCTGGGTCTTCTTGATAGATGTCATAGGTCAACAAGGAGTTTTTCGCTTGAGAGATTCGGCTAAATACTTGATTGGGCTTGTATTTTTTTTCATCTAAACCGTACTGCTTGACCAATCCTTTAATCACACTACGGCTATCGGCTGTATCGTAGATGGTAAAATTTGAAGGATACCCAATACGTTGTCCCTCGACACGTAAAATTCGAGCAAACACCGAATGGAATGTTCCCATGTAGAGGTTTCGTGCCTCATCTCCACAAATTTGAGCAATACGAGAACGCATCTCCCCTGCTGCTTTATTGGTAAACGTCAAGGATAAAATAGAAAATGGATCGACGCCTTGTTGAATTAAATGCGCTATACGATAGGTTAAGACTCGTGTTTTACCCGATCCTGGACCGGCCACAATGAGTAGGGGGCCTTCTTGATGAGTTACTGCTTCACGTTGCGGGTCATTTAATGCATTTAAATAGCTCTCCACGGCTGCAAAGTACTTCCTAAAATGGACCTCTTAAAATGATTCTATGACATAATTATTCACAGTGATAAACAAATGACTATATTGATGTCCTTCTTGAGCAACAAAGTATACATCTCAGTGTTAAATCCTAGATTTCGTTAGAAGAGAAAGAGAGTGAATTCAGACCAATTTATACGCATCGAAGGAGCACGGGCTCATAACTTAAAGGATGTAAGCATAGACATTCCTAGGAATGAACTTGTCGTCATTACAGGTGTAAGTGGAAGTGGAAAGTCGTCGCTCGCCTTTCAGACCATTTATGCCGAAGGACAACGCAGATATCTAGAAACACTCTCAAGCTACGCTAAGCAGTTTATGGGAGGGATGGAACGACCTGAAGTGGACAGCATAACGGGGTTGAGTCCCGTGATAGCCATCGAGCAAAAGACGGTAAATAAAAATCCTCGATCAACAGTAGGGACAATCACAGAAATCTATGACTTCCTTAGGCTGTTGTATGCCCGAGCGGGAAAAGCGTATTCCTACCACACGGGCAAAGCCATGCAGCGCTTCACAAGAGATCAGATAATTGAGCATTGCTTAGAACATCTCCTCGGTGAAAAAGTAATCATGCTTGCACCGCTTGTGCAATCTAGAAAAGGGCACTACAGAGAGCTTTTTGAGGGATTACACAAAAAGGGCTTTTTGAAAGTTCGGGTAGATGGTGTAATCGTTGAAATTACTGAAGGAATGCAGCTCGATCGATATAAAGTCCATGATATTGAAGCTGTCATCGATCGAATTATTATTGAAGGAGGTGAGAAAGAAAATCGGGTACGGGAAGGAATAGATCAAGCCTTAAAGATGGGCGACGGACTCGTAATCTTTCATTTGCTCTCGGAGAAAAAAGACTTAATCTTTTCACAGCACTACATGTGTATGGATACAGGCATCTCCTATTCCACACCATCACCTAATACCTTCTCATTTAACTCTCCATACGGCGCTTGTCCTTCCTGTCAAGGGCTTGGCGTTGTCAAGCATGTCAACCTAAAAAAAGTCATTCCTAATCCTGTAAAAACCATATTTGAAGGAGGTGTCGTTCCACTGGGTGCTCATAGGGACGTTACCCTGTTTCGACAGGTCAAGCGCATAGCTAAGCGTTATGACTTTAAAATCAATGAGCCCATCGCCGACATTCCTGAAAAGGCGCTTAATGTGCTACTTTATGGAAATGAAGATGGATTAATTAAAGAATCTTCTGTGTACTCTAGCGAAGACAAGTGGTATTCGCTCAAAGGTCATGGCATTGTAGGTATGTTAACACGATGCCTTCAAGTCACATCTAGTGATGGCATTCGAAAGTGGGCTGAGGAATTTATGGTTGAAGAGGTGTGCTCATCATGTGAAGGATTTCGTCTTCAAAAAGAATCCCTATGGTTTCGATTTGACAACTTACATATAGGCCATCTGGCTCAATTAAACCTAAATGACCTTAAAACCACGGTTGATAAAATGGCCTCTTCGATGGATGAACGGCAGTTTCGTATTTCAGAAGAGGTAGTAAAGGAAATTTTAGATCGCATCGGCTTCATGCTTGATGTAGGCCTTGGATATTTGACCCTTAATCGCGTCACGCGCTCTCTGTCTGGCGGTGAAGCACAACGCATACGTTTAGCAACTCAGATAGGCTCCGCGTTGTCAGGAGTCACATACATATTGGACGAGCCTTCAATTGGATTACATCAACGAGACAATGAACGATTAATCAAATCGCTTCAACGGTTAGTCGAGGCTGAGAACACAGTGATTGTTGTTGAACATGATAAAGACATCATGCTCGCTTGCAATCACCTAGTTGATATCGGACCGGGTGCTGGCATAAATGGTGGGGAAATAGTAGCCTCAGGTAAGCCCAAGCAGTTGAAATCAAAAAAGACGATTACCTCCGATTATCTCTATGGGCGAAGCCAAATAAAAGTTCCTAAGAAGAGAAGAATTATTGACCCTGATCAAATGATTCATGTCAAAGGGGCTAGGGGAAACAACCTTAAAAACGTTGATTTATCCATTCCCTTGGGCGTGTTTACCTGTGTTACCGGAGTATCCGGGAGTGGCAAGTCAACCCTTATCAATCAAACCATTTTCCCGCTAACCCACAACTATGTGTACCGCGGTAAACGAAAAGTAATGCCCTATGAAAGCATCGAGGGGTTGGAACGTATCGATAAGGTTATTGATATTAATCAAAGCCCAATTGGAAGAACACCTCGGTCGAATCCCGCTACCTACATCAAGCTATTTGATGAGATTCGAAGCCTATTTGCCCAATTACCAGAATCAAAAATACGCGGCTATAAACCCGGCAGATTTTCTTTTAATGTAAAAGGAGGACGCTGCGAAACTTGCAAAGGAGCGGGATTACAGACCATAGAGATGAATTTCTTACCCGATGTCTATGTCGAATGTCCTACGTGCAGAGGGCAGCGATATAATCGAGAAACCCTTGATGTTCGCTACAAAGGAGAATCCATTAATGACGTCCTCAATATGAATGTCGAAGAAGCCGTAGTATTTTTCGAAGCCATCCCAAACATTTATCGCAAAGCAAAAACCCTCCTCGATGTTGGATTAGGGTATTTACGATTGGGCCAACCATCAACCACAATCAGTGGTGGAGAGGCCCAACGTGTGAAGCTGGCAGCAGAGCTTTCAAAAAGAGATACAGGACAGACATTATATATTCTTGATGAACCCACCACAGGACTCCATTTTAACGACATCAAAATACTCCTACGCGTTCTACAAAACCTAGTGAATAAAGGGAATTCCGTAATCGTTATTGAGCACAATATGGATGTCATAAAAGTAGCTGATCACATCGTTGATATGGGACCCGAAGGAGGAGAAGGCGGAGGCCAAATCATTCTTCAAGGCAGTCCAGAATACGTCGCCTCTCAAACCCATACAGGGCACACTGCTCGCTTTCTCTCTAAGGAGTTGTAACAGGATAGATTAGGCGAGAAATAACCAAAATTTAGCAGAAAAAACCTCGGTTTTTCATAAAATATCATAATCCTTATAATCGTATTTATACGAATAAATAAATATCTATAAGCATATTTTACCGGTGATGGCGACTATGTAAATAATTGAGGATTCGGTTAAGCGCGCAGAACAAGCCTATTAGAAGTTCGACAGGTTAAATCGCAAGGTGATTCCGGCCTGAGTAGTGGTGCTTGGGAAGGAGGCAAAGGTCTTCGGAAGGGTCTTCTGGCGGTTTAAGAAAATGCGAATATTGAGCTGCTTATTGATCACGTAATCAATGGATGGATTGACCGCAATTATTCGTGACCCTGCCGTTGGTCGACTCTGTCCTTGATCAATCAAATGATTGACCGTTACTTGATCTCGAATAGAGATATCAAATCGCATGTTTAAATCATTATGAAGGATGGTTCGCTTGCCTTTAAATTTGAGCCAATTTAGTGTTAATCCTTTTACTTTATATCCTACGCCAACCGTAAATCCAGATGTCCTGTTCTCAATCATTTGATAGTCTGAAAAGTTCATTGTCAGGGTTCGAGACGATTTGTAATCTACCTTGGCAATAATCCCATTTTTAAAGGTCATATCCACCCCGATTAATGGATTTAATTGCTCATTAATTATCAGATTGGGTATAGTGTAAAGGGTAAAGAAGTTGCCATTTAATGAATCTACCGTAGATCCTCCATCAATTGCACCATTACCACTATAATCAAAATTGGTTTGAAAGGAGTTAATGGTAACGGTAGACTGATAGCCGTGGCTTATGCTAAAATTGGAGAAGATATCCTTTGCCCACGAGAACCGACTAAGTCCGTTATAGGTTATTTTCCAATTAGGTTTTGGTAAGGCTCGCAATGGGTTGAGTCCTATGGCACGGGCATCTTTACTTTGATACGCCGCCAAGAACGCCGGGATAAGAACATCTTGTTGAACCGGCCCGTATCCCTCATTAAAGGATGGATTGACCCCGTTAACGGTATCACTCGGATTAACATATGCGCCGTTGGAATTTGGATTTCCTGCAGCTAACCGATCAGATACAATCGCGCGATTGTCCAAGAATGCCGTAAAGGATTCATTTACCCAGTTCTCGTCAAACTGTTGAAACATGGTCTTCCATGAAATCGTGCTGACCGTAAAGCTTCCAATATCCGCCGGTACATAGTGAGCAAAGTCATCTTCAAAGCCGGTCGTCGTCTTAAATAACTGGCTGTGGTTTTGAGAATAGGACCGATTCATAGTTAGGTCAATCTGTAAATCTCTCCAAGGTTCAAGAGTTGCCCTAAAGTCTAACGACTGCAAGTAGTTCTGCGCAAACTTCTGATTTAACAGCGTATCGATGGAGATATTGCCTTGTTGTGCCATATTCTCTATCCATGCATCGCGTTGCAAGGGATCAAATCCATTCCCCAATATGAATCCCGGTTGACCACCAAAGACGAAGTCATATCCTGGTGATTGGAGGTTTCTATCGTGGCCAAAGAAACTTGTAGATGGCATATATCCTGCTACTAACGTACTTCTTGTTTCTCTGTAAGTAGCCGATACTCTTCGCACCATTAATAGTGGCTGCACACTGATATTCTCCCCAAAATTCGCCGGCTTCCGCTGTTTACGACGATCCTTTTTCCGCTTTCTGATCTGTTCTTTGAAGGATTTTATTGATGCCTTAGCCTCGCCAATCTGTTTTTCACGCTCCTCATCCGTTAATGTGGTATCCCCCTTGATTTCTTTTAACGCATCTTTGGCCTTGCCCAAGCGCTCTTGTAGTCGCTCAATATCGTTATCAATACGTTCTTTTGCTTTGTCTACAGCATCTCTCTTCTTATCTAGCTCTTCCCTGTTGCCAGCTGCAGGATCTCTACGCAAAAATTTCTTGAGATAGGGTGACTTATTATACAAGAGCAACATATTCAAATCTCCATTGACCGATAAATCCTGAGAATTATTCATGGTATTCCCCAGTGTATTTGGAGCAAAATTCCCAGTTAAATCTCGAATTTGAGGGGCCGCAACCCAATTAAATGTAGAATTGTAGCCCGTGCGAAGATTCACAAAATCAAAGGCAGGGATTAAGTTAATAGGGACCTTGTAGGTTATGCCAAGGCTTTGATTAAAGTTTGTGTTTCGACCTCCTTGGCGAATTTCCGACCAAAGAGCACGTCGTTCTTCATCAGTATCGATCCGTCCATCAGGTTCATCAATTCGGGCATTATTAGTGGCCTGATAGTTAATCGACATCGACTCAAAGGGGTTGTACTGGAAGACATAGTTCCTGGACCAAGTAAAGAATTTATTAAAGGAAGGTGGGACAACAAACTCATCCGATGGAAGCTGTAAAATGGCGAGCTCCCCAAACTTACGGTCCATCGTTGTGGTAAAGCCTAATTGAGTAGGCAATGGATTGAAATTGAATTTCTTGATAAGATCTAGGTACTTTGTCTTAGCCTTAATCACCTTAGCAAAAGGCTTGATCGACTTTGGCTGCATAGCATAATTATAGGCGAATGTTGCCCGGTGATTGACTTCCCTGTCAAATCGCGTAAAGGGATCGGTATCTTCGATTACACTGTATGCATAGGTTAATGCTATATTTTCAGGACTAAAAACATAGAGTCTTTGTTGATTCTCTCCTGGAAGCTTGCGAACATTGGTGAAATTAAATCCTTTTCGAGTAGTCGTTGTCTGAATTTGTCGTAAGTAAGTATTGGCAGAATCATTGCTTGTCGCGCGAATAGCGTCCACTTGGTCAGCAGAAAAGATATCAAACTGATACGGATCATATTCCGGTGTGCTAAAGCTTTGGCTGATGTTGGCAAAGAAAGGAATACGAATATTTGATTTTACCGGAAGAAATCTTCCAAGCTCCAAAGAGGTTGTGAAGTTGTATTGAAAATATTTGTCCTGAAGACGTTGATCGACACGTTGTTCTACTTGGCCAAAACCAATACCGTGCATATTGGCGGAAAAACTTGCTGTCCCTAGATCAGCTAGTTTGATATCAATGGAGCCAAGAGCGGCTCCGCCTCCACGCTCATCAAATCCCTTTAAACGGAATTCGTTGAACCACACCTCTCCGCACAAGGCCTCACCTCCATCCTCTGGTCTTGGATTGTTTGCGTCGGATTTTGAGGGGTTTCTTATACCCAACATGGCAATTTGTACCAGTCCAAGGTCAGGTGTTCCTTTGATTGTTACCACACGACCCGAATCCGTTACATAGGTATAGGGTATGTCAAAGGGATAGTTTTCCTGATTTCTAGCGATCTTGGCATTCACTAAATCCTGTAAAACAACCTCTATTCGATTGGCATCTGGCCAGACAATGCTCCGATCCCCTTCGACATCGTCATAACGACCCTCAGGAGTAAATTCCAAAGGAACCTCATACTCGTAGTAGTTCTGTTTAAAATCACTACCTAATCTCAGGAATGCCGTTAGGGCACCGCTTGGGGGATCGGCCACATCTTGAGCAAAACGATTAGCATGGACATCAACCACAAGGCGTTTGTAATTCCGCATATCCAAGTCCAGCGTTTTGAAAACAGCTCTTGCATCACCATCCTTTAAACCACAGACTGTAGCTGCTATGGCCTGCTCATTTTGAAGGACTAGGTTGGTTCCGCTTCCTTGACCGATACCTTGCTCCCGTACTATACCTGGTGGAGTGACATAGTTCACAGGCTCTTTTCCGCCATTTTCTTCAATATTAACCGAGGTTACATTAAAAGAAACTGCCTCTTCATCGATAGGTAAATTTTCCGTGGGATTAGATAACTCGTACTGATAAGTAGCCCACTGATTTCTTACCAGCTCCATAGAAGCGAAACGGAGAATGACCGAATCATTCCAATTGGTGAGGAACATTCGCATAAATTGAATCGATCGGAAATCTGCGATGTTGCCAACACGCTGATCAAATTCCCTGACGGGTACTCTAAATTGATACCACTGAGCTTCGGGCTGATTGACCCCATCAATTTCTCGAGCAGGACGAACTGTTGAAGTCACGATATATGGGTGATTTTCAACGCTCATCCCCGGGAATAATGGAACGCGATAGGCAAAGAATCCTTCTGTCTCATTTAATGCATTATCCCTATTTAAATCCTCTTGATCAGGGATATTAGTTCCGGCTCTTGCATCCCCTGAGACAATCGGCGAATTCCCATCAGGACCGTTGAAATTCTTGTAACGGCGGAGAATGCTCGACTCTCCTGATAAATTCCAAAAATCCTGATAGTTATCCGAGGCTGGATCGGACTCAAATGTGGCAAATGCTTGCGGATCAAGATTGATTTGCGCATCCCCCAGTTCATCCTGTCTGCGCGCACGTTCTTCATCATCATTGAGCCCATCAAACCCTACGTCCTGTCTTGATCTGAGATCAGCATTGTTATCAAAAGAGTTTACAATAGGTGGTGTCCTGGGCACTTTACCCCAATAGGTACTATCTACATCTAAATCGTTATCACTGAGTCCATGCTCATAGAGCATACGAGAATCCTTGAGCACATCTTCGCTCAGATTTCCCAGATTAAAGTAGAGATCGCCACCATCTCGAGTATCGTCATAAACAAAGGGGTCCAAAAGCCAAAACTCAATGTATTCAACATTTGCCGCCTCAAAGTTTGTATTATCAATACCTCGCATAAGCCCTCCCCATCTTGTTTCGGGGTCAAGTAAGCGACCATCGGGATTGACCCCTCGAGAGAAAGGCACTGACGGCCCGGTGCTAGACTCAAAATTGTAAACGCCTCGTTCCTCAGGATAAAAAGCTAAATCCAGGGTAGACACTTGGGTGTTTACTTGACCCGTTAGGTCACAGGCAGGGCAGATTTCTTCTCTAAAAATGGGACGAACAAAGTGGCTATGTATAACTTCTTTATTATCGAACACTTCGCTTGGACTGACGCCATTGTCAAAGAAGGAAGGATCAATATTATACCACGCCATTTTTGCGCGGTTGAAATTGGATCGTATATCATTACTCAAAGAACCTTCCGTGAACAAATCTTGGCCATTACTTCCTATATTACCTGTGGGCACAGAGCTATGCCTCCAAGCACTGGCTGGAAACTTCAATTCGTAGGATGAAGTAGTACCCTCAAAGTCGTCAACATAGACCGTTGCTTCTTCTCCTTTTCCCACAAAACGATTATTTCCTGGCCGGATATAGGCTGCTTCTCCCGCAAGATCAATCGTTGACATTTCGCTTGTGCTGTAGATTGGAAGTTTATCAAGCGCCTTGGTCAACCACGGAGCATCGGTTGTATATCGGAAATCAATACCATAAATCGTATTGGAGATCGGATCGTCTCCAATATTCACTTTCTGGGTAAACGGACGCTCTGTCATCTTCATGAGTGTACCTCCAATGAAGAGTTGATCGCTGACCCGATAATCCAACCTCGTGGCAAATAAATTACGTTGCTGGAAGCCAAAGAGCGCATTGTTTTCAAAATCGATTTTTACTTGTTGGCCTGAATTTAAAATGGCGTCATCAATAATGGTCACCGCTCCCAAATTATAGTCCACCGTATAATGCGTTCCTTCAATTAACTGCTGACCACCAAGAGAAACGGTTACCGAATTCTGAGGAATTTGGAAAGCGCCTAGCGATATTCGATTCCCTCCACTACCCTGGTACCTACCTCGCATGGTGAAGCGGTTTTTTTCGGGAAACTGCTTAGCGATAAAAAGGGTCGAATCGTATAATTCGTTATACACATATTGGTTGACTAAGTTGTTGTCACCAACTTCATTCAAACGATTTTCAAGGGATTGGCCAAAGGGCTCGAGCACAGGGAAAGTAATCCGGCCATTGGATGGGTTAATAGTTAGACCCGGTTGAAAGTCGAAGCGACCGTCGGGCTGGGGATCTCCTTGATTGTTTAGGTTATCCAATCCCACGACTTGAATAAGTTGTGTTTCACTGAGCGAACCTTCAGGAAGTGTTCTTCGCAATCCTCCGCCGGGGTCGATATAAAAGATATCCAATCGGAAATCATCAGGACTAATCTGAAAAGCGCCCAAAGAGTAGACATTTTTCATCATCAAATCCCAAGTAGGTAAACGGGGGCTTTGAGTTGTGCTTTTTAGAAGTTTTAAATAGAGGACCTTAGGAACAGAGGAAGAGTCTGGTGGTACATTTCGACTTAACTCACCCACTTGATAAACCTGTCCGTTGTAATTGTATTTGTAGGCTACCGCGAGCACTTGGTTGGGTTGTAGCGTTGTATTGAGTGAGATGTAACCAAGGTTGGGTTCGAGTGTATACTCTGACGGGTTAAGTTTGCGCGCGTAAAATTTTTCATAATCCGTCGAGGCATTCAGATCGAAAACCCCACTTTGCAATACATTGATAATTTGGTCGTTTCGACGGTAATCTACATTTACAGTAAGCCTCGAATAAAGGTCGTTGGCTCCATTATCCGGCACAGTATTGTTGCCAATCGTTTGAATATCGGAAGAATACGGACTTATTTCTCCCATATCCATAAAGGCGACAACATCCCGAACATTTTGCGTGGCATTGTTGCGATTGGTGATCCATACTTCCAACTCTTCCACAGTTGCCTGAGATAATATATTAGGCATCTGGGATAAAGCCCTCTCATAGTTGTTGCGAAAAAAATCTGATAAGAAAAAGTGGCGGTCGGCTTCATATTGATCGGCACGTATCTCAAAGTTTTGAACCTGCGCACCATCCTCCACAACAATGGACTGTTTTTGTGAGCGTTGCTGAGAGACAACATTCGTCATCGTAAGTCGACCAAATTGAAGTTGGGCCTTCACGCCAAATAAACTTTGGGCACCAGTTATGAGTTGCGTGGGCGTTTCAAAGCTAGTATTCCCAACTTCTAACTGACGAAGAATATTATCTTCTTTTCCATTGTATTGGAGATTGACTTGATTATCAAAACTAAATCCCGTTTGATTGTTGTAGCGCAAGCCCATCTGAAGGTAATCTCCAATCTTTCCTGTGACATTCATATTGATATTCATGTCAAAGTCAGGTCCACCTTGTACCTGGGCGCGCTGAGGAAGATTCGGATTGTCAAATCGCTGAACATTTCCGCCAAGCGTTAATTCTAGATTTCCAGAAGGTCGAATGTCAATAGAGCCTAAGATTCGTTGTAAACGATCATTCTTTATGTTTTGAACAGGACCAGCTAACAGGTCAGGATCCGCTCCTTCTATGATTAGCCGCGTGCGTTCCCTGTTACGTATGTACTCTTGAAAATCGACAATATCTCTATACCTGCGGTATTCTTCCTGGGTCATTGTGACAGGAGGAGCGATCAACCGTCCATCAATTCGTTGTTCTATGATGTAAGTATCGGTGTTGGGGTCATAGATAACATTCTGCTCAATAATCGAGTCAAGCGACAAGCTCGGAGCATCTTCTTCAATAAAATGTTCTACATTGGTTTGACTGCTATCCTGCTGTTGAGCAATTGCCGTTAATGAAGGCAACATAAAGGCAAGAAAACATCCTATGGAAAGTCGACCAATTCCCACTACTACATCCTTTTAAGCGCAAGTTTTATCAACTCCTCGACCGAACTAGAAGGGAGCTCCTTTATGATGGCATCAAGTGTGCGCATAATAGTATTGCGTTGAAAGCCCAGGGACAATAAGGCTTTTAACGCTTCATCCTTTGGATTATTACTTTCTAAATCAAAATGTTGACCATCATTGACCTTGTCCTTTAATTCTAGAATTAATCGTTTAGCTGTTTTAGGGCCTATTCCCTTTATTGCTGTAATAAATGCCTCATTGCCTTGATAGATTGCCTGCTGAATAGCATCAACAGGGTGGGCGCTAAGCATGGTTAATGCAAGATTATTCCCTATACCACTTATACTGGTCAGCATATCAAACATTGCACGTTCTTCTACTTTGTCAAATCCATACAAGACAAAGGTGGATAGATTTTGACCGTCATTTTTTGCTAAAAACCTTGTGTATAGGGAAACCTCCTTGCTTGTTTGAATCGCTTGAAAGGTCTGAAAGCTGATATTTATATCAAACCCTACGCCCCCAACTTCTAAGATAACTTGCGTGGGTGCCACTCGATGGATTTGTCCTCGGATGAAATCGAACATAATATCTTACGAAAATAGCAATTCAAATACCCTCTCCTAATCCCAAATGAAGAAGTGTAGGATTAAAATTCAGCATATAGCGTAAGTTGTGGTAAAAAGGGGTCAAAACCACATAGCACTGTTAGAAAACTTTCCTTATTTACTCTGTTGCGTGGGCATCCATCAATGAAAATTCCGAAAGCACGCCTACTACAAAATCGGCAATACCAATATTCACACATTAATAAATCCTACATATAGACGCCAAACTGCCTATCAATTTCATACCTTAGAATTAACCTAGCGCAATGAAAGGAATAATCTTAGCAGGAGGAAGTGGTACTCGATTACACCCAATCACCTATGCCATTTCCAAGCAAATGATGCCTATCTATGATAAGCCGATGATTTACTATCCATTGTCGGTACTCATGAAGGCAGGTATCCGGGAGATACTAATCATTTCCACCCCAGAACACCTCCCAGTCTTTCAATCGCTTTTTGGCGATGGTCATCAGTTAGGGTGTGAATTCAGTTATAAGGTGCAAGAAGTTCCCAATGGGCTAGCCCAAGCTTTTGTTTTGGGAGAAGACTTTATAGGAAATGACTCAGTGGCCCTGATTCTAGGGGATAACATATTTTATGGAGCGGGCCTTGATTCCACGGTTCAACAGGCAGTTAATCCTGATGGAGGAGTAATCTTCGCCTATCATGTTGCTGACCCTGAGCGCTACGGAGTGGTTGAGTTTGATGAAAACAAACGGGTAATCTCCATCGAGGAAAAGCCAGTTAAACCCAAATCTAACTATGCGGTTCCAGGGCTTTATTTCTATGACAACCATGTCGTAGATATCGCACACTCCATAAAACCTAGTGCCCGCGGCGAATATGAGATAACTGATGTCAATAAGGTTTACCTTGAACAAAACAAACTTAATGTAGCCATCTTAGACCGAGGTACAGCTTGGCTTGACACAGGAACCTTTAACTCACTCATGCAGGCTTCCCAGTTTGTTCAAGTGCTAGAGGACCGTCAAGGACTTAAAGTGGGGTGTATCGAAGAAGAGGCTTTCCGACAAGGATTCATAGATCATGACCAACTGGGGAAATTGGCACAACCACTCATGAAAAGCGGTTATGGGCAATATCTTATGGACGTACTGAAACACCATTCATGAAAAAGATTTTGATTACAGGAGGAGCTGGATTTATCGGCAGTTGTTTAGCTGATAAGCTCATGCAAAACCCCAAATACAAGGTGGTTATGGTTGACAATATGTTAACCGGTCACAAAGCTAGGCTACCTCAAGAAGAGGGTAACGAGGCTAGTAACTGGCGTTTTATTCATGCTGATTGCAATAACTATACAGACATTTCTGCGGTCATGATGTCTTATCATTTTGACTATGTATTTCACTATGCGGCCATAGTTGGTGTAAAGCGCACCTTAGAGCACCCGAAACTCGTTCTTGATGACATTCAAGGAATACGAAACATCCTGGATATTGCGAAGTCAACGAATGTGAAGCGCGTATTTTTTGCCTCTTCCTCTGAGGTATATGGCGAACCCCACGAACATCCGCAAAATGAACAAACCACCCCCCTGAATTCCAGGTTACCCTATGCTGTAGTTAAAAATGTAGGCGAGGCATTTCTTCGGTCGTACAAGAAGGAATTTGACTTAGATTATACAATCTTTAGATTTTTCAATACCTATGGCCCTAAACAAAGTATTGACTTTGTGATGTCAAAGTTTATTCTTGCCGCCTTAAAGAATGAGGATCTGACCATTTATGGCGATGGCTTGCAAACGAGGACTTTCTGTTATGTCCAAGACAACATTGATGCATGTGTCAATGCCTTTGAACAAAACAAATATATCAACGACACGGTAAACATTGGAAGTGACTATGAGCTTACTATTTTAGATTTGGCAAAGAAGATAATCAAGGTCACCGGCTCTTCATCAAAAATCGTTCATCTTCCTGCGCTAAAAGAAGGAGATATGCTTCGAAGAAAGCCTGATATCGGAAAAATGCGTCACCTTCTTAATAGGGAGTTAACGTCCGTTGAATCCGGCATCGAGAGGATATTAGAAGAAGGACTTGTCCTATATAATCCAAACGCACAAGAGTAACTTGTATGGCCCGTATTCTTGTAACAGGAGGTTGTGGTTATATTGGCTCTCATACCATCGTTGACTTACTAAAACATGGTGTTGATGTCGTTTCCATTGACAATTTCAGCAACGCTGATAAACGAGTATTATTTGGAATAGAGGCCATAACAGGTAAAAAGGTAAAAAATTACACGATTAATCTCACCGATGTTCAAGCTGTAACAAAAACGTTTGACGATATAGGTCATATCGATGGCATTATTCATTTTGCTGCTTTCAAATCCGTTCCTGAATCCGTTGCAAAGCCATTGCTTTATTACCATAACAACATCCAATCTACAGCCAACCTCCTCGCTGAAGTACAGCTCCGGAACATAGGCACCTTTATCTTTTCGTCCTCCTGCTCCGTATACGGCCAGATAAAGACCCTGCCGGTCAATGAAAACACCGCCCTAGGTAAAGCAGAATGCCCTTATGCCTATACCAAGCAAATTGGAGAGCAAATGATTTGCGATGTAGCTTCGTTTTCTCAGAGCACCTGGGTATCTCTCCGATATTTCAATCCTGTGGGAGCCCATCAAAGTGGGATAATCGGCGAGGTGCCCAACGATAAGCCAAATAATCTTGTTCCAAGAATCACTGGAAAATCATCAGGACGATACGACGACCTAACGATTTTTGGTGGCGATTACGATACGCGGGATGGAACATGCATCCGAGATTATATTCATGTCGAGGATATCGCTCATGCCCATACGTTAGCGCTGAACTTATCGCGTGAGCAAAATACAGGGGTACATGTTTTAAATCTTGGCAGCGGCGAGGGGGTGAGTGTACTGGAAGCCATTCAAGCATTTGAAAAAGCTTCTGGAAGAAAGCTAGATTATATGATAGGTCCTCGAAGAGAAGGCGACGTTGTGGCAGTCTATGCGGATAAGAATCAAGCTTCAAAATTACTACAGTGGACTCCCAACCCTTCGGTTGAACATATGATGTCGACCGCGTGGCAATGGGAAGTCAATATGGCCTCTGGCAAGTCCTTTCTCGGCAAGGACTACAGCATAGAAAATTTCCATTTATGAGCCTCACTGTGCTCTTAGCTATTACGGCAGTATACTTTGGTGTATTGTTGGGAACCAACCATTGGGTAAGCCAAAAAAGAGGGGCTAGGGCATTTTATGATGGGGACAAATCCTCTCCATGGTTTTTAGTGGCCTATGGTATGATTGGTGCCTCTTTATCGGGAGTGACCTTCCTTTCGGTACCTGGTCTGGTAGGGACTAAAGGATTTTACTATATGCAAATGGTCCTAGGTTATCAGGTGGGCTATCTTCTTATAGCTCTCATTCTTATTCCGCGCTTCTATTATCAAAAAGTAGTATCGATCTATCAATACCTTGAGACAAGCATGGGTATGGAAGCACGCCTTGTTGGCGCATTGAGTTTTTTGGTTTCGCGAGTTATTGGAAGTGCCTTTCGCCTTTTTTTAGTTATCCTGTTACTACAGCAATTTGTCTTGGGCCCACTATATATTCCTATTGAAGTGACTGTTATAATAACCCTGCTGTTAATCTTCGCCTACACAGCGACAGGGGGTGTTAAGACATTGGTCTATACAGACACGCTACAAACCAGCGTAATGCTTTTATGCGCGGGTGTAACCCTGTATTTACTAATCCGCGAATTGGGGGATTTCTCGGGGCTACTAGCATCAATTGGACAAACAACTTTTGATTTTGAGGGATTTCGAAACAATGACAACCACTTTATAAAGCAATTTTTAGGTGGAGCATTGCTTGCCTTTTGCATGACAGGCTTAGACCAAGATATGATGCAAAAAAACCTTACCTGCAAGGACTCTAAAAGTGGTCAAAAGAACATCATTGCCCTAAGTCTTTTACTCATTCCTATCAATCTTTTATTCCTAAGTCTAGGATATTATTTGTGCACCTTTGCTCAAGAAGCGAACCTACTATTTGAGCGACCCGACCATCTATTCCCAACTGTTATTTTTTCTTCAGGAGACTTTTCTGCAATGTTAGGAGGATTGTTTGTGCTTGGCCTCATTGCTGCGGCCCTTTCAAGTGCAGATTCAGCACTAACCTCATTGACAACCTGCTTTCAAGTCGATATTCTTCAAGATAAGACCTTTTCATCCAAAAAAAGATTATTGATTCACGGTAGCTTTGCCTTACTCCTTGCTACCATCATTTTAGGCTTTTATTATGCACCAAATGGAGAAAGCATTATCAATCGAATCTTTACAGTAGCCCAATACACCTATGGTCCATTACTTGGCTTGTTTCTCTTTGCAATGAGCGCGAAACGAAAGGTTAAAGCAATCTACATTCCCATATTATGTATGCTCACTATTGGCCTTGCGATTTGGTGCCAACACTTACTCACACAAAACCTCGATTTCAATCCTGGATTTCTCCTTTTAGGAATCAATGGCACTATAATGTATAGTTTGCTCGTTATTACCTCCACTAAAAATCTTTCCTATGAAAAATAAATCATGGCACGAACACCAAGCAGAATCTTCCTGGTCAATGTTTAAAATCATGGCTGAGTTTGTAGAGGGCTTTGAGCGATTAGAAAAAATTGGACCCTGCGTTACCATTTTTGGTTCTGCTCGAACCAAAGAAGAAAATGCCTATTATCAGCAAACTATGGATATTTCAAAGGCCCTTGTAGCTGAAGGCTTTGGAATCATTACTGGAGGAGGACCAGGTATTATGGAAGCTGGCAATCGAGGCGCACGAGAAGCCAAAGGAAAATCCGTGGGTCTCAATATAGAATTACCGTTTGAACAAGAAGCCAATCCATACATTGATTATGAAAAACTCATCAATTTTCGATACTTCTTTGCTCGTAAAGTAATGCTTGTGAAATACGCCCAAGCCATTGTACTTATGCCTGGTGGAGTAGGAACGCTAGATGAGTTTTATGAGACCGTTACACTGATTCAAACCAAAAAAATGAAGGCTGTTCCTGTCATCCTTGTCGGAACCTCATTTTGGGTGGGCCTCTTGGAATGGATGAAAAATGTAATGCTTAAGGAGGGCAACATTTCCCCTGGAGACATGGATTTATTTCATCTAACAGACTCTACCGAGGAAGTGGTTCAGATCATCGACGACTTTTACAAAAACAAAGCCATTATCCCTAATTTTTAAACTTCCAAAAGCAAATCTTGTTATGATAATAAATGATAGACTATGAGCCACCTAAATGCAGGAGATTCTGCCCCCCTATTCGAATCAATTGACCAAAACGGCAATCCTCTCCGACTTCAAGATTTCAAAGGGAAAAAAGTAATTATCTATTTCTACCCAAAAGACGATACGCCGGGTTGTACGGCAGAGTCCTGTAACTTTAGAGACAATTATGCTATGCTCCTTGATAAAGGGTATGCTGTTCTTGGGGCAAGTATTCAAGGTGAAGCCTCCCATCAAAAATTTATTGCCAAGTATGACCTGCCATTTCCGCTGATAGCCGATACCGACAAGTCGGTGCACGAAGCCTACGGAACTTGGGGAATAAAAAAGATGTACGGCAAAGAGTATTACGGAACGATACGCACTACTTTTGTAATTGATGAAGAAGGCAAAATAGAACATGTCATACGAAAGGTTAAAAACAAAGAAGCTACCGAACAGATCTTAAAATTGACAGAAGCTTCTTAACTTAAGGGAATGTCGTCTCTTATGAATCGATTGATTCTTCTCTCCCTTTTTTTCGCATGTTTTTCATGGGTCGGCCTTCCAACAGGAATATCTAATACGGCAGGAAAACCAGGCAGAACAGGTGCCCCGGGGGATATTAGTACTTGTGTCAGTTGCCATAATTCCAGTCCGCTCGCTCCGCTCAATGAAAACATCCGTGTTACCATTAACGGTAACCCACTCACTGCTAGTTTTAAATATGATAATTCAATCACTTATGCGATGAGACTTTCCATTGACAACCCCGCAAGCAGTCGGGGTGGATTTTCGCTAACTGCATTAGATGAAAACAATAATATGGCGGGTGCCTTGAGCACGATTGATGGCAATGCTCAATTATACACCCTAAGTAATCGCACGTATTTGGCCCATAACAGCAATGCCGCTACGGCTTGGGACTTTACTTGGGCACCCAATGGAGTCAATGGAGAAGTAACCTTTTACGCGAGCGTAAATGATGCAAATAATAATGGTCAAATCTCAGGAGACATCATCCGGCCTTACGTACTAAAAATTTATCCGTCTGAAGCGACCTCCATTGATAGGCAAGCAATTGAAGATGCAGTGTCAATAGCCGTTCTTGGTAATCAAATTCAGCTTAATGTAGACTATACAGCGTCTTATCCCATCACAGCACGCCTACTTAGCGTGAACGGAGCGCAATGTATTCCTAAAACAATGCTTACGCCTGGTCGTTCGACAACTTTGGATGCATCGTCAATCTCAGCAGGCATATATATCCTAAACGTTGAAGCTAGGTCTTCTTCTTACCTCCAAATGATTAGCCTCCAGTAATATGCAAGATAAACCAGCCATCACGACATTCCCCATTCAGGAAGCCCTTCAAAAACGATGGAGCCCCCGGGCCTTTGATAGCAGACCATTGACTAAGGAGGAGATCGTTTCAATGTTTGAAGCCGCTCGATGGGCAATGTCTGGATACAATGATCAACCATGGCGTTTTATTGTAGCTCAACAAGGCGACGAGCATTATGATAAGGCCTTCTCATGCGTGGGTGCATGGAATAAACAGTGGACGCAATCTGCTCCTTTACTAGGTTTTATTATTGCCGACGAAACGTCACCCACCTCTGGAGAACATAATTACGCAGCTACCTTTGAAGCGGGCATTGCTGCGGGCTTCTTAGTGGTTCAAGCAGAACATCTCGGGCTTCGATGCCATCTCTTTGGTGGAATTCATCGTGACGAGATTCGCAAGGCATTCAATGTACCTGAAAAGCACAATATAGTTTGCGGATTTGTTTGTGGCCATCATGGTGAACTCCAACAAATCCCTGAATCCTTCCATGAAGAGGAGGGAGCGCCTCGAACAAGAAAGCCGCTTAGCGAAATTGTATTTGGTAAAACTTGGCAAACTGCCTATCTCTAAAAAACACAACATGAAGATATATCATGCACTTGCGGCTTCTGCATTGTTTTTTTTGTTGGGATGTCAGTCCGGAGGTATTTTCTTGTTCTCTGTACAAGATGACATCAAATTAGGTCAACAAGTGGACGCCGAAATTGAGGCTGATCCAAACATCATCATTCTAGAAGAAACTCAATACACCGAAGCCTATGCATACCTAAACACCATGAAGGAAATGATTTTAGAGACAGGTGAGGTACGCTATAGAGAGGAATTCCCCTGGGAATTGCATATAGTATATGATGATGAAGTGCTCAATGCTTTTGCTACCCCTGGTGGATTCATATATATCTATACTGGGCTCATTCACTACCTTGACGACGCTTCATCCCTTGCAGGTGTTCTTGGGCATGAAATAGCCCATGCAGATAATCGGCATTCGAGCCGTCAAATACAAAAACAATTTGGTATTCAACTTCTTTTTGAGATATTAACAGGAGGGGATCCTGGAACATTAGCTCAGATCGCAAGCTCTTTATGGGCCCTTAGTTTCAGTCGCTCGGATGAAACCGATGCCGATAATGCCTCGGTGCGATATCTATGTGAAACGCCTTTTAACGCGGATGGTGCAGCCAATTTTTTCCAAAAAATAATCGATGAGGGAAGTCCTAATCCCCCTCAGTTTCTGAGTACTCACCCTAATCCTGAAAATCGAGTAGAAAATATCCAAGAAGAAGCAAGCATTGAAAATTGTGAAACAGAAGTCGTTGAGCCCTTGGTCGATGGAAGGACCTATGCAGAATTTAGGATGCTTCTTCCTTAGCTAATTCCTTTAACAAAGGACCGCTATGCTTTACCGATTTCTTTGTCCAATCGAGAAGGATATCTAAAAAATCCTCAGAAGTTAATTGCCATAAGGAAGGATTTTGACTACGGAGTCGGTGGTTTAGCTGTTGAAGCAATACCGCACAGGAAACAGAAACATTAAGGCTTTCTGTAAATCCATACATAGGAATCTTTACCCTTGTGTCTGCAAGTTCAAATGCTGTTTCAGATAAACCATGCCATTCTGTGCCAAGCATAATAGCTAAAGGGCGATCGAGAGGAAGTGTTTGTGGTGTATAATCAGCCTCGGGATGCGCTGCAGCAATGCGATAGCCCCGGTTTCTTAGGCCCTTAATACATTGCCGAACATTCGTATGCTTATTGATCTCTACCCACTTTGCAGCTCCTCGACTCATATCGCGGTGAATCGCAAACTCATTAATATTATCCACCACATGCATCTCCTGAAGCCCAAAGCACTCACAACTTCGAAGCAAGGCATTGGCATTATGCTCCCTGTAGAGTTCTTCGGTAATCACCGTTAGGAACCTTGTGCGTTGACGCAAAATATCATGCATTAAATCCCATCGATTATCGGTGAGGTAGGGACGCAAATGATCAATGGCCTGTTGAGTGGAAATCATGACTTTATTAAAACTACGGAAGACAACCTAATCAAGCAAGATGGTCTGAGAGGAGCTTCCATATTCGGTCACCCATAGGAGGCAAGGCTTCGACAAAGATGGCTTCTTTGTTGGTAGGATGCGGAAAACGCAGGGAACGGGCATGAAGGTGAATGGATTTGTCCTCATTAGGCCTTGGAAAGCCATACTTTATATCACCTTTGATAGGACAACCTATAGCCGATAATTGGCAACGAATTTGATGGTGCCGGCCAGTAACAGGATGAACTTCGAGGAGATGATAGCGCTCTAAACTACGCTTCAAGGAATACCTCAGTATGGCCTCTTTAGCTTTTGATCGGCCTGCTTTGCAGGGCCTTGATTTATTGGCCTTTGAATCTTTGATAAGATGATGGACAAGCCTACCCTCTAAATCCTTAGGTCGCTCTTGGACCACCGCCCAATACGTCTTTTGGATTTGACGTTCTTTAAATGCAGCATTTAGTCTCGTCAGTGCTTTGCTTGTTCTTGCTAAAACGATTACGCCGCTAGTCACCCTATCAAGTCGATGAACTAAGCCTACGAAGACCTCACCGGGCTTATTTTTTTCTTTTTTGATATACTCCTTTGTCCAATCGAGCAAGGTCACATCTCCCGTAGCATCACCTTGCACAAGCATTGTAGGAGGCTTATTTACAACCAATAAGTGGTTATCACTGTATAAGATCTCTGGATAGCTAAGCAAAGCGGGTTAGGTTTACTTCAGGAAGGATATCTTTTTGATTAAACAGTGCATCAAGCAACATATCTGCAAAATAAGGACTAAGTGAATACCCTTTGGTGCCCATTCCAGCGAGGCATGCAACCTGAGAGATCTTTGGACTACGGCCTATTATTGGACGTCGGTCTTTGGAAGATGGTCGTAATCCGGCAAGATGATCTAAGACACGATATTCTCCTTGAAAGCTTTTATTCAGGCGATTTAATAGGCCTTCTTTTCCCACAGCAGTTGGATCTATTGTTTCATCCTCCCAAGCATAGGTAGACCCTACCCAATATCTATCATTGTCCAAGGGAACGATGTTTACTTGGTGGCCAATAATTACATCCTTTGGAAGGGATTTACTCTCAATAATTAGGGCTTCACCCTTATTGGCTCTCACGGGGATATCAGGGAAAAATGGATTAGCGGCAATAGTATGCCCTTGGCAAAAGACAATATGCTTAGCACGTAGCGATCGATATCGAAAAGAATCCTTGTCATAGGAGAGATTTGAAAAATCAAATACTCCCTTGTAATAATATCCCTTGGATACCCAGCGCCGTAACGAGGCGTCAAGAAGGGCTGGCCCGTCCACGCGATAGGCCTTATTGATATAAAAGCCCCCGTGGGGTTGCACAAGATTGATTCCTTTTAGACGAGATGGTTGTTTGTCTTGTAGATATTTATGATACGCTGCATCCCCTAGACGCATTTGCCATGTGTTTAAAGAATCAATATCTGGAAGGACTTTAAATAGCGGATGTGCATGGATAATTGGCTCGCTGAGTTCTTTTTCAAGTAAGGAATAATGGTCTTCTAAAAAAGGCCACAAGGTATCCGCTTGCCATGTTTTGACATACTTTCGACCTGTTATCGGGTTAATCATGCCAACAGCAACTTTAGATGTGCTATAGCCCCCATCGTCGACGACACAAAAAGAAAGACCCCTCCTTTCGGCAAGGTGAGCAAGATTGCAGCCTGCAATCCCGTGCCCGACAATGATTATATCAGTTAATGCTGTATCGATACTCTAAAGGTATACCCTTCCCCTGAGACATAGTACATGCCCTCAGGAAGTTCTATTACTTCAAGATAGCCGTGAGGTGCTGACGACTCAAGCATCAACCGACCATCTTGACTGAAGACTTGGTAAACTGATCCTTCCAAAAGCCTTGGAACAAAAACACGCTCCATTGCTGGATTCGGGAATGCCTGAAATGAAGCATCTAAGACAGAAACATCTGTGGGAGCGTAGACAAACGACGGGTCTTTGCTGAAGCGTTCGAAAAACCTCCAAATCTCCGTAGAACCATCAATCTCATAGCTTATACCATCTCCTGGAAAAGCAATAGGCGTTCCTGGCCATGTATGCGTCGCATTGGTCAATTTGTAAAACCATAATTCTCCATTATCAAGGCAGTTTGGATAGATAAAGCGTTCAGCTGAAACGCTATCATTGTCAATATCACCGTAGTCTCTGTAGTTCGCCTGAACATCACAACCATTACGGTCTTTTATCAATTCTACAGCACCCTCGACACCGATATAACCAGGAAAAGGGAAGTATAGAACAGTAGAATCTGCCGTCCCGTGAACTTGCATGACAGGCACAGTGCGTGCTGAAGGGCAAGAATCTAAGACAGAAAAGGGCGGTAAACCTGTAATGGAAGCCATTGCCGCAAATCGCTCACCAAGCGCGCAAGAAAGAAAGTAGCTCACAAAGCCCCCAGCACTCATACCACATGTATAGATTCGGTTGGTATCAATAGCATAGTTTGCGACAAAGAAGTCAATTAAGCTATCTACAAAGCCCACATCATCTGGGATAACTGGAGTAACGCCTGGAGGACTAACATTGTAGGTCAGATTCCACTGACGAAGATTGTTAATGAATTCCGCGTTAGGGTAGACTACTATGAAATTATTGAGATCCGCGACCCCATCCATTTGAGAATAAACTCGCTGTTGATAGGAATTACTGCCTCGGCCATGCATGTTAAACACCAATGGAATTTCCTCTGAGCCGTCATAGGAGGCAGGAACATAAAATTCATACAGACGATTAAGTCCATCATAGACTATAGTATCGATATCGGTTTGGGCTGATGCTGAAAAAAGAAACGAACTAAAGGTTAGGCCTAAAAAAAACCTTATCAAGTTTTTCATTGCTTATAATAAGTTAACTGGCATTCTCCGTATTGACTTCCAAAGTAATACTGAACATTTAACAGAATGTCTCCCGCACCTGTATTGTTCAAATACTGACCAGAAACATTGGCCTGAAAACTTCCCCGATTCACCGCAAATTCAATGATGTTGCCTTCATTAGTAGGACTGGTATAGATAAAAGCATCAACGCTGCCTTGATTCATAAAATTTCCAAAGGTTATTCGGTTGGGATATGCCCCGTCCCATAAGATAAAGTCAAAAGGAGCCCCAATGTAACTTCCCTGAATGCAATAGGCCACTACGGTGTAATTCCCTACATATTTTTGGGCGGCTATTGTTTGACATTCCGGTCCTTCATAACCATCCAAGCAATAGCAATTTCCATTGATACAACTTTGATTATTGCCGCAGACAACATCGTCACAAGACCGTCGATCACTGCAATTGATTAACGTAATCATAAGGAAGGTGATGGGTAACACCAAAAGATTTCTAGACATCATTTAATTGGTTTTCAGATCTATAATAGAATAAAAAATAGAGTAAAAAGCCTATGGGCCCTGCCATAAGACTCATCATCAAGATTCCTCCAAGAATGCCTCTTCTAATGAGTGATGGATTCGGATTTTGTTGCTGTGCATGGCGAGCAATCCATGTGCCGACAAATAGGTCAAAAACAAGAAAATGTTGCCAAGCAACAAGCACGCCCAATGAACTTGAAAAAAGGCTGGTTAAGCCCGATAACGTGGAAAATGCATCAGGAGCTGGTGCTGGCCCCTTGGTAATTGCCCAACAAAATAACAAGCCATAAATCAAGGCAAGCAATGCATGGATGCGAAGGGAAAACACCCATTGCCTAGTCAACCTAGCACCCGGTGCAAAAACCAACAATACCCATACTGGCATCGGTAGCAAGTTGATTATACGATAAATCAGTTCTAAATCAAGCATAGTATTTACATTGTTGTTTTCGGTAATGCCAAGATAAGACTTGTATCTTCAGCACCAAAGAACGATTACCCAATGAATGTCATGTACAACAAATATGCCCACCTCCTTACAGACTATTGCCTAAACGTCCAAAAAGAAGATAGGGTTTATGTGCGAACTACCTATCTCGCCGAGAAGCTTGTCCAAGAATTAATGCGGGAAGTCACCAAGGCAGGAGGCCACCTTATCACCGACATTCAATTTCAAGGTCAAGAGGAGATTTTTTATAGCGAGGCCTCCCAGCATCAACTCGAATATATCAACCCTCTTAAAAATCATGTGATTCGAGAGTTTGATAAATACCTTGTCATTATTGCACCCTTCGAGAGCAGTGGCCCTCAAAAGGATTATGCCGATAAAAAGGCAATTGCAAGAAAGACGGGAGAAGAGCTTAGCAAACTTTACATGCGACGTACAGGAAGTAAAAATATGGAGCGCAGTCTATGTTTATTCCCTACGGAAGCAAATGCCAAACGCGCTGGAATGTCATTAGAGGATTATGAGCATTTTGTCTTTAAAGGATGTGGCTTACTCGAAGAAAATCCTAAAGATGTTTGGCTCAAGGTACGAGAAGAGCAACAAGCGGTCGTAGACTACCTCAATAGAGTAGACACAGTTACCTATGAAGGGCCTGGTTTTTCGATAAGTTATCGATGTAAAGACCGGCTATGGATCAATAGTGATGGACGAACGAATATGCCCTCAGGTGAGGTATATACCGCCCCAATAGAACATTCTGTTAATGGCAACATCAAATTCAGCTATGATAGCTTGTATATGGGACGAGAAGTAAGTGGTGTAGAGCTCACCGTAAAAGATGGCAAGGTCGTCAAATGGACAGCAGATAAAGGCCAAGATTTTCTAAACTATATATTTTCTATACCTGGAGCGAGAATTTTTGGTGAGGCGGCTATTGGAACAAACTATCACATTCAGCGTCCTACAAAAAATATCTTGTTTGATGAAAAGATGGGCGGCTCCGTTCATATGGCTATTGGTCAATCCTATCCGCAATGTGGAGGAAGTAATACCTCTTCGGTACACTGGGATATGATTACCGACATGCGCCAGGGAGGAGCCATCTACGCGGATGGCGTCCGCATCTATGAAAATGGTAAATTCCTAATCGGGTGATCCTTGAATTTTTAGAAAGCCTGCCCAATGCATTAAAGTTTTCCGTAGTTGGCGGATCGGCTTTTATTATTGACTTAATAATGACCTTTTTTCTTAAAGACGTCATAAAAGTCAAGCCCATAATGTCGAATTCAATTGGATTTGTTACTGGAATATTGCTGCGATTTTTTGGTAATCGCTATTGGACATTTCATCAGGATTCGATGGATAATTTTTGGCAGGATTTCTTTCAATATGTTGGCATTGAATCTGCTGGACTAATTATTGTCAATTTGGCTGTATGGCAACTTGCTCAAAAAAGAAAAATCATCTCTTTCTTTTGGGCCAAGGTTATTGGCATGTCGGTATTTTACCTGTACAACTATTCAATGAATGCAGTATTTACCTTTAATCGAGGAGTACTTGAATAGCTAATGCTAGAAGTAATATCCAACAGATATCGTAGGATATAAATTCAAATTAATCAATCCGCCTGCTCCTCGGAATTCCATACCTAACGAAGCCCCACCAGAAAGCGATATAGGGTATTCGCTAAAAAGGTGCTGATAGCCTACACTCCCTCCAGCCAACAACAGAAGACCTCCTTTAGAACCCAATCCAGCATAAGGTCCAAAATACAAGCCACGTAGGGCAATATCCGTAAGGTAAAACCTAAGTTCAGGCTTAACAAACATACCCAAAGTGCCTCCACCAGTAAAGAAGTTTAAGCCGCCATTGACTGACATATTAGAGTTCATCAATACTTCAAATTCGAAGGCCGTCATATACCCGGATTGTGTGACTGTATTAGTCGACATATAGAGCAATCCAGGAGAAAACTTCGCATTATATTCCTGAGCTAGAATCGCAGAAACACATCCAACGAAAAAAAGAACACTGAGAAATAGACTTCGTACCATATCACTTTGCTTTGTATAAAAGTACGATTGAGACCTCTCAATTATTGTTTGGGTTACAAACAAAGAAAATGTTTACATCACTCTGCAAACCGCTTAAAATGCCTTCCAGCCCTGTGCGGTAAGGGGATAGTGTTGGTTGGTACGAGAAGTTAAAAAGGAACCTTTCTCTTCCTTATGGATAATTCCTATTTCGATACAATCTGGAACTTCTTCTCGAACACGATCAGCTAAGGAAGGGTCAACGGTAAAGAGCAACTCATAATCCTCACCACCGTTCATCGCCGAAGTTATGGGATCAATATTAAGTTCAAGAGACAAGTCATAGGTCTCTTGCTGAATCGGAACAAACTGTTCGTGGACTTCAACGCCTACCTTACTTGACTTGGCAAGATGAAGGCACTCCGAACTCAACCCATCACTGATATCAATCATAGCAGTCGGGACAATGGAAGCTTTAGCAAGCGCCTCTACAACGTCATATCGTGCCTCCGGCTTAAGCTGTCTTCCTACTACATAATCGTGCCCTTCGAGTTCGGGTTGCATGTCCGGATTTTGAAGGAAAATCTGCTTCTCTCGATTTAAGATCTGAAGTCCCATGTAAGCTCCTCCCAAATTTCCGGTTACAAAAAGCGCATCACCAGTTTTGGCACCACTTCGAAGCACAAGTTGATCTTTTTTAACACGGCCATAGGCTGTTACTGAGAGCGTCGCACCACTTAGACTCGATGTCGTATCACCACCCACAATATCAATATTATAAAATGACGCTGCACGTTCCATGCCTTTATACAATTCTTCCACCGCTTCAACCGAATACTTGCTCGAAAGCGACAAGCTCACGATAACATGGCTAGGTTTACCGTTCATGGCATAGATATCTGAAATAGAAGAAACAATAGCTTTGTAACCCACATGCTGTAATGGACAATACATCAAATCAAAATGCAAGCCCTCTACCATTGTATCCACGGATAGCAAGGTGTAGTCCTCGCCATTGTCTAATACAGCACAATCATCACCAATGCCATGAATGGTTGAGCGATAGCGACTACTTACCATCGATTGAATGCGATCAATAAGGCCAAACTCTCCAAGTTCGGAAACATCTGTTCGTGTGGGCTTTGTCATATTCTTTTTGTTTACCACGGAATCCCTTTCGGAAAGTCCAAAATTATTTAACAAATTTGAGGAAATCTAAGGCAATAAGCACTATTCAACCCCTTCCGATTCGTCAATTACTCTTTTTAGGCCTCATTACCCTCTTAGGCATGGGCGGTCTTGGTCTTGTTTTACTACCTTACACTTCGGAGATAACCTGGCAAATCCTCTTCGAAAAATCAAGCAATCACATGTATTCCAGCCTCGCGATAGGGGGAGGTACTGGTATAGGAGCAAGCTTAGTTAGTCTCTTCATTTCGCGTTCGTTTCCCACAAGTGATTTAGAACGTAAACTTCGACAGCGCCTGCCCCTTCATGCGATGTCCAGCCTTACTATTGCATTTCTATCTCTCTGTGCAGGAATAGGAGAAGAGTTACTGTTTCGTGGACCACTTCTCTTTGGACTTTTTGAGTATGTCAGTTTACCCATGGGTATTCTGATTAATGCCATCTTCTTTGTGGGTCTGCATGGCTACCTTAACCCAAAACAGGATTTACCTTGGATTCTCCGACTATGGCTCATTACCTTTTCCAGTGTTTTAGGCCTTATCACCATAAGGCTAAGTATAGTAAGTGCTATTGTAGCGCACGCAATTTACGATCTTGTGCTATTACATGCTATGCGACGCGATTCACTTTCTGCGTAACATAGAAGGGTGGGCTTCATACCAAAGCTTTTTATCATCAGAATATCCAAAGCTCACTTCTGTAAGCGTACTAGAAAGTTCTTTATACAAGGCTTCCTTATGCTTTAAGGGAAGATGAATGCGCTCTTGCACTCGGCCTATTGTCCAGATACAGAGCACAGCCTTTTTTGCGAGCAAAATACCAAAGGGCTGTAACTGAACTTCTTCAAAATAGATCCAACTTACTTGATGCGCTTGGCTCGTTACGAGTGGCCAAACGGGATGTCGGTCGATACGAAAGGAGCTTTTCAGACGCCATGTAACCAAACCGGATATCATGGCAAGTAAAAGAAACATAGCAATGGGTTGACGCTGAAAGACATAGCCAATGCACGTGCCAAGTATGAAAAGTAAGACTAGAGCAAAAAGTAACTTAAAGTTCCTTTCGCGGCGAATGACTCTTTTGAGTAAAGGATAGTTATTCTCCATAATCTTTTCCTAGTCTTCAAACCTAGAACTTGGGAGAAAAGGAGATTTTGACTCCAAACCGGTCAGGCTCGACCCCTGTACTTGGTAAGGCATCCAAAGCAGAAAGGCGCCATATAAAGTCAAGGCGAAAGACATAGAGTATATTTTCAATACCAAAGCCGACCTCAACGTAGGGCTTGTTTGCAGTTCTCGTGCCTGAGGGTAAATCAAGTACTTCTTTATTTCTAGTTGAAAAGTCTCCAATTAACACCTTGCCGGTGAGGATGGTTCTAAGCTTAAGTCGATTGATTCCGGGAATACGATTTAAAATCTGTCCATCAAAGTGGTGATCAATCCATAGGGTAGCAAAGCGGTCTGAGATAAATTCAAACTCACGAATCATGTTGAAACCTGTGGTGAGATAGAAATAACCATTATTCCCTTCATGAATAAAGGTCAGAGGATAAGGTATCTTGCCAAAGACATAGCCGGCCCGCACCGTGTAACGCGTGTAACCTGCCTTATGACTAAACCGATGGTAATAATTCATATACAAGCGCTGGTAAGCAAAATCCCCTCCCAAAGGAGCAATTTTTGAACTAGAAGGAGGTTTGATACCAAAAGCAAAGTCAAGCTCAATAATCGGCTTGAGCGAAGTGGTTGAAATTCGGCGATAGGGAAATTGCAGCCAAGTTTCACCAAGGCCAATACGTGCACGCAACCTTACCTCAGATACATCGAAGCGATCGAGAGACTCTACCGTTGTTTCATCAATGGTTCGTATAAATTCTAAATTGCCTGCAGTTGGCAGGTATGAACGTCTTGAAAGCCTTAATTCCGTTGTCAAGCCATGAACCCATTCCCTTGTATAGGCTCCGCGATATTCCTCTACACGCATAATTTTATTGAGTGGGCCATTTCGTAAAAGTGCCTCTACTAAGTCATCATGATCTGTAGGATCGTCATTTTCTACATTGCTCAAAAACCTAAAGTCATCTTGATAAGAAAGGAGCAGGTTATGCCAACGTTCATTGCGCGTTGGCAGGTTGAAAAATGCTCGCCCTAAATATTTCCAGTCCTGATCTTTTGTTCCATAAGCTGCATAACCCCATAACTGAAATGCCTCCGATAATGCATCGGTTGTCCGAAGAGCGAATTTAGGACGCACGCCTTCAATTTCATTCCAGCTCACGGTCTCATCAATTCTCCCAACCTCAAGAATACCGAAAGGCATATAGCCTGTTACCGCAAAATCAGCCAGCCACTTCCACGTAGTAAAGGCAGGCTTTTTCTTCACGGAATCAATCATCAAGAAGATATTTTCTTGCTGCTGAGTAAGCTCTACGATGCGATTGTCTTGCCAATACAGTGAATCTCTGCTGTAGGCATCAGAATCAAACTGAAGCTTCTCGCCCAAAAAAATAGTATCAGGGATATCGGATCCGATTTGAACATCAGCTTTTGTCTTAGTCTGTTGAAGCATGATTTGCATCTTCTCACGCCGCTTTTGCCTTAAGCTTTTCTTATGTCCCCGCCGATCATAGTCAACATTATCAATTTGTGTTTGATAGTCGGCTTTTAAGGTTCGCTTTTCCTCACGAGATAGATCCTCATCTTTGAGTAACATCTTGAGTTCGGATTTAAGGGAGTCTTTTAAGTCCTTGCAGCTATCTATAGAATACTTGATATCTTCCGTTGTCAAATGACGGATATCCGTCGACCGCTTAAAGATGGAAAACCCAACACGCATATAGTTGCGAACATCGACCCATTGACTATCAATTTTTTCAAAGTCCTGTTTAACATAAAATGTATTAACAAAATTAAGATTAGCCTTGGGTGGTAAAACAAACTCAAAAGACAAGATAGCGTAGGTAGAGTCCTCTACCCAAGCAGTTCCCGAAAGAGCTAACATCTGCACTTGTCGGGGGGAAAAGTCCAATCTGTAACGCTTTACGCCATCGACGACCATGCTATCGGTCAAAAAGTATCTGTATGAGGATAATCCAGTGTTTGAAAAAGGACTAGCAAAAGATTTACCCCCTGCTAGAAAGACATCATCATATGCAGTAAAAGGAGGAAAGAGCTCATTGAGTAGCTCCGCCTTACTGCCATCACGCTCAGCTCCTGAAAACTGGGAAGCATTGATATATTCCACCCGTTTCTTTGGATCGTTTTGTACGTATATATCGGATAATCGTTCAGCTAGAACAGCGGGCATAATCTCTACCCCCTCTACAGTATCTGCGTAATCAAAAATAAACCAAAAGGGTTTGAATAGCTTTATTGTCTTTATACCTGGAGCAACATTATATACCCCGATTTGAACCTGCGACTGTTCTTTAAACTCATACGAATCAAAATACTCTGGAGCATTGTCCTTTTTATGGTCAATCACCATTTTTTGAAGGCTGATAGCTTTTTCATCTCTGTACCTTCGCTGGCGACGTCCTGATACAACAATCTCCCCTAAATCACTCGAACTATACTCAAGTTTTATGGATACTAGCTGATCGATCCCTCGCACAATCTGCATCTCAATTTCATTATAACCTAGAGCACTAAACTGCACAAAATCAGATCGAGTTCTTCCAGACAAGACAAAGTCTCCATCCGCATTACTTAATGTAGTTCCTCCGCCATCTCTAAATTTTACTTCGGCATAGGGAATAGTTTCACCCTCAGTGTCCAATATTTTCCCTCGTACTGTTGTCATTGGCTGAGCCATGGCAGCAACAAATACCAATAGACATAAGAAGAGGCTGAAGATGTGTTTGTTCACGGCACAAAAATAAAAAAGGGGATGTGAAACACGCCTCCTTTTTATTGATTGTTTTCTTGACTACTTAGTCAATAAAAAGTTGTTGACTCTCATCCTATGGCAATTAGAGACAAACATCACAATTACATACCATAAAAGTATCGGAAACAAAAAAGCCCCATCCGAAGATGGGGCCTTTCTATTTTAAGTGATAGTAGGATTACTTAACCAATACTTTTCGGCTTCCTACAACACCATTTGTTGTACTTAAGCGTACTTCGTATAATCCTGCAGCAAGGGCTTGCGTAGAAAGTACGTTTGCCCCTTGGCTTGCTCGTGCCGAAGCAACTAGCTTACCATCCATAGCAATCATCTCAATCATGCCCTCAGCT
>PAPS01000008.1 GCA_002708985.1 Saprospirales bacterium | reverse complement strand
CAGAATCAGACAACACGAAACTTATCAGTGCCGGATTTCAGGCGGACTACACTCATCCTAGTCTAGCGATTCAAAAGACCATAGAGACCTACAATAATGGTAAAATATAAGCTACGGTGCTTTATATCTTCCTGTAATAAATGATTGATTATCCTCACTAATCAAAATCTCAGCGTATAGTTTTTCTCCTTGTAATGCTTCGTACGGTATAGTTACTGTGATCGTTTGCTTTACGCCATTAAAGTATTCAGTTTCTCTTGTGCTGTAGTAAAATGTTTTTCCTCCGCAACACCTGATAGAACCTACATACTTGATCGGATTACGTTGCGCATTTTTGAGCACTATATAGTAGGTTACGTTACCTTTCGGTCGCATAGCATTTCCGCTGACTTCAAAGGAAACCTGAACATACTTCGTCGCCTTGAACCCTGTTATTTCTTTTCCATTCTTGTTGAGAAAACGAAGACCTGCTGACTGAATCTGAAGCATTTGTGCTCGTTCATTTTCTTCTCGCAATTCTTCATTTTCCAATTTTTCTTTTGCTAATTCATCAGCGGCAATTGTGATTATCTCACCCTGCGTATCGATGATCGTTTGTTGACCTTCAATAGTAGTCCCTTGCGTTGTGATAATACCTTCTTGTTCTTTGATCTTAGCTTTTAGCACATTTACAGAATCTTCGATGGCCAAATATCGATTTTGAAGCGCGGCCATTTCTTGACGTATCCCTTTTATGGTTTTTTCATCATCCCTATTTTGTTCGATGGCCATAGCTAGCTCGTGCCTCAACGAATCTCTAAGACTTGTTAACTCGTCAATCTCAATACCGCTTTTGTAAGCTTCTGCACTGATGCTATCAAATTCATTTTCTAAATCTGCAAATTCAGACAGAATCGTATCTCTTTCTTCGGATACCTCCTGCACTTCCTCATTACATTCTCCCTTAGCCTCCTGATTAAAAATCCACATATAGGAAGCAATAATGCTTATGCCAAGTAAGAAAAGAGTTAGGGCAAGGTGGATTGATTTTTTAGTCTTGGCATCCATGATTTTAATTATTTATGGGATTTGTACTTGACGTTAAACTAATCAGAAAATAGTACTCTTCCTAGATTAAGGACATTTTTAACATTGCCAAGAAAGCGTAGTTTTTTCCTTAGTTGTACAAAGAATAGTTAAGCCCATTAAATCGGCGATGAACTTCTAGCGACCATCGTATTATCGACATATACTCTTACTTCATAGGTGCCACCAACCTTACTATCAACTGGAATGTCAACCGTGATGGGTTTGTTGCTTCCATCATAACGTAGAGAAATCTTTGCGGTGTAGTTCACGGTATTTCCTCCATTCATAATGGTCGTTCCTGAGGATACCGATTGGATTACTCGGTTACTATTCTTTTCAAGAATTACAATGTAGTAATCCAATGTTTCTCCACGTCGAAAATCGTTTTCACCAGTTTTAAACGATACGTTAAAAAAATCTACAAACTTGGGTCTCTTCGTTGCCTTTCTTCTTTTATTGAGGAAGGAGAGCGATAGGTCTTGTGCCTTCATGCGATTAACCTCGGTAAACTTCGTTTCAAGATTGCTGTATTCAGTGTTTAGGTCTTCCATTTCAGATTGCTGAATATTATAATCTGTTTCGAGTGTAGCATACTCTGCTGTGATTCGCAGATTTTGTTCTCGGAGACTGATGTTGGCGAGCTCAACACTATCTTTCTCCGCTAGAACCCTCGTGACTTCTTGGGTAAGCGTCTGATTTTGAATCACCAGATTATTGACCTTTCGCTGAAGCGCGTTAATTGTCTGTTCATCAATTTGTCCTTTCTGGATGGCGACCATAAGTTCAGTCTTTAAGGAATCAATGCTTCCGCCCATCGCCCTGTTATCAATACCAAGGGCCGTTGCAAGGTATTCTACGCTGTCATAGGCAACATCCAGGGAAGTTAATTCAAAAAGCAATGCATCGATATCTTCTTCGTTGCTTGTCACCGTCTCTTTACAATCTTGGCGCGATTCCCTCTCAGTATACCACATGTAGGAGGCACCTACTGTTGTACCCAGTAAAAGAAGGACGAGGAGAAGCAATGGAATGTTATTATCTTTTTTAGCCATAGTTTCAATTAGTTTTGTACCCTTGATTAACGTAAATCTATAAAGCTCTATTCTCTATGACTCAGCTTTCAGCAAAATATTGGGAACAACGTTATGTTGACAAGAATACTGGATGGGACGTTGGCGATGTAGTTCCTCAATGGAAGGCATTTTTTAAAGACTTCACAGCGAGTGATAAAGGAAAACGGATTTTAGTTCCAGGAGCTGGTTTAGGACATGAGGTGGAGTATCTTCACCGCATTGGATTTCAGGACGTTCATATATTGGATTGGTCAATCTCAGCGATTGAATCCTTTCAGCAAAGGTTGCCAACTTTTCCAAAGGCACATTGTCACGTAGGCGATTTTTTCAAGCATATAGGTCATTATGATATGATTGTAGAGCAAACTTTTTTCTGCGCGATTGACCCTTCGTTACGTGAACAATATGTTCTTGCTATTGATAATCTACTTGCAAAGGATGGGAAATGGGCAGCTCTGTTGTTTAACGTGCAATTTGATGGAGAAGGACCTCCTTTTGGTGGAAGTATTGATAAATACATCGATCTTTTCCGAGGAGTATTTAAGGAGTTGGTCATCGATGAAACCCCGCTTTCTGTAGACCCTCGAAAGGGAAGGGAAGTTTTTATGCTCGGTAAGAAATAGGCCAAGTAAGTATTAATTGTTCTAGACTGGATGCTTTAGCACGAATTACTGAATAGTAGTTGGGAATTCCTGTACCAGCGCTTGACATAATCGGATAATAGTTTATTCAGCGGCACACTTTTTGAAGAATGTATTTTGCCTGTAGGGCGGGGTGAAATGTGGGCCTTATTCTTACTACCTGCAGGACCTCACAGTGCGTTGTAACCCCTTTAAGGATTTAAACAAAAAAAAGACGCAAATCCAATGGAGATGCGTCTTTTACTGGAATTGAAAGCTTTAACAATTATTCCGCTTTTATAATACTAACCTCTTTAACAAAGTGTTGTTGGCTAAATCTAGCGAAATAGGTTCCGTCTGGTAAGTGACTTAGATTAAATTGAATCATTCCGCCGTCATACAATCGCTTGGACTGTATCAGTCTTCCTTGAACATCTAAAATTTCCAATAGCATAATTTCGTTATTTACTGGCTGGTATAAAACATTGACCATACCATTTGTAGGGTTAGGAAAGAGAGAGACCTCAAGCCCATCAACATATATAATTGACGTTGGATAGCCTCCTAGGACGATACTATCTGTAAATAATGCAGTACATCCGTTAGCATCAGTAACTGTTACAGAGTAATTATTAGGAGAGGCAAGTACCAAATCTTCCGGGTCGTCATTGTCTCCAATACCATCATTATTCCAATCAAAGGTAAATGGAGGACTTCCACCTATAATCGTGATGTCAATTGAACTACCCTCTAACTCTGGGAAAGATGTTGAGAAAACCGTGATTAATTCAGGTTCTAGCAAATCAATTGATACAGTACTAGATCTGCAGCCTGTGGCATCTTCAATTTGGACAGAATACGTTCCTTCGCCAACATTGACTTGAATAATTCCATCATCAAAATCACCCGACCCATCAATGGACCAATCTGCTAAATATGGGGGTACACCTCCGATTATATTTGCTGAAATTTCGGCATCATTATCACCAACACAACTAATGGGGCTATCAATATTAATGGATACCGTTGGCGGTTCAATAATAGTAACGTCAATAGATAAAATACTGTCACATCCGTTATTGGAAAGAAGCGTATCCGTATACGATCCACTTTGGGTAATCGTTTGGCCTTGCCATAAATACGGAGGACAAGACGAAATAGGAGCAAGGCTTGTATTAATTATTTCAAGAACATTTAATATGGTTGTTATTGTACTGTCACATCCATTTGTCGATTGAATGGTGTCAAATAAAATGGTATCCGAAGAGTAAGTCATTCCATTGTACAAAATGGAACCACAACTTTCCAACGTCCGAACCTCATTTCTATTCAAGGTATCCAGCACAGTAACTTCAACTGAGCATGTAGATTGATTGCCTGCTAAGTCTTCTGCAATCAGGTTAATTGAAATAGGATTAAGGGTATAATTCAATAATACCTGATCAATATTTGCAGACCCCTGAGTTGAAGGGCCTACGGTATCACTGACAAAATCAAGCCCTTGAGAACCAGTTCCATTTCTTTGTAAGCTAAACCCAATTGGGGTGGCTCCAGATTCTTCTCCATTAATTTCAAGCAAATTGATACCAGCTAATGGGCCGTCTGTTGCTAAAAAACTTCCTTCATAGGCGAAATAATCTACTGGAACACCTGTAGGATCGATCAAGGCAACACCGTCAGGACCATTTTGGATTCCATTGGATGGATAATTGATAACAAAAAAGCCAAAACCATTACCATCATCTGAAAGACTTCCATTGAGTACTTGTGTGTCGTAGGCCGAGCCGTTACTTCCATTATAAAGTACAATAGTGTATCCTGTTAAGTCCGTATTAGCTGTTCCTGCAATTTCTATAAATTCATCCTGATCTGTACCCACGTTATCGTAATGAATCTCGTTAATCCATAGCGCTAGTGATGGGGGTAGGGGAATCTGCTGAACGATGTCAGAGCATGTAAAAATTAATTGTGAGGACGATAGGGTTATTAGAGAATCCGCACAATTATCACTAATAGCTTGAACAAAAGTTTCTGGAGATTGGGAATTTAATCCCGCACTATCCAGATAAAGACTAGTGTCTAAACAAGTGAGTAAGGGTGCAATGGTATCCATTACAGTAACATTCCCGATACATGTATTTTGATTGAGATGTATATCAGTTACTGTCAAGGTTACAGCTTCGACACTAGATGTACAATCAAAAAGACTTTGTGAAATGGCTGTAGAAAGCGGCAGACAATTACCGTATGATCCTGCATCGATATCACCTGGGCCTATACTCGCTTGTCCAAAGGAATCGAGGTAGACTGTAATATCATTGCAAATTGCTACAGGTTGAATTGTATCGAGAACGTTTACAAGAGAGGTGCAACTATTGCTATTTCCAGCACCATCTATTGCGGTCAATGTTACCGTTAGAGGTGATTGAGTAACATCAGCGCAAAAGAACGAATCCCTGTCCAATAAAAGAGTATCTATACTACAGTCATCATAGGACCCATTATCAATTGAAATTGCGGTCAATGTTGCTACACCATTGCTATCTAAATAAACCGATGTTACTGGCTGACAAACAGCTGTTGGAATACCCGCGCCACCAAACTCTATTTCTGATACGATGACACTGTCGCAACCTGCTGTAGTATTGAGTGTATCGTATAACACTGTATCGGAATAGAAGTAGACGCCTTCAAAAAGAATGGAATCACATCCGATTATTGTATTTGTTGTAATTGTATCATTATAAATGGTTAGGCCTAGTGTTTGGATAGCGCTATCACAGCCCAGAATATTTAGTAAGGTGTCATTATAGAAACCGCTACTAGAATAAGTTAATCCATTTTGCCCCCATTGATAGTTGTTGCAACTTGCTTGGTAAGTTGTGTCCCTAGTAGGTTCTAATATAATACCTCCTCCTTGGTACACTCTAATATGGCCCGAATTATTACCATTATCATCATTGTAAGGAGCTCCAATTACTAAAGTTGATCCATTATCACTTAAGTCGATGGAATAACCGGATTGATCGTTTGTGCCTTCTCCGTTTATACTAATATCTAATTGGCCCCATGCATTGCCATCCCAACCGTACGCTTTGACATGTCCTGAATTGGATCCGTTGTTATCATTATAAATTGCAGAGGCAGCTATTCTATTTCCGTCCGAAGAAATAGCTACTGAAAGCCCGTACCAGTCATTAGCAGCATCTCCTAATAAACTACTACCTTTTTGCACCCAAGAAACCCCGTCCCAATCATATACTTTAACCTCTCCGGCGTTACTTGCGTTTACATCACTAAACCGAATGCCTAAAGCAATTGTATTGCCATTTCGGTTAATATCAACATCAAATCCTGCATTATCATTGTTCAAGGATCCATTGATTTCGGAACCTCTTTGAAGCCATGAAATACCATTCCACTGATATACTTTGACATAACCGGTATTTAGTCCGTTATTATCGTTAAATGGAGCTCCTACAACTATATTAGAGCCTAAATAATCAAGACTAATGGAGGTGCCAAATTCGTCCTGAGCGCTCTCTCCGTTGAGGTTAGAACCCATTTGAACCCAATTAACTCCATCATATTCAAAGACTCTGACTTCACCAGAACTTGAACCGTTTGCATCTCCTTTAGGGGATGAAATTGCTAATCGACTTCCATTACCACTTAAACTGACATCATATCCTGAATTATCTGATGCACTCTCTCCATCGATATCCGACCCCAATTGAACCCAAGACACTCCATCAAATTCATATACCCTTGCATGTCCCGCATTATTACCTCCTCCATCATTGTTTATTGCGCCTATGGCAACTCTATATCCATCTGAAGATAGACTTACAGAAGAGCCAGATTGATCTATTGCACTTTCTCCATTAATATCTGTACCTAATTGTATCCATGACGACCCATTCCATTGAAAAATCCGCACATGTCCTGAATTATTACCGCCGTTGTCATTATTACGGGCTCCTGCCGCTACAATTGTGCCATCTTCATTAATACTTGTTGACCATCCAAACTGGTCATTATTTGACAAACCATCTAAATCCAGGCCAAGTTTATTCCAATTAGGAACTGAATTAGCAATAGTTAAGTCTAAATACACCACGCTATCGCATCCACTTGAACTGGGAATATTTGCAGATGTGTAGTTGCCCGATACAAATAACGTATCGCCGTTAAAAATGTAAAAGTCACACGTGGTAACAAATATTGTATCTATAGAGCTTTGGTTTATAGTGATAATTGTTCTCAAAACGCTATCACAACCTGATACTGCGGTAAACGAATCAATAAGTGTGGTATCATTGGAATACCAAACACCATCATTTTGCACTGAGTCGCAGCCAGTTACGTTTACAGTATCCTCAATCAATAGAATGCTATTTACTATTACATCTGTTGAGGATGAACAGCGGTTAGTTGGAAGAGAATAGGTGTAAATACCGTTGGCATTTACACCAGGGGTAAAGGTTCCAAGAAACCCATCTGTTAGATTAGATGGTCCAGACCAAACACCGCTATTAGAGAGAAGTGGGTCTGATCCGAGTACTGAAAATAAAGAGAAGGAAGATGAATCACATGTACTTAGGGTAGTGTCTTGGCCTGTAGTTTGCTCAGAATACACCTCCACATCATCAATTCTCCAATATTCACTAGCTGCCCAGTTGGCCACAGCAATGCGAATTTCTAAAGAATTTCCAACGATACAATCAGACGTAAAAGTCTCTTGTGCTTGTGTCATATTTCCTAAGAGGATGTAAGAGCTTCCAGCAGAAGCATTAGTGCATGCTACAGAAGACGGGTGAAGTGTCCATGGCCCTCCATCAACTCGCCACTCAAAACGAACCCAATCGAGGCACGTAAATTCACATCCAGGTGTGCATTCTTCCATGTCGCCTGATTCACTAAAAGTGGCTCGAAGGACCACTCCTTCGGGAGCTACCGATATATCTATAGGGTCCGTAGTAAACACGGCTTCTCCATTAGTGTCGCGACCTTCAAGTTTACCGTTGCGTACATCAAAGTAGTCTTGAGCATTTTCGGACGAAGGACAGGTAGAACTCCACGCTACGTTGTTTGCTGTATTGTCAACTCCGGTATTGCTTCCATTTGCTTCGTCAAAGCTTTCTTGAAAAAGAAATGTTTGACCCGAGACGCAATACACAAAAAGAGAGAAACTAAGGGTTAGGATAATCCTAGGGGAAGAGTAGTTCATGTTAGCATTATTAAAGAATGACAAGATAATAAGGACCTTTTAGGTTAATTGTATGACTAGATTGCAAGTTATCAAGGTTTATCTACAGACTGTAGTTGAATTAGAAAAAGACCATCTTGCTGATGTAATAAAGTATGGGTAAATCTCAAATTAAGAAGTTTGCGAGAACTTTCATTATACCGGTCAGTGATGACATAAAGGTTTTCTGTATCACAGGTCAGATCTAACTTCCTATTCGAGGATTTTATAGTTTTGGATAAGAAAGAATCTTGCAAAATGCTACCTTCTGTATATATGCAAGCATCGCATCGTTCTTTAAATGCAAAGGGTTCTGAAAGAATGTTGTCGGCATTCTGAGATTCGAATACAAAGACAATTGTTGGTTGATAATCCTTTCTGATATATGTCTTAGTGATAATTCCTTGAAAGGCAATATCCCGAGCTTGATTTGTGTTGAGATCCTTCGCAAGCTTAGGTATCGTTACTTGACTATGAACAAGACTTACCATAAGGGCTAGTCCCAAGACCATGGCAAAAGACACATATTGAATCTTATAGGATCGTAGGTGATAAAGCAGCCCTAAGATGCCAAGTAGACTTAAAAAAGGAATGGTGTGATTGTGAAGGAGAATCCATTGAGGGAATACAGATGCCATTAATAGGTAAGTGGTCATGGCGAACCGCAGGGTCTTATGCAAGCCACGCTTGGTGTACGATTGCGTTGTGCTCCGAAGGGTAGGGAAGATGAGTAATAATATGATCGGCGAAAAATGCAATAGGATGGTTGCTAATCGAATACCATATAACAAAGGATTATCGAAAGATGGCCATATTGAATACTCATACAATCGATTAAACAAGCCCATAGATGATCCTATCATTTTTTCTACAAGGCCAATACCTCCTTGAATAATGATAAAGAAGCTCAGAATGCCAATAAGGGTATTTTTCTTGAGCAGTTTGACAAAGGCAAAGGCAAGCAAAGGAAAAATAGCCATCCAATGAATGAAAAATCCAATAAGGCATAATGCAATAAGACCTCTGATTTTCTTTTTGGTGTAGAGCAATGTTGCCGATGCCCAAAACAGCGGAATAAATACGTCTACATAAATCAAAGACGAATACAGTAAAGAATAGGGTAAGAGCGCATAGAGAAGGGTTAACCCCATAACTAATGGTTTTCGTTTGGGTTGAAACTGCCTTAGTAATCCATATAATGGAAAAATGCTTAAAGCACTTATGAATACCATAAAGATCCTCGCACTTAATAGGGTATATCCAAAGATTTTCATCCATAGAGTAAAGGTCATAAATCCAAGGGGTGGCCAGTTTCTATAACATTGCATTGTGCCATCTTGAAGAAAGTGGGGCATCCCTTGGCAAGGACCTAAACCATAGTCTAAATATCCCTTAATAATGGCCATTCCGTATGGACTAATACGCACATCTGAATCATAGCGATATCCACTTGGAATGATGACTATATACACCGCAATCACTAAAAGAAAGACGCCTAAACTCAGCGCATTACTGGATGTGAACCAAGATTTATTCAGCATGGTGGACTTCTGCTTTATCTTTTGTAGATATGTTTCCCTCTTCGTGGTAATTCTGGTCTGTATTGGTTTGCCATATAAGGCTCTTGTCAAAGTTTCTATGAAGAAAATGGTCAACACTTCGTTTGGCGGAAAGCATGGAGTGATCTTGGTTGTTGTATTTGTGCATTCCATTTCTACCCATAGGATAGAAGTTCCAAATGCTATCAATATATTTTCTTACTTCTGGCATTTGATGATAGACCCCTGAATATCTTGGATAAGCCTTAGGCATTCTAACTACTGTAGCATCCAGGACATCTTCAGGAGCAATCAAGCCAATCTGGGCGAGTTCACGTTTGGCTAAGTCTATAATTCCTGTGTCTTTTCGAGTCCATAAGGGCTCGTTTGCATTGAGAAAGTATTCTGCGCCTACCCAACGTAACGAGGAGTCTGAAATCATGGATGCGCTCCAATTATGGAAAAGTTGAATACGACCAACCTTAACCCCTTTATCTTGAATATATAGCCAGTTGTCTGTAAGTTTTTCAGATGTTGACTCTGGTTTTAACTGTTTCAGAAGCAATCCAACAATAAGAAAGTCTCGATAAGGCAGATTCGATGCAGTGTGACGGATGTTTTTATCTACTTGATTTCCAAAGCCTCTGAATACATGCTTTAGTGGCATAGTTGAAAAGACTGCATCAAACTTTTGTTCTCGGACAACCCCATGGTTGTCCCTATAATGGACCTTTTGTACACGATGATCAGCAACATCGAAGTTTAATACTTCCGTATTAAACTGGATGTCTATGCGATCCTTATCAAATTGGTCAACAACCTTCTCCCACAATTGGCCAGGACCTTTCGGAGGATAAAGAAAGTATTCCGTCAGGCTTTGTTCAACGTCCTTATTACCGATGCCTTGTTTCGCAGGGGAGAATATAGTACGCATTTGATGCCGGATCATCTTTCTCAAACTGACATCCTTAATACGTTGACGCCCCCATTCAGCGCTGAGATTTCTGCACTCGATACCCCAAACTTTTTTGGTGTAGTCCTTGAAAAAAGTGAGATAGAGTTCTCTTCCAAAACGATTGATATAGAAATCTTCTAAATTATTTTCATTCTTTAGCGGAAACAACCTGATATAAATCAAACTCATCCCAATACGCAATGATTTAAGAATCCCAAAGGACAGCAAGGTGTTGAAGTTGAATTTTACGGGATAATCAAAAAATCTTCTTCGATAGAAAATGCGTGATTTACGAGGTCGTACTTCAAAAAAATCTTCAGCAGATTGATCTATGTATTCAGTAGTATTGATTGTGGACTGTTTGTTCTGATAAGTAGTTGTGATATTTTTTTCGCTGCTTCGGATGGGTAGTATGTTAAACCACCAGCGCATAACCCATTCTGATTTTGAAAAAAATCGATGACCACCAATATCAATACGGTTTCCTTTGTAGTTGACGGTTTGACTTATTCCGCCAATGGCTTCCGTCTTTTCAAATAAGGTTATAGTACAATCACTATGTTGTTGAAGTTCGTAGGCTGCAGTCAATCCCGCTGGACCTGCACCAATAATGCAGACATGTTGTCGTTTAATAGGTGCTGTAGATGTTGAAGGCAAGGTTACTCGGTGTTTTGGGACCGGTTAAAAATACGAAGATGGATATAATCTAAAATCCCCAATCCAAAGCCAATACCCCCAGCCGTTAAGTGTATTACATATAGTCCATAGACTGTGGGGAAGCTCCACCATGAAAAATAGCACAGGTAAAATTTCCAGAGGGTAAATTTTAGACTAATATGCGCGATAAACAGCGCAATAAATGTGAACCATAGGGTAGGAAAGAATATGGATATAGGCGCAAGAAAATACATCATAAGGAGGGTGGCTAACATGACCTTATCTTTTCTACTCACATTAAGCTGTGTCGTGCCTAAACTTTTCTCGCTTAGCATAAGTATAGTCCATGGTCGAGCCCTTAAAAAGCAGTCGGTGTAGCACATTGAAAACAGCGACCACGATTTGTGATGACACACTTGAACTGAATTATCTAAAAAGATCTTAAATCCTTCACTACTTAATCGATAGCCTAACTCAACATCTTCTACTGAAGCAGTCCGAAAGGTTTCATTAAACCCCCCCAATGCTAAAAACGTCTGTCTTTTAATTGCTCCACAACCACTCCAAAAGGTTTTAATCAAGCCATGATTTTCATAATGAACTCTATGATGCAAAAGGTTACGAAATTTAGATATCATGCCTTGGTCAGCAGGACAATCATCATAACAACCAATAATGGCTGTACAGTCACTATTTGTTTTAAAGCTTTCTTGGATTCGTTGTATTGTATCGGCATGAATCGATACGTCAGAATCACAAAAAAATAGGATATCACCTTTGGCCATTTTTGACCCTCGATTACGCCCTACAGCAGGACCTTGCTGGGATTCTTTAGATTCGCTCCATCTCAAGGTTAGGTTATATCGTTCAAAAAAGGAATGATCTGGAATCTGGCCATCAAAGGCCACTATTACTTCAAGGATATCATCACGAGCAGTTTCAAGTGAGGTGAGCACCTTATGCAAGGTATTATCCAATACATGGGCTGGAATAACAACTGATATTGAGGGTTTCATTGCCAATTCTTGGAATCAATAGTTCGTGAATAAAAGTATACATTTGATTTAGCCTAAACCCTATTCTTTTTGAAGATTTCTGTAGTTATTCCGACTTATAATCGTCCAGAGGCACTGCATAGATGCCTCAAGGCATTATTGTGTCAAGAGGGAAATTTTCCCTATGAGATTATTGTGGTTAATGATGGTAGTACAGTATCGTATGATGATGTGATGCGCGATGTTAAGGCGATTAATTCTTCAATTCACGTTGCCTTTTATTCCCAAGAGAACAGTGGTCCGGCTAAAGCGAGGAATTATGGAGTCGAGATGGCCCAAGGAGATTACATCGCATTTACTGATGACGATTGTGCACCGCATTCCAATTGGTTGGCAAATTTAATCGTCCATGCGAAGGAGGATGTAGTGCTTGGAGGGCATACAATAAATGCATATCGTAGCAACCTTTATTCGGAGGCAAGCCAGCTTTTAGTCCACTTCATATACGCTTTTTTTAAGGATCAGCCTTCTATGTTTTTTACATCCAATAATCTATGGATTTCGAGGAAAGCTTTTAGGTCAGCAGGAGGATTTGATTGTACTCATTTTACAACCTCCGCCGGAGAAGATAGAGAACTATGTGTGCGTATGGGGTTTTTAGGCTATACCTTGCAATGGGTTAGTGATGCTCAAATAGATCATTATCATGCTATGGATGCAGAGAGTTTTAAAGGACTACACAACAAGTATGGCCGAAGTGGCTGGGACTTTCATCAGCGTATAAATGAACTCGGCATTGATCTTGGAAATCAGGATAACTTTTTTAACTACTTACTCAGTTATCCTTGGAAACAACCAGGCTATTCCTTTCGTGAACGATGTAGATTATCTTATTTGTTGTTTAGGTCTCAACGTTTTGGAAGAAAAGGCTACTTAGAAAAAGGCAAAATGTCAAAACAGCAATAAACTCTGTTATGCGTCTGATGATAAGTGTTGTTATCCCAAGTTGTAATCGTCCGAAATCTTTGTCTGAGTGTCTACGAGCTCTTGACGTGCAAGAAGCGACATTGAATTATGAAGTAATTGTAATTGATGATGGAAGTAAAATTCCACTTGCTGAATCGATCAATACATTAGAGGTTAGCTTTCCTCTTCGCATATTCCGTCAAGAAAATCAGGGACCAGGGGCTGCTCGAAATTTTGGTGTTCAGCAGGCAGAAGGAGATATAATTCTTTTCACCGATGATGATTGTCGGCCCGCTAAACACTGGTTGCAATCTATGGCTGAGGCAGTAAAGCCTCAGGTAATGGTGGGGGGCGTCACACAAAATGCACTTGTCTCTAACCCCTATTCAATGGCAAGTCAATGGCTTATTGATGCGCTCTATACCTATTTTGAGGGTACGCGGCTATTTTTTCTAACCTCAAATAATATGGCATGTCGAAAAGAGGATTTTCTCGACTTAGAAGGATTTGATTCCATGCGATTTGAGACTTCAGCAGGGGAGGATAGAGAGTTCACAACGCGCTGGATTTACAAAGGCTGGGAAGTTATGGTTAATAGGAATGCCCATATTGATCACTACCATGCTCAAACATTAACTTCATTTTATCGATTGCATGCCAAGTATGGGAGGGCTTCTGTTGCCTATTGGACTTCAGTTAAAGGATTAGAAAACCAATTGAGTGACGATGTTAAGAAGGCAGCGGCAACATCCATATGGCCTTTTCAAATCTATGTGGTGCTCTTACCTTGGAGACAAACTGTTTATGGGAAGCTTAGCATTGGAACTAAACTTAGATTGAGTGTGCTTCTAATGCTTAGCCAGGTGTTTAATGTTATAGGATATTGCTCAAAAAAGCTGTCTCTTACATAAGCAAGAATCTCAATCTTCTTGTAGGAAATCCGAATACTTTTCCTTTTGAAGTAAGTACTTCTCCATGGCATAGTTGTAGATTTTAATGTCCATGGCGACAAACTCCTCTATACGCTGTATTTGCTCTTGATTTAGGCGATCTCTGTACCGGAATGCAGTCGTATTAGCTTCATCTCGCTTATTGTGGTGTGCGGCTTGATTAACTCGTTGGGGAAGATTTAATAACTTTCCTAACATAGTAAAACTATTGTCGTAATCTTCCACAATCATGATAAGAGATAGATTGTCAACTGTTTTTAGGGATTGTTGGTATAGATCATCTAGGCTTTGATCGGAGTATCTTCTCCAGATATCTCTGACAAATGGTTTTGGAAAAGATGCAGGAATATTTTTGTCTGGAATATTGAGGCCTAAGTAAAAGAGATAGGGATGAGGATTAGATCCTGATTCTTTAAGTCTATCCAGGTTGTCAATTATTTCAGTAAAGTAATTTTTCTTCTGAAGAAGTTTATGAAATGTAAATTGTCGAAATAGGAACTTGTGTATCCACGAATATTGTGGCGGTGGAAACTTACCTTCTTCCATCATTTTACGTGTCCAGTGTATTCTTGAACAAAGATGCTCTACAGGATCTCGGAAAGAAACAAGATGCACATCTATTTTGCGATCAAATTGATTAAAAAATAAGTTGCCCCAATGTCCATGAAAACAATCATATTGATTTAAAACATCTTTATCAATGTTGTATAACCCAGGGATGTTTCTAAACTCAAATGGATGCTCTTTTTTGGAAATCCATCGGCTTGATTTTAAATTCCGTCTTAAAAACTTGTTTAAAGAAGTTCCTCCAGACTTGGGAACATGCTGATGGTATAAGGTGAAGCCATTTTCAGTCATGATTAGAAAATTTGATTATCACCATATACTAACTGTTTAGCAAAATGATATAGTTCGTAGTCGTGCGTTAAATATTCTTCTATTCGTTCGAGTTGATCTTGGGTGAGCTGTCTCTGGTAGGTGCTATTCTCGGAATTATGGACGCCCTTGTTTAACGTCGGGAATGATGATGGTGGATCAATCTTAAGACTTTTGCATAAGCGCAGATATGAACCTTCTATATCCTCTAAAAACAATATGCAGGTCATCTTAGACACATTGATTTTTGCTTGTTCTAAAAAGATATCCCATTTTTCTGATTTTAACGATTTTACAGCTTTTCTGTAGTCCTTTGCATTATGAATGTCTCTTGATATCATCAAGCCGAGATTATTAAGCAATGGAGAGAATGGCCTTCGGGATAATTTATGGTCAATCAGCAAATCAAAATAGTCTGGTTTACTCAAAAGGTCAAACCATTTATTCCTTTTCCACCAATCTTCATGAAGACCAAGGTCAAAACGTTTCTTTTGATAATGAATGTTTGAACAAAACTGTTCTACGGGATCTCTTAGAATAGTAATAAAATGATTGAGTCGCCTATCAAATCGGTTGAAGAATACCATTCCGAAATGACCACGAAAGCAGTGGTTATTCGCGAATTCGCTGTCATCAATAGTATAGAAGTGTTCTAAGGAGTAATAACCATCATTTAGCCAATAATCAGGCAAGTAATTATTCCTTAAAAAATGGACAAGACTCGTTCCACCACTTTTAGGGATATGAAGAAAGTAAAGCGTTCTTTTAGGGTGAATCAAGTCATCCCATTTTTGATTAAGGTGATTTCGCAGATTATGTATCATCTTAAAATATTATATCGAGCTAAAATTTCATCTGGTTTGCCGATGTCCAGCACTCTTCCTTGATCTAAGACCAGTAGTTTATTACAATATCTGCGTATAAGTTTATCCTGGTGTGATACAATAACAGCACTTCCACCTTTGGAGAAAAATGAATGCATTCTGTTGCGAATCAGATCTCTAAATTTAGCATCACCGACCTCTAATGCTTCATCGATTAAAATCACATCGGGATCTAACCATAAATATGAAGCCAATATAAGGCGCATCTTCATGCCAGAACTTAATTTAGATAGGGGGGTTTTTGCTAAGCTTGATAACTCCGCAAATTCAAGCGTTTCATCAATAAATGATTGCTGTAGTTTGGGAGCTATTCCATGTAGAATTCCTAATGTCTTTAAGTTTAAGATTACTGGCAAATCGTTGTATAGTCTCAGCTTTCGCTCTAAGTAGACTCTGTTTTCGCAAGACCAATGTATTTTTCCTTTAGTGGGAAGGTAGGCACCAGCTAAAAGTTTTAGAAGAGTAGATTTACCAGCACCGTTGGCGCCAATGATACCTAATGAATCCCCCTTTTTTAAGGTAAATGACACTTCTTTTAGGGCTTCGAAGTCGTTCTTTATTTTTCGAGAATTGTTAGAAATTATATTGCTACATACACGCCACAGTGCTCCACGTGAGCTTCGATTTAAGACCTTGCCCAGTTTATCCACAGTTAGGATAACGGATGCATCCTTGCTATCGATTGATATTGTACTATTTGGCTTCTTCTGCGACATAAGGCATAGTGTAACAAACAAACTTCCAGGTGATTGTGAAAATGAAAATACTTCCAAAAAGGAGTAGTAGAAAATTCTTTCCTGGAAACATAGATTTTAATAGAAAAGCCTTCATCAAGTGCAACCAATGACTAAACGGATTGATTTGTTGGACAAAAGCTGCAATTCCATTTTCAGGGACAAATATTATTGGGGTAAAAACTAAAATTAGGAGAGGTACGAGATAAGAAACCTGTGCAATATCCCGATTGAGATAACTTGTGAAACTAAATACAAATCCCAAGGATAATGATAGGAGTATCATAAAGGGCAAAGCCACAATTAACCAAAGCCAAACAATTTGAAAGGACATATCGGTAAACAAGATTAGTAGCCCATAAATGATAGGAATCTTAAATAGGCAATTGACAACGCTATCAATAATTATGTGAATTACAGTAGCATCTATAATCTTCGGGTTTTGGATAAATAAGGACAGATTTTTTTGAAAAAATGAGCTTCCTGATCGAAATGAATCGGTAATCGTTTGGTAAATCACCATGCCAACCGCAAGTCCGATTGCTGCATTCCCACCTTCACCTCCTCTTCGGATATAGAGGAATATAGCACACCAAAAAAGAGACGGGAGGATTTTCCAAAGTAATCCTAAACGACTTGAACCAACCGTCGCTTGCCAATGATTCTTAAATAAATTCCAACCCGTTCTTATCATAACATGAAATTAAAGAAGAAGACAAGCTTATCTCGTCTTTGATAAGTTTCGTTGATATCGCGTCTGAATAACATCAATTCCTATTAAAACAATAACGACAAAATAAAACGTGGACTTCGGCATAGCATGGATCGGATCTCCCGCTAAATGCATGTGACCAAGATGAGCTCCTTCGCTAAGTAGCATAATACCAACTATAAATAGGATAAATAGCCCTAACACTTCATACACTCGATTTTTCTTTAAAAATTCGGATACTCGATCGGCAAGAATAATCATAATGAGTCCCCCTATCACAATGGCTACAACCATTATCCACAGTATATCAGTAAGGGATATAGCTGTAAGGATTGAATCCACGGAAAAGACAAGATTCATCACTACAATTAGGAGTAGGGTAGTGCTAAAGGACTGTTTTCCTTTGGCTAAATCTTCTTCACTTCCATCATAGGTGATAATATGCCATATCTCCTTAGTTGCAGTGTATAGTATAAATGCTCCACCAATTAAAACGATTAAAGCATGAATGGAAAAACGCCCATTAACGACGGCTGGATTGCCAAAGGAGAAGATCTCTTCTTTTATCAGGGGGAGAATTTGCACTACTAAAAAGAGTAAAGCAATGCGAAGCACCATGGCGAGCAAAATCCCAAGCTGGCGCACTTGTTTTTGCTTAGTAAGTTCAACTTTCTTAGACTCAATAGAGATGTATAAAAGATTGTCAATACCTAGAATGGCTTGCAGTAAAACAAGCATAAATAGGGTAGGGAGATGTTCAATAATTGCCATAGTTCTAATATTATAGTTCAAGATAGGCATCTACCAATAACTGAGTATACAAGTTAGCTCCATCTTCATGCAGATGTACTTTATCATGATATTGATAAGGACTAAAAATTCTGGGATATCGATGAGGTTGTCCCATATCAATAATCTGAAGCGATGAATCTTTTTGTAAGGGATGTATCAAGTGCGTCTTCCAATCAGAAGACTCGTCTAAAAAGAGATTGGGTACAAGATAAATCAATCGTATCTGATGTTTTTTGGCAATCTCTTGGATATGTTTCAATTGCTTAACTACAATAGATGTGTGCTCCGGATTATATTCATCAATATCGTCGTATGCAATGGAGATTTTTTTGTTTCTCGATTTGGAAGACACTGTATATGGCAGGAAGCCTCGAATTCCGTACTGTTTTAATTGCTCAATAACATAGTTTTTGTTTAAGGTTGATAGAATTCCTCCGTTGATATATTTAAATAAGTATTGCGCATTCGAACTATAAATGACGCGTGCTTTATCAAAAAGATTTTGGTGGTGACTTGCTACTAAATCCAAATCATGAATATCGCGGTAGAATGTGTTTTTTGCGGTAAAGATTGAATCCTTAATCGTATGCGGACGTAATTCAAGAAACAGAGTGGATTTTGCCGGAACTATTTTTTCCTCCATAGAATGCTCAGCTAAATACATGGACTCTAAGAAATTGACCTGTACAGATCCCAAATTATATGACTCGCTTATAGGATGTCCTGAACTACTGTTTACCAACGAATCAAACAACATAGGGTTGACATGTCGAAAGGTTAGACTTGATCCTATAAAAAATGTATTGCACGAAGGACATTCTGTGGGAATTTCATTGATTTTTTCCCGAAACATGGCGTTTTCAAAATAAAATGGTTTAGCCATGTGTATCAAAGCACTAACTCCAAAGAAGAGACTTGCAAATAGGATGCTATGAAAAAGAAAACGTCTCATTAAAATTGAAAATATACAAAGTTGATAGTCTGTCCCAAGTAGGAAACAATCATAAAACTTATGAGGAGATAGAGTCCCCAACGAGCAACTCGAGGGATGTTTTGACTTAAATCAAATCCAAAGTTTCTTTTACGATGAAGGTATTCAAAGCCAAAAAAGAAAAACACGGCAATCAATGGAATGGTATTTATTTTCCAATCAATGGTGGATATTGTTCCTACGTTTGTCATGCTTTTTAACAAAACTGCCATTCTTTCAAGGGATGGAGAACGAAAAAGATAACCGCTTAGCATGAAAAAAGCTTGAGTGGAAAACCACAACATTACGCTAAGCGCTATCGATGTTATCCAATGTTGTGGTTTAAAATGCTTACCAATAGATTTTTGAACAAATCGATCAATGATGTAGAAGATTGCTGTTAAACCTCCCCATAGTAAAAAAGTTAGTCGTGCACCATGCCATAAACCACAGAGGATAAAAACAAGAAATAAACCGTAAACGGCCTTGTTCTTGGAAGAAGTGATTTTTAGATAGGGTCTAAAAACATAGTCCATGAGCCAAGAGGTTAAGGAGATGTGCCATCGTTTCCAAAAATCGGAAACTGACGTAGCAAAGAAGGGAAAGGCAAAATTTCGCATTAATTCAAACCCCAAGAGCCTTGCTGTGCCCCGTGCAATTAATGAGTATCCAGCGAAGTCACAATATAGCCAGGTAGTAGAAAGAGGTAAATTCACTAATTGCGACAATAGAGTCGGATTCTTACTGGTAAAAAATATATATGCCTGAGTCGCATCAAGACTATCGGCAATGACGACCTTCATAAACAAGCCCCATAAAATCATTTCCATTCCTTTTACAGCATATTTATAGTTGAATTCTCGAGGCTGTAAGAACTGAGGTAAAAGATTCGAGGCCCTTTCAATGGGACCAGCCACGAGTTGCGGGAAAAAGCTCACGAAGGCTGAAAATGCGATAAAATCCTCTGTAGGTTTAATCTTATCTCTGTAGATATCTATGGTATAACTTAGGGTTTGTAGCGTGTAGAAGCTAATACCAACGGGAAGAATGATATCCATGGTAAAATCACTGATTCTTATACCCATTGTACCAAAGCTATACGCCAATGACTCGACAAAGAAATTATAGTACTTAAAGAATCCAAGTATGGATAAATTTCCTATGAGACTTATGGAGAGGAGGAATTTGCGGTGTTTTTTATCGTTTGATTTAGCTAGCCGCAGTCCTACAAAGTAGTCTATTGTAGTCGATAATGCAATAAGTGATAAAAAGCGATAGTCCCACAAGCCATAAAATAAATAGGAGGCTACGAGAATGAATATATTTTGACGTCGATGGCTCTTCGATAGAACAAACCAATACATGATAAATACCGTGATATAAAATAGTAAGAAATGTATGGATTGAAAGAGCACAGTCTCTACATGTTTGGTTTGTCGGCTTGAATTTTAAAGATAATTAAATTGTGAGGGAAGGCGGTTCTGTTTCCGTATCTATAGTATCTTTCTATAAAGACATCAAACATGAGTTATGCCATCCGTTACCTGCATTTTATCAGCATATTGTTGGTCTATGCAGCGGTATTTGCTGAATTTATTATGTTAAGTAGAACGCTAAGCCGAAAAAAGCTCAGTTTTTTGGCAAAAATCGATGGAGTATACGGAATAGCTTCAATTTTCGTCGTCGGAGCGGGAATGGCTATGTGGTTTGGATTTGATTCGGGTTTGGGGTTTAAGCCTGCGGCATGGTACATGGAGAATCCTATATTTCATTTGAAATACGGATTGTTTGTTGTGGTTGGCATTTTAAGCCTATGGCCTAGCATATTTTTCATGCGTCAACGAAAAGGTAATCAGGAAGAGGAAATTCAAATTCCTAATCATATTAAAGCCATTGTGCGCATAGAACTCATAATTCTTAGCCTTATTCCAATATTGGCAGTTTTAGCGGCTGCAGGGATATCACTATAACTTTTTGAATCCATAATGAATTGGCATTCAATTACTTATTTCAATTATGTTCCTATAATATATATTATGTTAAGTAGTAGATTCAAAAGAAAAGGGACAACTAATGCCCCTTCTCCACTGTAATGTTAATGATCGCCTAAAAGCGACTGAATGTTTTTGACCATTGTAGAATATTCTGTATTATCTGGATCTATGTTCTGGGCAACCATAAGAAATGCTAACGCTGGTTTGAGGTATGTGGTGTATCGCTCTTCATTCATTTGATTATACGTAGCATCATCAAGACCTGCCATCTCATTCAATGATTTTCCAGCTTGATTGAATTGCTCAACTAATATTATACCGCAGTTATACTGCGCTGTGTGGTTTTCAGGATTAAATGCTATGGCTGTTTCAAAGCTTTTAAGAGCACTTTCTATATTATCATTTCGAAAATAGGCCTCTCCTTCCACTACGTAAAGCATGCTTATTTGTTGCGATATTGCTTGGTTTTCTGGATCTTCTGATAAAGCAGAAACTTGTATGGCAATAGCGTCTTGCACAATACTCATTCCTTCCTGAATTTTATCAGCCATGAGATAATAGTTGATTTCATCGGTCATTAAATCGGCATTTCCTGGAAAGAACGTTTGCCCTTCCTTGATTTTCGCCAAATATCCCTCTAAATCACCCGCACTACGGGCTTGATCAGCCATTAATCGAAAGGAAATCACGGCCATATCTGCACTATTTACAGCGAAAGGCATACCTTCTCCATTTTCACGTTCTAAAAGATCGTCAGTGGTGATCACGCCAAGGAAATAACTTGCTGCAGTCTCATAGTTTTTCGCGCTGTAGAAATCTACTCCATCATTATAGAAGGCTACAGATATACTTTTCAGGTACATGATCATATCTTCTTTGGTGTACATGTCAATTCGTCCATCAGCTAGATCAAACGATTTGTTGTAAGCATCTAATGCTGTTAAAAGGTATGATGGATCTGTGCTCTTTACAACGGAATCGGAACCCAACAGCTGATATACCTTAGCATAGGTATACCAAGCCTTCCAAAAACCAACAGTTTTCTCGTGTTTAACTACTTCATCAATGATTTGCTTAGCCTGAAGCAAATCGTCAGGATTTTTGCTTTGTAGATAGGCATCTATATTAGTTTGCGCCGAATAAATCTTATTTTTCTGAGCTTCTGAGATGGATACAGTTAGTATCAGAAACAAAATGGGTAAAATGTTACGTAATGTTTTCATTGTATTCGTTTACGATTTTCTTTAGATAAATTGCTTGAGGGCATTTACAAATGAGGTGCCAAAGTTATGGCACCGCGTTAATATTAGTCAATAATAAAGAGAAAAGCCGGTTTTATGCCGTCTCCTCTCCTTCTGAGTTGTCTTGGCTAGTGTCGTCAGATGCTGAAATATCACCCGAAGCATCAGCAGAGTCTTCGCCTGGCTCGTTTGCAGGACTTCCTTCATTGGAATCTGCTCCTTCCGCGTCCTCTTCAGCCGCCTCTAAGGCATCTAAGCGTTCTATTTCTTCTCGTTCAGCTTTGCCGTCTTTCACGATAGCAAGGGCTGCAATAGAGTCTTTATTACCAATCTTGATCAATTTAACGCCTTGAGTATTGCGTCCTAAGGTAGAAATATCTTCAACCGCCATGCGAATGGTAATCCCATTTTTTGTGATGATCATGACATCATCATTATCCGTGACATACCGTAAAGCGACAAGCTTACCAGTTTTTTCGGTTACTGACATTGTTCGGACTCCCTTACCCCCTCGATTGGTTCGACGATAGATGGGGTCTCCGGTTTCAGGATCATCAATAAAGGTTCGCTTACCGTAACCATTTTCAGATAGAACGAGCATGGTACCCGTAGCCCGGTTTTCTTCAGTAGCGGAGATAATTCCCACAACATGGTCTTCCTCACCTTGAAGAGTAATGCCACGCACTCCAGTGGCAGTTCGGCCCATGGAGCGCACTTTACCTTCCTCAAATCGTATAGCTTGTCCTTTGGTTGTTCCGATGATAACTTCCGAGTTACCGTCGGTCATTACCACGCGCTCAAGTTTATCTTCCTCTCGAATGGTAATAGCATTAACCCCAGCCGAACGGACATTGGAATAAGCCCGTAATGACGTCTTTTTAATAGTACCCAGAGCGGTAACAAATAAGAGGTAGTTATTATCTAAGTATTCCTCCTCTTTTAAGTTGAGCACAGGGATGAAGGCCATAACCTTATCATCTGATGGCATCTGTAGGAGATTTTGAATCGCCCTACCCTTGCCCGTTTTGGATCCTTCAGGTATGTCGTATACCTTAATCCAATAACAACGGCCTTTTTCGGTAAACAGCAACAAGTAATTATGAGTTGTTGCTGTGAACATGTACTCTATAAAGTCTTCGTCTCGGGTAGTAGATCCCCTACTTCCTCGACCTCCTCGGTTTTGGCTTCTAAACTCGACGGAAGGCGTACGCTTCATGTATCCAAGGTGGGAAATCGTAATCACTACAGACTCATCGGGAATCAAGTCGGTGATATCAATGTTCCCGGAAGAGTAATCGATGTCGGTTCGTCGCTCATCACCATACTTAGCCTTGATCTCAAGGGTCTCTTCTTTGACCATTTCCATTCGAATGCCTCGATTTTCAAGGATTTCTTTTAATCTGGCAATGGTTTTCATTAATTCATCGTACTCTGCACGAAGTTTTTCGATTTCTAAGCCGGTTAGCTTAGAAAGACGCATTTCCAAGATGGCCTTTGATTGTATTTCAGAGAGCTCAAAGCGCTCCATAAGACCTTTCTTGGCCAAGTCAACCGTCTTGCTTGAGCGAATCAAGGCGATAACCTCGTCAATATTATCTACTGCGATAATCAGTCCCTGAAGGATATGGGCGCGTTCTTCGGCCTTTTTTAATTCAAACTCAGTTCGCTTGACAATTACATCATGGCGAAACTCAACAAAGTAGTGAATGAGTTGCTGAAGATTTAATGTTCTTGGACGACCATTTACCAGACAAACGTTATTAACGCCAAATGATGATTGAAGTGGCGTATACTGGTAAAGCTTATTTAGAATTATGTTGGGTATGCCATCGCGCTTAACGTCGATAACAACGCGCATTCCCTTTCTGTCTGATTCATCCCGGATATCCGAAATCCCATTGATTTTTTTGTCATTAACAAGGTCGGCGATCTTCTTTACCAGGTTGGATTTGTTGACTTGATAAGGAATTTCTGAGATAATAATTTGTTCTCTAGCTCCTGTTGTTATGATCTCTGCCTTTCCTCGAACCACTACTCTACCTCGGCCTGTTTCGAAAGCTTCTTTTACGCCGTCATATCCATAAATTGTTCCTCCAGTCGGAAAGTCTGGTGCGGTTACGTGCTGCATAAGACCTGCCACATCGATTTCCGGATCATCGATGTAAGCACAGACTCCATTGCAAACCTCGCTAAGGTTGTGGGGTACCATATTGGTCGCCATACCCACCGCAATCCCGTTGGCTCCATTGACAAGAAGATTAGGAATACGACTTGGAAGTACCGTTGGCTCTTCTAGTGAATCATCGAAGTTTAATTGGAAATCAACAGTTTCCTTATCGATGTCCTTAAGTACCTCGTCGGCAATCTTTTCCATTTTAGCCTCGGTATATCGCATAGCTGCCGGACTATCGCCATCGACAGAACCGAAGTTTCCCTGACCATTCACTAAGGGATAGCGCAGAGACCAATCTTGGGCCATACGCACCATGGTATCATATACTGAAGAATCTCCGTGCGGATGATACTTACCTAACACCTCCCCAACGATACGAGCCGACTTTTTATGAGACTTGCCTGAAGTTAAGCCGAGTTCTTGCATGCCATAGAGTACCCTGCGGTGTACGGGTTTCATTCCGTCACGAACATCAGGGATGGCACGAGAGACAATTACCGACATCGAATAATCGATGTATGCGGCCTTCATTTCTTCTGCAATATCTATGTTGACTATCTGGGAAGAACCTCGGTTATTTGACCCTTCTTGAGGATTTGAATTTTCTTGTGGATTCTGGTTATCGTCCATAGGTTCAAATGTAAGGTTTTAGGCGGCCATTTTTTGCATTAAATTTCGGGCTTTTCCACACATGTTACGAATTCGTTAAACCCTTTATATTTAAGTATGCGCTTGGTATTTTTCCTCATTTTAATCTCTGCTTCATTGACAGCTCAAAATTTACATCTTAAAGTCAATGCTCATGAGGTGGAAATGGAGGTTTTTATGCTCTACATTGGTGAGGTATCTAAGTATGGGGATATAACCTATGAATTATACGATTTGTCGGCACAATCGTCCCTCGATTTGCCCTACACTTCTTCTATGGTTCTAGGCGTCGATAGTACATCTCAAGTGATATCCTCATTTGAAGGCATTTTTGACCCCTTACAAGGCATGTATTGGACTTGGCAGAACGGATATATCGCAGTTAAAATGGAGGGGAAATATTTGGGTGAGGAATTTGTCTATCATTTAGGAGGGTTTCGTGAACCTTTTGTATGTTATCACATTATAGAATTGGCAGAGCATAGTCTCTTGACCATTGATTTAGATGCTTTTTTCGAAAGCCTTCCAAGTGACATTTCAAGACATATAATGTCTCCTGGAAGTGAGGCTAAAACAGTCTTTGATACCTTTGTGTCCAATGTATTGTTGGACTGAACATCATAGGAAATTCATGATCATTACTCTATGCGCTGTCTTGGTATTTGGTGTCAGTCAAGGGAAACGATGGTTTACTCCCTTAGCTCAACCACAAGCCTACAAACTCAATCCACCGAAATATTTCGGAGACATGGTTTACGATATATCATCAAATCCACTGACAGCAGAAGGTATTGCATTGGGTCGTGCTTTGTTCTACGATCCTATATTATCATTGGACTCAACAATATCTTGTGCAACTTGTCATTCGTCGTACACGGCCTTCTCTCATGTGGATCATGCCTTGAGTCATGGTATTGGCGATACTCTAGGAACACGTAATGCTCTGCCGATTCAAAACGTTGGCTGGCATAAGACCTTTCGTTGGGATGGCGGACTGACCCATCTTGATGCTCAAGTAATGGCACCTCTGCATAATGCTACAGAAATGGCAAGCAATCTGCCATTAGTCTTTAAGCGGTTGCGTCATTCCGATTACTACCCTGCTCTATTTGAGGCGGCCTTTGGAGATACAAGTATTTCTACGCGGAGATTTATTGATGCTCTGGTTCAGTTTCAACTTATTTTGATTTCAAATAATGCCAAGTATGATTCGGTGCGCAGAGGAGAAGCAAAATTTACAGCACAGGAAAAGAAGGGATTTAAGCTATTTAAGCGGAATTGTGCCTCCTGTCACGAACCTCCGTTATTTATGAATAATGATTTTACCAGTAACAACTTGCCTGTTGATTCTTCTTTAATGGACCTAGGTAGATATCGGGTTACTCAGAGACCACAGGATAGCTTACTTTTTAAAACACCTTCTTTGCGCAACATAGAATATACCTATCCTTACATGCACGATGGACGGTTCAATACGATTTATGAAGTGCTTGACCATTACGATGCTAATGTTATGGCCCTGTCTGATGAAGAACAGACAGAGATATACGCTTTCTTACTTACGTTGAGCGATTACTCCTACATCCGGAATCCGGACTTTGCCTTTCCGCACTAACTATATTTCTCTATCTTGATGGAAACTAAAACATTGTATATGACGCGGTTTCTCTTAATCTTCTTCTTCGGAAACTTCATTGCATGGACTTTTGCGCAGTCTATCACTCCTCCTGAGATAGCCTATTGGTTGCATAACACAGACGGAAGTACTGCAAGGCAATATGTTCAGGGAAATTCCACGCCAATTGCTCAAAATTGGCTTGTCAATGTTCAACAAGTAGAATACTCTAGCGACTTTGTGTATGTTTCCTCTAAGGGTATTCCTGCATATGCCATTGGCCCATATCTTGACGGCAATCCAGGAGGAACTGGCGAGGTCGACTACATCTTTCAGATTCCAAGAAATCCAATACCAAACACCGGGAATATCACTACCACTCGATTAGGTCAAATCGGCGTTTTTATCAATGGAGTTCCATTGTTTGATTGGCAGGATGGTGCTTCATACAGTGTAGCTCAGGGTACAGATGTGCGTGGTGGACCGGGCGGCGGACCAGGCGGTGGGGGCGATGGAATATGGAATCGCAATGCTATTCTTGCCGAAAATATTGGATTTGATTGTGCGAAAGGACATCCTGCGCGCGATGCTTACCATCATCATCAAAATCCTCAAGCCTTTAACGCAGATTTAGCCTTGCTCTCTAACATATGTGATATATACCCCTCTGACGGTTTATATGTATTGGATTCTACGATGCATTCACCGTTAATCGGATATTCTTTTGATGGATATCCGATTTATGGCGCGTATGGATATGCTATAGCTATGGATGCATCTTCTGGTATTCAGCGCATGGAGCCGAGTTACCAATTGCGCGGGGATATTGGATCTGTTCGAAATAATGGGCCTGCAGTAGGGGTAGATTTTCCTTTGGGTTGGTATTATGAAGACTTTGAATTTGTGGATGGATTAGGACATCTTGATGTCCATAATGGACGATTTTGTGTTACGCCTGAATATCCTAATGGCACCTATGCCTACTTCGCTACAGTAGATGAAGACTGGAATAGTAAGTTTCCCTACGTGATTCACTCATACTATGGTGTGGTTGAGGCGGACAACTTCGCTCAAATGGGACCAGGCAATTCAGGAACTCAGGTTACAATTTCAGAATCTACTATAATTCAAGATCCTGATAGTGTTGTATTTCCTGTAGATACCACTACAGGAATTGAGAATTTAAATGGTTTAGAAGGACTTTTAAACATCTATCCCAACCCTAGTTCAGAATTTATCGTTGTACAATGTGTAGGGATTAACTATGATGACGTCTCGCTGAGCTTGTATGATATGCAAGGCAAGTTATTTGCTCAAGACATACTTCGCAAAGGATCTACGCTATGGTATTTAGATACACGGAGGTTATATAATGGTCAGTATCTATTGGAAATGTCTAGTGTTCGCGGAATGGTGCGGGAGAAAGTTTTGATTCAGCGCTAGACTGCAAGTAACTACAGTTATCGTGTTAAAGACATTGGGCGGGGCTCCGCCCCCACCCTCCACCCTATCAATTTACTTTCACTGAAGCCACATATCTCAAGTAAGTTAGTATTTGGATGCAGCGCTTGTTGCATTTTTCTTGTAAGCTGATATGGAATTTTAAGAAATTGGCATCATCTATGTATAATCCCCATCGTATTGTGGATAGAGGCAATGTACTTCTACAAAAAAGCGTTTTATATTTCAGAAAATTTTTAAACCATGGGCAAAATCTTTTTAGAGCCTTCAATTCTATCGCTAGGACCATCTTTTATTGCAAAATCATTTGGCGAGATGGGTCTTATTGGTCAAGGAGTTATCGTAGTAATACTCCTCCTAATGATTGTATCAATCTACATCACAATTGAGCGATACCTTCTTATTCGTAAAGCGAACAATCTCGACGATTCCTTTATGCATCGCATTCGAGAAAATGTCTTAAACGGTAACGTTGCAGCAGCAAAAGACTTATGCGCTCGGAATACGTCACCTGTTGCGCATATGATTGGAAAGGGAGTTTCAAGACTTGGCCGTTCGCTTCGCGATATTAAAGAGGCGATTGAAAACCAGGGAGGTCTTGAAGTATATCGATTGGAAAAGAATCTTAACATCTTAGCGACAATTAGCGGTGCTGCACCAATGCTTGGTTTCTTAGGAACTGTTACAGGCATGATAACAACCTTTGCGAATCTTGCCGAAGGCAATAATGCAGTTGATCAGCTTATGGGTGGACTTCAAGAATCAATGCTTACCACGGTGTTTGGATTGATAGCCGGTATAGTTGCTTATATATCCTACAATTTGTTATCTAGTATGGTTCAAAAGACCATGTTCCTTATGGAGGACAAGGCGGTAGAGTTTATTGATTTACTTGAATCTCCCTCGAACTAGGCATTATGAAGTTTCGAAAACGTTCAAAGATTAGTGCGGAGTTTAGCATGTCGTCCTTAACAGATGTCATGTTCCTCTTGCTTTTGGTCTTTATTATTCGATATGATATCAAGGTCAATCCGGTAATCTTGTTATCTCTTGATGAAGCCTCAACAGAGGTCGTAGAAGATGAGTCTAAAAACTATGCCATGTATGTTATGGTAGACGACCAGGGTATCATAACCATCAATCAGGACACCATAGCATTAAATAATTTCAAAGACAGTCTCTTGGCAAAGGCTGTGTCCCTCGACATAGACAACAAGGTAGAAAAGCACCCTGACCCAGTCGCCTATGGCACCGCCTACTCTTATTTCCTCGCAGTGGACAGCAATACAAATTGGCATCAATTTGAACCTGCAATTACCCACGCAAACGCATTAGGATTTAAAATTAAAATGCAATTTAAAGACACTGTGCCGATTGAAGATTCAGGAGACGAATAATTTGATCCGTGAGGATATGGTATAACGCCCTTTAATGAAAGATTTAAGAGAACAACTAGCATCACGAATTCGTAGGATTTCCTTTGGGAGTACCACGGTGTTGAGTGCAATGTTATTGTTTGTTATCTTTTTTATAAACTACGAGGGATGCGGCATTCGAAAGGTTGATAATGTGGCAAAAGAGGCAAATGGCGAAGAGTATATTGATGCAGAGCACTTGAGAAAAAAGTATCGATTTCCCATTGACTTTGATACTGCGCGCAAACAACAATTTCATTTTGACGTAAATGGACCTAATCTGTCTACTGATATAGATTACGACCCAGGTCAAGATGTAGCCAACCTTGCAAGACTACCTAAAGATAGTTTGGTAAGGCATCAGGTCGCAAAGACTGTTCATACAGATTCCGCAGATCGTCATGTGGGGACTCGATTGGCACTTGATAGTGCTGGAATGCCCATAGACTTTATTGATTCTATACCTTTTGTGCCAACATTCAAGACAAAACTAGCATTGGATGTGTGGTCACCTCGACGCGGAGTTCCCGTAACCATTCGCTTAGAGAGCAGTACAAATGATACAGCTTTTGTTCAAGTTACTCAACGAACTGGGCGCGCCAATGAATGGGACAGTCTAACCTTTGACTTTTCTATGCCTGACTCTGGAACGTTTGATCCTGATTCGATTAGCTATGATCGTATTTACGTCTATTTCGATAAGGGTGAAGAAAAGCGCAATGAATCGTTTTATTGGGACCGCTTAGAACTTGTGGAAACGGCGAAGCTTATTTCCTTTCAAGAAGCCTCGGCATCAAAATCATCGACAGCTAGAGAGGAGTCACCTAAAAAACCACAAACCACCAACGAACAGAGAAATGTTACCAAGCCGGTAGAATCAAGTGAAGATAAATCTCCTCCTTCAGAGGAAACAAATACGGATTCTGATAATACTCCAGAAGACAAACCAAGTGAATCACTAGTTTTTGGAGGAATTAGCGGAACTGATTTAAGCGGTTCAGAGGATAATAATGGAACTATGGGTGAGGGCCGAGATGGTGAAGCAGATAATGGTAATACCTATGGATTTGGTGGCAGTGGGAACGGAGGAACCCTTCTGTCTAAGGGTAGCTGTTCACCTGCAAATACTTTTAGTGGAACTCAAATTGTGAAATTAAAAATTTGTATTGACCACAATGGAAACATCGAGTCAATGAAGTATGTTGGCGGAACTACACAAGACCCAAATTTCGTAGATGCTGCTAAATGTGCAGTACGCAAAAGCCAGTTTAGAACAAAGGGTATGACGAGTAAAGACGATGCTTGCGGCACCTTTACCTTTACGATCACGCCTGGTGGCATGAACTTTTAATGCGGATGATATACTAATTTCCCTAACTAAATTTTATTAGATTAGGATGGTATATCCTTTTTTGTTATGAAGCAATTACTTTTTCTTTTGATTTTTTGCCTTTTACAACTAGGCCTTAGTGCTCAAATTGAGTTAGAGCAAATGCTTCATTCTAAACATTTGATCGTTTATAAGCTAAATACGAGTACTGCTGAATATGAAAAGCTAGTCGATCAGGCATTTTCCAACTATTTTTTCCTTGAAGACAGTTTCTATCTCCATACCGACGAAACAAAACCTAAAGGCAGTTTTAACAAAATTTACTGGCAGTATAAGGAGCAGACCTTTGATAAAAAAGATATTTACTTGAAAGAAAATAATATTGAAGTAGTCATTGACCATCAAGAACAGACCATAACATTTAATCAAAATTGGAACGAGGTATTACAGCAATATGAAATGATTCTTACTGTATCATCCTTTGATTAAAAACCTAATGAATTGTATACGTAGCAAATATTATTCACTATGAAAAAAGTATTTACTCTTTTAGCGACAATTATAATTGTTTCTTCTCTTTGCGCTCAAATTGAGCCAGGACAGATGGTACATGCCAAGTACGTCAATAAATACACTCTTAATATGTATTCCGGGGAATATGAAGAGACGATATCTGAATGGTACTCCTCATACTTTCTTTTTGAGGATGATTTCTATGTCTTTATGGTCGATGGCCAAGAGGATGATCCCACTAAAGTGTGGTGGGAGTATTATAATAGCAATGAGTACGGGGATGATATATATGTGAATGAATATGGCACCCAAATTTTAATTGATTATGAAAACCAATCTGTCACGTTTTATAACGACTGGAATGAAGGCTATGAAATGTATGAGTCCATACTAACCATTTCCAAAATCGAGCTACTCGAAGACTAGATTTTCTATGACATATTCGGAATGCATAGCGTGGCTTTATAGCCAGCTGCCTATGTATCAAAATGTTGGTAAAAAAGCTGTAAAGAAGGATCTTACAAACACCTCTCTTTTGTGTAAAGGACTAGAAAATCCTCATAAGAAGACCACTTTTATTCACGTTGCGGGTACCAATGGTAAAGGTTCGGTTAGCCATATCCTTTCTTCTATTTATCAAGCTGCTGGATTTAAAACGGGTCTGTACACTTCACCGCATTATCTCGACTTTCGAGAGCGCATTCGCGTTGATGGTCAGATGATTTCAGAGAAAAATGTAGTGGGATTTGTAGAAGAACACAAAGAACTGATTTTAGATGTTTCTCCTTCCTTCTTTGAAATTACAGTAGCCATGGCCTTTGATTATTTTGCGAGGCAAGAGGTTGATTTAGCCATTATTGAAACGGGGCTTGGCGGACGCTTAGATAGTACCAATGTTATCCACCCCATGCTGTCAGTTATAACTCGGATTGGCCTAGACCATATGGATATGCTGGGGCCAGATCTTGCCAGTATTGCCGCAGAAAAGGCGGGAATTATTAAACGCAATATACCTGTGCTTATTGGGGTTAAGCAAAGTGAAACGATGGAGGTATTTAGTCAAGTTGCCCAAAAACAGCACGCCAAAGTGCATTATGCAGATTACCTAAATACCTTACAAGGTGAACAGCCAAGCATTGTTTTTGAAAGCGGACACAGTCTAGATTATATCCAAGGACGGTTTTATTTCTATGGCAAAGAATATGCTTATATGAGTGATCTTATTGGCATTTATCAAAAGGAAAATATCAGGACAGCCTTTCAAGCTTTATCTATGCTGCCTCTAGCCTATCGACCTTCCCCAGAAGCTATCCGTGAAGGGTTAGGCCAGGTTGGACGATCTACTGGCTATGTGGGNCGAATGCAGGTCTTTCAACGNAAACCTATCATATTATTAGATGCCGGCCATAATNCCGATGGTATTCAAGCNCTTNTTGATAGTATTCCAAGCAATAAAGGAAAACTGTATGTCCTTTTTGGNGTATCAGCAGATAAGGATATTCAGGGTGCTTTATCCCTCTTTCCAAGCGATACATGCTTTATATGGACGCAAGCAAAGGTTGTCCGAGCGATGGGTGCTGAAGCGCTCAAAGAGTCAGCTGCTGAATTGGGATATGCTGGAAAGGCCTACAAGTCTGTAGAAGATGGATTTCATGCAGTCAAAAGTATGTTGTCCTCTGAAGATATTCTTGTAGTCTGTGGATCCGTTTTCCTGGTGGCAGAAGTTTTAGAATCTGCTACATAAATTTTTCTATCCGTCCCATACTCCAGCTATATAAAGTCTCTTGAATGGTCCGGTCATCGCTGATTGGATTAGCCTTGGCGATTGTGCAAGCATCGAAGTATTGGCCAGTTATGGAGGCTATACTTGGATTAGATGCCAGATAAATCGAAGTTTTGGCACCTTCCTCTACGGATATTCCTTGAAGATTAGATAGAAGTGCCCATGCATACTGGTGAAGCTTTCGATCGCTTTTATGTCCAATCTTGGTTTTTACAACGCCCGGATGCAAACAGTTCACAGTGATTTCGCGGCTAGACCATAATTCTGCGCTATGCTTCGTATAGACAACATTTGCCAATTTAGACCGTCTGTAGGCCGCCATAATGTAATACTTCGGGTCACTTTCTGCAGTACATTGTTTAAGCTCTTCGAGGCTTAGTTTTCCCTTTAGGTTCGCCTTTGAACTAACATGAACTATTCGTGCTTTAGGGTTTAAATGATCCAATAGAAGATGGCACAATAAAAAGTGGCTTAGATAATTGACGACCATAGTCATCTCCACTCCATCTTCAGACAAGGCATATTGGGAAAAGGTTCCTCCCGCATTGCATAGTAAAACATCAACCCTCTGGTCTAGTGCAATCACTTGTAATCCTGCCTCTTTTACAGAGGCCAGGGAGGCGAGATTTACTTGTATAATATTGATCCTAAGCGAGGGAAAGTCAAGGAGTATCTCTCTAGAAGCATTGTTAGCCTTTACAAGGTTGCGACAAAGCCAAGTTTGGTTATATCCTAATTTAGCTAGACCCTTGGCAGTTTCTAACCCAATACCGTCATTTGCGCCTGTGATTACTGCATGCATTGTTCGATTTACTTAAAGGTCTAAATCATCCCAATCAAAATCATCTGTGGCACCATTGTTCTCAATACGATTATGCTGGTTGTCCATTTCATCAATCTCTCGACGATCTTTCTTTGTAGGTCGTCCTGTGCCTCGTGCCCGATAAGCGGTGGGTAAGGCAAAGGCAGATTTTAAACGATCAATGCGTTCTTCGGGCGGAGTAATATCCTCGTAACAGGCCATAGCTACCTGTGCTCCTACTCTCTTCTCGATAAGTTTTATCACTTTGAACCGACGATTCTCGTGGTGAAGCCTTACGCGAACCACATCGCCTGCTTTGACCTTGGATGATGATTTGGCAGGGCTATCTCCTAAGCGAACCTTGCCGTTGTCACATGCACGGCCTGAAGCAGTACGGGTCTTAAAGACGCGCACAGCCCATAACCATTTATCTACTCGAACATTCTCCACGGGCGTAAATATCGACTTCTTTCTGCTAACTTCAGTGTATAGATTCTTAATCTCCTCTATTTATATGGTTTTAAAGCGTCATTTCGTTTTTTTTTGCTTATTCTTTGCGTTGATATTTTTTCATTCCACCAATGCTCAAGATCATTGGATGGATGTTGAATCAATCCCTTACGCTCACTCACACAATGATTATACTCGTAAGAATCCCTTGTTTGATGCGTTGGATGCAGGATTTAGAAGTATTGAAGTTGACGTCTTTGCACATGAAGGACAACTTCGGGTCTCTCATGTTGCATTATGTCTTAAACGGAAGCCTACCATTGAAGAGCTTTATGTTCAACCACTACTTAAGATTATTCCGGATTTAGAAAACCTCCTTAAAGAGAGAGGAGAATCCATAGAAATAATGATTGACTTAAAGACAGGCGGAAAGCAAACAATAGCTTTATTGGTAAAAGCGCTTGAACCGCTGAGTCCCTATCTGAGCACTTGGGACAGCCCAACATCTATTCATAAACGGAGCGTTACTATTGTGCTTAGTGGAGGTTATCCAAGAGATTTATTCTCATATGATATGGACGTGTCTATATTTTTTTTAGACGGAAGACCATGTCGATGTAATGGACAGCCCGATCTACGTATTGCCCGAGTTTCTGCTCATTACGATCAATATTTTACGTGGAATGGACGTGGCGAAATGCCCAAGGAGGAGTATGAGAAGCTTATGGAGTGCGTGTACAGTGCAAAACGCTGTCATCATAAGCTTAGATTTTGGGGAATGCCTCAGAAAAAAATCATTTGGCGCTTCTTTATTGAGGCCGGAGTAGAATGGATAAACATCGATCATATCAAGCGATTTACACGATATGTTCAAGATTAATAATCAGAGCATAATTTGCTTAAAGCACTGGATTTTCTATATTTGTCATCCAAACATCGCGGAGTGGAGCAGTTGGTAGCTCGTCGGGCTCATAACCCGAAGGTCACAGGTTCGAGTCCTGTCTCCGCTACTAAAAAAGCCTTGGTCAATGATCAAGGCTTTTCTTTTTAGAGATGAATGGAATTTTAATCTGCAGGTCATATGTTGAAGCACCTGAAAAAAATTATATTCCTTGAATAATCAATTTTCTAATAGAAGTAATTGAGCATATTATTCAGTACGCTTAGTAGCATTTATAACAGGCATCTACAGGCGTTGAGTTTCCATTGGTTACCGGGGCATTAATCGGTTGAAGACTCCAACCAGAAGGACATGTTTGTCCATGATAAATATACATTACCAAGCACGAGGTGTCGGTGTAACAGGCATCCACAGGCACACCTCCAAAGACGGCAACATTGATTTGCTGAGTACTCCAACCAGAAGGACATGTTTGTCCATCATAGATATACATTAGAGCACCAGAAGTGCTGCCCGTCGGCGCTGCAGCTATCCAACTATTACCATCGTACTTAAGTAGATCACCTAAGTTGGCATTTGAAGGAAGTTCAATCTCATTAGTTGTATCGTTATCGGCATCGTCTACAAGGTCTACGCCGTAATCTCCTAGGAAGACCTGACCTCCATTGGAGATGTAAAGAGTATCATTGGAAAGAGTAATCGATTGAATTTCATTATTTGGATCTGAGTCCGCATCATTCACTCCATCTTGAAGTGCTGATATATCGATGGTACTTCCATTCGTAATGCTAAGTTCAGTTCCATTCAGAGAAATATCCTGAATTTCGTTAGTGGGGTTGTTATCAGCATCATTCACTCCATCTTGAAGTGCTGATATATCGATGGTATTTCCATTTGTAATGCTAAGTTCAGTTCCATTCAGAGAAATATCCTGAATTTCATTGGTGGGATTGTTGTCAGCATCATCTACCTGATCATTAAAAACATTTTCAGCCGTTTTACTGTGCAAAGCGTAAGGAACACTTAAGAATTGTGAAACTCCAATAATAGTAAAGTTTGTTCCTCCAAGTGGGTCAGTACCTGTTTCAATAAAGTAAGGCCCATTGCTCCAATCTATCGAAGAAAACATTCCTGTTATAACTGCACCTGATCCAATTTCAAGTGTAGCAAGTCCATTCTGATTTGTTGTAACAGTATGTTGTTCCTTAAATATTATTGTACCTGAAGGGCTATCCTTTCGAATAATAATCTGAATGCCGACGTTTGAATCGAAGATCAAGTTTTGTGCTTCATCTCTGATCACCGATTGATAAGTGAATTTTTCTGGACTTTGAGCCATGGATGAATCACAGACAAAAAGTGCAGCTAATAGTAGAAGCTTTCTCATGTTACTAATTTACATTTCTTTATTTAAGCGCGTTCTAGCCCTAAAGGGTTTAGCGCGTAGATAACTCCATTTAATATTGAAATGATATATCAATTTCGTGAAAAGTATCGGTCAATATTTGGGTCGTTTTTTGTTTATTTTGCAAATATGCGATTTAACTCTAAAGTGTCACCCTTGCTTGTTATGATAGTTGCAGTAGCTTTTTTTGCTCCTGTAATAAATACATCGTTTAATGGTAGTCAAATTAATACAGAGCAATTACCATTCGGATTATTGGTTGTTATTTATGGATTTGTTATGTATATGATCTTCAATACGCACTACACAATTCAAGATAATGTCCTTCATGTACAATCAGGTTTTATCAAGTTTCGGAAAATTGACATTTTAAGTATCACGTCTGTTGAGCCCTCAAGAAATTTACTCTCCTCCCCTGCTCCCTCGTTTGATCGGATAAAAGTTCGTTATGGTAAATTGAATATGGTTTTACTTTCTCCGAAGGATAAAAAAGGATTTACCGAAGCGTTAGCAGCTATCAATCCTGAGATTGAGTCAAGTATTTTGGGTTAAGCTCTGTGTTTATGCCCACCACATCCCGCCTCCCTACGGGGAAGATCTAGATTCCTTTTGATATTGTCAATGCATAATTAGTATAAACAGCTTGTTACTGAGAGTGCAGAGGTTTACCATCATAAGATATGATAGATTAAGTAAAGAATGTTTTCAGTTCATCCCTCGTTTACAATGTTGTAAATCATCTATTCTCTCTATCTTATGACCGATGAAGTCATTTCGTTCTGTTATGTCTAGTAGGGCATTTAAATTATGCTCCATTTTTAGCCTTCTAGCGCTGTCTATGAGCAGTTGCAAGGAGGAGGTGCATCAGCAAGCAGAGATATCATTTTACCATTGGAAACAAGACTTTAGCCTCGACTCTAACGAGCTAGCTATTTTGTCTGACAACAAGGTAAATGAGTTGTATGTGCGGTTTTTTGATGTAACGCTTGAGGATGGGAACTGTGTGCCTATCTCCGTAATCGATTTTAATAAGGCTACGATTCCCTATGATGTTATTCCCTGCATCTACATTGAAAATCGAATTTTTGAAGGGTATAATTCAGACCTAGACAATAAAATTTTTGAATTGGTAAGTGAAATTGCTGAGTTAAACAATTTGACGATATCAGAAATTCAGTTTGACTGTGATTGGACTAGCTCTACTGATTCAAACTATTTTCAATTTCTAAAGAATTTTCAGGAAATTTCTCCTTGGATTGTAAGCGCTACATTAAGGCTTCATCAGCTTAAATATCCAGAAATGACGGGCATTCCTCCTGTCGATAAGGCGGTATTAATGTGTTACAATATGGATGACATCTATGATCTTGAAACAACAAACTCTATTATATCAAACAATACGTTGTTAAGCTATGTATCCAAGACCCCAGTTTATCCTCTAGAACTAGATCTCGCCTTACCTGCCTATCATTGGGGATTGGTGTATCGGTTAGATGATCTAGCACTTATAGTTAACGATATAGAAACTGATTCCATTCCCAACTACCCCTTTACTATGTTGAGTAGTACTAAATATCAAGCGGATTCGAATTTTTATTTTAATCAGACCTATTTTAATCGAGGTGATATTCTTCGCATTGAATATTCTAATAAAGAAGTTCTTCTTGAATGTGCTCATACCTTAAAGCGGTCCAAACAATCGTTTAAAAAAGTTATTTTTTATCACATAAACAGTCAATATCTTCCCTCCTATGAAGAATCGCTATTTAAAGAGATTGCTGATATTATTCATTAGTTGTTCCTTGATATCATCTAGTGTTTTGGGTGGCTATTACGGCCCAACATTTAGAAATAGCAACTTTGATGAATCCCTTATGCTATATGACCTAGAGTTAAATAATATCTTGGATATTTTACCAGAGCCTGCACTGAGTAATATTGAGGAATGGGTATTGTTTTTTGAGGGTAAGTATGATGCTAAGTCCTTGAATTCTGTTATCTATCGTAATGAAGCATTTAAAGGGGCAAATGATGAATTGGAAAAATTGCAGAGCTATTCCATTTTAGATATAAATCTATTGGAAAAGGAAGAAGCCTTTATACACTACTTGGGACTTGCCTTGCATATCGAAGAACATCTTAAGGGACTTAATCATAATCCATGGAAGATTAAACAAGACAATGCTATTCACGCAGGAGAATTTGATGTTCTATCGCAACGCTGCGAGGCTATGATGGATCAATCTTCTTACAAGTTTATTAACGAGCGTCTCGCCTATCAGTTAATCAAGCTCAATCGATATCATGGAAACTATGATGAAGTTGAAAGACTTTACAAGTTGCATTTCAAGAATGTTTCGTCCTTCATATCGTATTGGGCAATGGATCAGTATGCTGGTGCCATTCGTAAACTAGGTCGGAAAGCAGAATCCAATTACCTTTTCTCTAAAGTATATACCTACTCTCCTAGCCGAAGAGGGTCAGCTATATTAAGTATTGATATAAACTCTGCACTAGATATGCAGTCGGCTATCGCATTATGCAGAAATGATGAAGAGAAAATCGCATTATACTTTGTTCGCGGAATGAATAGTGCCAATCTTGCTGATGGTGAGATTCAATCAATCTATGAAATTTTAGGAGATCACCCCTTGTCTCGGCAATTGATGATTAAAGCGATTCTAAAAGTAGAAAACCACTATTTGGAATTTGATAAAGGAAAAAGAAAGTTTAATTATGTTTCAAGCAGCGTTGAAAATTACGCAAACAGGTTAATCCAACTAAACCATCAGTTTATTGATGGGGACAATGCTCATCCTTTTTGGAGACTATCTCTATCTTATCTCTATTGGCTAAAAGGAGCAGATGATAAGAGTATGGAAAGCCTTGGAGATGCTCCTAGTCAACCAGGGCTTCTTAAGCAGCACCAGATAATTGAGCTTTTAAATCTTCTTGGTGATAATAAGGACTTAACGATTAATGAAGAAAATAGAATCGGATCACTTCTTTATGCTGTTAATGATAATCTAGCAACAATATCTCCAGTTTTCCTTGACGAGATAGAAAGGAATACTTCGTACAAGAACAACTTCAATCTTTATATTTTTCGTGCGATTCGATCAAATCCCAATTTTCAAAATGACTACCAAAGGCTAATCTTTAGTGGGAAGAGAATTGAAAAAGACTTGCTTCGAAGAAAAGAGCAAGATGAATTGCAACTGGCGTACACCTCTATACATGATGAACAGTTAACGGTAGAATATATTCAAAAACTCCTGTCCCTTCGAAACAAGAACACAAAGAGCAAACTCATTGATTATGCTGAACAATGCTATTTCCGAAGCTATGTAAATCGGATTTGGCCTGATGCATCCGGCGATAAGTTTGACAAAGCAATCGATTATGTGTTGAAAGAAATCGAGGCCACACTATGGATGAGGAATCCAGACAATCTAGATAAGGCAATTTCCATTTTTCAAAGTATTCCTGTTGATTTTCTATTCCCATGCAGTGGTAATCCTTTTGAGTTCAGAGTTAAAGAGCCTAACATCCATTTGGATAACTTTCCTTTTAATGACTATTCCTATCCAGATTCTACATTACCTGAAAGGTATTCTAAACTAGTGCTTGCCGAAAAATTAAATAGGCTATATAATTCTAAAAAGTCAAATGGACGAGGTAAGGATTTGTTTCAAGTGGCGTTGGCCTATTATAACATGTCTTTATCGGGTAATGCATGGAAGTATCTTTCCTATTTCCGCCATAGTAATGAGCAATCAGGTAATCTTCATTGGGCTATGATTGATGCCATGACAAGAGAGGCCTTAAAAGATAGTTCGCTTAACGATGAGGAAAGGGCAATGGCACATTACTTAGGAGCTCGATGTCAAAAGAAAATCTTCAAATCAAGTGATAAGGCTAATTTTTTTAACTTTCGGAAGGATTTTAACAAGTTAATCTCTGAATACTCTCATACGGAGTTTTATCAATCAGTGGTTAAGGAGTGTGCTGATTTTCGGTTGTATGTAAATAAGTAGTTCCATGTAGACCCACCACATCCCGCCTCCCTACGGGGAAGATCTAGATTCCTTTTGATATTGTCAAGGCATAATTAGTATTAGGAGTCTTTGGTTTGGTAAAAAGCATTGATACCCTCCTAATAATTCATGACGGCGCATTGCTTACCTTTGTGTGGTGAGCAATACCTCATCAAATCACAAGGCTGGATATGTCAACATCATTGGCCTACCTAATGCAGGGAAGTCTACCTTGATGAATGCCCTTCTTGGAGAAAACCTAAGTATCGTCACGCGAAAGGCACAAACCACTCGCCACCGTATTCTTGGCATGTATAATGATGATGACCATCAAATTATTTTCTCCGATACACCAGGATGGATTCTTGAGCCAGCATATGCCCTACAACAGGACATGAATAANGCCGTCTTACAGACTTTTGAAGACGGTGATCTTACNCTTATGCTGACCGAANTCAATCGNTCATTGCCTTGGGAAGGCAGCTTTCTTGAAAAGGTTCAGAGTGTNAAGACCCCTATTGTTATTGTTGTCAATAAAATAGACCTCGTAAAAGATGAGGCATTATTGTTTGAGCAAGTAAATATTTGGAAGGAAAGAATCCCCACCTGTGAGATATTTCCTGTATCGGCACTCACCCAGCGCAATACTGTGGAGTTAAGGAAGTATATTCTAGCGAAAATTCCTTGCCATCCACCCTACTTTAACAAAGAACATCTTTCTGATCAAAATGAACGATTCTTTGCTTCTGAAATCATTCGCGAGCAAATCTTAGAGCTCTTTCATGAAGAAATACCGTATGCCTGCCAAGTGGAGATATTAGCTTTCAAAGAGGAAAAGAAATTACTTCGCATAAGCGCTGAGATCTTTGTGGAGCGGGATTCACAAAAGAGAATTATCATTGGTAAAAAAGGATCGAGTCTAAAAAAGCTGGGAATTGCATCGCGAAAGAAGCTTGAATCTTTCTTTGGCAAGCAGGTCTATGTGGAGACTCATATTAAAGTACGTGCCAATTGGAGAAATAGTGAACATTGGCTCAGACAGTTTGGTTACCGAAAATCGTAAATTGCACACCATATGCATACTGTAGCCATTGTAGGTCGTCCCAATGTGGGAAAGTCTACCCTTTTTAACCGATTAATCGGTGAACGCAAATCCATCGTCGACGATGTCAGCGGTGTGACAAGAGACCGCATCTATGGAGAATTTGAATGGGGCGGCAGAAAATTCAACCTTATTGATACGGGTGGTTTTGTATCGCACTCCAATGAGATGTTTGAAAAGCGTATTCGCGAGCAGGTTAAGATTGCCATCCAAGAGGCACACGCTCTGCTCTTTGTAGTGGATGTTACAACTGGTATAACAGACTTGGATGATCAGCTTGCACGGCTTTTGCATCAAAGCGACAAGGCCGTTCACGTTGTGGTAAATAAAGTGGATAACAGTCAGCGTCTATATGACTCAAGTGAATTCTACGGTATGGGCTTTGATACAATTTATCCTATATCGGCAATTAATGGTTCGGGATCTGGTGAATTATTAGAGGCAGTTATTGAGAGTATTCCAGATGTTGATACAAATGATAATTTGGAAGAGGGACTTCCTCGTATTGCGGTGATTGGCCAGCCTAATGTTGGAAAATCATCTTTGGTAAACCTATTCATCGGAGAAGAACGACAAATAGTTACAGAAATAGCAGGTACAACACGAGACTCCACCCATACAAGGTTTAACAAGTTTGGCCGGGATATAATCTTGATTGATACGGCAGGGATTCGCAAGAAGTCTAAGGTGCACGAAGACCTTGAATTCTATTCGGTGATTCGTGCAGTAAAAGCCATGGATGAGTCCGATGTATGCGTCTTGATGCTTGACGCTACCAAAGGGATTACCACACAAGATGTAAGTATCTTTAGTGTTGCAGCACGCAAGAAAAAGGGGATTCTTATCGTTGTAAACAAGTGGGACTTAATCGAAAAAGAAACCAATACAGCGCGTGATTATGAAAAAGAACTCATTGAGCGAATTGCACCTTTCCGGGATGTGCCCATTGTTTTTGCCTCCGTACATGATAAACAACGTACATTGAAAATTCTTGATGCAGCGATACATGTCTTTGAGAATGTCAAAAGACGCATTACAACATCTAAACTCAATGATGTTATGCAAGAAGTACTAAAACGTTTCCCACCACCTGTTGTGAAGGGGAAAAACCCTGCTATTAAGTACGTAACGCAATTGCCTACACCATTCCCAGCCTTCGCATTTTTTGGTAAGCACCCGAGGTATATCAAACAAAACTATCGCAACTACCTAGAGAATAAAATGCGAGAGGCATTTGACTTCAAGGGGGCTCCAATTCAAATTTATTTCAGAGAAAAAGGATAACTTATGACCATGATTTACACCAATCGTCTTCTTGGACTACTTGTCGCAGCTATGTTTATTCCATTGTTGATGAATGCTCAGTGTGAGACCCTATCAATTCCTTATTCATCCTCCGTAAAAGAAGGAGGAAAGGTTGTTTATCAAGGTCCCCAGGTATTTGGCTTAGGTTGGGAAGAGAATGGGGCAATGGCCTACATGGTGCATGGAGTACATCAGTCGACACAGACTCAATACTCCCTTATTCTCGTTCAGGATATGGTCACAGATAACAAGATTGAGATGTTATACCTCGATAAGGATGTTGATGCCTCTTACGTACACGACCCTTGCTCTGTAATGGAACGCAGTGATGTAAAGGAAAAACTTAAAAAACATAAGATTCAGTCGAGTGATTTAGGCGTATTTCATGCAACCCGCATTTACACTCCCTATCAGTTTAAGCTTGTTGTTGAACCAACGCGCTTTGCCTGTTCTGCTGGTGAGAAGGTTGATGCCTCAAAATATGCTCTAAACTTTTATCGAGGCGAGGAGTTTATCAAAACAATAGGTAGCGACGTAGGTGGAGAGAAGCACTTGAACATTTTAGGCTATATTTCCTCTCCCCTCGAAGATCGTCTTGCTGTGATTGTTGAGACCCAAATGACAGCATGCGGCAAAGACAAGACCTTTGCAGATATTGCCATCTATGGTTGTAAGGTGAATTAAAGCGTTTTTAATGCATTAAATAATAGACCAACAGACCACCAAAAATCAAGCCTTTGAAAAAAGAAAGGTAGGCGATACCCAAGTCGGAAATCTTCCATTTTTCTTTTATCCATTCTATTCTTCGTCGCTGAAATTTAAACATCTATTTCTTATTTAAGTAGGGTATAATTTTTACTTTTTGCTTTGGAACTAATATTTGGATGTAATAGATTCCAGCAGCTTCTTCTATGGTAAAACTATTTTGTTGATGCCTATGAATTTTACAAGATTGTCCTGAGGCGTTTATAACTGAAACTTCTGCTTGCTCAGGAAGATTAGTCAAGCTAAACGATGAGGCTTGAGTATTATTTATCAACTGAATGGCGTCGCTATTGGCGAGATCTTCTGAAGTAAGAGGGAAAGTACAGTCTTCGAAAAATGCTTTTACATATTCCAATTGAGATTCATTGGCACCATGGAATGCATTACCTCTTATGTGGTATACCTCTTGCTCGGGATAGGCATATTCAAAAATTAATGGCACACCTAAGGGATTTCCCATCATACCACTTATCATAGAGCCACTGTATCCCTTATATTGAGCAATAAGATAGGCCGCCTCTTCTGCTGGAATAAATTCCACACCTACAGAAGCTCCTCCATTATAGGGAATTGATGGATCATTGTCATTACAAATGCTGAGATAGGCTCTTGATGTAATTGGGTTTGCCGTTGTGTTATATCCGCAATTGGGTAATGCAGCGTCAGTACTTCCTGAAGGCTTGTAAAATGAAGTATCATGATATTGACTCGTATTAAGTTGAGATACAAGGGCAACGATTCGATCAACGCCTACATTATCATTTTCAATGAAAAGCCTATTGGTTAAAGCTGCCCCGTTTGATGAACCTAGTATGCGTATTTTATCAGGATTAATATTGGCAAAGGTTTGTAAGGTATCGATCAGCGATCCGATAAATTCTGTATCAGGAGCGTCACTATTCTCTTGGCAAATATTCCAGCTATTTTGATAGCCTGTTGGGGCAACAAGGATATGGCAAGACAATACATTACTGAATTGGTTGATCATTTGGTCGCCATTCCCACCGCCTCCGTGGAGTAGTATGCAGACTGGATAACCTCCTTCCGGCACAAGTCCTCCATTATCCGGCACATATAGAGCTACTGGAAAGTCATAGCCAATTGGCTCTTGTGCCCAAGTATACGATTGATCGAGATTGGTTGAATTGCTAAGCTCTTGCCCGTAAAGAGTGCGGCACAGCATAAAAATGAAAAGAAGCCTAGACTGCATAACCTAAACTTACTGATAATTATAGATACATTCCTGGTACACGTCACCACGCTGGACCGTAATAAGATAAACTCCTTTACTACCGTGTATCTTAAAGCGTCCGTGTCCTAAAGAAGTATGGCTAACTATACTTCCTTTGCTATCAAAGATCTTAATTTGATCACCTTCCTTCCATCCTTCAAAGATTATCATGCCTTGGCCTGGATTGGGATAAATTGCTAAGCCCAAGTTTTCAGCATAGATTAAAGAGGATACCGTGTCAACAGGTGCATCAGGATCAATCACCTCTCCATCATACACCAAACTATTGTCATTACTTAGACTTTGTACATCTTTAAGTATCCAAAGGGCGGGGTCTATTTGAACATTGATTATGTCCTCTTTGATAAGCCAACCAAAGGATTGATCAACCTCACTAATTGTATGTCTTAATATTCGTGTTGAGCCCCCAGCAAAAGTTAACTCCACTTCTAATGGCGTATGAAAGACAGCTGGGCCGTTGGCTGTCGATGGAGTTTGCTGGAAGTTTATAGCAAATACTGAGTCCTGCTGAGACCAGATGATGTCAAAGAGTGGAAAGCCTTCTCCACGGAACCAATCATTAAAGAAATCGTCAAACACAATCTCACTCTCTCGTTCAAGAAGGTCTTCAAGTTCTTGCGTTATCGCCACATCAAATGCTTTTTCGGTTTGATAGGTTTGAAGGATATCAAAGAATAACTCATCATCATTGATCCAATGGCGAATCATATGTACTAAGGCGCAGCCCTTGTCATAAGTTAATCGAGAACTAAAGATTCGGTTTGGACTGGATACATCATCGACATACACGCTTCCTCCGTTCTGGCTTTTCACGCTGTTATGGGTTTGCTGCATCATATTTAATCCTGTTCCTGGGCTCATGTGCTCTTGAAAGAGGTATTCCGAATAGGTGGCAAATCCTTCGTTAAGCCATATATCTTCCCATGTGCCACAAGTCACATTGTCTCCAAACCATTGATGGCCAAGTTCGTGGGCGGTTAGGTCTCTCACAAAGTAGCCCTGAGTTGTCATGGTCTGATGTTCCATTCCTCCTGATAGTGGGGCCATACAGTGTCCATACTTTTCTGCGGCAAAAGGATAAGGTCCATATACTGTAGAGAAGTATTCCAACATATCTACGGTCTCATCAATGTCATCTTGGAATGTATTCAAAAGGTTGGGTACATCATAGACAAAATTTTGAATAAAAACAGGGGGTAAACCTACTGGATTTGCCGTGATGTTGTATTCTTGATAGGGCGCCACCGCCATGGAAACAAGGTAGTAGACCATTGGATATCTAGTGGACCACTCGTAGCGCTTCTTGCCATTACCCAAGTCACTAATCTGAGTCAGCACTCCATTGGATCCAGCTTTGTTGGGTTCTTCGACGGTTAGCCAGATATCCATGCTATCAATCTTGTCATAGAGGTCTTGCTTACAAGGCCACCAAAAGTGGGCAGCATAGGGCTCACTTAAAGTCCACATCGCGTTTACACCCCATGAGGGTGATTGATCTTGAAAAATTCCTCCAAAGAAGCTGCCAGTATTTGGTGGCAAGCCCTCATAATTTACAACAACTTCAAATACCTCGTTTTCAAGAATAGGAAAAGTGAGTCCTACGGTAATCGTATCGCCGGAATGCGTAAAGTTCATTGGTGTGTCATTAATCGTTAATGACAAAACCGTTAAGTTATTGGATAACTCCACTTGATAGGTTGTCAGTAAGGGAACAAGGCAGGTAGCTCTCGTTGTTACTTTTCCATTGCGCAGATAGGTAGACGTATTGCTGACCTCTAATTCTAACTTGTGGTAATTGATGTCGTAGTCATCCATAGCCGAAGGCATCTTCTCTTGAGCAAAAAGTATGGCATGCTGTTCAATTTTGTGCTTTGCACAAGCGTGTTGAGCAGTAAGTTGATTCGCGGAAGTAAATACAACAACTATACATGTAGCCAACAAGGCTCGCTGAATATAATGTGAAATCATCCCTTGAATATACGAGTAAGGGGGCGGAAAGACTCTGTCATAAACGTATTAAGGGTGATTTAATACTCCTTTTCTAATTCTTCTTTAATGGCCTCGATGATGCGAGACTGATGGCTTATAACCGCTACATGACTTCCTCCTTTTACAGTATAATGAACATTGGAAAGCCTAGAATACCAAAACATCAAATCTCTACTACCATGGACTCGAAAGACCTTTGCATGAGGTTGAGCACTCCCCTTCCAAGACACTACAGCACGCACTCCAAAACCAACAAATGCCGCCTGAGCATCTTGGGCCATGGCATACATCCTTGACGCCAGCCCTTTAGGTTTTCGGCGCACCTTCATGCGCACAAAGACACGAAAACACGCTAAGGTTATTTGTCCACGAACTAATCGATAGAGTTGGCTCGCATAAAAAAGTTTTATTGGCCAAGGCTTTTCTCCAGCATGGGCTATACTCGATATGAGAATGACGCGCTCGGCAGGATACATACGATTAATCTCCATGCTAATCATACCGCCCATCGATGTGCCGATTAGTACAAAGGGTTTGGAGTGGTTAATGTGATCAGCCATACGGCGTGAATAGTCTACTAACGACTCCCCCTTCACGTGAGGGATAAACTCAACTACCTTCGTATTGGGAATTCCTTTACAATAGGCCTCGTACATCCGTCGGTCAGCTCCGAGACCGGGCAGGCAATAGATAGTACAGTCCTTAAGTTTAGGCATATGGAGGGAAAATGAATTCCTAACAAGGTTAGGTCGTGCGTTGAGTAATCATATCGGCTATATGAACTAAATCTTGCGTCGAATTTTTTGCTGAGATGGCGTCTAACTGCTCCAGTGCTTGCCTGTGATAATCAAGCATAAGGGTTTTAAGGTATTCTTTGGCGCCGCAATCCGTCATGATCTGCTGAACGCGGGCAATGCGCTCTTCTTCGGTGACCTCGTTTTTACCCAATAGATAATTACGATCTTCCTCAGATAACGCACTTTCTAATGATTTAATGAGCAAAATAGTCTTTTTGGTGTTAAGGATGTCCCCTCCAATGCGCTTCCCAAAGGACTCATCACCAAAACTATCTAAGTAATCGTCTTGTAACTGAAAGGCTATTCCAATAAGTTCACCAAATCGGTAAATTCTCTCGATGTCCTCTGGACTAGCTTGGGCCACGGTGGCTCCAACCTTTAGCGCGGCACCTAGCAAGACTGCCGTCTTCCATGTAATCATTTGAAGGTATTCGCTTTCCAATACGAGATCACGTTCTTCAAAGTCCATATCCATTTGTTGCCCTTGACAAATTTCAATGCTTGTATCTACCATACAATTGATGATAGCCGCCTGATGACTTGGATCGAGGTTGCCTCTACTCCACTGCAAGGCCATCATCGACATATTATCCCCTACCAAGATTCCGCTGTCAATACCGTACTTAATAAAAACTGCCGGCTTACCACGACGTAATTCTGCATTATCCATGATATCATCATGAACTAAGGTGAAATTATGCAAAAGCTCAATGCCATAAGCCGGTTTATAAAGGTCATGTAGCGATGCGCCAAACAATTCACCTCCATACAGGGTAAGTAATCCCCTAACTCGCTTTCCGCCTGTCGACATAGCATATTGTATTGGCTCATAGAGCGAAGAGGGACCTTCGTTACGGAGTGATGCAGTATAGGCATCAAACTGGGCTAACATGGCATCTAGGTGTCTCATAAGGATTTATTCTGTAGGACTGTCAGTATTACTATTAATGAAGGCAAAATCAATCTTGCGTTCTGCAAGGGAAACACGGGCTACACGCACTCTAACTTGGTCTCCCATTCGAAACTTTGTTCTTGACCTCATTCCTGCTAAAACTAAATATTCTTCATCAAACATAAAGTGCTCATCAAAATGATCGAGGTCAACAAAGCCTTCACATTGATTATCTTTTAGCTCTACAAAAAAGCCTTTACTGAGCATCCCGCTTATCATGCCATCAAACTCCTCCCCCAATCGATCATGTAGGTATTCACACTGCTTGAACTTAGTTGCCTCTCTCTCCGCCTCAATAGCTTTGCGCTCCATTAAACTGCTTTGCTTACATAGCTCCTTAAGCTCTTCGCGCTCAAGGCTTGGTCTCGCTTCCTGAATGCACTCCCATACAATTCGATGGGCAAGAACATCGGGATATCTTCGAATAGGTGATGTGAAATGGGAATAATGACCAAATCCCAATCCGTAGTGTCCAATATTTTCAGGACTATACTCTGCCTTAGACATTGAACGCACAGCGAGTTGTTGTAAGATTTTCTGTTCAGGTTTGCCTTGAATCTTTGCCATAAATCGATTTAACACCTCTTTGGCTTGCACGCCGTCCTCAAACTTTAAGCGATGGCCAAAACGGGCAGCCACGGACGAAAGTTTAGCAAGTTTTTCCATAGAAGGCTCATCGTGAATACGGTAGACCATATCACGAGGCTTTTTCCCTTCCTGAAGTCGGCTTACATATTTTGATACTGTCGTATTGGCAAGCAGCATATATTCTTCAATAAGCATATGGGCTGCTTTACGCTCCTTTACATAGACGTCAATAGGATGGCCTTTCTCGTCGAGCTTAAAGCGTACTTCAGGCAAATCAAAATCAATTGACCCTCCATTAAAACGTTCTTTTCTGTATTGCTCGGCTAACTGATTCAGGCGTTGAATAACGACGATAAAGTCCTCATTTCCCCTTCCTTCGATGCATTCCTGGGCTTCTGAATAGGTAAAACGGCAATCGGAATTGATCACGCTTCGAGCAATTTCTACATGCTCAATTTTTCCTTTGGGGTTAATATCAAAGTATACGCTAAATGCCAAGCGATCCACCTTCGGCTTAAGCGAGCAGAGATCATTTGACAACCGTTCTGGTAGCATTGGGCAGACTCTATCTGGAAGATAGACTGAGGTAGCACGAAACGCAGCTTCATCATCTAAGGCAGTTCCCGGTCTTACAAAATGACTTACATCGGCGATGTGCACTCCTATGCGCTCTTCGCCTCCTTCAAGGCGCTCATAACTCAAGGCATCATCAAAGTCTTTAGCATCATCTGGGTCAATCGTAAAGGTTAATATGGAGCGAATGTCTTTACGGCTGGCTATTTCATCAGGATGAATACTATCTGGAATCTTAGTTACCTCTGCGTCAACATCGATTCCAAATTCTAAGTTAAACCCTTGATTGATAAGTATGTTTTGCATCTCAAGGTCGCTTGCCTCAAGATCGGTCATAATTTTTTTGATAATTCCTGAAGGGCCGCGATCACCATCTCCCCACTGTGTAACCTCAACCAATACGGTATCTCCTTGTTTAGCCTTATTTAACGATTTATTGGGCACATAGATGTCAAATTCTACTTTGTTGTCTAAGGGTAAGATAAAGGCAAATCCTTGGTCGGGACTTGCTTCCACTTGGCCGATAAAGCTATTTCGACTTCGCTTTACCACTTCTTTGACGATCCCTTCAGGACGTCGTCCAAACTTGGTGATTTGCACGCGCACTTTATCCTTGTTTAGCGCATTATTTTTTGAACGTGACGGAATGAAAATATCTGAATCTAGGTTGTCTACAATAACATAGCCATTGCCTGAAGAAGTGACTTCAATAATCCCTTCGACAAGTTCACCAGACACTATTCGCTCCCTTTTGGATTGTTTGATGTAGATTTTACCGTAGTCGTTAATGTCGATTTTTCCCTTGCGTTCAAGATTTTCAAGAGCATGCATCACCTTTTCGTGATGGAATCGCTTGATACAGTGAGCAACGAGTTGTTTAATCTTTACGCCTGGATGCTTAGTAATGTAGGCCTTGACCGTGGATTCGACGCCCTTAGAAGCATGTCTGTCTGCCTTTCCTTGTCGTTGAGCACGACCTGGCTTGCCTTTCCTTCTGCGGCCTTTCATGATGTGAAAATACCTAAGCTAAGCACCCTAATAAAAAGTAGTTATTCACGTACAACATTATCCTACTTTGAGGCGCCGCTCGATATCAGCTACTTCTCCCTTGGGAATTGCTTGGATGAGCTTTTGAGTGTAGGCCTTCTGCGGATTATTATAGATAACGTCAGAACTGTCGTATTCTTCAATTTGTCCAGCATTCATTACTACCATTCTATCGCTAATGAATTTCACTACGGACAAATCGTGAGAAATAAAAATGTAGGTTAGATTAAACTCTTCTCGAAGATCTAATAAAAGATTGAGTACCTGTGCTTGGACTGATACGTCAAGGGCGGATACGGACTCATCACATACAATAAATTCTGGCTTAACCGCTAGGGCACGGGCTATACAGATCCGCTGACGTTGTCCCCCAGAGAACTCGTGCGGATATCGCCCGAAGTGTTCTGGAAGCATTCCAACTTTAAGTAAGAGCTCTTCAACACGCTCTTTTCGTTCTGCTTCATTGCCATAAATTTCGTGGACTGTCATGGGTTCGCGAATGGCATTACCAATGGTCATTCGAGGGTTAAGCGAAGAATATGGATCTTGGAAAATTAACTGCATTTCCTTGCGCATCTTACGTAACTCATCAGCTCGCATATCCCGAATGTCACGTCCCTTATAGAATACTTCCCCATCCATAGGCTCTACAAGGCGCAGTAAAGATCGACCTAACGTCGTTTTACCACAGCCCGACTCTCCTACTAGACCCAATGTCTCCCCAGGGTAGACGTCAAAGCTAACATCGTCAACGGCCTTTGTGTAGGCTTTCGCCTGACCTAAGAAGTTGCGCTGCGTAACAAAGAAAGTCTTTAGGTTCTTCACCGATAAGATGGGCTCTTCCTTGGCAAGTTCTGTCATGCGTGCTTCAAATTCATTGGGAGAAATACGCACCTTTTTAAGTGCTTCGCCCACTGACATTGGCTTTTCGATGATTGTTCCGTCTTCGGCAACATCCATGAAGTCTTTTACGGTAGGCAGGCGTTTTAAGCGATCTCCTAATGGAGGCCGACAAGCTAATAGACTTCTTGTATAGGGGTGTTTAGGATTTTTGAATATATCAAGGACATGGCCTTCCTCTACAATATTACCTTGGTACATAACAATAACACGGTCAGCAATCTCACCAATTACACCCAAGTCGTGGGTGATAAAAATGATGGAAGATTCCAACTGATTACTCAGGTCGTCCATTAACTCTAGGATAGTCTTTTGGACCGTAACATCTAGAGCAGTTGTCGGCTCGTCAGCAATCAATAAATCAGGATCACAGCACATTGCCATTGCAATCATTACCCGTTGTTTTTGGCCACCGGATATTTGGTGAGGATAGGCCTTAAAGATTCGTTCTGGAGTAGGAAGCTGAACCTTTTCAAACATTTCAATGGTTTTGGCCTTGGCTTCGCTCTTGGATAGCTTTTTATGAAGCATTAAGGCCTCAGCTACTTGATGACCGCAGGTAAAGACAGGGTTTAATGAAGTCATCGGCTCTTGGAAAATCATCGAGATGGCATCACCACGTAACTTCCGCATGACGTTGTCTTCTGCTTGAACTAAGTCAATTGCTTCTCCGTCCTTTGGATAATATGTAATCGATCCAGAGACAATCTTGCCGGGAGGACTTGGAATCAACTTCATTATGGAAAGCGAAGTCACCGACTTTCCCGAACCTGACTCTCCAACAATACCTACAGTCTCTCCACGATATATGGTGAAGCTTACTGATTTAACGGCTCGAACAATGCCTTCTTCAGTAGAAAACTCGGTAATTAAGTCCTTTACTTCGAGGAGTTTAGTGCGTTCTTTAGGATTCTGTGTCTTTGCTTCAGCCATCGCAGATATAGTTTAAGTCTAAAATAGTGGAAATAAGTATTTCCTAGGGTGTTATCCCATTAAATGCAGAATGGCATGATGAAATTTGGAGCTTAGGTTGAGTTAAATAAGTTTCAATGATTCCAAAGCCCACATCCCACCCCCGCCCTACGGGCAAGATAAAACCTTCAAAAACTGTGCCGCTGACTCAATGAGTAACAAGTATACTTGAGCGAGCAAACATATTCTGCCAATTGGAATCGACCATGACTCGCAAGGGATTTAATACTAGCGTATTAATGTAATGTTTCCTTGGAGAAAGCGCTCATTACCACCATAGTCTACATATCGAATGGTGTATACATAGGTATCCATTGGAACATTATCGCCTTTATAGCTTCCATCCCAACCTATCATATTCGATCGACCTTCTTCTCTATATACCATTTCTCCCCATCGGTTGAAGATTTCGAGTATGATATCTTCTTCACCATAGGAAACGGGTTTAAAGAAATCATTTACACCATCTCCATTGGGACTAAATGCCGTTGGTAGACTTAAAACGGGACGTTCAATCACGAGATTAAGAAGATATATGCTGTCGCAATCTTCAGAAGTGGTATAGGTTACTTCATAATCACCACTTTCTCGAAGAACCTGTCCTTCCCAAACCAGCTCAAAATCAATGATTATGGAGTCAACAAAAAGATAGGATGGGTGAATCGTTATATCGAGGCTAACAATACTGTCGCACCCTACTGCTGACACAAAGGTTTCTGTGTAGATGCCAGACAAATTATAAGTCTGTCCATTCCAAGTAAAGCTATCGCATGCCACTTGAGTCTCTGTAGAGGTCTGCGTCGGATTAATGGTTAAATCAAGCGTAGCAATGCTATCACAACCATTTGAAGAAACAAAGGTGTCAGTATAGAGTCCTGTTGCATTGTAGGTCTGTCCGTTCAAGATAAAGCTATCACATTCCACTTGAGTCTCTGTAGAGGTCTGCGTCTGATTAATGGTTAAATCAAGCGTAGCAATGCTATCACAACCATTTGAAGAAACAAAGGTGTCAGTATAG
>PAPS01000007.1 GCA_002708985.1 Saprospirales bacterium | reverse complement strand
TTCGCTAAAACCATCAAAGAGTTCAATGGATGATTGGATTGTAAATCCAAGAGCTGCTCCGATCCATCGGCTTTTTTTCTCGTTAACGCCTGCCCATCGTAGGGATTGCATCATCCAATAGGTTTCAAAGTAGGCCGTGTGGCTATGTCCGAGCTTATCTACTTGTTGCCACTCCTTGGCATCGTCGAAAAAATGAAAGCGATTACGCTCGTTTTGATCGTACCATGCAATGCTTAATGCAGACATGGTTGCTGCGTAAGCTGTGGGGATCCCAATAGATAGCCCACGAATTCTTGCCCTACTTCGATAGGAACTTGCTTCGAAAAATGATAGGAATTCTTCTTTTAAAATGGATGAATCCTCAGAATAGGTTAAACTTTTTTGCGAATATGCCGGGGATATAATCAGCAATTTAAGAATGCAAAAAAGAACAAATTGACGATTCATACCTAACCACCTTGAATCACGCGGCTTGCTTCAGTCAAAATCTCATCAACTAAGTCCATGGTTGCTGACTCTGCATAGACACGAAGGACAGGTTCTGTACCAGAAGGACGAATCATGACATAGCCACCTTCTTTGAAATGGAACTTAAATCCATCGATGTTTTCGATATAGTCAGTGGTGTACTTCCCAAAATTTTTATTGAATTCTCCACTTGCACAACGCTCCATAGTGGCCATTTTGACTTCATTGGTGAGGTGCATATCGTTGCGATTGTACGCAAGTGAGCCGGTGATTGCATAAATTTCTTGAATAAGGTCTTCCAGCGACTTCCCTGTTTGTGCAAGGTGTTCAATAACAAGCAGAGCGTCCCAAATCCCATCCCGTTCGGGTATATGTCCTTTTACAGCAATTCCTCCTGATTCTTCGCATCCGATAATCGAATCTACCTCGATCATTCGTCCTGATATATGCTTAAATCCGATCTTCGTTACCTCGAGGCTTAGTTTGTGATGATCACAGAGCATTTTGACCTTAGGTGTTGCTGAGAATGCCGCAATGACTGTTCCATCATACTGTTTATACTCTTTAAGAATATGCAGTAAAATGAGAATCGCGTGGTGGGCATCGAGAATTTCCCCATTACCTTTTACCAGCCCAATTCGATCTGCATCACCATCAGTGGCAAATCCTATATCATGATGATTTTTTTCAAGCATTGCTCCAAATTCTTGAAGGTTTTTAGCAATTGGTTCCGGTGCTTGGCCGTTAAATCCTGGATTGGGCTCAGCGTGGAGCATGGTCGCTTCAGGAAGGATTTTTTTAAAGACTGGAAATCCCGCGCCAAACATGGCATCATAGGCTACAAGGAGCTTACTCTTGCGAATGGTATCCAAATCAAAGTAGCCCTCTACTTTTTCTAGATAGTGCTTTTCTAAGTCTACAATGCTCACGTGCCCAGATACACATAGCTTCTCAAGACTTACGTTGGGTGCGTTAATGGTATGATCAGGGATATGTGATTCAACTAAGGCAACATCGTCTGGCTTTGTGGGACCACCATAGAAAGACTTAAGCTTATACCCGCTGTACGCAGGTGGATTGTGACTTGCCGTAATTACGACACCAGCAAAGCATTTAAAGTCATGGGTTCCAAGCGAGACCATAGGTGTGGTGGCTATGCCTTTGTGATACATGACGTGAACTCCTTCTTGCGCCATGACTTGCATAACCGCTAGAGAAAACATTTCACCGCCAAATCGACAATCATGTCCTAAAACAATAGCTGGTTTTAGATTTTCGTGTTTGCAGGCTTCATTTTTGACCCACTGTGCAGTAGCATAAGCTACGCGTTTAACATTGTCTACTGTAAAATCTTGTGCGATGATGGCTCGCCATCCATCCGTTCCGAAGCGTATCTTGTACATTCGAGTACTTTTTTGATTTAGACTGTTAAGGTACTAACCAATAAGAAACTCGTAGTTATCGTATGATGAAGCATTTATTAAGTATTGTTTTTTTGACATGTTTGCTGACTTCAGGTTTTGCCCAAGTCAGTTACAATCTCCATCAAGTGGAAGATAACTCCATTAAAATCGATGGTATCCTTAACGATATCGCATGGCAGGATAAGGAAATCAGTAATTCATTTATTCAAACCTTTCCCACTGATTCTCTTCCAGCTCAGCGCTCTTCGGAAGTTAAAATGGCATTTGATCAGCGCAACTTGTATGTTGCGGTGCGCTGCTACACTCCCTCTGATGATTATCAAGTCAATACCTTGATTCGCGACTTTTCCTTTCCCAGAACTGATGCTTTTGCTGTATTTCTAAGTCCGAGAAACGACGGAACTAATGCGCTCAGCTTTGCAATCAGTCCTTACGGATCCCAGCGGGAAGGTATTGTAGCCAACGGAGGACTTTTTGGTGTGACTACAGCGTGGGATAGCAAATGGAATTCTGCGGTTCAACGCGATTCTTTGGGATGGACTGCTGAAATGGCTATACCATTTAAAAATATTCGATACGATCCAAGAGATACCCTTTGGTCTGTGAATTTTGCTCGGAACGACCTTCAAATCAATGAACGAAGTACTTGGTCAAAGGTTCCAGTAAACTTCAATGTGGCTTCTGTGATTAACTATGGACAATTGGTATGGAAAGATCCGGCACCCAAGACTAAGGCCAATGTAAATCTGATTCCCTATGCCAGTGCTGGCTTAAAACTAGACTACGGCGACCCTTCCAAAACTGAGGCAACAAACCTTTCTAAGGTAGGATTAGATGCTAAGATTGGGGTGAGTCAGAGTTTGAATCTTGACGTTACCATAAACCCTGATTTTTCAAATGTTCGCGTGGACCAGCAGGTAATTAATCTAGACCGGTTTAGTGTGTTTTTCCCGGAGCTTCGGCCTTTCTTTACAGAAAATAGCGACTTATTTTCTGACTTTGGATTTCGAAGAATACGTCCATTTTTCTCTCGAAATATTGGTTTATCCAGTGGTAGTCCAGTCAACATACTTGGAGGATTACGATTAAGTGGTAATGTTTCTGATAAGACGCGCATTGGATTAATGACCATGCAGACAGAGGGTACAGCCGATGAACGCAACCTAGAAAGCGAAAATTACACGGTAGCTGCTTTTCAACAACAGGTTTGGAACCGTTCAAGCATTGGTGCCATCCTTGTCAATAAACAAGCCTTTAATGGCGCAAGGTCAATTAGTGGCCAACGCAATACTGTGGCAGGATTAGACTTTAACCTGTACTCAAAAAACAACTATTGGCGCGGTAAAATTTTCTATCATCAGAGTTTTGAGGATGGATTCGAAATCGATGGGGGAGCTCAAGCAGTCTGGTTAAACTATGATGATGGGAAATGGCAGTTTGCCTACAACCATGAATATGTTGGCTCAAACTATTCTGCTGAGGTAGGATTCGTTCCTCGCACGGGATACTTTAGATTTGAGCATTTTGTGATAAGAAATTTCTTTCCTAAAAAGAAAAATTCAGTCGTCTTCAATCATACTCCCAAGATCTATTACAGTCAATATTGGAATAGCGAACCCACTCTTGAAGGATTCGACCGATTCTTATCAACGGATCTCAATGCATGGCTCGGCTATGAAGTTACGTTCATGAATACCGCTTCCTTAGAGTTTAAAGTTCGTGAGTTGCAAACACAGCTTATGCAAGATTTTGACTTGTTTGGGAATGGTGATCCGATTTCGGCTGATAACTATAGATACCGCGATGCGAGTGTAGAATGGCAAACCAATAGAAGAAAGGATTTTGTATTCTCAGGACTCGTCCAAGGAGGGCAATTCTACGATGGAACTCTTTTGAGCTATCGTGCGAATCTATCGTACAGGGGATGGCGGCCATGGATCGTGGTGGATCTCAATTTTAGACGGGATGAAATTCGCTTTGACGAACGTGAAGATGACTCACCGATGTTAATTGGCAGCAATATAGCGGTTAGCTTTAGCCAAAAGATTCAGTGTAACACCTTTGTTCAGTATAACACCCAACTGAATAATTTTAATGTCAATACTCGATTTCAGTGGCGTTACGCGCCCATGAGTGACCTATTTTTCGTCTACACGGATAATTATTTTGATGACTTTCGTGCTAAAAATCGTGCGCTTGTTTTACGTCTAAGTTATTGGTGGTAGCCTTTTGAGAAAAATGCTTTATTATGCCTCGGATTTCGTGCAAATCCATACATATTCCGAGAATATTGGCTTTTTATTGAGTTGTCGACACTGTTTTATGGTCAATCCATGATGAGTAAGGAGGCTGTCCATTTCTTTTTTTGTGATTTGGTGTGGATGTAAGACATCCCAAGGAATAAATCGAAAAATTTGGTGTAACAGATACCAATTATGGACATCACACGAGAGGATCAGCGTGCCATTTTTAGACAAAATTTTCACCATTTTTTGTAAGGCTTTTTGCATATCGAGCATATGATTTATGGCATTGAAACAAAAGACAAATTCATGGTCTATTTTGCCTCCAAAATCTTCAATTTGCATTGAGAATAGCTGTGATTTACTGGGTTTATTAAACGTATCATAAAGCATATAAGCGTCTAATAAAGGATCTATTAATGATATTTGATGTGATTTTTCAAAGAGTTGGAATATTCCATTTGGTCCACATCCGATATCAGCAATACGACCACAAAAATCGTCCTTTTGATAGCCTATTTTTTGCAAAACATTTAGCCAATATGCTTGCTTCCATTGACGATATTGAGAGGGATCTTTTTTAGATATATATATCTTCCACCACCATCTTTCAGCGAACTGTGCTATCTTCCATCGACGATGTTTAACTCGGTACATTTCTCTTTATGGTCTAGTCGTGAAAGTACGATTACTCAATTGGCTAATCTCCTTATGGTTGGCGTCTTTACATTTTCACTCTACAGTTACAAGCTACCCGAACTTGACGTCAAATCGATAGTAATGCTTACGTTATTGTTATTCCAGATTTATCTTCTTTTAGAATCCTTAAATCGCCTAACTATGCGTCAAATTGGTGGTGCCTTTTTTGGGACTTTGCTCTTCGCGGTTCTCCCATGGACCCATAACATGGTAGTTTCGGGAGTATTCCTGAGTGAAGAATTCATATTCCTCTTTTGTCTGTTAATGGTTTTATCCTATCGTTTCACTAGATCCTTGGACTTCTTGGTAGCGGGTTTAGTTATGCTAATCATGCTTATTATAATGAGCTGTGATCTATCGTTTCACATCTTTGCCCTGATTTGCTTTCTACTACTAACGGAACGCCTTATTAATCGAGAAATCAAGTCTAAACGCAGCATAGCTTCCCTAGGCTTCTTTAGTATTCTTCTTTTTATAGGACTGGGCTACAGTTGGTTTACACAGACAAGGAATACAGAGGTATTATTGTCGTTGCTTGGAGGCTTTGCATTAATATTACTTAGTTTTCTCGGTTACTCAACAATTAAGGGATATTGGATGCAACGTTCATTATTCTTACTAGCGCTTTTCGTGCTTACTTTATGTTGTGTAGGAACGTTTTACTTTCCATTCTTTTTAACGCTTGCAGTTCTTTTCATTCTTGGTCTGCTCCCGCGGTTCTGGATGAAGTATCCTTTTGTCGGTGGTTTTATCTATTGCTGTTGGGAGTCTTGGGCTGTCTAATTATATTATCTTTGAAATGCGGAAGGATCCACTACATGATGTTATCATGAGGAAAGTCCGGGCTGCACAGGGAGGCGTGCCACCTAACGGGTGGCTTCTGAGAGGAAGGGAAAGTGCTACAGAGAATAACCGCCATAGTATATGGTAAGGGTGAAAAGGTGGGGTAAGAGCCCACCAGTATTTGATGTAAATCAGGTAGCTGAGTAAACCCCATGCGCTGAAAGACCATGTATACCGAGGATAGGGTGTCCCGTCCTTATATTGATTTCGGTCAATAGCTTCGGGGGGTTGGTCGATTGAACCTCAGGGTGACCTGAGGTCTAGATAAATGGTGGAAGTTTAGCAGTGAATGTTAAATGAACAGAACCCGGCTTACGATTCCGCATACTATTACAGAGACTCAAGTTTTCCACCTCGTGGAACTTGGGTCTCTTCTTTTTTTGCTTTTCGATGAATAAATCGCTTATCTTTTCCAAATTCTATTAAATTAGACACTTTATGGCACGAATATTAATCGTTGATGACGAAAAAAACATTAGGCAATCTCTCCGAGAAATTCTAGAGTATGAGCATTACGAAGTTGACGAAGCTTCCGATGGTGAGGTGGCTCTGAATATGATTTTAGAAGATGTCTATGATGTTGTCCTTTTAGACATCAAAATGCCAAATAGAGATGGCATGGAAGTTCTTCAATTAGCCAAAGCGGCGGAAGTAGAAGCGCAGTTCATAATGATTTCAGGTCATGGTCAAATTGATACAGCGGTGGAAACAGTTCGATCAGGAGCCTACGACTACTTATCCAAGCCACCAGACTTAAATCGCCTTCTTATTACAGTGCGGAATGCCCTGGATAAATCTACCTTGATTACCGAAACCAAGGTGCTCAAGCGCAAGGTATCCAAGACACGCGAAATCGTTGGGGAGAGTTCGGCCATTGAGTCAATAAAACAGACAATAGCAAAAGTTGCTCCTACCGAGGCGCGGGTGTTGATTACGGGAGAAAATGGAACGGGAAAGGAATTAGTGGCTCGTTGGATTCATGAACAAAGTCCACGCTCTAAAGGTCAGCTAGTTGAAGTGAATTGTGCTGCAATACCGTCAGAACTTATTGAAAGCGAATTATTCGGTCACGAAAAGGGAGCTTTTACCTCAGCAATCAAGCAACGTATAGGAAAGTTCGAGCAGGCCAATGGAGGTACGCTATTTCTTGATGAGATTGGTGACATGTCCATGTCTGCCCAAGCTAAGGTGCTTCGCGCACTACAGGAGAACAAAATCACACGCGTAGGCGGTGATAAGGAAATTAAGGTTGATGTGCGCATTGTTGCGGCTACCAATAAAGACCTTGCTAAGGAAATCGATTTGGGTAATTTCCGAATGGACCTTTATCATCGTTTATCGGTCATTTTAATTCATGTTCCTTCATTAAATGATAGGGTAGAGGACATCCCACTGATTACGGAGCGATTCCTCAAGGAAATTTGCCAAGACTATGGCATCCCACTCAAAAAAATTACCCCGTCGGCCGTCGCTGAATTACAGGAGGTGGAGTGGACTGGAAATATCCGTGAACTTCGCAATGTCGTGGAGCGTCTTGTGATTCTCTCCAAAGGCAATAAAATCGAAACCGAAGACGTCCAATCCAATGTATCCAATGTGATGGCAAAAAGCCCACCATTACAATTGTTTGAATCTTTTGAGAAGTTTCAAGACTTTAAAGAGCATATCGAAAAACTATTTATAGAGGACAAACTGCGAAAGAATGGTTGGAATGTTTCTAAGACCGCTGATGTCCTAGATATTCAGCGAAGTCACCTCTACAATAAAATAGAGAAGTACAATTTGAAGCGCTCCTAGTTAGCTAAGCTAGCTTTAGCCCTTCTGTTGATATTTCAAAAGAGTGACCTTCGAGGGCAAGGTGACTTCGTGCAAAGGTTGCTTGGCATTCTTCTAACAAAGGCTCGAGATTTTCATATCGCGCAGAAAAATGTCCAATCAGAAGATCCTTTACACCGGCTTCCTTTGCCATCCATGCGGCATCTTTGGCTGTGCTGTGCCAAGTAGCCTCGGCGCGATCTTGGCGGACGTTTAAAAAGGTGGCTTCATGATAAAGCACATCGGTATCTTGCAATAGTTGGATGTTTTCGGGCTTTCGTGCGGTATCTGAGCAATAGGTGTAAATACAACCGCGAATGCTCGGCAAGGTGACTTCTTCTAAATGGACAGGATTGCCATCTAAGTCTTTGACCTCCTTGCCGGTAAGGAGGTCTCCTATTGCCTTTCCCTCAATTCCCAAAGCCTGGAGTTTCTCGGCGGATACATTGGGCTTTGACTTAATTTGCTCAAACTGGAATCCAAGGCATTCGATACTGTGATTCATCACTAAGGTGCTCACACGACAGTCTTTAGTCTCAAGAATGGTTTCCGCGCAATCCATAGTTAAACCGTGAAAGACTAGTTCGTATTTAAGGCGGTGGCTGTAATCTCCAAGTACACTCTTAAGTATTGCATCAAGATCAGGGGGACCATAGATATTTAGGGTAGCTTGTCGACCATTTAGATTTAAGGTATTAATCAAGCCAAAAAGTCCGAAATAATGATCTCCATGAAGGTGCGAGATAAAAATATGGTCAAGTTTGCCTCGCTTGATATTGTATTTACTCATTTGCAACTGACAACCCTCGCCGCAATCGATGAGAAATTTGTTGCCGTTAAGTGAGAGGACTTGACTTGATGGGTGCCTTCCAAATGCAGGCACGGCAGAGTTAGAGCCTAGGATGGTGAGTTCAAAACTCATTAAGCATCTAGATCCCCTTCTAGGTTGTCAAGTTTAACGAAGTCAATAGCTTCTGCGTTGGTGGGTATTATGGTTAATACATCATCCAATCTGGAGAGTGTGATAAGGCTTTTAACGCTAGGGGCAATGTTGGTAATAATAAAAGATCCCTCGCTTTCCTCGCGGCAAAGGCGGTGCCCAATAAGCAAGGCACTTAATCCACTGGAGTCGATGTACTTCACGTCACTTAAATCACAGATAATACGGGTATGTTCTTCTTGAAAGAGCAACATAAACTCAGACTTGAGTTTGGGAGCAATCATACTTGTCAGCTTCTCTTCTTGAGGCTGAATTAGTGCGTAGTGTTCATTTTTTTCGATACTGAATTTCATATTCTTGAACTTTTTCTTTTAGGCCTTGAAACCCACAAGTGGAAATTTACGCATATTACTTAAAAACTAGGGCATGAGTCTTAGGTATATTATTACTTTTATCTAAGTAAGAAACTTAGGATACGATGGCGGAAAAATTCTCACCTCAAGTGCGCAATGTAATCTCCTACTCGCGAGAAGAGGCTTTGCGGTTAAATCACAACTATATTGGAATCGAGCATCTTTTGCTTGGTTTGATTCGGGAAGGCGAGGGCCTTGCAATCAAAGTGCTCCATTCTTTGGACGTAGATCCTGTTGTGATTCGTCGTGCTGTGGAGCGCGCTGTGGCGGACAATAGCTCCCCTCTCAAAAGTCCAGATGAAAAACTTACCATCAATAAGCAGGCAGAAAAGGTACTGAAAATTACAGTGCTCGAAGCCAAGCAATTGCGGAATGAGTGGGTAAGTACAGAGCATTTATTCCTTGCCATTTTAAAAAACCCTGATAATGTAGCTACCCAAATTCTGGAAAAGCATGATGTCAACTACGAAATTTTTAAGGCCGAACTTGACTACTTGCAAAATGAAATCAAGGGAGAGGCCTCTCGAGATGATGATGGAGATGCCGCAGAAGAGGACCCAAACCCTGGTCGAAAGGAAGGCGGCGCAGGCTTTACAAGACGAGGAAAAACAAAATCAAAGACGCCTGTCTTGGACAACTTCGGAAGAGATGTTACCGAAATGGCAATCAACGATAAGCTTGATCCCATTGTCGGTCGTGACACGGAAATCGAACGGGTTTCACAAATTCTAAGTAGACGAAAGAAAAACAATCCAATTCTTATCGGAGAGCCCGGAGTCGGTAAAACGGCCATCGTTGAAGGTCTTGCTCTACGTATTGTTCAGCGAAAGGTATCGCGAGTCCTCTTTAATCGTCGCGTGGTTATGCTTGACTTGGCAGCCTTAGTCGCAGGAACAAAGTATCGTGGACAATTTGAGGAAAGAATGAAAGCGATTATGGCAGAGCTTGAAAAAAATCAAGATGTCATTCTCTTTATTGACGAGATTCATACAATTGTTGGTGCAGGAGGCGCTACGGGGTCGCTCGATGCTTCCAACATCTTCAAGCCGGCACTCGCGCGTGGTGAACTCCAAGTCATTGGTGCCTCAACCTTAGATGAATATCGCCAGCATATTGAAAAGGATGGTGCATTAGACCGTCGTTTCCAAAAAGTGATTGTTGATCCACCAAGCATAGAGGAGTCGATTACCATTCTTGAGAACATTCAAGTGAAATACGAGGACTATCATAATGTTACCTACACAGAAGGTACTATCGAGTCTTGCGTCAAGCTTTCTGAGCGATACATAACTGACCGATTTCTTCCTGATAAAGCTATCGATGTAATGGATGAAGTTGGTGCCAGAGTACATTTAAAAAACATTAAGGTACCCCTTAATATTACTGAGCTAGAGGGAAAGATTGATGCGATCAAGGAAGAGAAAAATAATGTCGTTAAAAATCAGAAATATGAGGAAGCAGCTCGACTTCGAGATGATGAGAAGAAGTTACTAGAGGAATTAGATGCTGCTAAATTGGCTTGGGAAGATGAAGTAAAGACTCAGCGTTTCCCCATTACAGAAGACGACATTGCTGAAGTGGTGGGCATGATGACGGGAATTCCGGTTAAACGAATTGCGGAATCAGAGAGCCAAAAGCTCGTTAAAATGGGCGATGACTTGCGTAATCGTGTAATTGGCCAGGATGAGGCTATTGAAAAAGTGGTGAAGTCCATTCAGCGAAATCGAGTAGGGCTTAAAGATCCGAACAAGCCTATTGGTACCTTCATATTTCTTGGACCAACTGGTGTTGGAAAGACAGAGCTTGCTCGTGCTATAGCCGAAAATCTATTTGATTCAGAAGATTCTCTAATCCGAGTTGATATGAGTGAATACATGGAGAAGTTCTCTGTGAGTCGCTTAATTGGAGCACCTCCTGGCTACGTGGGGTATGAAGAAGGGGGTCAGCTTACGGAAAAGGTTCGAAGAAAACCCTATTCAGTGGTCCTCTTAGATGAGATCGAAAAGGCTCATCCCGACATATTTAATATCCTTCTACAAGTTTTAGATGATGGTCTTTTGACCGACGGGCTTGGACGAAAAATTAACTTCAAAAACACCTTGATTATAATGACGTCTAACATTGGAGTAAGAGACCTTAAAGACTTCGGCCAAGGCGTTGGGTTTGCGACGAAAAATCGTCAAAGTCAAGCAGGAGACCACGCACGTTCAGTTATTCAAAAGGCACTAAAGCGAACCTTTTCCCCTGAATTCCTCAATCGAATTGATGACTTGATTACCTTCTCCAGCCTAAGCGAAGAGGATATCTTCAAGATTATCGATATATCCATGCGTGGCGTCCATCGCAGAATTGAGGATTTAGGATACCAACTCGAGCTATCAGAAGAAGCGAAGCGTTTTGTGGCTAAGCGAGGATTTGATCCGGAGTTTGGTGCACGACCGCTTAATCGAGCGATTCAGAAGTATTTAGAAGATCCAATTGCTGAGGAAATGCTCTCGGGTCGTCTGAAAGAGGGGGATACCTTGATCGCTGATAAGGATGCGGATAATGAGAAGTTGGTTCTTTCAAAAAAAGTGACTAAAAAATCATCTAGCAAAGCATCGAGTAAACCATCCAAAGCGGCGAAATCATCTGATGATGCCAACGGATCAGAAGGAACAGAGGAAGCGGAAGACTCCTCGGCACAGGATGCGGAGGCATAGAGACGGGGAGCTCATTAAAAAGCAAGCTCATAATGAGTTGTTAGAAGACTTGTAGTTTAAGTCAACGTTAAAAAGTGTTGTGTCTACTTAAAATATCACGTTCTTTTTTGACAATAATCACTCCTCATCAAGCTTTGTAGTGACAACAGGTCCCACTAATCGGAAGTCATCTACACGATGCATTAGGGATTAACGCCAAGCTTTAATGAATGCAGATAACTATGAATGGTTAGCCAATCAGCCTTACTTCTTTTTAGCGTCGAACCATAATTTTTTGAGGGCCTTGTCCCCGGTCATATAATCAATTGTTAGTTCCTGCCCTTTAGCAATAAAGGTTTGACTAATGACACGCATAGCTTGTTTATCCTCTAATCGCTCCCAATAGCAATTGGCAGGTGAGGCGTGGTTATATATAGAGAGGTATCCAAGGCCGACAGCGATTTGGCTTTCAGACCACTCAAAGTAGTAGTCGTATAATCTACTCGATTGAAGAATACCGCGCTCGCTTGAAGGGAGAACGATGAGCGGTGAAAACTCGATCAACGTTCCCTCCTCAATATCCTCCGTTGCAAAAACACCCCTTCCGTGAATGGGTGACTGTGCGATCTCTAAAAAGGGAAGAATTACCACTGGATTACTTGGCCATTATTGCCTCAATTTCCTCGACTTCTCGAGGAATATCCGCCATCAAGTCATTGGGTTTGTCCATGGTAATTACGATATCATTCTCGATACGAATTCCAATTCCTTCTTCTCGAACATAAATCCCAGGTTCTACGGTGAGAACCATGCCGGGTTTGAGCTCGGCAAAGCGGCTTCCTACATCATGGGTATCAAGTCCCAAGTAGTGACCAATTCCGTGAGGAAAGTATTGATGGCTTTCCTTTAATGCCTCCTTGTCATCGCTTGCCTTAACCAATCCTACTTGACGAAGAGCATGCATCATGATGCGTTTTGACTCGAGTTGATAGGCCTGCAGCGTTATACCCGGTCGAGCGATATCGATACATTCTTTTTGAACCTTAAGGCAGGCGGTATAAAGTTCTTTTTGTCGCTCACTAAACTTGCCATTGACCGGAATGGTCCTTGACAGATCAGCAGAGTAATAGGCATAATCTGCCCCAAAATCCATTAAGAGTAAATCTCCATCGTTTAGTTTTTTGTGATTCGTTATGTAATGTAAGACACAGGCATTTTTTCCTCCAGCGATAATCGGCTGATAAGCATGCCCTCCACATCCATTTCGGACAAAGGTTTCGGTGATAGCTGCCTCTACTTCATATTCATAGATGCCCTCTTTTACTATGTCCAGTGCTCTCATAAAGCCCTTCTTTGTAATGGCACAAGCTTTGGACAGGGTATCGATTTCAACAGAATGCTTAATGCAACGTAAGGCATCAAAAATTGGAGCGAGTCGAACAATATTGTGAAGTGGATATCGCGTTTTCCAGGTGGCGGCTTCTTTTTTACCTAAAATCAGTTCGGTCGCATCACTTCGATCATGCTCATTGATTACAAGGGCTAAATTTTCTGCGTGAGAAGATAACTGATGGACAACTGAATCCAAATCTTCAATAAAATGTACGTTTTGAATTCCTGTCGCCGCCTGAGCACCTTCTTTAGACAGTCTTTCCCCTTCCCAAAGGGCTTTGAGGTGGGTTGATTTTTCAATAAATAACATTTCCTTCCACTCCTCGCGTGGGGCGTCGGGAAACATTACCACAGCAGTATGTGCCTGTTGTATTCCTGTTAACCAAAGTATGTAACTACTCGGCTCATAGGGTAAGTGTGCATCGGCATTTGCAGGAAATACGGGGTTGGACTGGACGATAGCAATACTCTTTGCTGGAATCGCCGTAGCAAGCCGTTGCCGGTTGTCTATAAATAATGTCGAGGATAGGGCCTTATATCTCATGCTTTAAAGGTATGTATTTCGGTCTTTTATTTGCTAAAATGAGGTAATCTTAGCAGATCCCTTAAGGGGCTGGAAAATTCTTAGCAAAAATCTTTTCGACAACATACCTATTACTTGGTTAGTTTTTGCTACATTTGCAGTCCGAAAATTTTAGCAAGCGAAGTATGCCTACTATTCAACAACTCGTCCGAAAGGGACGAAAAGTCATCAAGGGAAAGAGCAAATCACTAGCTCTAGATAGCTGTCCTCAGCGACGCGGGGTATGTACCAGAGTCTATACAACAACGCCTAAGAAGCCAAACTCAGCACTCCGAAAGGTTGCCAAGGTGCGTCTTACGAACAGCAAAGAAGTAATTGCTTACATCCCAGGTGAAGGACACAATTTACAGGAACACTCTATTGTACTGATTAGAGGAGGAAGGGTAAAAGATCTTCCAGGTGTTCGATATCATATTATCCGAGGTGCATTGGATACTGCTGGAGTTGATGGCCGTTTGCAATCACGATCTAAGTATGGTGCTAAGCGTCCAAAGAAATAAATCATTCACCCTAACGAAGAATAAAGAATAATGAGAAAGCAGAAGCCAAGAAAACGCTACTACGAACCAGATCCAAGATTTGGAGACGAATTGGTATCAATCTTCGTCAACAACTTAATGCTTGACGGAAAGCGAAGTGTTGCCCAGAAAATCTTCTACGGTGCAATGGACATCATTGAAGAGAAGTCTGGTGAAAGTGGTCACGAAGCATGGAAGAAGGCCCTGGCAAACATTCAACCTAGCGTTGAAGTGCGCTCTCGACGCGTAGGAGGGGCTACTTTCCAAATCCCAACGGAAGTGCGTCCTGATCGTCGACGTAGTGTTGGAATGAAATGGCTTATCCGTTATGCTCGTCTTCGCAATGGTAAAAGTATGGCTGAAAAACTTGCTGCGGAAATCATGGCGGCAGCGAACGGTGAAGGAGCGGCAGTTAAGAAAAAGGAGGACACTCACCGCATGGCGGAGGCGAATAAAGCATTCTCTCACTTTAAATTCTAATTACAACTAATAACGAATAGATAGGAAACCATGGCTAAGGATCTTCATTTTCAAAGGAACATCGGAATTGCTGCCCACATTGATGCGGGTAAAACGACGACCACAGAACGTATTCTCTTTTATACCGGTATCTCTCATAAAATCGGGGAGGTGCACGACGGTGCAGCGACTATGGACTGGATGGAGCAGGAGCAAGAGCGTGGTATCACCATTACCTCTGCTGCGACAAATTGTGATTGGGTTTACCGCGACGATAAGTATAATGTAAATATTATTGATACTCCAGGTCACGTAGACTTTACCGTTGAGGTAAATCGTTCCCTTCGAGTTCTTGATGGTCTTGTATTCTTATTCTCTGCCGTAGATGGTGTTGAGCCACAGTCAGAAACCAATTGGCGCTTAGCAGATAATTATCGCGTTCCTCGTATCGGTTTTGTCAACAAGATGGACCGACAAGGTGCAGACTTCCTAGAAGTTTGTCGTCAGGTACGTGAAATGTTAGGTTCTAATCCAATTCCACTTCAGTTACCTATCGGTGCAGAGGATGACTTCAAAGGAGTTGTTGATCTTATCTCAAACAAGGCTATTGTTTGGAATACTGATGACTTCGGAATGACCTATGAAGAAATTGAAATGCCCGTTGAAATGGTTGACCAAGTTGCTGAGTATCGCCAAATTCTTGTAGAGGCAGTTGCTGAGTATGATGAGGCATTGATGGAGAAGTTCTTTGAAGATGAGAACTCCATTACTGAGGACGAAATGATTGAAGCACTTCGAAAAGCAACCATCGACATGAGCATCATCCCAATGATGTGCGGTTCGGCCTTTAAAAATAAAGGGGTTCAAGCTGTATTGGATGCGGTTATCCGATATATGCCTTCTCCTCTTGATGTTCCACCCGTAGAGGGAACCAACCCAGATACGGAAGAAGTGGTTCAACGTAAGGCGGAAACAAGCGAGCCATTTGCAGCGCTTGCCTTTAAGATTGCTACAGATCCTTATGTAGGTCGCCTATGCTTTATGCGTGTTTACTCTGGCCAGCTCGATGCAGGTTCTTATGTAAAGAATACCCGCTCAGGCAAGAAGGAACGTATTTCACGTCTCTTCCAAATGCACTCCAACAAGCAAAATTCTATTGAGTCGTTAGGTGCAGGAGATATCGGAGCAGGTGTTGGATTTAAAGATATTCGTACAGGGGACACGCTGTGTGCTGAAAACGCGCCTATTGTTTTAGAGTCAATGGATTTCCCAGATCCAGTTATCGGATTGGCAATCGAGCCTAAGACACAAAAAGACGTAGATAAATTAGGTATGGCACTTGCCAAACTTGCTGAGGAAGATCCTACTTTTCAAGTAGCCTACAATGATGAAACGGGTCAAACAGTCATCAGCGGAATGGGCGAGCTTCACCTTGAGATTATTGTTGATCGTCTGAAGCGCGAGTTCAAAGTAGAGTGTAACCAAGGAGCTCCCCAAGTAAACTACAAAGAGGCACTTACTAAATCTATCGAACATCGCGAAACGTATAAGAAGCAATCGGGTGGTCGTGGTAAGTTTGCTGACATCCAGTTCGAAATTGGGCCTGTTGAACAGACTGAAGATTTAAAAGAAGGATTGACGTTTGAAAACGCCATCTTCGGGGGTTCTATTCCAAAAGAATTTATCCCTTCCGTGGAGAAAGGTTTCAAGGATGCCATGAATAATGGACCACTAGCTGGTTTCGGAATTGATAGTATGCGTGTTCGTCTCTTTGACGGTTCTTTCCATGCGGTGGATTCCGATCAATTATCCTTCGAATTAGCAGCTAAAATGGGATTCCGTGAAGCGGCTAAAAAAGCAAAACCAGTTCTTTTAGAGCCGATTATGAAGTTAGAGGTTCTCACTCCTGACGAATATACAGGAGATATTGTGGGCGACCTGAACCGTCGTCGAGGGCTTATGCAAGGAATGGATGCCAAAGGTGCTGGTCAGGTGATTAAGGCTAAGGTGCCCTTATCGGAGATGTTTGGTTACGTAACGGATTTACGTACGATATCTTCTGGACGAGCAACTTCTTCTATGGAGTTTGACTCATTCCAGCCAGCTCCAGAGGGTGTAGCTAAAAAAGTAATTGAAGAACGCAGTTAAGCAGTAAAAAGGTCCAATAATGACACAACGAATTCGCATAAAACTTAAATCTTACGACTACAACCTTGTAGACAAGTCTTCCGAGAAGATCGTAAAAACAGTTCGTAGCACAGGGGCTGTAGTTAGTGGTCCAATCCCACTTCCTACAAAGCGTAAGATATTTACCGTATTACGTTCACCTCACGTAAACGGTAAGTCTAAAGAGCAATTTCAGCTTGATACCTACAAGCGTTTATTAGATATTTATTCGTCAACATCCAAAACAATCGATGCGCTGATGAAACTTGAACTTCCAAGTGGCGTCGATGTGGAGATCAAAGTATAACACTCATGAAAGCTATTTTAGGAACAAAGGTTGGTATGACCAACTTTACCGATGCTGATGGCAATCGCATACCTTGCACGGTAATTAGCGCTGGTCCTTGCAGCGTAATTCAAGTGAAGACCGAAGAAACGGATGGTTACAACGCGGTTCAAATCGGTTACGAGGATAAGAAAGAAAAACATACGACACGTGCCATGCAAGGGCACTTTGATAAGGCAGGTGTTTCCCCAAAACGTCACCTTGTTGAATTACGTGACTTCGACTTTGAAAAAAAACCAGGTGACGAGCTAACCGTAGACCTTTTCGAGGAAGGTGATAAAGTAAATGTCGTGGGTACTTCAAAAGGTAAAGGTTTCCAAGGTGTTGTTAAGCGTCATGGCTTTAGTGGGGTTGGTGGCCGTACACACGGTCAGCATAATCGTGAGCGTGCACCGGGATCTATCGGTATGGCGTCGACTCCTTCTCGTGTTCTTAAAGGTATGAGAATGGGCGGTCGTACGGGAAACGAGCGTGTGACGGTTAAGAACTTAGAAGTACTAAGTATCCTGTCTGAAGATAACCTCATGGTAGTATCAGGTAATGTTCCTGGTCACAAAGGATCTACTGTATTAATCAAGGCATAAGGCGATGAAAATTGAAGTAAAAAATATTCAGGGCGAAAACGCGGGACGTAAAGTCGAATTACCGGCAGACATCTTTGGTGTTGAGGTAAACGATCACGTACTCTATTTAGAGGTTAAGCGTCATTTAGCAGAATTGCGTCAAGGAACTCATAAGGCAAAGGAGCGTGGTGAAATAAAAGGCTCTACAAAGAAGATTCGAAAGCAGAAGGGGAGCGGAGGCGCTCGTTTTGGTAATATCAAAAACCCACTATTTAGAGGTGGGGGTAGGGTATTCGGTCCTCGTCCGCGCAAGTACGGTTTCAAACTTAACCGAAAGGTCATGGAGTTGGCACTAAAATCCGCTTACAGCCAGAAAGCTCAAGAAAAGGCCGTGGTTATTGTAGAGGATATTGCGATGGACGCTGCCAAGACTCAGGAGTTTGCGGCCATCCTAAATCGACTAGGTTGCGGAGCTAAAGCGCTTTATGTCAGCCCAGAGGTTCAAGAAAATGTAGCACTTTCTTCTCGCAACCTACCTAAGGCATCTACGATGTCTCTGCGAGATGTAACGACCTATGATGTTATGAATTGTCAAACACTTGTATTGAGTGAGTCGGCTATCAAAGAAATGGTAAATAACTAGTTATGCGTATTCTAGAAGATATTTTAATCAAGCCCATTGTAACAGAGAAGAGCACGGCTCTTGGTGAAAACCTCAACCGCTACTCTTTTATCGTCCGTAAGGATGCGAACAAAATCCAAATCAAGGAGGCTGTAGAAAAAATGTATGAGGTAAGCGTAACTGAAGTTAGAACGATGGTTATGCCGGGTAAAAATAAAATTCGATACACGGCGAAAGGATTAAGTAAGGGTCGCAAGCCATCTTTCAAAAAGGCTATTGTATCTATTGCTGAGGGAGAGGAAATCGATTTCTACAGCAACATTTAAGCAAATTACTAAGCACTAGAAGCTATGGGAATAAAAAAATTCAAACCAGTTACACCGAGTGAGCGCTTTCATTTAGGAAGTGACTTCGCTGAGTTAACGACGGACAAGCCGGAGAAATCTTTGTTGGCACCCATTAAAAAGAGTGGCGGGAGAAACAGCAAGGGTCGCATGACAGTGCGTTACCGCGGAGGAGGCCACAAACGCCGTTATCGAATTATCGATTTCAAGCGTGACCGTTTCCATTCTCCTGCGGAAGTACTTACTATTGAGTATGATCCAAATCGCTCTGCGCGAATTTCCTTAGTTCAATATCCAGACGGTGAAAAGCGATACATCATCGCTCCTACTGGCTTAAAGGTTGGTCAAAAGATTGAATCTGGGAAAGGAGTTAGTCCTGAGGTGGGTAATGCCCTTTACCTTGATGAGATTCCATTAGGTACTGTTATCCATAATATCGAGTTACAGCCTGGAAAGGGTGCAGAGCTGGCAAGAAGTGCTGGTTCTTACGCACAGCTTAGTGCTCGAGAAGGCAAGTACGCTATTGTCAAGCTTCCTTCTGGAGAGACTCGTCTTATTCTTCGAACATGTTTAGCAACCATCGGTTCTGTTTCTAATGCTGACCACCAGTTAAAGGTTTTAGGTAAGGCAGGTCGAAAGCGTTGGTTGGGACGTCGTCCAAGAACACGGGGTGTAGCGATGAACCCTGTGGATCACCCAATGGGTGGTGGTGAAGGCCGACAATCAGGAGGTCACCCAAGATCTCGTACAGGTCTTTATGCCAAAGGAAAGAAAACACGGAATCCTAATAAGGCTTCCAATCGATTTATTGTTAGTAAACGTAAGAAGTAATTCTCATGCCAAGATCAGTGAAAAAAGGGCCGTATGTGGCGCATAAATTGTTAAAGAAAGTCGGTGCGATGAATGACGCAGGCAAAAAATCTGTGATTAAAACATGGTCTCGAGGTTCATTAATTATTCCCGATATGGTAGGGCATACGATTGCCGTGCACAATGGAAATAAGTTCATTCCTGTTTTTATAACAGAAAATATGGTTGGACATAAACTAGGTGAGTTTGCTCCTACGCGAACATTTAAAGGACACTCTTCTAAAAAGCTTAATTAGGAATTATGGGTAAGCGTAAAAGAGAAATGGCAGCAGCCATAAAGGAATCTCGCAAATCAGTCTTCGTTGCTAAAGGGAGTTATCCGTCATCTCCTCGCAAAATGCGTTTGGTTGTGGACCTGATCCGTGGTAAAAGTGTAGAAGAAGCACTATATATTCTCAAATTCTCCAAGCAAGAAGCGAGTGATAAGTTAGAAAAGATTGTACTATCTGCGATCAATAACTTCGAGCAGAAAACCGGAGAGCGTCCAGAGGAGTATGGACTTTTCGTTAAAGAAATTATGTGTGGCGGTGGTCGAATGCTAAAGCGCTTTAGACCAGCACCACAAGGAAGAGCTCATCGAATTAGAAAACGTTCCAATCACGTAACCGTTGTATTGGGTACAACTAAAGAGGTGCCAAGTCAGCAGTCGGAAACAGTGGTTGAGGAAGTTGAAGCAGCAGAAACTGAGTAGAAATTAAACGTAAGTAAACACTGAATAAAAGGTTAATAGAACGTAAACATTAAATTTTGTTCGGAAGGCAAATCTCCGTAATTTCGCCTTCCCTTAAAAAACAAGGAATATGGGTCAAAAAACAAATCCAATAGCGAATCGTCTCGGGGTTATCCGAGGATGGGATTCTAATTGGTTCGCCGATAAGAAAACATCTAGTGATAAACTCGTCGAAGATGAAAAGATTCGCGAGTACTTACTTGCTCGTATTTCCAAAGGTGGAATTGCCCGTATTATCATTGAGCGCACACTAAAAAGAGTGACGGTAACCATCTCAACTTCTCGTCCTGGAATTATCATAGGAAAAGGAGGTTCTGAGGTGGATCGCTTGCGCGAAGAGTTGAAAAAGCTTACGAAAAAAGATGTTCAGATCAACATTATTGAAATCCGACGCCCTGAGCTTGATGCGAATATTGTAGCGGAAGGTATTGCTAAGCAGCTTGAAGCTCGTGTTAATTTTCGTCGTGCATGTAAAATGGCGATTGCCTCTACCATGCGAATGGGAGCTGAGGGAATCAAGGTCCGTGTCTCAGGTCGTTTAGGTGGTGCTGAAATGAGCCGTGTGGAAGAGTATAAAGATGGCCGTACGCCTTTACATACTTTCCGTGCAGACATTGATTATTCACTTAAAGTAGCTCAAACGATTTACGGAAAAATTGGGGTTAAAGTATGGATTTGCAAAGGAGAGGTTCTTGGCAAGAGAGATCTTACTCCAATACTTGATAAGAAACCTAAATCAAAGCGTGATGGCGGAAATCGTCGACCACGTAGACAAAACTAGTAACGATGTTATTACCTAAAAGAGTCAAATGGCGCAAGCAGCAGAAAGGGCGCATGAAGGGAAACGCAGGACGCGGACATACCGTTGATTTCGGTAGCTATGGTCTGAAGTCTTTAGATTCTCATTGGATCACCAATCGACAGATTGAGTCAGCTCGTGTTGCTTTAACGCGTTACATGAAGAGGGAAGGAAAAGTATGGATCCGAATCTTTCCAGACAAGCCATATACACGTAAGCCTTTAGAGGTGCGTATGGGTAAAGGTAAAGGTGCTCCAGAAGGATGGGTAGCCGTTGTTAAGCCAGGCCGCATTCTTTTTGAAGTGGATGGTGTGCCAGCAGACGTAGCGCGTGAAGCCTTGCGTTTAGCTGCCCAAAAACTTCCTGTGAGAACAAAAACAGTTACACGAATCGATCACGTAGAAAAATAAAATCATGGCGGTACGAAAAGAAGACATAGTTGATTTATCCCCTGCTGAACTCGTAGAGCGCATTCAGGAGGAGAAGCGCATGCTACAGAAGTTGCGTTTCAACCATGAGGTATCGTCGATCGACAATCCCATGAAAATCCGCGACAGTAGACGAGATATTGCTCGTTTGATTACGGAATACAATCGTAGAAAAAATGCAAATACTGAATCATGAGCAGTGAAAAGACATTAACACGCAATCTTCGTAAAACGCGTATCGGAATTATCACTAGTGATAAGATGGAAAAGACCATTACTGTGTCTGTTGAGCGTCGCGTTAAGCACCCGCTTTACGGGAAGTTTATGAAGAAGACAAAAAAGTATCATGCCCATGATGAAGACAATACGGCCCGTATTGGTGATCGTGTGCGCATTATGGAAACGCGTCCTTTGAGCAAAAGCAAAAGATGGCGCTTGGTAGAAGTTATAGAACGCGCGAAATAAAAGACAATGTTACAGCAAGAGTCAAGAGCAAATGTCGCAGACAACAGTGGAGCTAAGGAAGTTCTCGTCATCAAGGTATTAGGTGGTTCTAAGCGCCGATATGCCTCTATTGGTGATCAAGTAGTCGTTACGGTAAAAAAGGCCATGCCTTCTGGTAACGCTAAAAAGGGGACGGTGCACAAGGCGGTTGTCGTGCGTACGAAAAAAGCGATTAAAAGGAAAGATGGGTCTCACATCCGTTTCGATGAGAATGCTGTAGTGTTGCTTAGCCAAGGAGGAGACCTACGAGGTACACGTATTTTCGGCCCCGTAGCTCGTGAGCTACGAGAGACGGATTTTATGCGTATTGTTTCACTTGCACCTGAGGTGCTTTAATCCTAAGTCATGGCAAGAGGAAGGTTCGAAAACAAAATGAAGATAAAAAAGGGTGATCAGGTTATGGTCATCGCTGGAGTAAGTAAGGGAGCGAAAGGAGAAGTCCTTGAAGTATATCCTTCTAAATCTAAGGTACTCGTTGATGAGGTTAACATGATTTCCAAGCACGAAAAACCAAATGCAAAGAATCCAGAAGGAGGTATAGTAAAAAAGCCGGCACCGATTCATGTTTCTAACGTGATGCTAATTGATCCGAGTTCGGGAGAACCAACACGGATTTCTATCCAGCGTGATGAGAATGGTGCGAAGCGTATTGCTAAAAAATCAGGTCAAGAAATATAAAGTCAGGTTATTATGAGTACGCATACACCCAACTTACATACAAAATATAAAGAGGAAGTAGCTCCTGCATTAATGGAGACTTTTGGTTATTCTTCACCAATGGCGATACCTCGTCTATTAAAGATTAACCTTAATCAAGGAGTTAATGGTGCTGTAACCGACAAGAAGTTGGTTCAGTCAGCAGTTGAAGAGATGTCTTTAATTGCTGGTCAACGAGCTGTGTCTACGATTGCAAAAAAGTCGGTGTCTAACTTCAAATTAAGAGAAGGAATGCCGATTGGTGCAAAAGTTACACTGCGCCGTACCAATATGTATGAATTTCTCGAGCGCTTAATCTGCGTTGCCCTACCACGAGTCCGTGACTTCCGTGGTGTAAGCGACAAGGGTTTTGATGGTCGTGGAAATTTCACTATGGGAATTAAAGAGCAAATCATTTTCCCGGAGATAGTGGTCGATAAAATCTCCAATATCAACGGTATGGATGTGACATTCGTCACTTCTGCTAAGACAGATAAGGAGGCATATGAATTATTACAACTTATGGGAATTCCCTTTAAAAAATAATTATGGCTAGAAAATCAGTACAAGCACGCCAGGTCAAACGAGAAAAACTCGTTGCAAAATTTGCTGAACGTAGAGCTCAGCTTAAGGCAGAGGGTGATTATGAGGGCTTGGATAAGCTTCCGAAAAATGCCTCTCCTGTGCGTCTCAAAAATCGTTGCGGTATCACTGGGCGTGGTAAAGGCTACATTCGCTTTTTTGGAATATCGCGTGTTAAGTTCCGTGAGCTGGCCTCTGATGGTAAAATCCCAGGAATCAAAAAATCAAGTTGGTAAATCACCACAAAGTAGAATATCATGAATACAGATACTATAGCTGACTTTCTAACACGGATTCGCAATGCTCAAATGGCGGGACACCGTGTTGTTGAAATTCCTTCTTCTAATGTGAAGAAGCGTATGACGGAAATTTTATATGATCAAGGGTATATTTTCAAGTATACCTTCGAGGAGAATGTTATCGGAACGCAGGGCGTAATCAAAATAGCCCTCAAGTACGACATGAACAATGTGCCTGTCATTCGAGCGCTAAAGCGTTCTAGTCGCCCAGGAAAGAGAAACTACTCAGCTTCAGGTGACATACCACACGTTCTTAATGGACTGGGTATTGCTATTGTTTCAACGTCTAAGGGAATCATGACGGATAAAGAGGCGCGTGCAATGAATGTTGGTGGTGAAATTTTGTGTGAAATATATTAATCGAGGAAGTCATGTCACGAATAGGAAATGCACCCATTAATTTACCGGAAGGCGTCGAGGTCAAAGTCGACGGAGCTGCGGTATCAGTAAAGGGAAAAAAAGGTGAGCTTTTTCAAGAGATCGATCGAGACCTCTCTATCGAAATTGAGGATAACGTTCTTACGGTAAAGCGCCCAACAGATCAAAAACGTCACAAGGCGGTGCATGGTCTTTACCGTTCACTAATCAGTAATATGGTGGTTGGTGTTTCTGAGGGTTATAAGATTGAGCTCGAGTTGGTCGGTGTAGGATTCCGTGCGAGCAACTCAGGCCAAGTGCTTGAAATGGCTTTAGGATTCTCTCACCCCGTCGTATTTTTGATTCCATCGGAGGTCAAAGTGACTACGGAAATGAAGAAAGGTTCACCTCCATTAGTGATTCTAGAATCAAACGATAAACAATTAATTGGTCAGGTTGCAGCTCGCATCCGTTCTATTCGTAAGCCAGAGCCCTACAAAGGCAAGGGTATCCGCTTTAAAGGCGAAGTTCTGCGACGTAAGGAAGGAAAAACTGCTGCTAAATAATATAATATGGCGTCGACTAAAATTTCAAAAAGAAAACGCATCCGTCTCGGACTACGTCGAAAAATTAAAGGCACGGCCGAGCGCCCTCGTCTTTCCGTATTTCGAAGTAACAAGTTTATCTACGCTCAGTTGATTGATGACTTGGCAGGAACTACATTGGCTTCGGCAAGTAGTCGTGAGCTTAGTGGTGGTGGCGCAAAGGCAGGTCAAGCGGCTGAAGTAGGTAAAAAAATTGCTGAGCGTGCGAAAAAAGCAGGAATTGACACCGTGGTTTTTGATCGTGGTGGCTATCAGTATCATGGTCGCGTGAAGTCTCTCGCTGAGGGTGCACGTGATGGAGGTCTAAAATTTTAATTAGAAAATATGTCGAATTCATCGTCAAGCATTTTACGTGCAGCAGAAATCGAACTCGAGGAAAAGGTAGTTTCCATCCGTCGTGTAGCTAAGGTTACCAAAGGGGGACGCACGTTTTCTTTCAGTGCACTCGTTGTGGTAGGAAATAAGGATGGTATCGTAGGATACGGCTCGGGTAAGTCGCGTGAGGTAACTGGGGCTATTCAAAAAGGTATAGATGATGCGAAGAAAAATCTTCAACGTATACACATCATTCGTAATACCATCCCTCACGAACAACTCGGTAAGTTTGGAGCAGCTAAGGTTCTTCTTAAGCCGGCCTCTGGTGGTACGGGAGTTATCGCAGGAGGCGCTATGCGCGCTGTCCTCGAGGCTGCGGGTATCAAAAATGTTCTTGCTAAGTCGCAGGGGTCGACCAATCCAGGTAACGTGATTGGAGCGACACTTGATGCCCTTAACAAGATGAGAGATCCTTATACTGTGGCTAAGGACCGTGGTATTGAGTTAACTAAAGTATTTAACGGATAATCATGGGTAAGTTAAGAGTTACACAGGTACGCAGTATCATTGATCGTCCTGAGCGCCAGAAGCGCACGATGAGAGCAATCGGCTTGCGTAAAATGAATCAATCAGTAGAAGTGGCAAATACTCCAGAGATGAAGGGTATGATTGCTTCTGTTGCCCATTTACTAAAAGTAGAAGAAGTATAAAATGGCATTAAATAAGTTAACACCGGCAAAGGGCTCGCTTCACAACAGCAAGCGTGTAGGACGTGGACAAGGTTCAGGTAAAGGCGGTACGTCTAAGCGTGGACATAAAGGTGCTCAGTCGAGATCAGGTTACTCAAGAAAGATTGGTTTCGAAGGGGGTCAGATGCCTATCCAACGTCGTCTTCCTAAACGTGGATTTAAAAATCCTTTCCGTACTAAGTATGCGGCAATGAACTTAAGCATGGTAGAGCATTATGTCGAGAAGTTTGGCGTCAAGGAGTTAAGCGTAGACTTTTTACGCGACATGAATATCGTACAGAAATCTGAACTCGTAAAGTTGTTGGGTAACGGAGAGTTGACAAAACCTGTCCAAGTTAAATTCCATGCTGCGAGTAAAAAGGCCCTTGAGAAACTTGAGGCTGCTGGTGGATCATTTGAAAAGGTAGAAGCATAATTAACGACTGTGAAATTCCTACAAACCTTACAAAACATTTGGAAAATTGACGATTTACGTCAGAAAATCATGTATACGCTAGGTCTCATCCTTGTGTTTAGAATAGGTACGTATATCCTTTTACCAGGAATTAACCCTTTCCCTGCAACGCCACCCGCTCAAGATAACGGGGGTATAGCCGGGCTTCTTAATATTTTTGCAGGTGGTGCTTTTTCAAGGGCATCAATCTTGGCATTAGGTATTATGCCTTATATCAGTGCGAGTATTGCGATTCAGCTTTTGACCATTGCCGTCCCTTACTTTCAAAAACTACAGAAGGAGGGCGAAAGTGGTCGTCGCACAATCAATCAAATCACACGGTACCTAACGGTAGGAGTTACCTTGCTTCAAGGGTTTGGTTATTTAGCTTATTTACGATCGATTGGCATGGGACCCGAGCCGGGTGTTATGAGTGATATGACATTCCGTATCAGCTCTATGGTAATCCTGAGTGCGGGTACTTTATTCGCTATGTGGATTGGTGAGCGTATTACCGATGGAGGAATTGGTAATGGTATCTCCATTCTTATTATGATTGGAATCTTGGCTGAATTACCAGGAGCTATTGTTCGGGAGTTTACTCGTTTATTAGGTGGTGAAGGTGGTGGAATGATATTCTTTGTCGTTGAGACTGCCGTACTCTTCTCTATTGTCATGGTGGTTATTCTATTAGTGCAAGGGACTAGAAGAATTCCAATTCAGTATGCTAAAAGAAATGTAATGCGTGGTGGTCGTATGATGCAGGCCGGTGGTGTGCGTCAGTATCTACCTATGAAGGTTAACGCTTCTGGCGTAATGCCGATCATTTTCGCTCAGGCTATCATGTTTGTTCCAGGAACGATTGCTTCCTATGCAGGATCGAACAGTGTATTCTTAAACAACTTGTCAAACCCAATGCATTGGTCGTACAGCCTAATCACATTTTTCTTAGTGGTTGGTTTCACCTATTTCTATACAGCATTGGTAGTTAACCCGAAACAAATCGCCGATCAGCTCAAAAAGGATGGAGGTTTTATTCCAGGTGTAAAACCTGGTCGAAAAACCGAAGAGTATGTCGACAACGTTATTTCTCGCATCACATTACCTGGTTCTTTGTTTCTCGGTATTGTAGCGATTCTTCCAGCATTCGCAATGCTTGCTGGAGTAGATCAAAATTTTGCACTGTTTTTTGGAGGTACATCTTTACTTATCGCAGTAGCGGTAATTCTAGATACCCTTCAACAAGTGGAAAGTCATTTATTATCACGTCACTACGACGGCTTGACTAAGTCTGGACGGATTAAAGGACGTCAAGGGGTAGGTGCGGCGTTTTAGTGATGGTAATTAAATCAGTGGAGGAGGTAGAGGTTCTTCGAAAGAGTTCTTTATTAGTATCGAAGACTTTAGCAGAAATTGCCAAGCATATTAAACCTGGTGTATCAGGGCTTGAGTTAGACAGGATTGCTGAGGATTTCCTCAAGGATCATGGAGCTAGCCCAAGTTTCAAAGGGTACAATGGTTTTCCTAATGCTTTGTGTATATCTGTCAATGATGAAGTAGTCCATGGCATACCCAATGACAAGGCCTTCCAAGAAGGTGATGTCGTCTCGGTAGACTGTGGAGCCTACATGAATGGTTTTCATGGGGATCAGGCGTTTTCTTTTGCATTAGCAGGGGCTACTCAGGAAGTCATAAAGCTTCTGCGAGTTACGCGCAAATCGCTCGAGCTCGGGGTTGAAAAAGCTACTTCTTCAAATCGCGTAGGCGATATAGGATGTGCAGTGCAAAACTTCTGTGAAAGACAACATGGATATGGTGTCGTGAGAGAGCTCGTTGGTCATGGGCTTGGAAGTTCAATACATGAGGAACCTGAGATTCCAAATTTTGGACGGAAAGGATATGGTCGTCGCCTCTTAAATGGACTAGTAATTGCTATTGAGCCCATGATTAATCTTGGGAGTCGAAGAGTTCGCCTCGCGGACGATGGTTGGACGATAAAGACAGCTGATGGCAAACCTAGCGCGCACTTTGAACATGATGTTGCAGTAGGACTCAAAGCGGACATCTTGACTACGTTTGATTTCGTAGATGAGGCGATCGCTAAAAATAAAAATGTAATTGAAGTCCCGAGTTGGGATGGAGAAGAAAAGTAAAAGGAAAACATCTCATAAAGAATAAAAGGATATGAGTAAACAAGGATTGATAAAACAGGATGGGGTGATCACTGAGTCACTTTCCAATGCCATGTTTCGTGTGCAATTGGAAAATGGGCATATCATTACCGCCCACATTTCAGGGAAGATGCGTATGCACTACATCAAAATCCTTCCAGGGGACAAAGTGTCCGTGGAGATGTCTCCTTATGATTTAGATAAAGGAAGAATAACCTACAGATTTAAAAGCTAGACATGAAAGTTAGAGCATCAGTAAAAAAACGAACAGCAGACTGTAAGGTCGTTCGAAGAAAAGGTAAGGTTTACATTATTAATAAGAAAAACCCAAAGTTTAAACAGCGTCAAGGATAAGATATGGCACGTATTGCAGGAAACGATTTACCAAAGAATAAGCGGGGTATTATAGCCTTGACTTATGTGTATGGTGTTGGTCTTACGACTAGCGGCAAAATTCTCGACGATCTCAAAATCGAGCGGGATAAAAAGGTCAAAGATTGGTCGGATGATGAAATCACACAGATCAATAAGTACATCGCAGAAAATCTAACCGTTGAGGGAGAACTTCGAACGGAGGTACAGATGAGTATTAAGCGTTTGATGGATATTGTTTCCTACAGAGGCCTACGTCACCGTAAAGGACTTCCGTTACGTGGACAGCGTACCAAAAACAATTCAAGAACTCGTAAAGGTCGAAGAAAGACTGTGGCGAACAAGAAAAAGGCAATTAAATAAATAACTGATGGCAAAGTCTAATTCAGGAAAGCGCGCACAAAAAAAGCGCAACGTTCAAGTCGATGTTGAAGGATGTGTTTACATCACCGCATCGTTCAATAACATTATTGTAACCTTCACGAATACTCGTGGCCAGGTAATCTCATGGGGTTCTGCGGGTAAAGCAGGTTTCCGTGGTTCAAAAAAGAATACTCCTTATGCAGCGCAAGTTGCAACAGAGGATGCTGGCAAGGTTGCTTATGATGCAGGAATGCGTCGTGCGGCAGTCTTCGTCAAAGGCCCTGGTTCGGGGCGAGAAAGTGCTATTCGAACTGTCGGAGCGTGCGGCATTGATGTAACGGTGATTAATGATATCACTCCAGTTCCACACAACGGTTGTCGTCCACCTAAACGACGTCGCGTCTAAAACATAATAATCTAGAATAAGATGGCAAGATATAGAGGTCCAAAAACAAAGATTGCTCGCAAATTCGGCGAAGCTATCTATGGAGAAGACAAGTCTTTCGAGCGCAGGAAATATCCTCCTGGGCAACATGGTAATTCTCGACGACGTAAGTCGGTTTCAGAGTACGCTATTCAGTTAAAAGAAAAGCAGAAAGCAAAATATACTTATGGAGTATTGGAGCGCCAATTCCGTAAAACATTTGAAAAGGCGAATCGTAAAGAAGGGATTACAGGTACCAACTTGCTCCAATTGTTGGAGAGCCGTTTGGATAACGTTGTATACCGATTCGGTTTGGCCAACTCAAGGAGACAGTCACGTCAGCTAGTCAGCCATCGCCATATTATGGTCAATGGAGACGTAGTAAATATCCCATCCTACACTGTACGTGTAGGGGATGTAGTTTCTGTCCGTGAGCGTTCCCGAACTCTCCTTGTTATTGAGGAGAACTTAGGACGGTCCACAACGCTCTTGGAATGGTTGAGATTTGACTCAAGCCAGTTTCAGGGAGAGATAATATCCATGCCAGAACGTGAGCAAATTCCAGAAAATATCAATGAGCAGTTAATCGTCGAATTGTATTCGAAGTAAACGAGCTTTTTATAAAAATAATTACAGCGCAATATGAGTTTCTTATCCTTCATTAAACCCGAAAAAATCATCCTTCAAAAGTCAAGTGACAATCACGGACTTTTCGAATTTAAACCGCTCGAGCCTGGATTTGGTGTGACAGTGGGTAATGCCCTTCGTAGAGTACTTTTGTCATNTCTTGAGGGTCATGCCATTGCTGCCATCAAAATCAGCGGTGTTGATCATGAATTCTCCACAATCGATGGAATTATCGAGGATGTNACTGAAATCATCCTAAACCTTAAGCAGGTTCGNCTCAAAAAGTTGATNGATGATAACAGTCCTGCCGATAAGATNTACTTAAGCATCTCAGGNAAGGAAGCGTTCAATGCAGGAATGATTGAACGTCACACGAATGTGTTTAAAGTAGTTAANCCAGATCAGCACATCTGCTCGATGGATCCTTCGGTAACACTAGAAATCGAAATGATTATCGCTCGTGGTCGAGGTTATACAATCTCAGAAGATCAAAACCTTGGTGAGTTGGCGCTAGGCTTTATTACCGTAGATTCAATCTTTACTCCTATCCGTAACGTGCGCTATTCAATTAACAATGTTCGTGTTGAGCAACGTACAGATTTCGAGGCACTCGAATTAGAAGTTGTTACCGATGGTACAATTCATCCTGAGGACGCGGTAAAGCAAGGTGCGCGAATTCTTATACAGCACTTATTGCTTATATCTGATGAGAACTTCTCATTTGGTGTTGCTGAAAAGCGTGAGGATGAATTTGTTGATGAGCACGTATTACAAATGCGTAAGTTACTCAAGACGAACCTTGAAGATCTCGACCTTTCAGTTAGAGCATACAACTGTCTAAAGGCTGCTAAGATTAACACCTTAGAAGAGTTGGTTCATTATAATACCAACGAGTTATTGAAATTCAGAAACTTCGGACGAAAGTCTCTTGTAGAAATCGAGGCCCTGCTCGTAGAACAAGGATTATCATTCGGTATGGATATTTCAAAATATCAAATAGAAGACTAATAGGGGATAGATGTCCCAAGAATTGTAGATTATGAGACACGGAAAAAAAGTAAACCACCTTAGTCGAACGGCTTCTCATCGTAAAGCGATGCTAGCTAATATGGCTTCTTCACTTGTGAAGCATAAGCGTATAACAACTACAGTAGCTAAGGCCAAGGCACTTCGCGTTTATCTCGAGCCAATGGTAACAAAAGCAAAAGTAAATAGCACACACAATCGTCGTGTAGTTTTTTCTTACTTAAAAGATAAGGAAGCTATTAAGGAGTTGTTTGATGTTATCTCCGCTAAAGTACAAGATCGTCCTGGTGGGTATTTACGAATTGTTAAATTGCCTTTCAGACCTTCGGATGGAGCGGAGATGGCTATGGTAGAATTTGTTGACTTCAATGAAATCTACTCGAATGCAAAAGAGGGTAAGGCAGACAAGTCTAAGACTCGACGTTCACGTAAGAGAAAAAGCGGTGGAAGTGCTGCAAAAGAAGTAGCACCTGTAGCAGAAGAGGCACCGGCTGTTGAGGAGGCACCTTTATCAGAAGAGGCACCTGCTGAGAAGGAGGCTCCAGTAGCTGAGGAGGCACCGGCTGTTGAAGAGGCACCTGCTAAAGAAGAGGCACCTGCTAAAGAAGAGTCTTCAGAAGAAGCACCTGCTGAGGAGGCACCAGCAGCTGAAGAGGCACCTGCTGAGGAAGAGTCTTCAGAAGAAGCACCAGTTGCTGAAGAGGCATCTGCCGAGGAAGAGGCACCTGCTAAAGAAGAGTCTTCAGAAGAAGCACCTGAAGAGGATAAGGAGTAAAATCCTTCAATATTCTTTTATCATACAGAAAGGGATGGTTTTGCCATCCCTTTTTTATGCCCGCATACCCTTTAAAACAAACGCTAGAATTAATCGAATAGGGGAGACAGAAGCACCCATAATATGCCTTGGTCTGCGTTTGTTTTATCTCTGTTGATCGTCCACTTCATTGCGGCGGTTGCTTGCGCTTTTGTTGGATTCATAAGTAGCTCAAGTTGCAAGTTCCCGAGAAGTTGGTCAAAGGATTCTATATTGCTAAAATCTTCTGAAAAGCCAACGCTTTTTGCTAGAGTAATTATGTCTATCTCGCCATACCCTATTCTATCCTCCTTGGAGGTATAGTCGAATTCAGGCCATTCTCCCTGTTTAAAACGTTGTATGTCGTCAGCATACTCGCCTAGCACCAAATAGATGCCATCATCGGCATAATTGATGGCTGTTGATTCAGGGGGTAAAATTCCAAATAGAGTCATAAAAGATAGTATACCGTCTAGCTTTTGTTGTAAATCTTCGGAAAGTACTGTATCCATTCCAAGGAAGAGGCTAAGGTGCATTCCTTTTACTGAATCTTGCTGGTAACTAAAGGAATACTCACCAGATAAGTCACCATAGAACTGGATAATATCTTCGCGAGGAAAGTCAATCATTGCCGCCATGGGATCGTTGTTTGGAGCCTCTTGAATATTCTCTTGTAGGGCATGCAAGGAATTAAAATAGTCATATTCTTTATCCAAAACCTCTATAAAATCGAGGCATGAGTAACCAAAACCAAAGAGGAGCTTATTGTCCGTTGGGCTTACTTTCCTAAGGGGCATATTGGAAGTTTCTTTCTCATCACAGGATTGGTATAGGATCTGTGCAAGCTTGGTTGTGGGATCCATCGCAACCTCCATCGCAAGGTGCACATTGTTATTCTCAACGTTAATTGAATAGAGCTGATAATCATAAGCTTCTGTGAAATCAATAAGCAAACGTTCAAGTCCATTAGTGATTTCAACATTAGGCGCGCTCTTCGCAGCCAAGGGTATTGCTCGCACTAAGCTTTTTGAAAGGCTGCTAGGCATGTCAATCAAAATACTAGCATCATGTTTCAATAGTTCTTTTTGATGCGTAAAGTTTCCAATGTTTTCCTTATGTGGTTTACCCAATTGTGTTGCCCGGTTGTTCGAAATCAAAAGAATGGTGTCGCACCAACCGATAGTTATCTCCTCGATGGTATGTGTTTTGAAGCCGTATTGATTTACAGGAATAGACGAAACATCTTCAAGGGTACCTTCTGCTTCTATGGCATTTATTAGTAACGGAACACTTGTCGAGACTAAGGCCATGTCAAAGGAAAGGAGTTCCTGCCATTCTTCAGCAGAAGTCCGTTCGCTTTGCAAACCATTATACAACTGCATTAGATTTGTTGTTATTCCCAAAGATCCCATGATTTTTCCATCTTGAATTCCTTGTGAGAAAAAGTGGTCAATCAATGGTTGAATTACAGAATCATTTGAGTTCATGTAAAGCAACTCTTGGATAGGAGCCAATTCTTGCCACTGACTTGGCTTATCGAGATCCATAGCATCTGAGAGGGTTTGAATATCTGTATAGAAATATACTAATGCATTTTTTGAAGGAATAAGCTGATTGGCATTCTGAAGACTAGATTGAGAATTAATAACCTTTTCGCTTTGTGATTCACCATCCTTACAACTTGGAATAACTACTAATAAAAATAGGGCTGCGATAAAGAAATGCTTAACATAGTTGTGTCTCATGGGAAATGATTAGTAAGGTTAAATATATTCGATAAAAAANNGATCGTNAGGGCTTAGCGNATAGGATTACTTGTTAAGGTGATTTCTAGCGCTGAAACGGGATTACATCCGATACTTATCGAGTGCATCCCCGCTGTAAAACGCTCTACGATTTCAGTCAAAAAGGGAACTCCCTGCAAAATATCAAAATTTGGAATGAACTCTTGATATGGCTCAATAAGTTCATGTGAAGCATAAAGGCTTGTATTATAGTGTAATGCTGTGCTAGAGAGGGTTATCTCGCTCGATTTTGCAATACGCCGTAATTCATCAGAAGATAAACCATAGCCAAATACTAACCCCCGATCGCTGATATAGATTCCTCGATCATCAGGAATCCATGAGGATGGTATTTTTTCAATCCATGGCTGAAGACTTGACATTCCCCGTGTACTGCCGTGTATTAATACGGCTATATTGGGTGATTCCTCGGCATTGCTATACAAACCAAAGCTAATTTGACCGCTAGGGTTAAATCGTTTGATAACCTCGATATCAATTTGTTCAGTGATAGCATCTTCTACTTTTTGTAAAATGCCAAACGGATCTAATTTTTTCAACTCATCAAGCTTTGATTCTCCAATAAGCCGTTCAATCATCTCAGTGAGATCTATCTCATTAAGCATGGCATTAATGACTTCACGCTCGAAAGTGAGACTGCCATAACCATTCGCATTTGAATTAACAACAAGTTTTAAGTCTTGGGTGGTTGGGGGTGTTTTATTTGTCGGACATGGCTGAAAATCTCTAGTAAAAAAATCAGCACGTAGGGTGGTAGTTTGTTGTACAATATTCCCACTTAAAATACCATGACTAATCGCAAGGCTTTGATGTAGAAGATTGTTTAGATAGAATTGCACTTCGTTCGGCAAAGTTGAAGGTAGGTTTTTCAAGTCAAACGCTCCAGACTTGCGAAAAGCCTGAACATTAATGTATCCTGCATATGGTTCTGATGGTAAAGATTCACACAGGGGATGGTTATTAAACGTCGGCTTATCATGCTTTTCAAATTTCTTGTAGACCTCATCAATAGTATGTGTACTCTTCTGAGCTATAAGAACATGTTTTTTGGACCAAACAATGTGATAGGGGATGCGTTCATTTTCTAAAGAGCGCAGGCCACCATTTTTTCGCGTTTTTGTATCCTGATTAAACTTGCTTAATCTCAAAGCCTTACACAGTTTGGGGGACTCTATAATGACATAAGGACTTAATGAGGCCTTAAAATCGTTGGTATTGGATAAGCTATCTTGAAAGACACAGATTGGCAGATCTTCATCCATTATGGTCGTTATGTTGTTGAGGAGGATTTTCTGTATTAGTGGTTTGTGGGATAAATCAAACTCTTCTTCAACGATATGCATGATTTTTTCAGGCGTAATGTCCCATTGCTTTGCAGCATCATTCCCACTGATTTTAAAGGCATACAACGCGCTTGAGTCAATGAAGCCAAAGAGCTCCTCTTGAATATTAAATCGCTTGATGGTTGGAATGTCGTTTGACGAAGTGGCAGATCGATTTGGACTAGATGATTTGCACTGCACATTGATCATTAGAAATACGGCGATGTAAAGGAAGGCTGTTCTCATTGAGCTTACATAATACATAGAATACATTGTTAATAACGCGAATTCATAAACTTTAGTAAGCCTTACTTTTACATCGTTTATGAACACAGCATATTTATTGACAGAAAATGGCACCATGCTCAAGGGAAAATCCTTTGGGGCTCATGGCACATCTCTCGGCGAGTTATGTTTTAATACAGGGATGACTGGTTACCAAGAAGTTTTTTCTGACCCTTCTTATTTTGGTCAGACAATCATTATGACTTCTCCCCATATCGGGAATTATGGCAACCATGAACAAGAGTTTCAGTCAAAAGGCTTCCAAGTTGCAGGTCTTGTATGCGGTTTTATAGCCGAGATAACTTCAAGAATTGGAGAGGGTGTCCAACATTTAGATGACCGATTAAAAGAGTCCGGTATTGTTGGTATTCAGGGTCTTGATACGAGACAACTCGTACAAGAAGTTCGGGATAATGGAGCGGTTAATGTCGTGATTTCTACGGAAGTTAGCGAGATTAACGAATTGCAAAAGCTACTAAAGAAAGCCCCATCGATGCATAACGCCGAACTCGCTTCCAAAGTGTCTACTGATTCGCCCTATGCCTTTGGATCAGAAGCGGAAGGAGGTCACCGTATAGCGGTACTCGATCTAGGAATTAAAAAAAGTATTCTAGATTGCTTAAGTACGAGAGGATTTTATGGTACTGTTTTCCCAGCGCATACCTCCTTAGATACAATCGATGTCAATGATTTCAAAGGCTTCTTTATTTCCAATGGCCCAGGTGACCCGTCGGCCACAGACTACGCCATCAAGACATGCCAAGCTATGATCCAAACAGGTAAGCCTTTGTTTGGCATCTGTCTAGGAATGCAGATTTTAGCTTTGTCTCAAGGGCTGACTACCTACAAGATGCACTTTGGTCACAGAGGGCTTAATCATCCGGTTAAAAACTTAGAAACGAATCTTTCAGAAATTACTTCCCAAAATCACGGCTTTGCTGTCGATAGATTGAGTATTACAGAAGCGTCGGGAGTCTTGGAAAGCCATGTTAACCTTAATGATGATACGGTAGAAGGGATACGACTGAAAAATGCCCCTGCTTTTGCGGTGCAATACCACCCGGAGTCCAACCCTGGTCCTCACGATTCTAGGTATTTGTTTGATCAATTTGCCCATTTAATTCAATCATAATGAACATTATAACCAACATTATCGCACGACAAATTTTAGATAGCCGGGGCAATCCTACAGTAGAGGTAGACGTCATCACTGACGGTGGCTTTTACGGCAGAGCGGCGGTCCCGTCAGGGGCTTCAACCGGTGCTTTCGAAGCAGTAGAACTTCGAGACGGTGGTGATCAGTGGATGGGTAAGGGTGTTCAAAAAGCACTTGCCAATATTGAAAGTACCTTGTCGGAAGCATTGATTGGTGTTGATGTTACCGAGCAAAAACTTATTGATAAGCTATTGATTGCTTGTGATGAAACGGATAACAAATCCAAGATGGGTGCGAATGCAATTCTTGGAATGTCCTTGGCTTGTGCAAAGGCAGCGGCTGATGCGGTCAATCTTCCTCTTTATCGCTATGTCGGAGGATCGTACAGTCACATTATACCGGTTCCTATGATGAATATTCTCAATGGGGGGAGTCATGCAGACAATGCGATCGATATTCAAGAGTTCATGATTATGCCTATCGGAGCGCCTTCTTTTTCCGAAGGATTGCGCTATGGCGTAGAAATTTTTCATCATTTGAAAAAAACATTATCCGAAGGGGGGTTCTCAACAAATGTTGGCGATGAGGGAGGATTTGCTCCTAATCTACCTTCTAATGAGGCGGCCATTGAAGTAGTGCTAAAGGCCGTTGAACGAGCAGGATACAAGATAGGGGAGGACATTAAGATAGCCCTTGATGCAGCATCCTCGGAATTCTACAACAAGGAGACGGGCTTATATACCTTCGAATCTACAGGTCAATCGATGACAGGTGAAGAAATGGTAGCCTATTGGAAGGATTGGAGTGCTAAATATCCAATCATTTCTATCGAAGATGGTCTAGATGAAGAGGATTGGTCTGGTTGGAAAAAGCTAAACGAAACTCTGGGCGATTCAATTCAATTAGTCGGCGATGACTTGTTTGTTACGAACGCCAAGCGCCTGCAACGTGGCATCGATATGAATTGTGCAAATTCTGTCTTAGTGAAAGTGAATCAGATTGGAACTCTTACCGAAACAATTGAGACGGTTGACTTAGCTCATCGAAATGGCATGACTTCAGTAATGAGTCATCGTTCAGGCGAAACAGAGGATACTACAATTGCTGATTTAGCAGTTGCACTGAATACCGGCCAAATAAAGACGGGTTCGGCTAGTCGCAGTGATCGAACTGCTAAGTACAATCAACTGCTACGCATTGAAGAAGAGTTGGGCTCAGAAGCTGTATATGGTTCATCTAATCGATTCTTTTAAGTTGATTTGGTCACAGGATAATACACATTCTTTCTGTTCGTAGTTAATGCACTTTGGAGACTTCGAATTCATAACTTTACGGTATGCGTAAGCGAATTCTAGCCATCTTGTTAAATCCCTATGTACTTTCTATAATCATTTTTGTGGTATGGATGACCTTTTTTGATCGCTACAGTTTTATGAATCTGCGAGCGATCCGGGCGCAAGTTGCTGAGTCAAAAGAGGAACTTCGGTGGTACACTGAGCAGATTGAAGAGGTCCGAAAGGATCGTGAGCAGTTAAATTCCAGTTTAGAGCAAAAAGAGCGATTTGCTCGGGAACATTTTCATATGAAGGCTGAGCATGAAATAGTTTTTCTAACGGATTAATACCATAGTATCATGTCAATATCACCCCAAATACAAGTAAAGCTTAAGGAGGCTATGAAAGCGAAGGATAAGGCTCGATTAACAGCTCTTCGAGGAATAAAATCGGCACTTCAGCTCGCCGCATTGGATAAAAATGACGGAGATTTAGCCCTTTCGGAAGAATTAAAAGTGTTGCATAAATTGGCAAAGCAACGGGTAGATTCTATGGTAATTTACAAAGAACAAGGACGCGACGATCTTTTCGAAATAGAAGCAAGTGAGCTTGAGGTTATTAAAGAGTTTTTGCCAGAACCAATGGGCGAAGTTGAACTTAAGGAACTTGTCACAAAGGTTGTTTCTTCTGAAGGTGCTAATTCTTTGAAGGATATGGGAAGGGTTATTAAAGAAGTCACCAAGCACGCTGAAGGTCGTGCTGAGGGTAAGCGCATTGCCCAGGAAGTAAAATCTCAATTGCAGTGATTCTAGATCTTATCGTTTTAGGTGTCCTTGCCCTATTTGCTCTTTATGGATTTAAAAGGGGATTAGCATTCGCCGTAGGTTTTGGTATCGCATTGTTTTTAGCATTTACCATGACGTCGTCTATTGTTTTATTATTAATGGATAAAGTCATACAACCTTTGGGAATAGATAGCTATGTAATTCCTTCCATTTTAGTGTTAGGCCTAGATATATTAGTATTTTACGGCTTGGTCAGCTTTTTGCCCAATCTACTTTCTAAAGTGATCAGAGTGGCTACTCTAGGTATTGGAAATCGAATCTTAGGCATACTCGTCTTTACCCTATTTGGTGCGCTTAGCTTAGCTTCCCTTTATGTTGTTGTCAATAAGTTAGGCGCTATTCCGCCTTCTTTTACGGAGGATTCTTTGACACAGGAGTATCTTAATAAATTGTCCAAGCCGATCTATACATTGTTTGAGAGGGTAATGCCGGAAAGTATTGATTATCTTGAAGATCTGACCAAGGAATACAGCATTTATGGCGGGTAAAAATTCTTTAGTATTAGTTATTGATAACTATGATTCCTTCACCTACAATCTTGTCGATTTAGTTCACCAATTTGGCCGAAAGACTATTGTTCTTCGCAATGATGATCCTAGAATTGACGATGTGAGTGAGGAAGCAGATATCGTGGTGTTGTCCCCAGGTCCAGGAAATCCTGAACACTTTCCCGATCTGTCCCGACAACTTGATTCATGGGTGAATGATAAAGCAATATTGGGAATATGTTTCGGTCATCAACTGATTAACTATTATTACAAAGGCACGATACAATTAGCCGATCAAGTATGTTTCGGTCACACGAGCAGAATTGAATGCAAGGAGCACTGGATGTTTCAAGGGCTTCCAAAGTATTTTGATGTAATGCGCTACCACGCTCTTGTTGCTAATAAGGTTTCCAAGCCTTTGGAAGTTATTGCTAAAACCTCAAAGGGAGAAGTCATGGCACTAGCTCATGCTTCGAAGCCCATAGTGGGCCTTCAGTTTCATCCTGAATCCATATTAACCGAAGTGGGCTATACCTTACTTGGCAACTTCTTTACCCATGTAGAAAAGCTCTAGGGGCTTTATTGGTTAGCTCTAATTTCGTTCAGTGTGCTCCCTGCCTTAAACCACTTAATTTGTGCCTTGCTGTAGGTGTGATGTAAAGGGAATACATCTTTGCCTTTATCACTGTGCAATGCTTCTAGCATGAGCGGTTGTCCAGGGGTGAAATCAGCAAGGCCTAGGATGCTTACGCGATCGTCTTCTTGAATCAAGTCAAAATCTGCTGGATTGACGAAGGTCAGCGCCAACATACCTTTCTTCTTTAGATTGGTTTCATGTGTCCTATCAAACGACTTGGCGACTATCGCATGAACATCAATTTGAAGGGTTTCCATGGCGGAATATTCACATGACGAACTTTCTCCATAGTTAATATCTCTAAACACCACTGAACCACCGCCTTTCATATGGCATACCTTTGTCGTATTGTTAACTTTCCCGTGACGCTCGCTTAATTGATTTTTCATAGTATTAACCTCTTATTCCACTTATAAATCGCTATAATATATAGCCATTATTGAGCGTAATTAGGATTAGTCTAGTAAGTCAATAAGTGGCCATTACCTGGTTTGGTAGTCATTTTTTTTAGAGGTGGAGCAAATTGAGTTAATTCTATTCCATCGACAGCCTCGAGGTATTCATCGAGACTAGGTATCCTACCAAGGATTGCTGAAAGAACAACCACTGGTGTGGAGGCCAACAGCGATTCACCTTTTTTTCTATCAGAATCTTTAACTACCCTTCCCTGGAATAGCCGAGTAGAAGTAGCCATTACAGTATCTCCCTTTTCTGCCTTTTCCTGATTGCCCATACATAGATTACACCCCGGTCGTTCGAGATATAATATGTTTTCGTATTCGGTTCTAGCGGAATTCTTAGGGCTTGTATCGTCAAACTCAAAACCAGAATATTTTTGAAGAATTTCCCAATCTCCTTCGATTTTTAGTTCCTCGATAATGTTGTAAGTAGGGGCTGTAAGGACTAATGGTGCTTTGAATTCCACCTTACCGCTTAATTTTTCAAGATTCCTGAGCATCTTCGATACGATTTTTATATCTCCCTTATGGACCATACAAGACCCAACAAAACCCAGATCTACATGCTTTTTTCCTTTATAGAATGATAATTCTCTGATTGTATCGTGGGTATAGCGTTTTGATACGTCTTCATTGTTTACATCAGGGTCAGCAATCATAGGCTCAACAATCTCGTCAAGATCGACTACAAATTCTGCATGGTATTTAGCGTTTTCATCTGGTGTTAAAGGTCCTTTGATTCCTGATTCTATTTCTTGGATTCTATTATTTGCTTTATCAACTAGACTTTGCAGTACACTTCTTTTGTTATCCATTCCCTTTGAAATCATCGTCTCAATCCGTTCTTTGGCAATTGTTAAGGACTGAACAAGAGTATCGGATTGGGAAATACATATGGAAGCTTTTGCTTTCATTTCGGCAGTCCAATCTGTAAATGTAAATGCTTGGTCCGCTAATAGGGTGCCAATATGAACCTCAATTACTCGTCCTTGGAAAATATTTTCTCCATCAAATTTTTTAAGCATCTGAGCTTGAGTAGCATGCACCACATCTCTGAAATCCATGTGATGTTTCATCTTGCCTTTAAAGGATACTTTTACTGATTCAGGTATTGGCATAGAAGCTTCTCCTGTTGCCAATGCAAGTGCCACTGTACCGGAATCTGCTCCGAATGCTACGCCCTTAGACATACGGGTGTGGCTATCTCCCCCTATGATTATGTCCCAATCGTCTACAGTAATATCGTTGAGTACTTTGTGTATGACATCAGTCATGGCGTGGTATATTCCTTTTGGATCTCGGCCGGTAATAAGTCCAAAATCGTTCATAAAATTCATGAGTTTTGGAATGTTTTCCTGTGATTTGATATCCCATACAGAGGCAGTGTGACATCCGGATTGATAGCCTCCATCAAGCACCGGAGATATAATGGTAGCTGCCATCATCTCTAATTCCTGAGATGTCATTAATCCTGTGGTATCTTGGGAACCAACGATATTTACCTGTACTCTAACGTAGGAGCCCGCATGCAGGGGGTTGCCTGAAGTTCCAACAGCATTTTTATTAAATATTTTTTCGACAGCTGTAAACCCTTGTCCTTTTATTGAAACTTCTTTAGAGGGTGCATAGACCTTTGGAAGAGGAATACCCATTACTCTAGCCCCAAAGGCTTGTAGTTTTTTTCCAAATACTACAGCATACGAACCACCAGCTCTCATGAACTCCATCTTTTGAGGAGTAAATGCATTTGATATATCTTTTATAACTCTATCTCCTTGGTAAAGCTTCTTTTCTTTGGTATTAATCGTAAATAGTGTCCCGGTATCCACTGAAAATTCTTGTTTCAATAAAGGTTCACCATCGTCATCTAGAATTGTTTTTCCATTGTCATCTTTTTGTTTTTTCCAATTCTTCAGGTCGAGCCCTATACCTCCTGTAACTCCTACCGTCGTAAGAAAAATAGGGGATATACCATTTGTGCCAGCAACAATTGGGGCAATATTTATAAATGGTACAAATTGACTAGCAGGTTTTCCTATCCACAGTGCTACATTATTAACTCCTGACATTCTAGAAGATCCAACACCCATGGTTCCTTTTTCTGCTATTAGCATAATCCTTTTTTGAGGATGTTCCTTTTGCAGTTCCAAAAGCTCCTTTTGTTGCTCTTTATTATGTTCGAACATGCTTTGGCCGTGTAATTCCCTATCTGATCTAGAGTGTGCGTCACTTCCAGGAGATAATAAATCAGTGGATATGTCTCCGATACCCGCCACAAAAGTGACAACTTCAATTTTTTCCTCTATATCAGGAAGTTTAGTAAAAAACTCAGCGTTGGCGTAGCTCTCTATTAAATTTTTAGCGATTTCTGAACCCCGATTATACGCTTCTTCTAATCGGTCCATATCGCTTTCATACAGAAAAACTTGGGTTTTTAAAACCTCGACTGCTTGGTTTGCTATACGTGAACTTTTTCCCAGCATTAAATCTATTAAGACCTCTACGGATGGGCCTCCTTTCATATGCGAGAGCTGTTCAAAAGCATAGGTGGCGTCTATTTCTGGAACTACTAAATCGCCAAGAATAATTTTTTTTAAAAATTTTGCCTTTACGTAAGCTGCACTTGTCGTGCCAGGCAGGACATTGTAGATTAAAAATTTAAGAGATTTATCTCTATGCTCGTTATCTAAATCTAATATCTGCGAAATAATTTCATTGACGAGAGAACCATCATCTATTGGCTTAGGACTTAACTCTAAACCCTCTCTTTTTTTGATTTCTTTAATGTACTCAATGTATGACGCCACTGGAGTAATAAGTGATTTGGTTCATGTTCAAATTTACGTAAAATATTGTGCTCTATGTTATTAGGTATTGTCATTGGATGCATACTTTTTATTTTACAGTTAAAACGTACTTTGTGACCTATGCGCGGTCATAATCTTTTGAGTGCCCTTGTTGTTATTCGAAACTCTGGTTTCAGAACGATCCTTACAATTCTTATAATCTCCATTGGAGTTGCGGGCCTTATTGCAATGCAGTCTGCTATTGTTAGCATAGAATCCAACCTTATGAGCCAGTTTGTTGATCTTGGTGCGAATTCTATAAAAGTCGATGATAATATTATACAAAAAGCGGGCAAAAGTGATGCCCCACCCATCACTCTAGATCAAGCACGCAGATGTACTCAGCATTTTTTGGAATTAGGTTTTATTACTTCTTATCACCGACTGTTTACTCCCCATGCACAGGTAACATTCTCATCTCGTTCAACAAACCCAAACATCAGTTTAATTGGGGGTAACGTCCACTACATCGCCAATAACGGTTATTCGTTGGCCTGTGGCCGAAACTTTTCAGAGGCGGAGTGCATGAATGGCATCCCCTCTGTTATTCTCGGCAGTGAAACAGCTGATGAATTAGGTATCGGAAAGGATGAGCTTACTAAGGGGAATATTGTAATTGATAACTTATCGGTCAATGCCATAGGTATATGTGCTCCGCGAGGTAATAGCCAAAACTCTGATGATCGATTTGTGGTATTACCAGCATCCTATTTAGACCAACAATACTCGGGGGATAGAAGTTATGATATAGTAGTTAATGTTCCTGATAAGATTAGCCCAACTCGGATAGAAGAAGAGATCATCGGTGTATTTCGTCAAATACGAGGCATTGAGGCGGCCATGCCGAATGACTTCCGAGTGATTCGCAGCGAAAAGCTCTATTCGGAGCTTAACACGCTGGTTCTTAGTCTATCGGGTGCTGCACTAGTCATCGGGCTATTAACCATTCTCGCATCAGCCATAGCGCTTATGAATATGTTGCTTGTTGCTGTTGGGGAACGTCAACGAGAAATTGGCCTAAAAAAGTCTTTAGGTGCTCGAAGATCTTCTATTGCGTGGCAGTTTTTGTATGAATCTGTAACCCTATGCCTATTGGGTACTTTTCTAGGTGTTGTAATAGGTCTAACTACGGGTTATTTCGTCGCTGATTATCTGGATGGACCATTTATTGTACCTATTCAGTGGATAGGAGTATCCTTTGTAGTCACCTTTTTTACAGGAATAAGTGCAGGCATTTTACCCGGCATTAGAGCAGCTAGGCTCGATCCTATTGTGGCTCTTCGGACGGAGTAGACTATAAAAAGATTGGAGGAGTAGGGGAGGGTGTCTCGTTTCGCTAGCTACTCGGCAACTACTTCAAGCTCCATTTCGGCTTGAATATCTTCGAACAAACGAATGATTGCTTTGTAAGTTCCTAAGGTCTTGATTTCACCTGCAGGAAGGATAATATCTCGTCTGTCCACTGTAATGCTAAACTGATCTTGGATCGTTTGGGCTAATTGATGGGTTGAAATACTACCGAATATCTTGTCTGTAGTTCCGACTTTAGCGCCAATAGATAGCTTAGCAGAATCAAGAACAGCAGCTGACTTTTTGAATTCTTCAATAAGTGCCGCACGCTTAGCTTCTCTTTCTTCTCTGCGTGATTCCCATGCAGCTTTTGCTTCAGTTGTTGCAGCTTCAGCGATTCCTTGAGGGATAAGGAAGTTTCTTGCAAATCCGGGTTTTACAGATACCAGGTCTTCTGCTATACCTAATCCTTTAACATCTTTTTTTAAGATAATCTCCATGGTCAATTATTTCAAAAGGTCTGTTTGATATGGAAGGAGCGCTAGGTGTCGTGCTCTTTTAACGGCTTGGGCAACTTTGCGCTGATATTTTAGGCTGTTACCCGTTATACGTCGGGGAAGTAACTTACCTTGTTCGTTAATGAAGCTCATAAGAAAATCAGGATTTTTGTAATCCACAAACCTGATATTGTACTTTTTAAAACGACAATATTTCTTTTCAGCTTTACCGATGTTTACGGTGCGGAGAAAACGGACATTTTTATTCGTTGCCATAATTCTAATTCTCTTGTTCTTCAGAAACTACCTCTGGAGTAGACTGCTTATTTCTTTTCTTTTCATTGTACTCCACGCCATAACGGTCAAGCGCAATGGTTAAAAAACGTAGGATATTCTCATCTCTTCGAAATGCTAATTCTAATGTATCGATGAGATCCCCGTTCGACTGGAATTCAAAGTGGTGGTAGACGCCTGTGGTTTTTTTCTCAATGGCATATGCCAATTGCTTTAAGCCCCAGGCTTCTTCGCTAATGATTTTTCCACCATTTGATTCGATGAATTTCTTGTAAGTGTTGACAGTCTCCTGGACCTCCTTTTCAGAGAGCACGGGAGTAATGATAAATGTAGTCTCGTAGTTTTTCATTGTTTACCGCTTTTTCAAACGGAATGCAAATATAGTCAAGTTCTACTTAGTGATCCGCTTTTTTTCAAAGAATATTTGGCAGAATTGGAATCTCGTTATGATGCGTACAAAAGTTCGAGTAATAAATCGATTGTTCTTATGGAATGAATGATAGCCTTGTTTTCAGACGAGAGGAAGGGGAAAGGCACAAAAAAAGGGCGGACTTAGCGTCCACCCTTAAACATAACCAACAACCTAATATAAAGGTATCGATAATTCTTAACCTTTTCTTAGTCTTTCTTTAAAAAGTTAACTATTTCTTTGAAAGAAGCTGGATCATTCATTGCTAAGTCTGCTAAAACCTTACGGTTAAGGTTAATGTTAGCCTGATCTAATGCGTGGATAAACGTACTGTATGTCATGCCGTGCTCGCGAACACCTGCATTAATTCTTTGAATCCAAAGTGCACGGAACTCTCTCTTCTTGAGTCTTCGGTGAGTGTATGCATACTGTAATCCTTTATCCACTGCATTTTTAGTAACAGTCCAAACATTCTTACGACGACCGAAGTATCCTTTGGCTAGTTTGTAAACCTTTTTCTTTCGAGCCTTAGTGGCGGGGTGGTTTGTAGCGCGTGGCATAGTTTCTCTTTATTAATTATTAGGGCAAGTTTCTCTAACTTATTTCAAGCCTAGCATCCGCTTTACACGCGGTTCATCTCCTTTGAAGATGATATCGGACTTTGATAAATTTTTCTTCTGCTTTTTTGTTTTGGCGTTAGCAAGGTGACGCAAGTAGGCTTTTCGTCTCTTGATTTTACCACTTCCAGTAAGCTTAAAGCGCTTTTTAGCGCTTGATTTTGTCTTCATTTTAGGCATAGCCTGTCATTTTTGGGACTGCAAATTTAAGAAAAGACTTGTAAACGACAAGCTGAAAAAACCTATTTACCTTTTTTCTTTGGTGCGATGACAATGGCCATCTTTTTTCCTTCGAGCTTTGGCAGTTGTTCAACTGCTCCAAATTCTTCCAGACGTTGTGCAAGTTTGAGTAGGAGAAGCTCGCCTCGATCTTTAAATACGATACTTCTTCCTCTGAAGAAAACAAAGGCTCTAACTTTTGATCCTTCTTTTAAGAACTTTTCTCCGTGTTTTGCTTTAAACTCAAAGTCGTGATCATCCGTATTAGGTCCGAAACGGATCTCCTTAATGACGGTTTTTTGAGTCTTGGATTTGATTTCTTTTTCTTTCTTTTTCTTCTCGAAAAGGAATTTACGGTAATCCATGATTTTGCAGACCGGTGGTTCTGCATTAGGAGAAATTTCTACAAGGTCTAGCTCGAGCTCACGAGCAAGGTCTTTTGCTTTGTCGGTGGAATACACTCCCATTTCTACATTATCACCTACAAGGCGAACTTCTGAAACGCTTATGAAATCATTAATACGGTGAGGATTTTCTCGAACTACTCTTCTACCTCGTTGACGTCGTCTGTGTTGCAAATTAGTTTTAGTTTGATGTAAATATGGTTAATCTTGAGAGATTGCTGCAAACTTTTTCATGGATTTAGTCCAATCTTCAATTGAAAACGTACCGATGTTGCCCTTTCCCTGCTGACGGATTGCAACAGTATTTTCTTCCATTTCTCGTTCGCCGAGTATAGCCATGTAGGGTATTTTGTTTACCTCGGCATCACGGATTTTACGGCCAATCTTCTCGTGGCGTTCATCTATTACTACACGAATTCCCTCTTTCGCCAAGGCTTTTTGTACATCGTTGGCATAGTCATTAAAGACATTGCTTATGGGTAAGAGGATAATCTGTGTCGGCGTCAACCAAAGAGGGAATTTCCCAGCGCAATGTTCCGTGAGGACTCCGATAAATCGTTCAAAGGATCCAAAGGGTGCTCTATGAATCATAATCGGTCGATGCTTAACGTTATCTTCTCCAATATAGGTCAGGTCAAAGCGTTCGGGTAAATTGTAGTCGACCTGGATAGTACCTAATTGCCAGCTCCGGCCTAGGGCGTCCTTAACCATAAAATCAAGTTTTGGTCCGTAGAATGCGGCCTCTCCATACTCTGTAATGGTTTGAATCCCGGCTTCCTTTGTTGCCTCAATTATGGCGGATTCAGCCGCTACCCAATTTTTTTCTGAGCCGATATACTTGTCTGGATTATCAGGGTCTCGAAGAGATATTTGAGCCGTAAAGTCTTCAAAGCCTAGGGCACGGAAGACAAAGAGCGTCAAATCAAGCACCTCTAAAAATTCTCCTTTTAGTTGGTCAGCTGTACAGAATATATGGGCATCATCTTGAGTGAAGCATCTTACGCGGGTTAAGCCGTGGAGTTCACCAGACTGTTCATATCGATAGACTGTTCCAAATTCAGCAAATCGAACAGGAAGGTCTCTGTACGAATGGGGCATATGGGCGTATACTTCGCAGTGATGAGGACAGTTCATCGGTTTTAACAGAAACTCTTCATTGGTTTTAGGAGTATGTATGGGCTGAAAGCTATCCTCCCCATACTTTGCGTAGTGACCAGAGGTTTCATAAAGTTCTTTTTTTCCAATATGAGGGGTGCGAACAGCTTGGTAGCCTCTTCTCTCTTGCTCTTCCCGTAGAAAATCTTCTAATCGCCTTCTGAGTGCGGCACCTTTCGGCAACCAAATCGGAAGACCTGCACCCACGCGCTCTGAAAACATAAATAATCCTAATTCAGCACCCAGTTTACGATGATCTCGCTTTTTCGCTTCTTCTAGTCGCTCCAGATGGTCAATTAGGGCTTCCTTCTTTGGAAAAGAAACGCCATAAATTCTTGTGAGTTGTTTGCGGCTCTCATCGCCCCGCCAATAGGCTCCTGCAATATTGAGAAGCTTAATCGCCTTGATTTTGCCGGTATCAGCAATGTGTGGCCCTTTGCATAAGTCTGTAAAGTTTCCTTGACTATAAAAAGTTATATCTCCATCTTGGAGATCTTGAAGAAGTTCAACTTTGTATTCATCTCCCTTTTCTTCGAAGTACGCTAATGCCTCTTTTTTACTCACCTCTTTCCGCTCGTAGGTATTTTTCTGACTTGCCAGGGATAGCATCTCCTTTTCGATTCTAGGTAAGTCTTCGGGAGACAATTGATAATCCCCTAAATCCACGTCATAGTAAAAACCATTATCAATGGATGGTCCAATGCCGAACTTCACTCCGGGATAGAGGTTTTCAAGCGCCTCTGCAAGCAAGTGAGCTGAAGAATGCCAAAACGTGGAGGCTCCACCATCATCATCCCAGGTGAGCAGTTTAAAGGATGAGTCCATGGTTATTGGCCGCGTTAAGTCCCATACTTCGCCATTGATTTCAGCAGAAAGTACTTTTTTAGCTAGACCATGGCTAATGGACTTAGCTACCTCGTAGGCTGTTATTCCCGACACTACTTCCCGGATTGATCCATCGGGCATGGTAAGTTTTATCATAGCTCTCTTTCTATAGTTTCGAGGGTCTTACGTATCTCCTCTCGGTATGAATGGTTCAAAGGTAAGCGCTTTAGGAGTTCTGAAAAAGTTTCATAAGCATCATTCCATTGACTAGACTCCGTGTAAATCGCTCCTAATCGGTAATACACATCTAAAAAAGTTGAATCTAGGGCAATCGCTTGTTTAAACTGTTCAATAGCCTTTACATGCTGATTATCGTTTTCAAAGAAATAACCATAGTCGAAAAAAGCTTCTTTGGGAATAGAGGCTGCCTTGCCAAAGTAGATTGACATGATATAGATTGCCTCAGAAAAGTCTTCTTCTTTTGCATAGTGGTGCGCTAGAATACTAGAGAGTTCATAACTTGATGGATTGCGCTCAATGCCTTCTGCTAACCAACTTTTAGCTTGTTCTGGATAGCCAAGTTCCATGCTCACATTAAATCCAGCCTCGTAAGCAATGATAAATGATGGATCACTATTTACACTTTCGCGAAAGGCCTCCATGGCATCTAAAAAGTTATTTTGATAACGATACATCTTACCCTTTAGGTAATAACACTCTGCGGGGTCGGCTCCGTATGAAAGGGCGTTATTAATGCTTTCCATGCCCCGATCACTTATGGTTTGTACATCGCCATAGGGAGTGGAAATCTCAGTGCTGAGGGTCATAAGTCCAAAAAGGTACTGTGCCATAATCAAATGCAGAGAGTCGGAAGATGGATTCTCCCGTAATCCTTTTTCAAAATGCCGGGCAGCATCAAGAATTAATTCATTGGGTAATTGATTGACTCCTGTATAATCTCGTGCTAATGTTAGGCCTAAGAGGCTGTAAAAATCTTCTGCATGTAAACTTGGACGCTCAGCAATCAATTCGAGTATCAGAAAGTACTTTGTTTCAAGATCTAGTGGGTCTTGGGATTCGGTAATCTTAAGTTCTAGATCTCTAATCGTGCTGTCATCACTTCGCGAAGTATCGCTTGGTGCATGGTCGGTCCTTTCATCATTTTCTAATTCAGGGCTTGGCTTGCAAGAAAGAACAAGCATGGCTGCCATGAAGAAAAAGATGAATGGATTTTTTTTCAGCATAGTGCAAATGTATTTGAAATCAATCGTTTCCAAAGTCTACCTTCGTAAAATGGGACTAAAATCCATCCTTGTTCGTTCAATTGCACCTCTAGTCGCACGCAATGTATACAGAGCACATTGTGATGCGGGCGATCGCCAACGCAAGTTGTTAAAGAGCCTAGTTCGGCAAAGTCAGCATATTCATTACTTAAAGGACCTAAAGATTTCAAGTGATGATGATGCTGATACCATAAGTCAGAAGCTTCCAATAGTGGATTATGAGGATATCCGTCCCTATATAGATCGAATCCGTGAAGGGGAAAGGGATGTTTTATGGGGTGGGCTTCCGAAATACTGGGCAAAGACCTCGGGGACGACTTCAGGAGCCAAATACATCCCACTGACTAAAGAAAGTATGCCCGATCATATTCGAGCCGCTCGAAATGCACTTTTTTGTTTGATTGCTGATGGATTATCTGCTGACTTCTTTGATGGAGACATGATTTTCCTACAAGGTAGCCCTGAGCTAGTCTACGAGAACAATATTGCGGTGGGTCGTCTGAGTGGCATCGTCTATCACCATGTGCCTTCCTGGTTGCAACGAAATCGTCAACCATCTTATGAAGTAAACTGCATAGAAGATTGGGAAGCCAAGGTTGAACAAATCGCAATGGATACAAGTCAAAGGGATATGCGTTTAATCAGCGGAATTCCTCCCTGGTGTGTAAATTATTTTGAACGCTTACTATTGCTTACAAAGAAGAATAATCTGCTCGAATTATTCCCGAACCTAAGCGTCTTTGCCTATGGTGGAGTGCAGTATGCTCCTTATAAGGCCTCGATTGACTTGCTAATTGGTACTGAGATTCAAGGCATGGAGACCTACCCTGCCAGTGAAGGTTTTATTGCCTTTCAGGATAAGACAAAACACGAGGGTTTGCTGTTAAACTTAGAAGCTAACATAGTCTTCCAGTTTGTAGCGTTAAATGATTGGGGAAAGTCCTCTGCGAAAAAGCTTTTTATTGATGAAGTGGAGCTGGGCGTAAACTATGCCATGGTTTTAACAAGTAATGCTGGCTTATGGTCTTACAGTCTTGGAGATACCATACGCTTTGTGAGTAAGGCGCCCTATCGTTTAGAAGTGACGGGTAGGGTTAAGCATTACATCTCTGCATTTGGCGAACATGTAATCGGTGAGGAGGTAGAGCGCGCTATGCAAGCAGCTAAGGAAGCCCTTTCTTTATCCGTGCGAGAGTTTACCGTAGCGCCTGAAGTCAATCCCTCGGAAGGTAAACCCTATCACGAATGGTTTATTGAGTTTGAAAACGAGGTATCTTCTAGTAAATTGGATAAGCTGTCTGATTTTTTAGATGAGCATTTGCGCAAACAGAATACCTATTATGATGACTTGCGAGTGGGAGAGATGCTCGCTTGTGCTAAGATTACCAGAGTTCCCTCACAAGGATTTGAAAAGGCTATGCGCGCATCGGGTCAGTGGGGCGGCCAATCTAAAGTCAAACGCCTTGCCAATGATCGTGATTGGGTCAACTTCTTGTTAAAAAAAATGAAGTAAAGCGCTATACGTTGTATTTTCGTCTGCCACTATTCTTATGCTATCTACTGTATTACAATTTTTTGCTTCTCTCTCCTTATTGATTATCCTTCATGAATTTGGGCATTTCATCGCAGCGAGAATGTTCGGTGTGCGAGTGAAGAAGTTTTATCTGTTTTTTGATTTCCTTTTCCCCTTTCCTAATCTGGCAAACTTTTCCTTGTTTAAAAAGAAGGTTGGAGATACAGAGTATGGCATAGGCTGGTTTCCCTTCGGAGGCTACGTGCAAATGGCGGGTATTATGGATGAATCCATGGATGAAGAGGAGTTAAAGCAACCCGCAAAACCTGATGAGTTTCGCTCAAAACCTGCGTGGCAGCGTTTAATCATTCTATTAGGGGGTATCATTGTCAACCTTTTGCTAGCCGTTATTATCTACACATGTTTATCCTGGGTATATGGGAAAGATACTCTACCTAATTCTGCACTGGAAAACGGTTATTATGTAGATGAGTTCGGTGAAACTTTGGGGCTACAAAATGGAGATATTGTTACTAAAGTTGGTGATAATGAGGTTGAGGACGCAATGCAAGTACGTGCTCTTTTGTTTGAGGATGTCATTGATAAGATTGAGGTAGATAGAAATGGAGAGCTCGTGGTGTTGTCAGTAACCAAGCAATTTTATATTGACTTATTTGATAATCAGGAGGCTAAGCCAATAATTCTAGAACCCGCCTTATCACCTGTAATTTATGAGTTAATGGATGGACCACTGAAACAATCAGGTGGTCAAGTTGGTGATAAGATTCTTGCAGTGGATACTGTAGAGGTTAAGTTTTTCCAAGAAGTCACACAAATTGTTAGGGGTGGGTCATACAGTCCAGGTGATACCATGGTCTTACGTATGTTAAGAAATGGTACGGATACGCTAACAGTTTATCCCGTATTTGATGAATCAGGTTTGTTGGGTTTCGCTCCCAAAATACCATATGTACATGAAGAGATTAGTTTTGGCGAGGCCTTAATTGAGGGTCCTCGCAAAACATGGAATACCTTGGCGGCTTACATTGGACAGTTCAAGTTGATATTTGATAGTGATATCAAGGGGTACAAGCATATTGGTGGATTTGGTACGATTGCCTCGTTCTACAGTGGAGGATTTTCATGGGCTTCATTTTGGTCTAAGACCGCCTTCATTTCAATCATCTTGGCCTTTATGAACTTATTGCCGATTCCGGCACTTGATGGAGGCCATGCGCTGTTTACCATTTATGAGATGATTACTAGAAGACCACCGCCAGAAAAATTCTTGCAATATGCCCAGACCATAGGAATGTTGTTGCTCTTGTTCTTGATGCTTTATGCGAATGGAATGGACGTATTCCGTTGGTTGTTCCGATAAAGTGCTTAAAAGTACAGAATGTAGTACATTTAATTTACTGCCCGGATGGCGGAACTGGTAGACGCGCTGGATTCAAAATCCAGTTCCTTCGGGAGTGCGGGTTCGATTCCCGCTCCGGGTACATTTTTAAACTATGAGGTCGCACTTCATTAAATCTTTACTGTTATCCTTAACAACGCTTTTCGCGGTGCACATTGCCTATCACTTTGTGCAATTTGTGATTCTATACATAATGGATTATAGGCCTTTGGAGCTATATTTCCAGACTACATGGTTCGAGCCATCCCTAGATCCTAGGGCGTGGTCGAAAAAAAGAATTTTAGCGGTATATGGAGGGAGCACAATAGCAATGTTTCTCTTGGGAATTTCGGCAAAGGTCTTCACTCCTTCGAATGTAGTTGAGGTGCAAGACGGTAGTCGGATTTATGAGACGATATACTCTTGGATTTTTATATGGTCGATGGTATATGGTCTTGCAGATATTTTCGCAGCTCCATTTATAAAGAATTCTACTCATGTAGCACCTTTGCAAAATGTTTACTTATGGTACTTCCAGGGAGGCCCTATAGAATCTATCGCCTATGTTATTGCTCTGACTGGAATACCATTTATAATTATTATCCCGATGACTGCTCTCCGTCAATTTTTAGGAACTACTGAGTTTCCACAAGATCTCGTTTTTTGGGCAGGAAGATTCAATTTGCTTGCAAAGGCTGTAGTCATACCTGGCATGGTGGCACATGGAATTATCGTAGGGTTACTTTATCTACTTCCTAATTATTCCGTAGACGATTTGATTGCTTTTGAAATGTTTAGGGTCATCACTAGTTCGGGCATTTTTCTAAGTTTCTTTTTGCTATCTGGGCTGAATCGAAGTGGAATAAAAAATAAGGACTATGCCTTTATAAACCCTTCGACCACCACTGTATCTCTCATCACGATGGCAGTCATCTTCGGTATCCTAGTCCTTGGTATTCAGATAAAATAGCATTTAGCTTTTTTTGCGTCAAGCTCAGAAAGATTGGCTAAGGTTAAATCGAAGTGACGGACGATCATATCCTTTTTCTAAACGAACTACATTAAACCGAACCCTACCTTGGTCTAGATTCAATGTATTGGTAAAGTATTGGAAGTAGGTCAACCCTCGTGCAACACCCATTGGGAGGTATTTGCGCCGAATACGTTTGAGCTGATTAGCTGCGGCTAAATTGTATGGGTAGTTTAAAAGATAGTTCACTGCGGCTGTATCCTTTACCCACTTGATTTCTTTGTTTCCTATCTCTAAAACCATCGAAACATTGTATAAAGGATTGATTTTTAAGAAGCTATTGATGTCATAAAATACTTCGTGGTGTTCAACGGTATCGTACAAGTTGACTGTAGGTTCAACTATCGACTCAAAAACATTTTGGTTTATCCATTTATTTTCTGTCGATTTTGTGCTGCAATGCCGAATATAAAACGGCATGTTATTGACAAAAATATCAATCATACGTTGTACACTCCCTTGATTCACTTGCCGCAACTCTGCAGGCAGGTAAATAGCCCACTCATTATCAAAAAATGCTAGTTGCTCTTTGAGTCTTGCCTTGGATTGAGATTCCAAATCATTTAAAATGTAGTTTTTGATAGAATCAATAAGTACCGAGTCCCATGTATAGGGTTCTATTTCTGCGGAGAATATGGATTGCTCGACTTTATGATTGATGAGAGAATCCAAGACACTGTCTTCCACAACATAGTAAGTAAACTTAAGATAGGACTGTCCCCCGATGTAGGAAATACTCAATTGCCCTAATGAATCATTAGGTTGTTGATTTAAGTATTCCTGAAGTACAAGAAGGGCTGCATGATATTTTGTGACATTATTGCTGTGCGGACCTGCGTAGCAAAATGTGATGGAATCTTGCGTTGATGGATAGACTTCCATGGTATTAAATTCCAATTGTCCATCCTTAGCATAACTACGATTCTTTATTGGGGAAACTTCAGGTAACAACTCGAGGGCCTCTACGATGCTTGACAGGGTGGATTCTAAAGAAGGAGTTTGAATAAAAACTGATCGAAACAACTTTGAGTGTACATTGCTTTTTTCTGAGAAGGGAAAGGTATAGGTTGAGTCAACTTCAGTTATGGTCCCATCAGGAGATGCAGGAAAAGAGTAAAAGTCTTGTAATGCTCGTATACTATCGTAGTTAGGGTATTGATAAAGATTAAAGGCATAAATTATGTTGCCAATTTGTTCTTCCCTAATGTCATAGTGAATGGAAATTTCTCCGAATTTTACTTCGATTGATGGCGGTGTATCGGCCCAATTGCTATCAATGGTGGCTTGAATGGCTTGAGAGAGTTTAAGTACAGCGTAATCCTTGAATTTTTTAGGGAAGCCATACCTAAATTCGATGGATAGGCCTTGGGTGCTATCCTCATATATTAAAGCCTTGTGTCCATTGCGTGCTTGCAAATGGGTGAAGCTGCTAGGCATATCCAGAGTGATCTGTCCATAAAGCAGAGGACAAAAACTCAAGAAGAAGAATATTATTGAAAAAAACACCGATCTCACCATAGTTTAAAAAATTGTTGGTTTAAGCCTTTCGTATCAAAAAACATGTAGCCAAAGTTAAGGAACTCAAAAGATGCCCACGGTTTAGTGCGCTGTATAGATTTCCTCCAAGCTTTGTGAACCGCATAGTTCCAAAATATATCATCTATGGCAATCACTCCCTTCTCGTTAAGTAAACTATGGCATATCGGTATTAAATCGAGTAACGCCTCGGCTGTATGATGGCCATCGATGTAAATCAAATCGTAGGTTTTGTTCGTTTTAATAAGGTTTTTTAATACGCTAGTAAATGCGCCTTCTAAAATGGTGTAATTACGAAGTCTTCCTTCGTTGAGATAAACCTTGGCAACCTCAATTGTCTTAGGACACCCTTCGATGGAGGTAATGTTTGTTCCCTCTTGGTTTAATGCACTCCCCATTGCAAAGGTCCCTCGGCCAAAATGTCCCCCAAGCTCTAAAACATTACTCGCCTTGCAAAAGGATACAAGATTGTGAAGTCTCTGAACTTCGAGTTTAGTTGATGCGGCTTTTTTATGCTTAGCTACATCAATAAGTCGCTGGTCTTGACCCGTTCCAAAGTCTGTTTTATTATACGAAGAAAGGTTCTTTGACCAAGGTGAATTCCAATGATCTGAAAAAACTGCCTTTTGCTCGTTGTGTACTTCGGTGTACAGGCGGTAGGCTAGATCAGAATGCAGCCTGTACTTACCCTTACTTTGAAAGTAATGTTGGATGGAAAGGGCAAGTTGCTCTAGTTTTCGCATGGCTAAAACTCATATTGAAACTGAAGGGCATAGTTTCGCGGAGCTTCTAATGCAGCTGGCCTAGTGGTGTACTCATTGTTGAAGAGATTCTTTACCACGCCTGTTAGTCTTGATGACTCATTGAGTTGTACAATGAACCGGCAATCTACAACCCACTCACCGTCGGTATTATTTTCCCGGTATTCTTCAACCCCAGGGATTAATACCTGCGCCTCAGGAACCATAATCATAAAACTATTGTAAATGGCTGTAAGACCAATACTATAGCGCCCAAAACTCATTTCCGCGTCAGATTTGAAGGCGTGTTTGTTGCGAAAGTTGAGGAGTTTACCATCTTCTCCAAATGTTTGAAGGCGCAGATTACTTGGATTTAAAAGTTCAGGTTGCATGTAGGTATAACCTGAAAGAAGCTGAAGGGGCAGGTTAAAGATTGAGCCTCGGCCCATAATACTTAATTCCATTCCATAGATTCTTGCATCATCTAAGTTTTCTGCGCGTACATAGGGTGACCCACCGGGATCAAAAACAGTATTAAAGTCTATAACATTGATATACTTCGTGTAGAATCCTGCAATATCGAGGAATCCTTGCCACCGGTCTATTTGGAAACCCTGCTTAAAACCAATCTCTGACGTCCAACCATCCTCTGGGACAATGTTGGGGTTTGGCAACACTTGCAAGCCACGTGTTAAATCGATGAAATACTCATTGATGGTTGGTACGCGAAACCCTTGCCCCCAGGATGCCCTAAACCATGATCCTTGAGAGATTTTGTAGTTTAATCCCAATCTGAAAAGGGGTTTAACTGGGAGTTCTATTATACCATCACTCATGCGGGAGATGAAGGGTAGTTGATTGTTAGGGGTGATTGAGTCAATTTTGTTGTATTCAAGCCTTGTTCCCATGGACAAGGTGAGTGTTGACCAAAACACCTTATCCGCTTGAATATATCCTGATACATTAAAGGCATCATAGGTTTTATCTCCATAGGATAGGCCACGACCGTTAGTGTAGTAAGTAGATAGCCCTCCAACGAAGCTATATCCTGTGTTTTTATTGGACCACTTGTATTGGTATTCCCCAAAAATGTGATGCGTCATTACCTGTTCTGCCCCAAAATTGGTACTCATGTTGTTGTAGTACTTACTCTGAAGTATATGTTCCCCATTATTGGCGGTGTAGAATGTTGCAAAGGGTGCAAGACTCATTCTACGTTGAATGTAATCAGTTCTTGCATCGAGGATGTACGGGGACTTTGGATCAGAGGGCACAAGAGCCATACTATCAAGACCGCTCCAAAAAAAGAATTGCCCCCCTTCTTCATAGGCGAAGTTCCAAGCTAGTCCTGATACGGACTTTAAGATACCTTCATCTGATTTGTGAAGATGTCTGATTTTACCATTAATTCGAAAGCGATCGTATTCATTGTTTTTTCGGAAGCCCCCATCATGTCGATAAAATGCTCCCAGAACAAAATCAATCTTTTTAAAACGCTCACGGTGTTCGTAGGTCTGATTAAAATAGATGGGTACGTGCTCTTTATAATCCCAAGCATCATACATGTTTTGCATGCGGCGATCCGGGTCATTTTTTGATTGAATCAGATTGGTATCAAAACGCTGATATACACCGAGTGAAGTAGTCACTCTGCGGTAGGGTTTGTCAGAGGTAGGCCAAGCCGTTCGAAAGTTAATGATACCATTTAATGCTGAAGAGCCATAAAGGGATGAGGTTGCTCCTTTGATAACTTCTACTTGATCAATATTTTCCAGTGGCAAGGTCTCAAAATAAATGGCCCCGTTTTCAGGACTTAACTGAGGAATGCCATCAATCAAGAATAAGGTTCTTGAACTTGCCCCACCTGACCACCCACTCCCTCCGCGAATACTTGGGCTATTTCCTATTTGCTGGTATCCAGGAATGCGATTAAGGGCTTCACCTGCTCGAGCAACAGTATTTTCTACTAAAGAGGAGGGAAGAATGTCAATTGATACGGTTTGTTCTCCATATTCTTCGTCTTTTGTTGTCCCTGTCACTACCGTAAGCTCGATCATAGTAGAGGACGAGGATAAAGTGAAATCAATCAACTTATTCTCATTCATGTTCAGGCGGAAAGAGCGTTGTTCGCTCTCCATGCCTAAGTAGCTCACCGATAGGGTGTATTGCCCCACAGGTGCATTAAAGTGGTAGCGCCCATCTAAATCAGTAATGGCGGTTAAGGTGTCTTGGTCGCTAATTAGCTTGAGCGACGCTTGAATGAGGCTTACGCCCTGAGCATCTGAAACCGTTCCACTAACACTCCCGTTTTGTCCAAATCCAACAAAGACAATACTTAGGCAAACAAAAAGGCTTAGAATTTCTCTATGCATAAGGTGTTGGAAGATTGTGTTATCATTTAAACGTATATGAAAATCTAAAGGTGAAGTTCAATGGATCTTCTGGAAGGCCTGGACGATTTACATAGGTTTTATTCATGACGTTTTTCACAAGGAATGATACTTTGGCAAAATCGCTGAATGCATAGATCATCCGCGTATCGATTACGGTATTGCCTATGCCAAAGTTCTGGCTTCTAAAGTCACGGATACCGCCAAACGGTTGTCCTCCGTTAAACAAGGATGCTTCTGTTCCTACAAACAAATCGCCTACAAAAGGATAGTCGATATTTTCCATAAAGGATCGGTGCTGAACGCTTAGTCCAAAATCAAAACGCTTATATCCGATCTGCCAATCAAGTGCAAGAATGTGCTTATTGCGATACTTTAACACGTTTTCGCTTGAAGAACTTGTTTCGGCATAGGTAACTGTTGAGCGATTGTTTGAATTTTCTTGATTGATATCAATTTGAGAATTGACCACTTGGCCCTGGGTATTATATAAGGTGATTTCTTCATCCCAGTTCAGGGACTTTGGATCGGTGTAGGTATACCCAAATAAGATCTGCATAGGAACATTCTTTGCGAGTTTACCTTGACCTACGATGGTAAACTCAGAACCAATAATGCGGGTTTCCCCAACATTTTGGAAGGAGAATCCAACGGATTGAAGAAAGCCTGTAAGATCACTTGGATCAAATACCTCGCCTTCTCCAAATTGACCGAAGTTGATTTCGATCATGTTATCATAATACATTCCAAAGGCACTGAGGTCCATGTACCCTTGCCAGCCTTTCCCAATGCGGAATCCTTGTTTGATTCCCACTTCAGCATACCATCCACGCTCAGAGGTGAGTTTTGGATTGGGAAATATGTTAATTCCTCCAAGAGACAAATTCGTAAAAGACTCTGCAAGATTAGGGAAGCGGTATCCTTCTCCCCACGAGCCTCGGATAAACGTATATTCTGCGGCTTGATAATTCATACCAACTCGAAAGAGTGGTCGCTTCAGGCCTGTGCTTCCCTGCGAGCTATTGAATGAAGTATCCTTACTTATCGAGTTTACTTTGAAATATTCATAGCGCATTCCTAAAGTAAGATTAAGCCGTTGATTAAACATCTTTTTTTCTAGTTGTGCATAGGGTGCCACGTTGTAGCGGTTGTGTTCTCCTACTAGCGAAGAATCTGCAGTTAATCCACGGGGTGCCCGAACGATATCGGCAAAGGAGACAAGTCCTGCAACTACATTGAAGTTTAGCTCTTCAAAATAACGGCTGTACTGCAATTCCGAGAAGTAGTTGTTGGGACGTGAGCCTTGGCCGTCAGTCGTTTCATTATTTGCGTTAAACCATCTTGTTTTGAGTGAATAGCGGTTTTTATTTTTGTCAAAGAAGGTCACAAATGGATCAATTATAATCCGTGTGCTCTGGTAGCGAGAGGAGGTGCCAGAAGCTGCAACGCGCGTTTGGTCGCCTAAGCCATTCCATAAAAAGAAATTGCTTCCCCATGATCGGTAACCATTAAAATTGACACCTACAGACATTCCTTCAATTTTTCGAGGACGAAATCGGTATTTCTGACCAACACGCACACATCCGAAGCTTCCGTCTTGAAGATCATCCCGTTCTTGTTGATATTGTCCATGCCATACGAAGTCGCTGCGGCCATACTTCCGCTTATGCATAAAGTTCATACCATTGGAAAAGGGTAGGGCGTTATTGCCATACCACCAAGCTTCTTCTTTGTTTCGAGGAGCATGCATAGCCGTCATCCACACATTCAGTTTGGTTTCGGGAGTTAGTGAAGGATAACCCGTTCGGAAGTTTACCACGCCATTTAATGCGCCTGATCCATAAATTGATGAGGCTGCTCCCTTGATTACCTCAACGGTTTCAAGGTTTTCCATAGGAACAAGAGACCATTTGGCATCTCCGGCGTCTGCGGAGAGTAGGGGAATGTCATCATATAAAACAAGAACACGACTACCTGCACCGTAAGCCCATCCAGATCCACCGCGAATATTGGCCTGCCCATCAACAATGGATACTCCAGGCACCTTACGTAAGCTCTCTTCGGCATCGACAATGTTATTGTTTTCTAATAATTCACTTCCAACAACTTCAATGGAGACCGTCTCTTCAGAAAGTTTTTTCTCATATTTCGAGGCCGATACGACAATCGTGTTTATTAATGTAGACTCTTCGCGGAGCATGAAGTCTTGTGTCAGTGTTTCGTTAGCTATAATGGATACCTCTACCGAGTCCGTGGACATACCCAAATACTCAAAAACTACGGAATATAAGCCAGAAGGTAACTCTAGACTGTAAAATCCATCAAAGTCAGTTACGGTAGTCAGCCCCAGCGATTGGTCTGCAATAACCTGCGCATGAATTATGGGTTCACCATCTTCATCACTTACTATTCCATTAAGTATTCCATTTTGTGCTCCGCATATTCCTACTGTAAAAAGTAAGAGCAAAGTCCATAGCTGTTTCACGTACATCATGTCTTGAATTAGTCATGCTAAATATAGAATTTTCAAGTTTTTTAACATATATGGGTTAATCACATTGGAATTAATTAATGTCTAGAACTAATTTCTCTATCTTTAAAGGGAAGCAAATACCATGAAAAAACTTTTTACGCTTGTATGCATTGGGCTTTTAATCTTTCAGTCAAACGCTCAAAATTGCACCACTTATCCTGTTGTAAAGCCTTCCTGGTGGAATGTGCTTAATGGAGGTAGTGGTCCGACTTCTTTCGATTTAGGATTAACTGTAGATTCTATAGATGTTACCAATGATGATCAGATTCGATTCACTCAAGGCCAAGACACTAGTTTCGAAATACAATACCTCATGCCCGTCCAATTTGATGTGTCGGATCTAGGAGTACCCGGAGTGAGCGTGGTGGATGTTTCTAGTGTGACCATATTGGGGGTAAGTGGCCTTCCCCCTGGACTTGTTTGGGATCTCGATGCAGTGGGGACACAGAATGGAAACAGTTACAATCCAGCGAACAATCGCTATGGATCCTTCAAGATTTGTGGAACAACTTTTTCTCCACCGGGTATTTATCAAGTAGAAGTCCAAGTAGAGGGATGCGGCAGTGCGCTCGGAATAAGTCAATGTGAACCTGTGCCTCTGCCTTTAGAATTAGAAGTTTTGGCCTCTCCAGGAGGGAATGCATTTTTCTCATTTAGTCCAGGTTCTGGGTGCGATACGGTTAATGTAGACTTCGAAGCTAATGTTCCAAGTCCTGATCCAGTGTTAAATCCTGTAGCTTATGGTTGGGATTTCGATAATGATGGTACGGAAGATGCTGCAGGGCAATTAGTGTCGGCAACATTTACCATTCCTGGGCCTAATGTCGTTACACAGTCGACCACATTCGATGAGTTTTTCATTTCTCAAATACGATTAAATAGTATTGATCAAAGCTGCTATCAGGGAGGGTTATTCTCTGAAGGAGCATCAGGAGAACTCACCGATCCACTTTTTGGTCAATGTCTTTTAGGAGCTGCTTGTAATCCAGATGTTGTATTAAGTGTTGTCACAACTTCAGGCAGTGCTAACCTTCCGGAACAAACAGACAATACCTCTCCAGTTTGGTCAACGGATATTGTGGTGGGGCAGGGAGCCATATCCATTACAGGTACAGAACTTGACCCAGTAACTTCCCTTAATGGAAATGACGAACTCGGCACAGCTGTTATCAGCATTAATTCAACTCCCTCCAACGGTCAGACCTATAATTTCACTTTGAATAATAATGGGACAAACTGTGCCTCAGGAAACATCACGGTGGATCGAAGACAACAGTCACAGACTATTACTACAGATACTGTCTTTGTATATCAAGCGTCATCTACACCTTTAATCAGTGGAGATACGATTTTCTGTGTGGGAGATTCATTAACCTTACTCTCTAGTGTTTCTGAACTATATCAATGGTCAGACGGTGTTTCTGTTATCGGTTCAAATCAACAATTAGTAGTATCCAATCCAGGGTCGTACAGTGTTACTGTAACCGATACAGGAACAATTTGTGCGACTACTAGTGAAGTAATTATTGTAAGTGAGTCCATTGTGAGCCCACCCCAGATACAAGCTGGTAATGCAGGGCTTTATATAGACAACCCGGATAGCAGTAGCGTACAATGGTATAGCAATGGTCTACCTATTCCGGGAGCCAATGGGGATACGCTTACATCGTTGAGCATTGGTGGACCTTTCACTGTAGAAATGACAAATGATCTAGGATGCGTAGGCCTTTCGGATTCATTTGAAATTTGTCTTCCGGGTACTTCATTTGCTACAGATAATGTAGTAACGGTAGGAAGTGATGTGACTTTAGAGGCGGATGGATTTAGTGTGACAAGTGGCAATGCTATTGCATGGGCATTATCTCCTGATGGACCGATAACGTCTATGGCAGAGCTTCAAGAGGCTATTGATGCGGGATTGGTTTTCCCTGGAGATGATGATTCAACGTTAACGCTGTCTTTATCTGATTTCGATGCTAACGGATCTTATTATGCTACGCCATTTACCGCAGAGATTGCTGTGGCTGATTCTGTAATCTATGCTCCAGAGGTTGATTCAGGGTGTACACCCAATGGTCAACTTTGCATCAGTCTATCCGGTACACCGGGTTTGGCATTAGTTGCAGATAGTTTGCGATTTACCTTCCCTGATAGTTCCTCTGTTGGGTTGAGTCAAATTGTACCTCCGGAGTTTCAGGGACTATTACCTGATACTATTGAATACGAACTATTAGATCTCTTACCTGTGGTATTGCCTGATGGTTTATGTTTCGGTTTGTCAGACCTTTATAATGCTGATCCAAATGGCTCTTGGGCGATTTCAGTGCTTAATGTTGGCACAGGTAGCTTGACCGTTCAGGTGGATGATATCAACCTCACGGTAAGTGCTGACTCGTGTCCTTTGATTTCTTCTGACCAGGTAACCATAATCTCGGGAGATAGTTATACAATAAGTCCGAATAGCTCTACCACGATTGAGTTCGAAATTCCTCCGGTACCTGCATCCTTTCCAACAGTAAATGCGGGTTGTGAAACCTTTGGTGCTGCTACGTTGGTTACGGTTGCTGGTATCCAATCAAGTATTAACGAGCTTTATGGTATATCAAACTTCAATCTAAGTCCGAATCCCAGTCAAGGTGAGATCGTATTAACCTTTGAATCACTGGATAAATCATCTGCTTCAATTTACTTAATGGATGCCTTAGGAAGAACAGTATGGCAGTCATCTTCTATGATTACTTCTGGAAGTAACTCAGTTGATATTTCTTTCCCATACGTATCAGAAGGTCTCTACTATTTTGTGTTATCCACAGAATATGGTCAAGGAATGTACCCAATTCAAATCAATAGGTAAACACAAAATGGAGCGAACTCTGTATATTCATTATATAAATTAAACACATGAAAAACGTATTTTATCTATCTCTTGCTCTAGTTGGGCTAACTTTCGGTCTTATTGCTTGTGGTGAAGATGATGGCGGTGGAAGTACTCCTCCTCCAGCAGCTACTTGGGCAGGCACTTATCCTGGAAACTTTTCTGGATATGCAGTTCTTGGCCTTGACACTACTCAGCTAGACTCAACGGCTTCTGCTACATTGACTCCAGGTGCTAATGCTGGGGAAGCAATTCTTGATGTAACCCTTCCACCGCTTTCAGAAACACTCCCTGTTTCAGTTACTGTTTCTGTTTCTGCAACTTATGTTGAAAATGCTGACGGAACTACTTCTATTAGCGTGGCTAATCAACAAGCTGCTGGGGTTCCAATTCCCGGCGTTTTTGTTGAGGGATCTGGTGAGGTTTCTGGAAATACATTAACTGCGGATGTTATTCTTTCTGGCGTAGTATCAGGAGGAGGTACCTTTACGGGGACAAAACAGTAAGTTTATTACTACATTCCTCTGAAAAAAGGATATAGAATTAAGCCCCTGCAAAGGGGCTTTTTTGTTGTATGGCCCACCACATCCCGCCTCCCTTCGGGGAAGATCTTACTTACTTTTGAAACTTGCATAGGACAATTCTTATCCGGCAAATCCTATTGAGTATTTACTCCATTTGCATAAGTCGCTGGCGAAGTACCTCGTAGAGGGAAATACCAGTTGAAACAGAGACGTTAAGCGATTCAGTTTGGCCGACCATAGGAATCTGAAATAGGTGTTGGCAATGCTTACGTACATTGTCCGAGAGGCCACTTCCTTCAGACCCCATAACTATTGCTAGAGGAATCGTCATGTCTATATCTTGGATAAATGTCTCTGTGTCAATACTAGCTCCAGCAAGTGCAATCCCGTTTTCTTGGAGGAATCTCTTGGTCTCTTGCCAATCCATTTTACATATCGGGAGATTATGAATAGCTCCTGCACTTGATTTAACCGCAAAGGCATCAATCGCGGCACTCCCTCTGTGGGGTACAATGAGTCCATCCACTCCAAAACATTCAGCTGAGCGCACAATTGCTCCAAAGTTTCGCGTATCGGTTACGCCATCTAAGACGATAAATAGGGGTACGCGTCCTTCATCATAACACTTATCAAGTAGGTCTTGTGCCTTATAAAACTGCACTGGACTTTTAATGGCAAGAACTCCTTGGTGGTTGATGTTTTGCTTACCGTACAAGGGCCAAAGCAGTCGTTCAATCTTGACACGGGGTACTGAGATTACACTAATGCCTTGGCTCTTTGCTGTCCGTATGATGGAATCCATTTCAGGCCCAACTGATTTAGTATTGTACAGTATTTTGTCGAAGTCCATACCATCTTGTAGAGCTTCTAAAATCGGTTTACGTCCGAATATTATTTCCTTTTTAGTCATGGCAAAGACTTGAGGTTAAGTATCTCGACCAAAAAGATAAAAAATATGTCCTGCATCTTGCGTATCTAACCGTCCACCAATGCGATGAATCAAGCTTCGTACAGGTCCTCTCCAAAAGGCTGTCCTTGGATGACTTGATTTTTTAGAAGCAACGGTATTCTTGTGAATGAGATATTCTACGGGAAAAGCATCTTTTAACTTAAAAGATGTCTCAGCCATAAGTTTTTCTATAGCTTTTGGGCTAAAGAAATAGGTTGCTTGCTGCTGCCAAACAGGCCAGTGCGGTCCGCAATGAATAGCCTCACGAGACCAAGCGTTATGAAATAATATGCCTAATTCCTTAATCTTGGCGTTGTTATTAATTGAACGGATCAGATCTGCTGGATCAATGTTATGACTTAAGCTTTTATGGATGACAGCTTGCTTATTTAAAGCTTGCTCAGGGGATACATAGTCTAAGTGGGTTGTTTCCTCTTTTTTCCAAAAAAGCTTTTTTTTCAGCCATAGATCAAACGATGTATGTTTCTGAGTTTCAGGTAGAGGAAAGACAGCATTTTTTTGGTGCTTGTTATCGACGCGGATAAATTCATCGTCTTCAAACAAACAGGCTACTCTTCCGTCAGGAAGATCAAAGGATTCCTCTTTATTCAATTCCTTATTTCCCGAGCTATCAGGTAGATGATTGTGCTCAGCAGGCTGGCCTTTATCTTTTGAATCCAA
>PAPS01000006.1 GCA_002708985.1 Saprospirales bacterium | reverse complement strand
GATATCGGTAGTCTTTCGGCGATACAGCAACTTCTTTAATTGTCCTTATAGATACCCAGCGCATCAAATTCCATTTGGATCCAGCCTTATCATTGGTTCCTGAGGCTCTTCCACCACCAAACGGTTGTTGTCCGACAATAGCTCCCGTTGGTTTATCATTGACATAAAAGTTTCCAGCAGCATTTTCCAAGCGACTTGTCATGTATTCAATGTCTGCGCGGTCTCGTGCGAAAATTGCACCCGTAAGCGCATACTCACAATCGTCGACTAAGTCAAAGACAGCTTCAAAGTCTTGGTCTTCATAGACATAGATTGTAAGAACCGGGCCAAAAATTTCTTCAACCATGGTTCGGTACTTAGGATCTTCGGTTACCAGTATGGTGGGTTCTACAAAGTACCCTTTTGATTTATCACAACCTCCGCCGATTAGAACTTCAATGTTGTCCTTTTTTGCTTGATCAATATATCCTTTGATTTTATCAAATGAGCGCTCATCAATTACTGCATTGATAAAATTGCTAAAGTCGTCGGTTGGTCCCATTTTCATGGTCTTTACAGTGTCGACAAGCATGGTTTTAAGTTGAGGCCAAATCGATTGAGGGATGTATGCTCTTGAAGCGGCAGAACACTTCTGTCCTTGATATTCAAATGCGCCACGGCACAAGGCTACATTCAGGCCTTCAACATCACAATCAGGGTGAGCAAATACAAAGTCTTTACCGCCGGTTTCTCCTACGATTCGAGGGTAGCTTCTGTAATTGGAAATGTTTTCTCCAATGGTCTTCCACATGTACTGAAAGGTTTTAGTTGATCCTGTAAAGTGAACTCCTCCTAGGTCACGATGTTTTAAGGCTACCTCACCGGCTTCAGGGCCATCGCAGTATACAAGATTGATTACTCCATCAGGTAGACCGGCCTCTCGAAGAATCTGCATGGTCATCCATGCTGAATACACCTGGGTGTCGCTTGGCTTCCATACAACCGTATTTCCCATCATGGCAGCTGAAGCCGGAAGGTTTGCTGCAATCGCTGTAAAGTTGAACGGTGTAACGGCAAAGACAAAACCTTCTAATGGACGATAATCTACTCGATTCCACACTCCCGGAACAGATTCAGGCTGTTCGGCATAAATCTCCGTGATGTATTGGGCATTATACCGAAAGAAGTCTGCAAGCTCAGCTACAGCTTCAATTTCAGCCTGATAGACGTTTTTTGATTGGCAGAGCATAGTTGCTGCATTCATGGCGTATCGGTGGGGACCGGTCACCAAATCGGCTGCCTTTAAGAAAATGGCAACTCGGTCTTGCCAAGGCATAGCCGCCCAAGCGTCACGGGCGCGCATCGCGGCATCAATAGCATCGGAAACGTGGTTCGCGTTACCCATATAAAAGTGGCCTAACAAATGGCCCGTTTCAGCTGGAGGATGAATGGATATCAGATTATCGGTTCGAATTTCTTGTCCATCAATCATCATAGGGATGTCCATGGTTTGGTCTTTGAGATGAGCGAGAGCTTCTCGCAACTTCGATCGATCTGCAGTGCCTGGTGCATAGCTTCGGATTTCTTCATTATAAGCAACAGGTACTTCATGGTGAGCGTTAGACATAGTAAATATTTGTCCTAAAATTAATTGTATCGCAAAGCACTGCCAAACTCAAAATATCATCGAATGATGATTTCTATGTGGATTACCGCTATGTTTCCATGACATTTCATGCATTATGCACGGTAAGGTGTTGGAAAGAAGCGTGTGAAAAGTGCAGTACTTCGGCGAAATTTAGTGCAGTATGGCTAAACGGAAAAAACAAAAGAAAAAGTCAGGCAAAAGAGGTGCATGGATGAAAACCCTGTTTTCACCTGAACAACACACGTCCTATATTCAGGGGATAGGCATTGTTATGCTTATCCTTTCTATTTTTTTATTGTTGTCTTTTGGATCTTCAGTTCATCAATTTACTAATGATCATTCCATTGTTACGTCACCCAATCCGGACTTTTCGGAAGTGGAAAACTTAATGGGAGGCATAGGGGCCAAGCTGAGCTACTACTTTATCGAAATGCGTTTTGGTATTGGTGGGGCCTTTGCACTTGCATTAGCTATTGGCCTTGTAGGATTAAATTTTGTTCGTGATTCAATTGTTGTACCCTATTTCAAGATCTTCAAAGAGCTTTTGTTTTTTATGACGTTTTCGATGGTGACTTCTGGAGTTTTTCGTGGTCATCTTATGGAGGTTTCCTACCCTATTGATGGACGAATAGGTGCCTCTCTCTTTGGTCAATCCGGGTTGTTTACCCATCTGATAGGGTATGGCGGAGTTATTGGCCTTTCTGTTATTATTACGCTTGCCTATGTCGCCCATTGCTTAGGATTGAATGTCATTAAACTAATCGATAACTTTTTAAGTTTTCGATGGCTACCGTCACTCAAAAAGAAGGAGCAAGAGGATGAAGAGGAAACGATGTTCGCCGAAACGGCCTTTGAAAGAGATGGTATTAATCTTTTGGGAGATGGGCAGTCCGTCGATGAAGGATCAAAAGAAACACTCGATCGAAAAGATACGACTCTTCCTGTAGTCGGTGCCGAAATGCAGGATGGCTCAAACTCCAAAAAGTCTGAGAAAAAACCAATGGCTAAAGATGCAGAAGACAACACTTCTTTTGAGATCGTTCAAAAGGGAAAAGAGGAAGTGAAGGTTTCTTCTTCAACTCCAGCGTCTAAAAAACCATCAGGCCATGAGTACGATCCGAGGAAAGACTTGTCAAAGTATACCTTCCCCACGCTTGATTTATTAGTTGATCATGGGTTAGGTGATGTTCGTGTTGACGAGGGCGAACTCGTTAAGAAAAAAGAGCAAATAGTAGAGACATTACGCGACTACAAAATCGAGATCGAATCCATTCGAGCTACGGTTGGTCCGACGGTCACCTTATACGAGATTGTTCCAGCAAAAGGAGTCAGAATCTCAAAAATTAAGAATCTAGAAGACGATATTGCTTTGAGTTTAGCGGCACTGGGTATTCGAATTATTGCACCGATTCCAGGAAAAGGAACGATTGGGATCGAAGTGCCTAATGCTCATAAAGAAGTGGTATCCATGCGGTCGGTAGTGGCCTCAGAACTGTTTAAGCATTCAAAAGCGGCACTACCTGTTGGACTAGGGAAAAATATTGCTGGAGAATATGTGGTAGCCGATTTAGCAAAGATGCCCCACTTGCTTATGGCAGGAGCTACAGGACAAGGTAAGTCTGTAGGTATCAATGCATTGCTTGTGTCCTTACTGTACAAGCTTCATCCTTCCGAGCTAAAATTTGTCTTAGTCGATCCTAAAAAGGTTGAGCTTTCGCTGTTTAATTCGATAAAACACCATTATCTAGCTGTTTTGCCTGGTGAAGAAGAGCCAATCATTACCGATGTTAAAAAAGTAGTAAGCACAGTCAATGCCCTCTGTTTGGAAATGGATAATCGCTACGACTTACTCAAAAAAGGAAGGGCACGAAATATTAAAGAATACAATGCAAAATTTAAAAAACGCCAGTTAAATCCCGAAAATGGACATAGATTTCTTCCATATATAGTACTCGTTATTGATGAGTTTGCTGACTTAATCATGACAGCTGGTAAGGAAGTTGAAACGCCTATAGCGAGGTTAGCACAATTAGCTCGTGCCATTGGAATCCACCTCATTTTAGCTACGCAACGACCATCGGTGAATATTATAACGGGAGTTATCAAGGCAAATTTCCCTGCAAGAGTCTCCTTTAAGGTTACTTCAAAAGTTGATTCACGGACGATTTTAGATGCAGGCGGAGCCGATCAACTGATTGGTCGAGGTGACTTGCTATTCTCAATGGGTAGTGAGATGGTGCGCATACAATGTGCCTTTGTTGACACGCCAGAAGTCGATGCTATCTGTCGATTTATCGGAGACCAGCAGGGCTATGGTGAGATTTTCGAATTGCCTGAGTTCAAAGACAAAAATGAAGGAGGGGACAGGGGTAGTTTATCTTCTGATGATATGGATCCTTTATTAGAAGAGGCTGCGCGAATTGTCGTTGGCAATCAAAGCGGTTCAACGTCCATGATTCAGCGTCGGTTGAAGCTAGGGTATAATCGTGCCGGCCGAATTATGGATCAATTGGAGGAATTGGGCATTGTTGGTCCCAATATGGGGAGTAAACCAAGAGAAGTTATGTATTCGAGTGAACAAGAGTTGGAACAATATTTGTTACATCGGAAACAATAGACAGTATGAGATATTTTTTTCTACTTTTTTCAGCCCTGATAGCAACATCCTTACAAGGACAAGTTTCTAACTCAACCTTTGCAGAAAGTGAGGCTTTATTGGAAAAAGTAATGGATAAATATGGGGACTTAGATAAGCTTAGTGTTACTCTTCAATGGACAATGGACATTCCAGGTAACGGAAAAGTTAAAGATGTTATTGAAGCAAGTCGCAATGGCTTGGCCTTCCAATTTGAAAACAAGGATATGCATGTAACTTCAGATGGTGTGAAGGTATGGACTTATATGAAGGATTATAATGAAGCTCAGGTTATGTGGTACAAGGATATGGACCCTGCCATGAATCCCATGGAACTTTTTAATGTGTATCAAGACAAATCCTATGAGATTATCTCCTCATCTGCGTCGGGGGATATTCAAACTATTGTATTAAAGCCCAGAACTGCGAACCCTGACATCGAGAAAGTTACCTTAGAAATTTCAACAAAGCGCCTAGAATTAGTAGAGACAACTATGGTGCTTACCGATGGATTAAAAAACAAATTCATCTTTGACCGTTTTGAGCTAAATCAGGCGCCGTCGATAGATGCTTATCGTTTTTCAAAGTCAAGCTACCCTGGCGTGACCATTGTGGATCTTACAAAATAGTGTTGCCTCTTATGGGGTAGATTTTGCACTTTGCTAAATAAGATCATTTTTTGACGTTTGATAAAGATATTACATCCTAAGCAGCCTTGTCTTTTGGTTAGTAAGAATTGTATTTTTGTTTAAAATTTTACCGATGAAACAATATGATGTTCTTGTGATTGGTGCCGGCCCTGGTGGCTATGTAGCTGCTATACGTGCTTCTCAGCTTGGGTTTAAAGTAGGTGTTGTTGAGCGCGAAGCGTTAGGTGGCATTTGTTTAAACTGGGGGTGTATTCCTACCAAAGCGTTGCTGAAGAGCGCACAAGTATTTGAATACATAAGCCATAGCGAAGACTACGGAATCAAAACAAAGGGCGCCGAAGTTGACTTTAATGCTACTATCAAGCGCAGTCGAGATGTGGCCGGGGGCATGAGTAAAGGGGTTCAGTTTTTATTTAAAAAAAATAAAATTGATGCCATTATGGGTTCTGCTTACATCAAAGCCAATCGTATTGTGGAGGTAACCGATGCTGGTGGTAAAGTTGAGACCTATACGGCTAAGCATGTTATCCTTGCAACAGGTGCACGTTCACGCCAGCTACCTGGCATTGAGCAAGATGGGAAGCATATTATTGGTTATCGTGAAGCCATGACCCTTAAGACACAACCTAAGTCAATGGTGGTAGTAGGTAGTGGCGCAATTGGCGTGGAATTCGCCTATCTCTACGCGGCTATTGGAACTGAGGTAACCATCGTGGAATATCAAAATCGCATCCTTCCTCGTGAGGACAAAGATGTATCCAAAGAGATGGCTAAGATTTTCAAAAAGAAAGGCATTAAACTGCTCACGGAATCCCAAGTTCTTGGTGTAAAAACACCGAAAGGAGGATGTTCTGTAGAAATTAAGGATTTAAAAAAAGGAAGTACTTCGACCTTGGAAGCTGACATCGTTTTATCCGCTGTAGGTGTTACGCCAAACACAGATAATCTCGGTTTAGAAAATGCGGGAATTAAGGTGGAGCGAGGTATCGTTCAGGTTGATGATTATTATCAAACCTCAGTTCAAGGCGTATACGCCATTGGAGATATTGTAAAAGGCCCTGCCTTAGCTCACGTGGCCAGTGCAGAAGGAATCCTTTGTATAGAAAAAATAGCAGGCCATGATGTTGAGCCGCTTGACTACGGTAATCTTCCCAATTGCACCTACAGTGTGCCGGAAGTAGCTTCTGTTGGTATGACAGAAGATGAAGCTAAAGAAGCAGGCTATGAGTTAAAAATCGGGAAGTTTCCTTTCTCCGCCTCAGGTAAGGCGAGTGCGGCGGGTGCCAAGGAGGGGTTTGTTAAAGTAATCTTTGATGCAAAGTACGGTGAATGGCTAGGCGCTCACTTTATCGGTGCGAACGTTACGGAGATGATTGCAGAGGTTGTTACTGCTCGAAAACTCGAGACAACAGGACATGAGATTATCAAAGCGGTACACCCACACCCAACAATGAGTGAAGCGGTCATGGAAGCTGCTGCTGCTGCCTATGATGAGGTAATTCACCTTTAATTGATAATTGCCCTTTACAGTTGCACATTCTTGAAATAGTTTGCGTACATTTGCCGTCCCTAAGTAAGCATGGCAAACTCACCAATACATATTCTGTATGGAGTAAACTCCGAAGAAATAGCAAAGTCTATTGCTGAGAGTTACTGCACGCTTTCTCACGAGGGGCGGCAAGGGCTCACGCCTAAAGAGGTGCTAGCCGATTTCGAAGTTCAGCGCTTTAGCGACGGAGAATTTAAGCCAATCATTCATGATTCGGTTCGTGGATCCTATTGCTTTGTGGTTCAATCAACCAACCCACCTTCTGACAATTTGATGGAGATGTTGATGATGATCGATGCATGCAGGCGCGCTTCTGCTCAATATATTACTGCTGTTATCCCTTACTATGGGTTTGCCCGTCAGGACCGCAAGGACCGACCAAGAGTATCGATTGGCGCAAAGCTTGTGGCTAATTTGCTTACTGCTGCTGGAGCTGATCGAGTGATGACACTTGACCTTCATGCAGGCCAGATCCAGGGATTCTTTGATATTCCAGTGGATCACCTTGAAGGTGCCCCCATCTTTATACCCCACATTAAAAGCTTAGGGTTAGAAAACTTAATGTTTGCTTCTCCAGATGTAGGAAGTACGAAGAGAACAAGAATGTATAGTCAAGTATTTAATACGGACTTTGTTATTTGCGATAAGCATCGCAGCGAAGCCAATCAGATTGGTGAGATGCGTCTTATTGGAAATGTGGAAGCTAAAAACGTCATTTTGGTGGATGATATGATCGATACAGCAGGTACGATGTGCCGAGCGGCTGACCTTCTGATGGAAAGCGGCGCAAGTAGTATTCGAGCTATTTGTACGCATCCTGTTTTGAGTGGTCCAGCCTATGATCGTATTAATTCAACAGACTCGCTAACGGAAATGATTGTAACCGATAGTATTCCACTGAAACAGCAATCAAGTAAAATTCGTGTTCTGTCTACCGCAGATCTTTTTGCTACTGCGATTCGCAATGTACACGAACATCGATCGATTAACTCGTTATTTATAAATCAATACAATAAAGAAGAATAATGAACACTTTAGAATTGACAAGCCAAGCTCGTGAAAAAGTAGGAGCAAGAAGTGCTGACCTAGCTCGAAAGGAAGGGTTGATTCCCGCAGTAATTTATGGCGGTGAGGGTAACCATCATATCACTGTTGACGCTATCGAGGCGGGAAGAGCAATCTTTACCGATAAATTCTACCAGGTAAATATTACCGTTGATGGGAAGTCAGTTCCTTGTATTGTTAAGGATCTTGATTTACACCCAGTTACTAGTAAAATCATTCATATTGACTTCCAAGAGTTAGTGCCGGGCAAGAAGGTTAAAATTAATGTGCCTGTTCGCACCTATGGTACATCTAAGGGGGTATTAGCAGGGGGTAAATTAGAAATTACTCTTAGAAAGTTAACCGTAAAACTAGATGCTGGAAAGCTTATTGATGAGGTTACTGTTAATATCGAAAACCTTGAAATGGGTAAATCGGTCAAAGTAAGAGACATTGATGCCATCGACGGTGTGGAAATCATGAATTCTCCAGGCAACCCGATTGCTCAAGTTATCGTTCCGCGTTCTATGCGTTCTGAAGCTTCTAAGTCAGATAACCTAGAATCGACGGCAGAATCTGAAGAAGCTTCAACGGAGGAAACACAAGAAGCTGAGGCAGAAGCTTAAGCCTTTTCTTTTTACTTTGGCAGTGTATGAAGTACCTCATTGTCGGATTAGGTAACATCGGGGATGCCTACAAGAATACTAGGCATAATATAGGCTTTGATGTTGTCGATTGCCTTGCTAATCGTTGGTCCGTCGAATACGAGGCTGGAAAGCTCGCTGATATAGCAGAAAGCACTTATCGCGGACGACAAGTTACGCTTATTAAGCCAACCACATTAATGAATCGAAGTGGAAGAGCAGTTGCTCATTGGATGCAGCAAAAGAAAGTTTCTTTAGATAAAGTTTTAGTCATCGTAGATGATTTGGCTTTAGATATCGGCGTTTTGCGCTTACGAGGAAAAGGAAGTGATGGAGGACACAATGGGATAGCGAATATCAATGCTATCCTCAATACTCCTCGCTATGCTCGTCTACGTTTTGGTATTGGTAGCAATTTTAGCCGAGGTAGGCAGGTAGATTTTGTCTTAGGAAAATGGGATAAACAAGAAGAGGAGGAGGTCTCTTTTGGAATAGATCGAGCAGCTGATGCTACAGAATCTTTTATTTTCAGAGGGTTGGCCAGTACAATGAATGTCTTTAATACAAAGCCTAGACCATGAAGATTTTCTGTATAGGAAGAAATTACGCAGCGCATGCAGAGGAATTAGGTAACAAAATTCCGACTAGACCAGTGATTTTCATGAAGCCTAAAACAGCGCTTCTACAGGATAATAAACCCTTTTTTCTACCCAATTTTGATTCAAGTATTCATTATGAATGTGAACTTGTCTTGCGAATTGGAAAAAATGGAAAGTCCATTCCTGAGCGTGTTGCTCATAGCTTTATTCACAGTATAGGGCTAGGGATTGATTTTACTGCAAGAGACTTACAAAACGAGCTCAAAGAGAAAGGTCATCCTTGGGAGCTTGCTAAAGCTTTTGATAAATCCGCATTACTGGGTGATTTAAAACCAGTGGATTTATTTGATTTAACCAAGCCCATTTATTTTTCATTACATAAAAATGGGGAGGTTGTTCAACAGGGAGATACAGGCCTTATGCTTTTCAATTTTTCTCAAATCATTGCCGAAGTGAGTAAGTACTTTACAGTACAACAGGGTGATTTGATTTACACAGGAACGCCAGCAGGAGTGGGTCCCATTGAAATCGGGGATAAATTGCAGGGATTTCTCGCTGAATCCTCCAACTTTACCTGTGAAATTCTTTAGAAGTATTACTTTGGATATAAAATGTAGTGATGCCATACCTATTTACTTCTGAATCTGTTTCTGAAGGACATCCCGATAAGGTAGCTGACCAAATATCGGATGCGTTAATTGATCATTTTCTTGCCTTTGACCCGCAGTCTAAAGTGGCTTGTGAGACATTGGTCACTACAGGTCAAGTCGTCTTAGCGGGTGAGGTAAAATCAACGGTCTATTTGGATGTGCCCAATATCGCAAGGGACGTCATCCGAAAGATTGGCTACACAAAAAGTGAATATATGTTTGAGGCCGATAGCTGCGGAGTGCTATCTGCTATCCATGAGCAGTCTCCTGATATTAATCAAGGAGTAGATCGTGCAAATCCTGAAGATCAGGGAGCGGGAGATCAGGGTATAATGTTTGGGTATGCTTCTTCTGAAACCCAAGAATATATGCCTCTTGCGCTGGCCCTTTCCCATAAGCTTCTCGAAGAGTTAGCACTCATCCGAAAGGAAGGTCATCCAATAATGCATTATCTACGCCCAGATTCTAAAGCTCAGGTGACCATAGAATATAGCGATGATAACAAACCATTGCGTATCAATACCATTGTACTTTCTACGCAGCACGATGAATTTGATGCAGATGATACCGTTATGCTTAAGCGTATCCTGCATGATATCAAGGAAATTTTAATTCCGCGAACTATGGCACATTTTGGTGAAGAGATTTGTGCCTTACTCGATGATGAGGTTATCTATCATGTGAATCCTACAGGAAAGTTTGTGATTGGCGGTCCTCACGGAGATACGGGATTGACGGGTCGAAAGATTATTGTTGATACCTATGGGGGTAAAGGAGGTCATGGAGGAGGAGCCTTTTCTGGGAAAGATCCATCTAAGGTTGATCGTTCCGCAGCCTACGCGGCGAGGCATGTTGCTAAGAATTTAGTGGCTTCAGGTCTGTGTGACGAAGTATTGGTACAGGTGGCCTACGCTATTGGAGTCGCTGATCCAGTAAGTCTATTTATCAATACCTATGGGACGTCAACTACAGCGTTAACTGATGGTGAAATTGCTGATAAAGTTCTTCAACTTATCTCGTTGCGTCCTTATGATATTGAACAGCGGTTTAAAATGAGAGATCCCATATACCTTGAAACTGCAGCCTATGGCCACATGGGGCGATCTCCAGAAGTCGTAACCAAGCGTTTTGTGGATGGATCAGGACGAGTATTGGAGAAGGAAGTAACCTTATTCCCTTGGGAAAAGCTAGATTATGTCGATACGTTTAAAACGGCCTTTGCTCTTTAGTATGTCGATTTCCCATGTTTATCTTTATTCTGAAGCTGTTTAGAGCTTTTGAATGGCTACTGCCTCTTTGTATCGCTTATTCCAAGCCTTTTCTGCAATGAGTACGCAATTAAAGGTTGGATAGGAGGCTTTAACTCGCTCTTTAAATGTATCACGGTCTACCCACTCCACATGAGAGATTCCTTCTTTTTCTTGAGGGACAAGTTTGCTTGATGCATCGCCCTTCATCATATACCAATGCGTTTTTTTGAGGATCCACTCATCCTTGAGCTTATACGTGTGGTAGGTCTTACAGAGTTTGTCGTAGATGTTTATAATGCGTACACCGGTTTCTTCTTCAACCTCCCTAACGGCTCCTCCGCGAGCTGATTCATCGGATTCTAGTTTCCCTTTAGGAAGGTCCCATTTCTTTTTTCGGTGAATAATAAGGTATTGGTCCTTTTTACTGCGTACGATACCTCCGCCTGCTTCAATCATTTTAAAACAAGAAAAGAAATGATTTTTAAGTTTTTTGATGTCCTCGCTACAGAGAATTACATTGCTTCGGAGTGATCCTACCTCAATGGCTGTAATGATTTTTTTTATGGTAGCCTTTCCACTCACAGGATAAATCTCAACAGGATTATCTTTCTTTTGCACCACTAAGGGAGCTTTTTCCTGGCATAGATAGACAGAGATTCCGTTGAGGTATATTTTGTAATTTTCTTTCATGAATGATACATCAAAATCGTCCCAATTAATCGCTCATCTTCTTCTTAAAAATAAAGCAATTCAGCTAAGACCTGACAATATGTTTCAATGGTCATCTGGAATGCTTTCTCCAATATACTGCGATAATCGGATTTTATTAAGTGATAACGAAGCTCGTTCAGCAGTCAAAAAGGCCTTTTGCACTATGTTGGAAAACTATCACTTTAAAAGCGTTGCAGGAGTTGCTACAGCAGGGATTGCACACGGTGCGTTGGTAGCTGATGCTCTGGGATTACCATTTTGTTATGTTCGATCTAAGGCGAAGGCCCATGGAATGCAAAACATGATTGAAGGGCGAGTTGAGCTGGGAAGTGATGTTGTGGTTATCGAGGATTTATTTTCTACGGGTGGCAGTTCTATTCAAGCGGCTAAGGCACTCGAAGCAGCGGGAGCTAACGTAGTGGCCATAGGTGCTATCTTTACCTATGGTTTTACTAAGGCAAGACAATCTTTCAATGAAGCAGGGTATAAAACCTTTGCACTAAGTGATTTTGAGACTTTAATTCGTCTTCCAGAAGTTCAAGATAATTTCTCGGAGAAAAACCTTGCTGTTTTGCAGGAATGGTATTCAACGAATTGCAAGTAGATTCTTTCGATTGAACTATCAACTAAGTCAGTCAATACAGTGTTGTATTGCTGAATAATCGATTGGATTTCATGCGCGTTGCCTTTTCCCCTATTTATCGATATCCCCATTTACCAGAGAATCACCGCTTTCCAATGGAAAAGTATGATTTACTCTACGAACAGCTAATCTATGAGGGTACAATAACTGAGGAGGATGTTTTTTCGCCAGATATCCTTTCTGAAGAAACGCTTTTACGCACACATTCTGAAGAATACTGGTCCAAGTTAAAGCACGATAAGCTCTCGCGCAATGAAATTCGGGCTATGGGCTTTCCCTATACACCTCTTCTTATTCAACGAAGTTTACATATCGCGGGAGGCACGCTTCAGTGCGCACGCTATGCTCTTAAAGGAGAGGTTGCCTTAAATATCGCGGGAGGCACTCACCATGCTTTTAGAGACCGCGGCGAAGGGTTTTGTTTACTCAACGATTTTGCGATTGCCATAAATGAGCTCTTGCATACTGGCGAAATTCAACAAGCTCTAATCATTGATTTAGATGTTCATCAAGGGAATGGCACGGCGACCATCTTCGAAGGAGATTCCCGAGTATTTACGCTGAGCGTCCATGGCGAAAAGAACTATCCTTTGCGTAAGACAACCTCGGATTGGGACATAGGAGTTGACGATGGCATTAAAGATCAGGATTATCTGTCCATCGTAGAGCAAACCCTACATGAAGTCTTCCAACGTGTTAAGCCGGACCTTGTTTGTTATCTCAGCGGAGTTGATGTAATTAAAGGAGATAAGCTAGGCCGTCTATCTCTCAGTATACAGGGGTGCCGTCGCCGAGATGAGATGGTATTTGAATATTGTAAGCAATATGGTATCGTACCATGTGTTAGTATGGGGGGTGGTTATTCTAAAAGACTAGCCAACATTATCGAGGCTCATGCCAATACCTATCGCGCAGCTCGTCAGGTTTTTGGGTAATGCTTAATACCTTCATTGGAACCAAATAACATTTAAGTGTACAATGAGTTATTCTTTGCTACAAGGATAAATACTTCGATAATTTGATTAACTTCGCAGTCCTTAAAAATTGAATTACTCGTATGCTAATCATTAAAGTACGTCCAGACGAAACTGTAGATCAGGCAATCAAGCGTTACAAGCGTAAGCACAGAGATGTAAAGACTATGCAGCAATTGCGTAAGCGTAAGCATTTCACTAAGCCATCTGTAGAGCGTCGTGAGGAAATAATCAAAGCGAAGTTTAAGCAGTCTAAGTCAAACGCTGCTGGATAACTCATTACTCAACTGATCTCTCCTTTTTAAACCAAATCCTCTGAGGGCAAAGCTAGCCCCGACTCTCCTGTATACCTGCTATGAGGTTTACTTCTCTTCAGTATACATTACTTTTTAAGAATTCGCATAAGCGCTCTTCCTCCATCACTACTCTCTATCCAAAGGATATATACTCCTGCACTGAGATCTAGTCGTTCATCAAGGCTCTGAACATTGGAATACTTACGTTTGAATACATTCTGACCAATCGCATCGATTAGAACTAGATCGATTACTTCATAACGCATCCCAAAATCAATGGATAGGTATTCATTGATTGGATTCGGACGCAAAGTAGGCAATACGGGTAGGGTGCTCATGATGCCTGTGCCGGTCACATAAAAGGGTAAACATGCTGAGGTATCTATGCAGTTCTGACTAGTAACCTCGACTGCATAGTATCCGGTGCTCGTAGGAATGTAGGTTGGTCCCGTTTCTCCTAGATTTGAAAATGCTCCTGAATCACAACGCAACCACTTATAGCTATCACCTAATGCCGTCGGAGCTAAATAACCGTTTTGGCTAAAGTAGATGTCTGTCTCAAAGGAGTCCAAGGTAAGGTTTAGGAACACTGTAGAGTCGCAGCCAAGTGCATTGGTGAGGACAACACTCGCTGAACTATTGGACGAGTCGTAGGTGTTTCCATCAATCCAAGTAAATGGGCCACATGAGGTAATGTCATCGATGCTAGAACTTTCCGGCAGAATAGTTAAATCGATTTGAACGATGGAATCACATCCAAACTGGTTGGTGTAATAGGTGTTGATTAATTGGCTTTGGGTATACGTGTTGCCGTTTATATTGTAAGAACCACAGGCTGTAAACGATACCGTCGAATTTGTAGAACGATTGATGACTAGTGTGGTTCTAATAATGCTGTCGCAACCTGAGGGAAGGGAATACGTTTCGGTAATAGTGGTCGAGGCCGTATAGGTAATCCCATTGAATACCAAGGAATCGCAGCCCTCAAACTGTTGATTGAGCACATAAGCTTGGTCAACCAAGATTTCTACAAGATTAATGGAATCGCATCCATTTGCAGCAGAGGAGATTTCCGTCAACACTTGATTGCTTGTGTAGGTTTGCCCATTGTATTCTACACTATCACATCCTTCATAACGACTATTCGTTATTATAATGGAATCAATTTGAATGGTAGTTGTAACGACAGAGTCACACCCAGTATTTAGCGTAAATACTTCCGTTAGGACTTGATTTGATGTATAAGCATTGCCATTGTAGTTAACCACCCCACAGCCCGTTATCGTTTGATTTGAGCTTGCTGAGCTATTGACGACTATGTTGGTTGTTCTTACGGTATCACAGCCTAATCCGGGGAGTGTATCTATAACTGTGGTTGAGGATGTGTAGACCTGGCTGTCAAATACCACTTGGTCACAGCCTGAAATAGTTTGGGTTACTATTGGCTGACCTTCAACGATGATTTGGGTATAGACGGTGGAGTCACAACCTGTGGCGGAGGTAAACACTTCGGTAAGACCTGTCGTCGCATCATAGATATTACCATTATAGCTAACACTTCCGCACCCAACAATACTTTGGGTCGTGGATACTGAATTGTTGACTATGATTTCTGTTCCAACGATAGAATCGCATCCGTTGATAGAAGTAAAAGTATTTCCAAGCGTGGTAGAATTTGTGTATACCGTGCCATTGAACACCACTTGATCGCATCCTTCAATTACTTGGCCGATGTTGTACGAAGGAAAGATGTCAATCGCAGTAACTATAATGGAATCGCAGCCCTGAGCCGTCGTTAGGGTTTCAGTGAGGGTGGTTGATGTGGTATAAGTAATCCCATTGTATGTGTAGGAATCACACCCTGAAAAAGACTGATTGGTGGTTACAGGAGGGATTACCACAATATTGGTTGTGAGGGTGGAGTCGCATCCATTGGATGCGGTGAGATTTTCTGTAAGCGTTGTATTGCTTGTGTAGGTAGTTCCATTGTAGGTCACGCTACTGCACCCTGATAGCGTTTGGCTACCTGTGCTACTTGGACTAAGTACAAGATTGGTAATCGAAATAGAATCACATCCAGACGAGGCGGTTAGTGTATCGCGAATGATAGTCGACGTGTTATACACCTGACCATTGAAGGTATATGGCGCGCACCCTGTAATGGTTTGATTGGTTGTTACTGGTGTTCCACAGGGATCAAACGTACAAATCTCAAGCGTCCATTCGTCAATTGTTGGGGTCCTTCCGTTAACATAATCAAAGACGCGTAGATTCCAATCACCTGCTGCGAGCTCGTTGGTAAAAGTTGATAGAGGATTTTCTGGATTGTAGACTAAGCCATCAGTAGGAGGACAGGGTAGACCATTAAGATCGAGACCACCGTCTTCTATGCCATGGTTCCAATTATCTTCTAAATTGCAATAGTTAATGTAGTCTAAGAGGGTGACTTCGGTTCCGCTGGGTGCGACTAAGCGAATATCAAGGTCATTAATACGCGTGATAAAACCTTGCATGTTAGGTATGCTAATTGAAGATACTCGAGAGGTGGCGCTTACAGGCACGGTAATGGGCGATAGCACGTCGGTATTGGCATTGTTTGACCCTACATAATTTGTTGTATTTGTCAGTGTAAGGCAGCTCGAGGTCGTAAAGGAATCAATCACGGAGGTAGTATTCCCGCAGGAATTATTGGCCGTAACCTGATAATAATAGTTCGTTGCATTTGTGAGACTATTTGAAGTATACGTTGTACTTCCTAGACCTGTAGCCGACTCAGCGACTATATTAGGGTTAATGCTAGAAAAGATGGTTACATCATAGGTTGACCCAGGATTAGAGGACCAGGTAAAAACGGTGGGATTCGAAGCTGTTGTCCCTCCTACAGGTGCTGTCAAGGTAGGTGTAGCTGGTGTGGTTAAGACGTCAAGTACTACGTCAAGGGTTTTTGTGCCCGTAGTGCTATTACCGCTAATGGTAAAGGTGTTAACGCCAGATGATGCTCCCGTAGTCGTTACCGTGAGGGTAACTGAGGTAGTAGGCGTAACATTACTTGCGCTGAGGGAAGCGGACGTTCCAGAGCCACCGCCGCTGACTGAAAGGCTCACAGGATCGGCAAATGTTCCAAAGGCGGTTAAATCGATAGGAAAGGTAGTGCTCCCCCCAGCACAGACCGACTGATTGGCGTTGGATGAGGTAATGGTAAAGTCATTTGAGATGCCATTTATTACAAAGGTGTTGTCGGAGACATCGAAAAACGTTCCATTAGCACACTGCACCATGATCAAGGCATTGCTTGAAGGCGTATTGGGGACGGTAAGGGATTCGCTACCATCATTTGGGACATTGCTTGCGATTATGCTAAAGCTTTGTCCTCCGTCAAGAGAGAGAAGAATATTCACTTGGCCACAGCTTACGGGGCTAGATGAAGTATTGGCAACATCCCATGTTATGTTTTGCACCGTAGAGGCATCCCAGGTAATTCCTGAGTTATTTGGATTTACAACAAGAAATGGCCCTGAGTTTCCATCGACATTGACGACGAGATCATCATGGTCATTACACCCTCCTCCTGCTGCATTATCACGCACCGTAATGCGAAAGTCCATTGATCGCGAAACCGATGGCAAGACTTCCCAAACGGAAACATTATCAGCTATCAGGTCCTGTAAATTTGGGAAATATCGTGTAGGTGAGATTGATGGGTCTCGCGAGCGAAATATAGGTCCTCCTGTAGAGGTGCTTGAGGGTGGCATAGCAAAGCCCGTCTGGTTATCCATTTGCTCCCAACAATAGGTTAAAACATCTGAGGCATCGGGGTCATTGGCTGCCGCTGTTAAAGCAAAGGGCGTATTGGCAGGAATAGTGATAGACGTCGATAGTCCTGTTAGTGTGGGTTCGCTATTTGTGAGGGGCGTTACAACTGGACATGTATGCCCATTAGACCTGATTAATGCATCACATTCTTGTAAAGAGATGCCGTGGAAGTAATCATCGGAATTTCCCTGTATGTCTGGGGCACAAATGCCGGCATAACCCATAATTGTCGAAGCGCTTCCAGGCTCAACCGCTGTTCCTCCATTGCGGTTACAACTGTTGTTTTGGGTGTGGTTCATATTGAACTGATGTCCCATCTCGTGTGCGACATAGTCAATGTCAAATGGATCTCCCACTGGGGAACTAGAGCCGGTTACTCCGCGTGCTTTACCAGAAGAGCATACTACACCGAGCCCAGCAAGACCTCCAGAATTTGTTCCAAAAACATGACCTATATCATAGTTTGCGGAGCCTATATTGTTGTTAATAACAGTAACATTTTCATTGATCATTGCACCGGTATTCCCATTGGAGAATGGATCACTCCCTGCATTGGTATATACGTTCAAGTCATTGTTGGCTACAATCACCATGGTAATGGCTATATCGCGCTCAAATACCCCATTGACGCGATTCATTGTAGTGTTTTGGGCTGCAATAGCTTGAGCCTGTGTCCCTCCATGGAATGCAGTATATTCTCCTGCTGCCGACAGAGCTAAGCGGTAGGTTCGCAACTCGCAGGTACCAAAGCGAGCAAGTTCTCTTTCTTCGTCAAGGCTCGCATCTAGAATATCGCTATGGAAGTCACATGAAAATTGTTTGGGAATGGCTGGACGAAAGTGATCACGATGATAACTGATGTACATGGTAGGATAGAGTGGGCCATGAAAGACAGGATCAATAAAGACTGAACCTCCCTCTACGCCTAAAATCATTCCGTGAAAGCCTTGAGGGGTAAAGTCAAACTTACCATACCATTCGGGGTGGTCTGGGCAATAGGCTACATAGGTCGAAATCTCAGGATATTGAGCAGCTAATGAAGCTTCCATAATTGGTGACTCCACAAAGAGGAAGGTTTCGATATCGCCATTGGGCATAGGGATGTACACCTCTAGTCCTTGACGTGCATCTAGGCGACTAACTTCCATGGGTATTCGAGCTGATAAGGCAGTCCATAGAGAGGTATCGAGTTGGAAGTATTGAGCTTCGTCAGCATAGATNAAGCGTTTGGCTCCGCTTGGAGTGGAGGTAGGCTCCGCGCTTATTTGCCACATTGATTGAGCGATAGAAGCAGGAATCAANNCCATTAGGCATATTATCGTCAGGACAATTTTTCGCATACGTTTNCNTTTANTCTGAAGAATAACACGCAGGAGTNAGAAAGGTTNATGGAAAGTACATCTTGGATACNTTNTANACGGAGTAAATACGATGTTATTACNGACACCTTTTGGTCAATNATNTANCAAATGAAGAAAGCAATAATAATGTTAGGTTGAAACAAAATTTGTTTTATTTTAGCGTACCGCTAGAAAAAGCGNTGGAAAAGGTCTGGTAGTTCAGCTGGTTAGAATACATGCCTGTCACGCATGGGGTCGCGGGTTCGAATCCCGTCCAGACCGCACTCAATCAAAAATGGGGAAGCTTAGGTTTCCCTTTTTTTATGCCCTTTACTCTCTGAATCAACCATTTAGCAACAGTCTTAGAAAAATAAGAGAAAACGAGATTAAGCCACTATTTCATTTTTCCGTCCACTATTCCGTCCACTCTTAAACCTAAATGCTACTTAGCTAAAAACCCTGAGCATCGATCCAATCCTCATATCAATCGTAAACTCAAAGAGGTAGGAGAGCTCATACCATCTTTTCATCGCTTAGTGTCAAATAAGAAAACCAAGGGAGGAGAAGTGAGATCATCTCAAAAGCCTTTTTTCACTGAGTTAAAAACGCACACTGGTAGACGGACTTACGCCACTGTAGATTATATTCATAACAGAAAGGCTATTAGCAGGGTAATGTCTGTTACTGGTCATTCTAAAGAATCCACCTTCCTCGATTACATTCAAGCGAATGATATTGATAAGGTGAGGAGTTAAAAAATTTGTGTGTATGAAAATATCGTTTAAGCTTATTGTGTTTGTTACGTTGTCTTTATGTCTTTTACATTGTAACTCTCCCTCAAATGAAACTGAAAATTCATCTTCAAAAAAGGATACAGCGTTCTCTGTTTGTGACGAGAAAGGGATGTTTTGGGGTAATTTTAAACCGAAAGGCCCTGTAAAGAAAGTCATTCTTCAGGAATATCGATTAGGCAGCGAGTGGAGTGAGGAAGCACAACAGCTCGGTTATTTTCATATTTATGAACCCACTGAAGTTTCTTTTTTCGATCGCAACGGAAACTTGACGTTAAGGAGAACAATTGATAAAAAAAGCGGTGAGGAGGATTGGTTTGAAGAGTATGAGTATGATGATAATGGTCTTCAGGTTTCTTATCGCAAAGCTTTCAAAGAATTTAATGACACTGCTTTATTGGAAAACATAGAAATCGAGAGAGATAAATATGGAAAGAGAGTAGCAATGAGTGATTTTTTGAACGCCCCTTCCACAGGTATATTAACTACAAAATATCATTATGAAGGCTGCAACGTTGTTAAGATCGAACGTTTCTATGTTAAAGGCAATAAGGATGGCCCGATTTTAAAAGCTATAAAATTCGAATACGATTCGCTGGGGAATCTACGAGAGATATATGAAGGTGAGACATTAATTCAAACTCGGTATTCCGATGATCAAGGAAATGTTATTGACTCCTTTATATTACCCTCTAATAAGAACATACCTGTAAATATTTATAATCATTTGGGAGACCCGATATCCTTAGAGTATTCCCCTGAAATTTATGGACCTGTGACTTTCACTTATTCTGGCTATGACCAATATGGTAACTGGACTTCTAAAGAAGATAGTGACGCCTATGGAAGACAATGGAACAGGACAATTGAATACTATGAATAGATCTCTCGATTACATTCAAGCGAATGATATTGATAGGGTGCGGAGTTAAAACTATTGAGATGAATAACAAATTTTTAAAATCCACGCTTCGTTTTGGCCTTGGAATCTCACTTCTAATGACCTTGGTTGCTTGTCCTGCTGCTTCAGATAAATCCCAAGAGTCAGACAAACCACATCCTGCAGAATCATATGATTTGTTAAGTTATAACAGATCTGCGTTATACAAGTATAATAAGGCAGTAGAAGGATTTCAATATGTGAACATTCCGAATTATCTACTATTTCCAGGTACAGATCATTTCAATGAATTTTTCTTTTTTGAAGAACCATACACTGATTTAGGATTAAGAGAACATATCAGATTAAAAGGGCCTATACGTTTAATTGAAGAATTAGAAAGAGGTTACGTTCAGAATGTTCCTAATTCCAAGCACGAAAAAATCTATTCTTTTACCAACAATAACTTACTTGTTAAAGTGGATTATGTCGGTGGTGGTCATCAGATTTATTCGTACGATGACAATGACAATTTATTTCATACTGCTTCCTTTGATGGAAAGGGGGATTGCTACAGTCAAGATTACTTTGATTACACGTATGATTCGAATAATCAGATTCTAGGTATAAGCCATAACAACTGGAGAAACTACAGGCAAATAGAAAGAGATGCCGATGGTAACGCTATCGAAGGAGTACGGAAAATTGACACGGCAACGAATAACTATACATACACAGAAGTCGAAAGACACTCTAATGGTTATCCTAAAATTGTCCATTCCGTTGTTAATGGTGTCCTAGACGAAGTTCTTGAGTTTGATGCTGCTGGAAGTTTAATGATGGTTTCTAATGAAGAGTTCACCAAAGTTTTGAGCAATGATTTGGAAATGAGAAAGGAAATAAAATACAAAAACGATTCTCTGTGGCGTGAATATCAGTGGAGTTTCAATGACAGCAACCAGTTGGTAAGTAAGAAAAAATGGCATCGATCCGTAATCAATAATTTATTTTTTGAAGAGGAGCTATACGAATATGATGAACTGGGTCGAGTTTCAAGGTTTACAATACGAAAAGCTGGTGAAACAGATGATTTAGTAGCTGATTTTGCATATGACTCTAAAGGTAATCTCGTAGAAATTAAAAAATCATATTATTCAAATAGTGAGCCGTTTCAGTATCAAGTCTTAGCTTTTGAGGATTATGATAAATACGGTAATCCTACTCGGTTTTCTCACTATTATAATGGCGCATTATCAAGTGTTTATGAGCGTACGATTTACTACTATGAGTAGTGTGACCTCTCAATAGCCATAGTAAAAGGCATCGTCCTCTGCTTCATCATACCCTTCTTCATATCCCTCATCATACCCTTCTTCATATCCCTCATCATACCCTTCTTCGTGCCCTTCATCATATCTGTCCTTGCAGGATACTAAGGTTATTGCAGATAATAGAGTTAAATAATGTATGTGCTGCTTCAAAGTCATTGTATCTATTGAGTTAATCCCTTCTGTAAAAGGGATAGGCCTCAACTTTACCAGTGCTATCTTCATAGGCAAGAACAATGGAGGGTAAGTCTTTTTGAAAGCCCTTGTTCGGTACAACTATATACCACCCATCTTCATTTCCAATCCATTTGCCATTTTCAATTTTGTTCATATCCACAGTTATCTCACAATGAGAAGTGTTCTCCCAAGGCATTTGGTGTAAGGGGCTTATAAAACATCGATATATGTTGTTTGTCAACTCGATAATTTCTAAAGATTGTGAAAGACCACAATCACTTGAATAGCCAACTGGGTTTCCACTTAGATTCTGATATCTTCCAACTGTATTCTCCAAATTGACTGATTTTTCAGTCGTATCAGTCTGTTCTGGTTTTGAATCTGAATCATTGAAATTTGCACTGTTTGTGCAGGCTAAAAAAGTAAAGAAACAAAGGGTAATAATTAGATAAATCCGGCTCATTTTGTTTTGATATTTAGTCTAAATTTAGGCAAATAATGTTAATAACTCATTGATTTATAAACATTTACGATTTTTTCCATATTGGGTAATCAACACCCTTAGTCACTGCAAGTCAGTACGTTATGAAATTGTCTGGTTAGCGTGTTGAAATCAAAATTTGGAAGCCCATATAATCCAGTATAGTTTTGGCTTAAATCTTAGATAAATGGAGAAAATAATCGTAACAACACCGAAGGAAATTGAAAACATTATAGAAGATATAATCTTAAGGCATAAGGTAGAGGAAAAGCCTATAACACCCTCTCAAGATGATGTTGTGTTAATGTCTCGCAAGGAGACAGCGGAGATGCTCGGCATCAGTCTTCCAACGCTCTCTAAACATACTAAAGAAGGTCTTATACCATCTCATCGAATGGGGAACAGAATACTCTACAAGAGGAGCGAAGTTATCGAGGCTATTCAACAACGAAATTTTGGGAAAGTATGAGAACAGGAGAAAAATTAGGTTGGTTTAAGTTCAACCCTACACTATGGATGTTTGATCGTATTTCATTGGAGTCATTAGAAATACAAGGACTATACATCAATGTATTGTGTCTTTACTGGATTAGAGAAGGCGATTTGGATAGTGATATGCTGATAGGGCGTTTTCCTAAGCAACGAGAGAACTTAGAGCACCTAATCGACAATGATTACTTAGAGTTAGGTGAAGATGGATACGTAACTATTGACTTTTTAGATAGAGAGATAAATGCCGCTCACACTCGAATTGAAAAAGGCAAGAATGCAGCTAAAAAAAGATGGAAAACGAAGGTGGAATAAGTAATGCTCCAAGCACTTCTTGAGGTAATGCCAATATAAAAGAAGAGAAAAGTATAGAAGAGAAGAGTAGAAAAGAAAAAAGAAAAAAATATAAAAGCTTAGAAGATAGCATTTGCTCAATCGTAAATGATTTCGCAATTAGGCAACTTCCATTTAAGTTGGGAGATTTCAGTTTTAGATAGCTCGTTACCTCTTAAATCTAATGTTTGAAGATTGGAAAGTTGTCCTATCTCAGGAGGAAGAGAAGTTAGTTGGTTGCCTCTTAAATCTAAAACTTCAAGTTTTGATAACTGTCCAATTTCTGATGGCAGTGAGGTCAATTCAGCAGACATTACTTTTAAACTTTTGAGATTAGTGAGTTGCCCCATTTCTGGAGGTAATAAGGTTAATTTATTGGCGAATAAATCTAAAACTTCAAGTTTTGATAGCTGGCCAATTTCTGGAGGTAAGGATGTCAATATATTGCCGCCTAAATCTAAATATTCTAAATCTGATAGTTGGCCAATTTCTGGCGATAATGAGGTCAATCTACATCTTCTTAAGTCCAAAAACTTTAACTTTCGCAATTGCCCTATCTCTGGAGGTAAAAAGGAAACATCATTTTCGCCTAAATCCAAAAATTCTAAGTTTGATAGTTGGCCAATTTCTGGAGGTAAGGATGTCAATTGATTCCATTTTAAAACCAATTTCTTGAGATTGTATAGTTTACTAATTTCCGGTGTCAGAGATTCAAGTTGAGCCCCCCATAAGTCCAAAACTGTTACGGTATCTGGGTGGTCAAATGCCTTGCTAATCTTGGAAAGAGGTTCTCCTTCGCTTTCTGTTACAATACAACCAACCCCATTATCAATGTAATAGCCGATTTTTCCGCTAAACAAACTTCCAGAGCACTTGTAATAAATGGCATCATATGATGAATTTTCCTTGACAGCAAAAAAAATGCAGTTTTCTTTTATGTCTGTTGTTATTCTTTCATACGTATGGTAATGTTCTTCCTTATCAATAACAAACTGAAAGTCTAAGGTAGGATTCTTGGAGTACCATTCTCTGTAAATTGCCCATCCTTCTGCTCTTTCTTTATCATAAGTGGGTTTTAAGGCATATACGGTTTCGTAATCTGCATATTCGTCTGACCTTATCCTTTCATAACCTTGCTCGATACACAACCTCTGAAAATCTTCTTTAGAGTCAAGTTTTTTGAGGTCGTTTAATGTAATCTGTGAATGCAGTGAAATTGGCAGAATTAGCAGGAATAGCAGGATAAGGTGTTTCATAGGTTTACCAGTCATCCTCTTCACTTTCTACAGGTTTATTCATTTCAGAGGTAAGGCTTGTAATCAACAAAGACATTTCTGATTCAATTTGTGATTTTATGTCCCTCCAGACTTTATTGCTCCATCCCTTAGCCATAGCTTTAGGGTTTGGGTTTTCTTCATCATTAGTTATCATCCCTACGCTATATCGACTTATGGTGTTACTCTTGTCATAAGGATCGTGAAAGAAGTCTGTTATTTCATATTTGTAGCGACCTTCTTTTGTAGATACTTTAATCATATAGCTTACTACACCTCTTGTTGTTCCACTTCCTGAAAGAAAAGATGGTTCATATTTGATGTTAGCTTTTCCTACAATTACACCATTCTCTTTGTCTTCAAGTTGCAATACGTCATTATAACTGTTGTAAGACGCCACAAACCAAAACTTGGCTCTATTAAACAATTCTTCTTTTGACATACTCTCAACTTGTATCACCTCTTCATACGTAAGAGTTTCTTGACCACAGACTAAGACAGGAATTAGAAATGCCATATACAGCACTTGAAAAAATAACTTTTTCATAGGTTTAACTTGTTAAATCAAACATATCAAATACATCTCACATTTTATGTTAATTCCAACTGACAGCGTGTCTTTTGGATAGGTTTTTGAGGCATTTTTAGCCAATAAAAAACTGCCATTTATGCCACGACCACAAGGCTCACTAAACAAGGTTACCAAAGAAACACGAGAGATGCTCTCAGAGGCCCTTCAAGGCCATTTAAGCAACGTAAATAGTGCACTTGAAGAATTGCGAGAGAAAGATCCAAAAGCTTTTCTAACAGCCATTACAGCCCTTCTTCCATATATCACACCAAGACTGAAGTCAATCAATATAGATTCGGAGGAATCACAGCCAGCTCAGATTATTATTCAACCGGCAACGCCAGAGGTTGAGCGATTTTGTAGGGAGAGTTTTGAATGTTAAAGGCAGAGGATCTTTTCAAAGTTCGGCACCCTTGTAGTATCTTATCGAAAATTGATTTAATGAAGTACTACTCTCTCTATTTTTTGTCAATGTGCTTCCTATTAGGTAGTTGCGTTGTTCCTCCTCGATATATTACCGAACGCTACATTAAAAACCATATCGAACAGCACACTGTAGGTGAGCAGAGTGAAATTAAAATGTGGTGGATATTTGATAATCAGGTTGAAGGCGATAATACCTATACAGAGTTTGTTGGGTATGAGTATAATGGCGAAAGAGGATTGGTAATTGGCGCTGAGTGGCTTTCAAGCACAAGAGACCAGTTCCTTGGAGATAATACAATTGCAATAGATTATCATTTCGTAGAACTCGACCTCAAAGAGTGTCAGTCCATTTTAGACAACTATAATATTCTACTTAACAAATCAAAGTCAACTAAAGCCGGAAAAAATGAGTTTGTTTATCACGACTACACGGTTAACGAAGATCTCGTTATAAGTTTTAGGGCAAAAGGCAAGGGTATGGGTGCATCATCTTCTGCAAGCCAATACACGGTTATCATTGATTTTTGGATTAGAGGCGATAAATACCTTGTTGACGGTAAGAATTTAGTCAAGAATCTAAGAGAATTTATGTCTTACTCTGCTGCGTCAGCGTCTCAGGAATCATCAGAGGATAATGATTTGTCATTACAAACAGAATTTAATTCAATTTTAGATTCATTGCTTGATGTACGTCTTCAGTTAGAGGCAAAACTTAGTAATAAGTCTTCTTTTTTAAATGATGAATGGGCGTTTTTAGTTGACCAAATGGTCTCAAATTCAAGCAACACGAAGATGAAAGCTCAAAATTCTCTAACTGAATGGTTTGACTATAAACCTGTGACCACAGATGATATCCGGAACATAACATATGATGGCTTTGATCAAAACAAAACATCTTGGATTGGATTTCTAATGAACAAGATGATTGAATTCGAAACTGAGCTTTTAAACAACCTTGATGATTAGCACACTTTTGTAAAGGTCGCTAAAATTGCTACAGAAGCCTGCAGAGAGTTGGTGGAAGGTTGAGGTTAGTCAAACCATTGAGACTATGGCCCTGCTGATTTATGCCTTTGACGAATTGGTAGGGTCTTTTATGTTTTTGACAAATTGGTAGGCAATAACTAATGATAAATACGTCCCTATGAATTTATCAAAGAATTCACCAAAAGATACATTGGACAAGACAATCCCATATATAAACAAGCCTGCTAAAACATAAAAGAGATAGAAGAGAGCTATCACTATGAGGTAGTGAACAATCTTTATGAGATAATGAGACATTTTTTTCATCCAAGTGAGGAAATCAATTACGATTAGTCTACAAGATAATATATCCTTTTGTGTGAAAGTATTATCATTCCGTCCACTAATCCGTCCACTCATAGGATAAAGAAAATCATAAGTAACTGAATTGCAATAGATAACAAATTTCATTTGCAGTTCCGTCCAGACCGCACTCAATCAAAAATGGGGAAGCTTAGGTTTCCCTTTTTTTATGCTCTTTAATCTCGTAATCAACCATTTACGCCACGACCACAAGGTTCGCTAGTCAAGGTAACTATAGAAACACGAGAGATGCCCCATTTTTATTGTTAATACTTTTAAGCAGATAATTTGAATACTCTTTTTATGCGGTTTACAACATGCCTTGCTCTTCTTACTTTTTTACCTCTTCTGATTTTCTCTCAAGATGTAATTGATTTACCTAGAGAGGATACAACAAACATCAAGAACTTCAATGTATCCATTGACTTTATGAATACGTTTGATATAAACTTAGAAACCAGTAAAAGGTCAGATACAATCACTGGTATTTTATCAACAGCACACTTTCATACTGATTCTGTTGGTAAGGGATACATTGAGTTTGAACTTTTTGGAGTTAAATCTACGATAGCGATTATTGTCTCCTCTCAAATCTATTCGTACGGTGAGGAGTTACACTTTAATTTTAATTGTATTCATAGTGAGCGTCCTGAAAGAATTCAAATGACACTGCAATTAGAGAATAGCGTACCCTTGGAAAGAGAAAATGTCAGGCGTTTTGTTGTGTTAAACGAGTTTTCAAAGAAGGCTTTCGTCTTTTATTAAAGCCGTTGAATCATTACATTGATCGCTTAGAACCGCTCGCTTTTAAAGAAACCGATCTTTCAACTCCTTTGTGGGGATCATACATGTATCCCGTTTGCCAAACCACTTATATCGATTATTGGCAACAAAAATATAAACAGCATCACGGATAGGTCGTGGGATAATGATGGTAAGGTAGAGGTATGGCCAAAACCCATGAAGGTTTCTAATGATCTCTAGAAATGCTTTTGACTTATTCAGATGCTCTCCGTCTTTAACAAGGATAATACTCTGTAAGTCGGTATCGTCAGAGGTAGAGTCCTGTAGCGGTTTAAACTTGAATATGGCTTGTTTATCTCTTTGGATTACAAATTGCACAAAGCCATTGCAGAGATTACAAACTCCGTCGAACATAATGATCTTCACCTCATCCGGCTTGTTTACTTCCCGAAAGATTAGCTGCGGTCTTATAAACAAGATAAATAGACTTCCAAGCAGACCGGTAAAGATTAATAGGTCGCTTAAGGGGAGGCTTGCGACATCTTTTAGCCACCAGTTAATTCCATATACCCCCACAAGCAATATCACGATTCCAATAATTTTCTTCTTGTTTTTTATCCAAGCCTCAAAGGTTTTTTGAGCTCTTGAGGTATCGATCAATGGAATCCAAAACAGTAGATACATCGGAATAAATGTATCAAAGCCAATGTTCATCATAAGAAGAACAAAACCATGGAAAAACAGCGCCAGAAGGGTGTAGAATCGAAAGAGCGCTGGAATGAATACAACAAGTAAAAACCCTACTTCAAAAATTATGGTAAACCAGTCACCCAATTCCCAGAAAGGCTGAAAAGTAAAGTTTTCAAAATAGGGGGCTAGGTAGTCTTGTTTCTGCTGGATATAAAAGTTTCTGAGGTAAAAGGCCCGCAACATGGAATCGGATAGACTTAACCAGCCGGATAAAAATTTAATCATCCCAGCTGTAAAAAAGCTAAATCCTATACTCAATGAAAGCAGGGATATGATCCAGTTATTCGTCCGATTATGGGCTTTCCTCTGGATTATACTGTCAATACTAAATGCATTTCCCCATCCTGAAAAGGATAGTATAAACAGGGTGAACCACACCAGAAATGAATGATCAATCTTTCCTGTGCTAAAAATAAATCCGTTGTTTATGATGATTAAGAGTGCCGTGATTACGCCAGCACTGCGCGTAAATAGGCCTAATAGAACAAATAAAAAGCCCAAGCATATTAAACCATCCGTCCATTGGAAGTACCACAATGGTGGAATGTCCGAAAAGAAAAAGGAGAAGAAGGGTGGTGGGTTAAATACCCCAGCTGGGAAGGCGGCTATTTTGACGTTGTATTGAGGGATGCCAATGAGGAATATAATCGCGGAAGCGAAAAGGATTCGATAAAGCCCTAGCTGGTTTACATTGGTTGAATAGGCATTGAATATCCAATGCTCAAAGCGCTTATGTATGGTATGAATTGCACTAAAAATCATAGTCATTTAGTAAGGCGGTACTCAGGGTATCACCTGATACAAAGTCTCGAACTATTGATATTTTTTCAATGTGAATACTTTGCACATCAGCATTTTGTTGCCGAGCAACTCTTGCTTTTACCCACGATGAAAATTCGTCGATTTGCTCTTGGCTCATTTTAGGATTCCTTACGCTAATGATGTTGCGCTGGTAGAATTTTTCCCCGATTAATGCCTTGATGATACTATAGTATTTTTTTTGAGAACCATTATAGGTCTCTTGGATGGATGTAGGGAAAAATGCTAAATCAATAGCACGGCCAAGAGCGATTTTTGATAGTGGACTCGCAAAGTCAACTAGGTTAATTGTATCTCGTTGCGCTTGCTTTGTTTCAAACCAAAGGATATAGTCATAGGTTACGTATTCTTTTCCATCGTTATCAATCCTTGAAAAACCTGGCATCATAAATCCTGGATAGCATTCTCGCACAACTAATCCATAGCCAAATTGAGCGAATAATAAGATGATAAAGAAGTAGAAAAAAACCGTGATTTTTTTGACCCCCGCCATGCTTTGAAGGTACGCTTTTTTCCTTTTTAAGTCATCCTATCACGACTTCGACCGTCGGGGAAGATAGCGTTGCAGCAATACCATCAATACGGCAAGAACCGCAGCATTTACCTCATAGGCAAAGGCATGCCAAGGTTCAATGCCTAGTGCTCTACGAAGCATAACTGTGGCGACAATAAAGCCTGAGTTACGTATAACTTGGCCAAAGTCGTGCAGGTAACGCAAAGAGACCACTAAGATTAGGACATCTACCAGAATTAGGGTGGTAAAGAATTCTGTGTAGAAGACTGTATTTGGATCCATTCTTAGGTGGTCTGGATGGATGACAATATCATAACCCCACAGGGAAAGGGCGTAGGCACTGAGCGCCAATAAAAACAACATGAGCGCTGCGGCTAAGACGCGCTTGAATCGCACAAAGTGCTGAAGGTCGTCTTCTTCCATTCGTGCTACTTGCTGAGGAAGTACCCTATAAAATATTACTAGTATGCCTCCAAGTAACAGGGCGGATAAGATATGGGGAAAAAAGGCAGCCTCCCATGGCCAAGTTGACGTGTTATCCAAATCCTTAAACACCGTCCTAATCTCAATTAACGCAATGATTTCAATCTGTTTACCCATAGAACGTCCAAATGAGGAGGGCAGATAGTATACCAAAAGGTAGATTTCAGCGACCAAGACCACAGAGAAGGGCGTGTAGAGTATTTGCAAAGGGCTTGAGAAGAGTGTTGACGGCAGGTCAAACGCTACATATTTGTTAAGAATATAAAGGGCTAGATGCACTAAGAAAGCAAGCAGGGCAAAGCTCACAAAGCCTTTCTCCATGCGCTTTTTGACGCCGGGAGATAGCAAGACTTTTGCGATGGGATCAAGCTTGTCCAAAAAGTAATTCATTGCATACACACCTCTTAAACACTTCGTTAAGGGATTAGGTTCCTTTGTGACCCCAACCATTAATATCCTGTAGGAGTTTTAATGTACATTTGACAGACTTTCGTAATAAAACCTCCTAAAAAAATCTATGAAGGAAAACATGCGTCCTGAGAGTTTAATGATGTCATATGGTTATAAACCAGAGCTTTCGGAAGGCTCGATAAAATGCCCCATTTTTCAGACATCCACTTTTGTATTTAAGAATGCGCAAGAGGGTAAGGCCTTCTTTGAAGTTGCCTACGGCAAGCGTGAACAGCTGCCTAATGAAGAATTAGGGTTAATCTACAGCCGAATTAATAATCCGGATTTAGAGATTTTAGAAAATCGATTGTGTCTATGGGATAAGGCCGAGGACTGCGCCATTTTTGAAAGTGGTATGTCGGCGATAACGACCGTCTTATTGGAGTTTCTTAAACCGGGTGATTTGATTTTGTACAGCCACCCAGTCTATGGTGGAACCGATCACTTTATCCATCACTTTTTACCTTCTCATGGGATACATACTCTAGGTTTTCAAGCAGGTCAGTCCGAAGAGGAGATTATGGAACTGGTACAAGCCTCGGGACATGCCGAAAATCTAAAGTTAATTTATGTTGAAAGTCCGGCAAACCCAACGAATACGATTATCGACATCGAAGCATGTCGCCGCGTTGCGGATGCCTTCTCAGTAAATCACGAAGTCATAGTCGCGGTGGATAATACCTATATGGGTCCCTTGTGGCAGCACCCTCTTTCATTGGGTGCTGACTTGGTAATGTATTCGGCAACAAAGTATATCGGTGGACACAGCGATTTGATTGCAGGAGCTGTTTTGGGTAGTAAGGCGCTCATGACTCGAGTTAAAACCCTGCGAACATTCCTTGGCAATATGGCTGGCCCTTGGACAGGTTGGTTACTAATGCGAAGCTTGGAGACCCTTAAACTGCGCATGGAGCAGCAACAGAGAAATGCCATTGAAGTCGCCAGCTACCTCAAAAACCATCCGAAAGTTGTCAAAGTCAATTACTTGGGACTTCTTGAAGAGGGTAGTCCGGAATATGCATTATACAAGCGACATTTTACAGGAAGCGGGGCTATGATATCCTTTTATATCAAAGGCGGAGAGGAAGAAGCTTTCCGGTTCTTAGATCATCTTGAACTCATCAAGTTAGCTGTGAGTTTAGGCGGTACAGAAAGTCTCGCACAGCATCCTAAGACGATGACCCATGCAGGGGTGTCCGAAGAGCATTTAACGGATCTCAACATATCAGATGCCTTAATTCGTTTGTCGATTGGGGTTGAGCACCATGAGGATTTGATCAATGATGTCGCACAATCCTTGGAGAAGGTCTAGCTTCAGTTCTTGATCGGTAAAAGAGCCTCGTTTGTCTTTTTCTTGACGTAGTATATTTCTGTCGCTATATATCGAGATAGATTGTCGTATATAATACCTTCTTGAGAGCTACTGTCAAAAGCCTTTGGATCTTTACAATAAAAAAGATAGAGGCTCTCAGACCTTGAGATAACCTATGAAGTAAATAGTCAATAAGATTATCGAGCGATTCTTGCCTTCCTTCGTTGTGTATTATGTTGTTTTAATCCTTTAAAATGTTGGTTAGAAGGGGATGTGGCATGTCGGCTGTGTATAAGTAAGACGTTGTAACTTATTTAATTCCTAAATTTAAGTAAGCTTTATATCTGTGCGACAGCTTTTTCGACTTTTTTTCTATGTTTTCCTGCCTCTTTTGGTCGGCTTCATAATTTATGTTTTCTTCCGAAAACCGGGTTTGTTGCTTGATCATTGGTTTCCTTTCATGGATACCTTGAGGCCTCACATGCCCTATCGCCTCGGGGATTCTCAATTTGCCGAATTTGTTTTGTTCCAGCTTCCTGATGCATTATGGGCTTTTGCTTTGATGTATATTTTCCTAGTTATCTGGAAGGATGCTAAAAACTCAATGAAATTTATCTGGGTACTTATCGGCGTGCTCTTTATATACAGTATTGAGTTTTCACAATACCTGGGTTCAGGTACCTTTGATATCTTGGATGTAATCGCAATTACCGTAGCGATGGGCTTAGCCTTCTATGCAACTACGCGCTCGTTGCGCTTTGGAGACCGTTTAAATTAGACACTTTCTCTAGTAAACAACTTTGTATCTTTGAAAGGTAACCTCAGTAAAGCATCGTTATGGTAGCCCTCGGCTATTTGTCTATTATAGTCATTTTAAGTTATGTTATTTGGGCAACCAGTGAGAGTTTTGAACGGGCCTCCTCATACCTTGGCCGCAACATGGCTCCAGGTATACGGGGAGCAACCATCAATGCCATAGGTAGTAGCATGCCCGAGTTATTGACCGCCATTTTTTTTCTTTCTATTGCTGGTGATGAGGAGGGCTTTGCTGGAGGTTTTGGTACTATGATGGGTAGTGCACTCTTTAACTTACTTATTATTCCAAGTGCTGTACTTGGGACATTGATTTATACCAAGCAAAAAGAGGATGTGCTTGATCGTTTATCTGCACGAAAATCTCTATGGCGTGATGCTATCTTTCTTTTAGTGGCACAAGGATTACTGCTTATTCTTGTGAGACCTGTAATGTATTGGTGGAATGGACTGTTCCTCATGCTCTTTTACGGTTTCTATATATGGTTTCTTTTGGCACGAAATAGACAAGAATCCAAAGGAACTGTCGAGACAATGGGGAAAGTAGAAAAGGGTACATCAGGGTATTCAAACACAAAAGAAAGGACAATACTATCCACCACCATTCGATTAGACATCTATGGGTTGTTCACGAAAAAAAAGGGGGTGAATGGTATAAGAGCATGGATGATTTTAGCAATTGCTTTACTATTTATGGGAACGAGTTGCTTATTCCTTGTGTATCTCTGCGAAGAGCTTGGCGCGCTTTTGAATATTCCCATACTCGTCATTGCTTTAGTGATTGCAGCTTCTGCGACAAGTGTCCCGGATTTGTTTATTTCTGTGCGCGATGCAAAAAAAGGAAATACTGAAGATGCCCTGTCCAATGCATTAGGTAGTAACATTTTTGATATTTGCTTCGCTCTTGGTCTTCCTATTTTTCTGTACGTATTGTTCAATGATAAAGGTGTCCTATATGCCTTTACCCACAAACAGGAATGGGCCTTTTCAATTTTACTTCGATGGGTTCTAATTGGTTTAACTATACCGGCTATTTTTCTTTTGATTCTCCCAAGACTCAGCCTAAGGCAAAAATTAATTGGTCTCATTGCGCTCTATATCCTGTTCATACTCTTTGTGTTTAGCTACGGAGCCGAACTTGATATTTTACAGCAGATACTTCAAGAAATCATGGCTACTGATATCGCTCAAGGATTGCTATGACTTCCGAGCAACGTATCTATTTTCACGTGGGTTTGGGAAAAACAGGATCGACTTTTTTACAAGATCGCTTTTTTCCGAGGTTAATGGACATTGAATACCTTCCTCGAAATCGATTTCATGGTGTACAATCATTTATTGCCAATCATCCGTCTTCTGCGATTTTAGTCTCTAGAGAATTTGATCAGCAACTGGAAGTGGAGGCCCATAAGTTCGCTGAATCATTTCCCGAAGCACGGCCCATAATCGTTTTGCGAAGACCTGATAGTTACATCGCTTCGCAATACCGCCGAGCGGTGAAAAATGGATTTCGAGGAGATTTTAAGAGTTTCTTCGATCTTGATCAAGATATGGGGCATTTTAAGCAAAGCGATTTACAGTTCGACAAGCAAATTACAATGCTCTCTCAGCTCTTTTCACAACCAGTAACTGTCTTTTTCTACGAAGATATGAAGGCAGACCTCAACGGTTATCTAGAAACTTGGGTACGTCTTTTATCAGCCAGAATGGACTGGCCCAAATTAAATCTCAAGACCAAGCATGCTTCCTACACGGATAGGCAACTTCTTTTTCTACAACGAATAGCAGCGTTTATTGATCTGCGAAAGAGATCTCGTCAGGAGTTTAACCCTATTGCCTTTTCCACGAGAATCATACGAGCTAGTTTACGATACAGTCTATTATTCATAGCTCAGTTGAGTCGGTCTAGCCAAGAGTTGATTTCTTCTAACGACCTTCGGCGAGTAGAAGAAGCCTATCGACCAATGTGGAATGCGCTGCGCCGTCAATATGATAAAAACGCCTAATTACTTTTTACAGATATTTCCTAATGTCTGGCAGGCATAGGAGTCATGTAGCTCACAAGCAATCTCTACGTGGCGACAGCCATCTTTCTTTCTTCCTTTAGTAATAAGTAAGATTCCATACAAATGATGGGCATCGGCAAAATCAGGCCTCATATTGATTGCCTTACCTGCCGCCTCGATTGCCTTATTCTTTTGATTGGTTTTATAAAAAACTTTTGCTCTACATAATTGAGCACGGACATTGTCTGGTCTAATACTCAGGGCATAATCAAAATCAACAAGCGCTTCGGTATACCTTTCCAAATTGAGATAGGCTACCCCTCGATTAACATATTGTTCGGCAAGAGTTCCGTTGAGTGCGATGGATTGATTGCAACTTGCTAAGGCCGATTCATACATTTTCATATCTAAATAAGCAATGCAAATATTTAAGTGAAGTTTGTAATCGTTTGGTTTGATTGCTAGGGCTCTTTGGTAATCAAAAAGTGCTGAATCAGGAAATCCCGAAAGTCGATAGTATAGCCCACGATGAAAGTTAGCATGGTAGTTATCTGGATCGATTGCAAGGGCAAGGTCAAGGGGGTGGCGAGCCTCTGCCAGCCTTTGTTGTAGTATATACATCAATCCTAGATAGCTATGGGAGATGGCGACATTGGGATTTATCCCTATGGACTCTTTGAGATATATTTCTGCTAGATCAAATTGTTTAAGGTCAAAGGCAGCTATGCCAGCTGTTGCGTAGTATTGAGCTTCATTAGGCTTTAATTCAATGGCCTTTTGGTGGAAAATCAATGATTCCTGGAATTGCCGTAAATCAGACAGGATGGTGGCTTTGTTATGGACAGCCTCTGCATTTTTTGGATGAATCGTTAAAAAGGTATTGATATCCTCTAATGATTCCTCATAGCGTCGAAGCTTTTGAAGTACTACACTGCGATAAAAGTAGTGTTCTTCCCATGTGGGATGAATCGCCAAGGAGGAATCGAGTAGCTTGAGCGCCTCGGAGTACTGCATATCTTCTATGGCCTGCTTAGCTTGATCTAGTATACTAGTTTGGGCAAGGACTCTATGTATCCCAGCACCAAGGGTTATAATGATACAGAGTATTAGCGCGCTATGTTTTGTATTCTCTTTCATATCGAGAATTCTTTTGGATAGAATTGAATTAACCAATTTCATACCAAACTCAACCTAAGTATACGTCATATAGATTTAATCGTAACATATCCGGCACGGGAAAGGCAGATATTAAAGAACTCTAGAAGGCTTTTACGATCTGAATTCAGTGACAATGAACCCTCTTTTAGCAAGGGATTTTATCAGGCCATCTTTTCCATATAGATGCATTGCGCCCACAACAACAAAAGGCTTTAAACCTTCTTGTGCTAAAGGAAGAATATCGTGCTCAATCCATGATTTGTTTCGATCAGCAAGTATCAGGTTGTAATCCGAAGCACTTTCTCTTGCTAAGGCTCGAACAGTGCGGTTAAAAAATCTTGAATTACCCGTTTTCCATGCCGCTACGGTCGCTTTGATATAAGTTTCAATATTTAGCCCTTTTCGCAGTGATTTTTTGAGGTATTTTTTTGGCCTTTTACTTCCCAATTTTGAAATCATAAGGATTTGCTCCTCTACCGACTCAAGATAATGCAGAGTAATTTGTCGATTTTCTGCATTATAATCCAATAAAATCTGTTCTACTCCTAGGCTGTTAAATCCATTGTCTTGTAAAACCATAGCTTCCATAAAAGCATCTAATAAACCGGGCTTAAAATTTAAATAAGGAAAGGCCCTTAGCATGGTCGAGTCACAATATTTGGTAATTCTATTTGCCAGTTTTTTCGGTATTACATCTAACAAACTCGAATCACTAGGATAAATCCCCTTGCTTAAAATAGAGTAACTTATTTCAAGGTTAGAGAGATCGGCTTCAATAACTAATAGATCGGATTGGTCTAGAGCCTCATAAAATTCACGAGGTATTGGTTGATCGGAGGAGCGCAAAACATGGATACTGCCGGCAAGGTAAAAGGCTTCATGGGTTGAAGCATTGGTTACCTTGTAAACTTGGCCGTACGTAGAGAATGTAAGTAGGCCTATTAATCCAATTAAAGCCCTTTGGAATGTTGTATTCATGATGATTTTGGACTAAGTGTAAGGGGTATTGTGAGGGTAAAGCAAGCCCCTTCTCCTTCCTTACCGTCCGCCTGGATAAATGCGTTGAGAACATCTGCAATTTTTAGTGCCGAAGCGAGTCCGACCCCAGTTCCTTGAAAATTCCCTCGTTTTTCTCGATAGAACATGTTGAATAACTTTTCTTTCGAGGCAGGGGCAAATCCAATACCATTATCCCGAATGGTGATTTCAAAAAACTTCCCGATTTTTTTTGTTTCGATGGTGACCTTTGGATTCGCTTCCTCCGCACTGTATTTCAGGGCGTTGGAGAGTAGGTTTTGAATCATCAGGGAGAACATACTGTTATCGGATATAATGGCGTAGCCTACCTCTTCATGAATCCAAACAATTTGATGCTTTTCAAAGGTAGCATCACCCTGTACAAGCAAGTGTGCAATGGATTTCATGGTTTCCAAGACATCAAATTCGATCAACTCGATTTTATCTTGATTAATCCCAGTAAACTTTTGAAGCCCGGTCATCATCGCTTCCAAGCGAGCAGAGGATTCAAAGAGATGGTTGGTTATTTGTTCTATTCTTGGGTTAGCGTGCGGTTCTTCTTTAAGGTATCGCTTCAGCAGCGAGGACATGGTACTTACTTGTCGAGCTGGTGATTTAAGGTCATGCCCAAAGAGGAGCGATAACTGATTTTGTTCTTTCCCTGTCTCCTTTAAGTTATTGGAGATGAGCGTAAGTTGGTTGGCTAACGTATCATTCAGTGCGTTCACCTCATCGGTCATAGTTTGAAGTTTGTCCCGCTCTATTTCAAGTTTTCGTTCTGTTTCAACGCGTTCTGTAACATCTCGTCCGTAGAAGTTAACATAACGCTCACTGTGGATAGCGATAGCCGAAAAAGAAAAGATTTGATTCCCAATCGATAGGTCTTCTACGACAAACCCTTTTTCAATGCACTGTTCGATGATGGGACCAAAGGGGCTCTGATCGCCCGTTCTACTTTCTTGCTCAAGTTGGTTGATAATGCGCTCTCCTGCGTCATTATAAAACAGCATTTTGTTTTTAAATGACAAGCGCAGCACGGGATTGGGGTTCTCCATAGGAAAACGCGCTAAGTTCTGAATGCGCTTTTCGGTCAATACCTGCGTGGTAATATTTTTTACAACAAACTCTATTGCCCTGTAATTCTCGGTAGCATAGGTAACGCCAATTCCTTCTAGAAAAATGGACTCTCCAAACTTAGAATTTAATGTAAAGTTGATTTCATGCCTTGAGAAATCCGCACGATCCATCATGCTTACCAATAAATCAATGATGGATTGATATTCGGAATCTTTAACTAAGATATCTTTAAAGTTCATCGCATCAATTTCCTCTTGGCTGTATCGCATCGTATCCATCCATGCGGCGTTACAAAAAAGCAGGTTAAACGAGTCATCGACCACCATAATTAGGTCGTAGCTCTCATCTACTAAATGACGGTAGCTGCTCTCTCTTGTCATCAGTACATGTTTATGCATTTGATGGCGAAAGGCCGTTCCAAAGATGGTGCCGAGTTTAGAGAAAAAATCAATGAATTCTTGATCAAAGGCATTGACTTCGTTCGATGCTGCGCCAACCGATCCAAAACATTGAGCTCGATCTAGCAGTGGAATCCAAAGCCTTGACTTTACCTCGGTCTTTCTTCCAAGCTCTGACTTGGATAGGCCTTGATACTTTTTCGTATCGGGTATATGTAGGGTTTCCTGATTTCGCATCACAAAACCAGGATGTCTATCTTCTGCCGATTGGTTGGCCGAGCGAGCCTCCTCTATTTCGAAACCGTAGGCAAAAGGCATGTAGAGTCGGTCTTCCTCAATTTCATCCTTAAGGTATAGTCCTACATATTTAATCTGAGGGAAATGATCGAAGACGGAATTGAGTAAACGAATAATTTCAAACTCATTTTCTGCCTGCACAAGCCGCACAAGAATCGTGGTTAAGTATTCCTCTAAATTGGAAAACTTGGATGTATTCTTCGTCTTCGACATAGTGCAAAAGTAACTATTGCAATGACTAGATTAATGAGAGGGAAGAGAAGCTTTTAATCATAGTCCTTAGAACCATTTAAATTGCATAAATGACAGAGAAAATATGGATGTGCGATTGGACGTCGTACCTTTACGCCGCAATCACAAGTTAATGGGTGCAAAACGAACAGATTATTATTGGACTGAAGAGCCGGAACCACATATTGGTAGACGCCGAGCTATTCTTAAGGATCATCCTGAGATTAAGAAGCTATTCGGAATCAACCCTTGGATGAAGTATTCCGTATTGATTTTGGTTAGCATTCAGGTTGGCGTGGCCATCTTTCTTGGCCAATACAATGTGCCCTGGTACGTTTTCCTTGGCTTGACGTACTTAGTGGGTGCTACGATTTCTCACGCACTCTTCTTGGCAATCCATGAGATTACACACAACCTTGCTTTTAAAAAGCCTGTGTTAAACAACTACTTAGCCTACATTGCAAATATTCCAATCGTAGTTCCTTATGCCATGGGATTTAAATTTTACCACCACGAGCACCATTGGGAGCAGGGAAAAGATGGGGTGGATAGTGATATTCCCTTGCCGAGTGAAGCAAATTTCTTTAGAGGGTTTATAGGGAAGGTGTTATGGTTTATGCACCAAATATTCTTTTATGCATTAAGACCAATGTTCGTAAAGAAAGTGCCATTCGATAAGTGGGTAATTATGAATATCGTCTTTCAGGTTATCGTGATGATTCCAATCATTTATTTTGCCGGCCTACCGGGTTTAGGCTATCTTTTACTCTCACTCGTTCTAGCAGGTAGTTTGCACCCAACTTCTGGGCACTTTATCTCAGAGCATTATGTTTTTCATGAGGGACAGGAGACTTACTCTTACTATGGCCCACTCAATTTGGTAACCTACAATGTTGGTTATCACAATGAGCATCATGATTTTCCTAATATTCCTGGAAGTCGCCTTCCGATGCTTCGAAAAATAGCTCCTGAATATTATAATAACTTACACAGCTACAAAAGCTGGACTGGGGTTATCCTTAAGTTTTTGTTTTCGCCAGATATAACACTATACAACCGTACGAAGCGCAGCTAAATCTATGTTTTTCGTGTCAAGGGCGCTAGGTAGAGGGCTTTCTTAGTTTCCTGCAGTTTCTCCGTTAACGCTATTCACTGTAGGTTCGAGAGGACTCCTTCTCAGATGGACTGAGCATCCAGCTAATTCCAGTAGAAAAGAAATTCATGGTGTGGTTCAATCCGGTGCCAAGGGAAAAGTCCCATTGGAGATGATTTTTCATACGATATAAAAATCCTGCGTTAAGACTAACTTCTGCGTTGGAAAACTCCTGCCAGTCACCATAGGGCTCTATGAAGACCACAAGCTTGTCATTGACTTGACGAGTTAGGGCAAGGGTGTAGATAAGGTCTCCACTCCCTGTACCATAATTATTATACCCAATATTGTAACTGATGCTTTGTTTTGCGCCAATAGGATGAGTAAATAACACTCGATTTAGACTTCCAATTTGACCATTGGATAAGCGTCCACTGCCGGTTGGAAAGATGACGTGGGTAGAGAAAGCCATTTGGGCTTTTGGCGATGAAAAAAGTTGGATTTTACTTCCAACTTGCCAGTCTGCTATGCCTGCTCTTTTTTGATCGCTACTTGGGCGATATTGTTGTAAGTGGTTTGTAATCAGACGCAACTCAACACCCTTTACTATGTTCAATCGCATGAGAACATTGGGTATGGAGATTTCTCGTATTCTTTGGTTGGCGTCACCGCTATAGCTTATACCAAGACCTGATTCAACTTGAAAAATGTTCTTAGGTAAAACAACTGCACTCTCGGATTGCGTTGGTCGATCGGTATCTATGGGAGATTGTCCAAACACTTGTGCGTTGAATAATATGCCGAAGATTGCCCAAAAGGCATATTTAACAAGTTGGTCTTTACTGTAAAAACGCATAGCAGTTCTTTTGTGTAACGAATAGAAAGATATGCAAAATCAACAGTTACTTAATCTTCGACTACAATGAAGAAAATAAAGTGAATGGTTAAGGCTATTAAGATGGATTCGTACACTCGATGAGTCGAGAAGTTGTTTGGTGCTCTATTGCAATCTAATTGATACAAATTTATTGTCGCCTAAAACCTTTCATATTGAGGCAAGTTTACTTGTTACAAACATTGTCGATGAATTGTGATAAGAAAATAATTCCTTTTCTCGTTGAATTTGTAGTTTCGAGCTATGGCTAAAAAGCGTACTTACTTAGATTTCGAGGAATCTCTGCGTAAACTCGATAACCTGCGTGAAGAATTAATAGATCGTCAAAACGAAGGGAAAGATGTTGACAAAGAGCTTGCCCAATTAGATAAGCAGATTGATCAGATGCAGAAAGCCATTTTCGATCACCTATCTCCATGGCAGCGCGTTCAGTTATCCCGCCATCCTGACCGTCCAAAAACACTCGAGTATGCTAAGAACCTATTTCAGGATTTCTGTGAGCTTCACGGAGATCGACAGTTTGGCGATGACAAAGCGATGGTGGGTGGTTTTGCTCTGTTAGACGGTGATCCTGTAATGGTTATCGGTCAGGAAAAAGGCTCGAACACTAAGGAGCGACAATTTCACAATTTCGGAATGGCGAAGCCCGAAGGATATCGAAAGGCATTACGATTGATGAAACTCGCAGAGAAGTTTAATCGGCCGATTATTACGTTGATTGATACTCCAGGTGCTTATCCAGGTATCGGAGCGGAAGAAAGAGGCCAAGCTGAATCTATCGCTAAGAATTTGCAGGAAATGCTGAATCTCAGCGTACCTATTATCTCAATAATTATTGGTGAAGGAGCGTCAGGAGGAGCTATCGGTATTGGAGTGGGCGATCGAATAATGATGCTTGAAAACACTTGGTTTACGGTGATTAGCCCGGAGAGTTGCTCCACTATCTTATGGCGATCTGCGGAGCATAAGGAAAAGGCCGCCGAGGCGCTAAAGCTTACCGCCCATGACATGCAACGCTTGAAGATTGTAGACACCATTATCAAAGAAGGACCAAGCGGAGCGCACAGAAATCGAGAGGCAACTTTTAAAAATGTAAAGCGACAAATCAAACGCTGTTTAAATCAGTTGAGAGAAATGACGCCGGAAGAACGAAAAACGCATCGCTATGCTAAGTACGAAGCGATAGGCAGTTTTATTGAAGTGGAAAACACAGGCTCTGTAGAAGCCAACGCTTGAAAAGATTACCATGGAACAATGTACGAGTAATGACTTAAGAGGAGTGGGCGTGGCCTTAGTTACCCCGTTTACAGCGGATGGACTGGTCGACTATTCCGCGCTCGATCAATTGGTTAATCATTGCATTGCAGGGGGTTGTTCTTACTTAGTCGCACTCGGTACAACTGGTGAAACGGCTACTTTATCCATGGATGAACAGCAGGTTGTGCTCAATAAAGTAATTAGCGCTGTCAAGGGTCGTATTCCTGTTTTTGCTGGTTTGGGTGGCAACAATACACAAGAGGTGATCCAACGAATTCCGTTGTTAAATCAAGAGGGGGTTGCTGGTTTTCTGTCAAGTAGTCCGCATTACAATAAGCCTACTCAAGAAGGAATTTTTCGCCACTACATGGCAATAGCAGAAGCGAGTCCTAAGCCGATCATTTTGTATAATGTTCCTTCTCGTACTGGACAATCCATGGATTCATCGACGGTGCTTCGGCTCGCAGAGGCTTCAAAAAAGTTCATTGGAATCAAAGAAGCATCCGGTGACTTATCTCAAGCGATGCGGATTATATCGCATGCCCCGGATAATTTTGCCCTTGTTTCTGGAGATGATTTTCTCACCTTACCACTCATTGCTTTGGGTGCCACAGGGGTTATATCTGTTGCAGCAAACGCCTTTCCTAAGTCTTTTACACATTTAGTTCGGGCCGCGCTCAACTACGATCTTAATGAAGCGCAAAAGCTGCAAGTCGTACTCAATCCATTTTTTGAGGCGTTGTTTGAGGAAAATAATCCTGGAGGAATTAAGTGTGCGCTGGAATCAATGGATCTTATTCAAGGTCATCTTCGTCTTCCTCTTATTCCTGTGAGTGAGAAAAATCAAATTGAGATTCAAAATGCTCTCCGTATTATTGCCGAGTGGGAACTCTAAATATTAGGTCATATCGTCCCTTATTGACGCACGTTACTTTGATGTTTCTTGTGCTTCTAACGTTAACTAGCTCCTGTGCTTTGTCTAAAAAGTCATTGGAGAGCAAAACCCCTGAGGATAAGTTAGCATTAGCCATGACGTACTATGGAAAAGGTCAATATTTCAAGGCTATTCCTTTGTTTGAAGAGCTATTACCCGTCTATCGAGGCACAGATAAGCGCGCTGAAATCTACTTCTATTATGCCAAGGCACAATATGAAATGGATAATGCCATTATGGCTGGCTTTCATTTCAAGAGGCTATATGATCAGCATAGTTTAAGCGAGTTCGCTGAAGAAAGTCTTTTCATGCATGCGGAGTCCTACTATGCGCAAAGTCCTAAGTGGTCCTTAGATCAAACGCCGACCTACGAGGCGTTGCAAGCTTATCAGAACTTCATCAATATTTATCCTACTAGTGAGCGTGTGGAGCTATGTAATAATAGAATTGATCTTCTACGGGATAAATTGGAGCGTAAGGCCTTAGAGGCAGCTAATTTGTACTATAGAACAAGAGATTTCCGAGCGGCTGCCATTGCCTATGAAAACCTATTTTTAGAGTTTCCTGATATTGAAAATCCATCGGATTTATACTTTTTAGCGGCGATGTCATATTATAAATATGCGGAGCGTAGTTTTATCGATAAGCAGGGCGAACGCTATAAAATTGCCATTGATAAGTTGAAGCTTGTTCAAACGCTCTATCCAGAGCATCCAGAGTTTAGTACTTGTGATGATTTTATTTATAGATCGAAGCTCGGTGTTCTTTCAGCCTCAGTGAATATGATTTACACAAAACCGCTTGATGAGCGTGTACCCGCTGTCAATGAAGCTATTCAGTCCTTGGAAAAAGCGGTTTGGATGGATGGTAATGAGTCCTATGAATCTCAGCGTCAGGAATTGTTGGAAAGGGCTTCCTATATCAACGTGCAAACGCATTATGAATTGGCTCTTTTGAGTGAAGAAAATCAACAGTATCGATGGCATACAGACTTGGTTAATATCAGTAATTATTACCTGGATTCGTTTGGTTCAAGCAAAAATGCACGTGAAGTCCAGAAAATTCGAGATTATTCTCGTACCTTCATCGACCGTTTCTAGACTAAACATAACATCATAGTATGGAAAAAATTCGCAAGTTTAAAGGCTTAGAGGCGCCAGAAAGCTCTCAACCCCAGGATTTGAACAAGCTTCAAATGCAATCGGGTAATCTATATCGTTCTCTGGCAGTTATTGCTAATCGGTCCAATCAAATTTCGATCGATCTCAAACAAGAACTAAATAGTAAGCTTGAAGAGTTTGCTGTTACCTCTGAAGTACTTGAGGAAATTGTAGAAAACCGAGAGCAAATTGAGATTTCTAAATATTACGAAAAGCTTTCTCATCCTACGATTCTCGCCTTAGAAGAATTCAAGCGCGACGAGCTCTTCTACCGAGAGCGCGAGGAAAGCAGCGAGGCGAGTCATGACGAACAAGGCGAGCAATAAAAAAATTATTTTTGGTGTAACAGGTAGTATAGCTGCTTACAAGGCACCAAGTATCGTACGTAGTTTTAAACAAAAGGACTACGACGTTCAAGTAGTGTTAACCTCAGGGGGATGTCGATTTACAACCCCATTAACCCTATCCACGGTTTCTGGAAATACCGTCCTTAAAAGTATGTGGGACGACCAAGGCACATGGCACAATCATGTACGCTTAGCCAAAGAATCAGATTTGTTGATTATTGCACCAGCCTCTGCCAATTGCTTAGCAAAAATGGCAAATGGTTTGTGTGATGAGATGCTTTACGCGCTTTACTTATCAGCAACGTGTCCCGTAATTGTAGCTCCTGCTATGGATTTAGATATGTGGAAACATTCTTCTGTACAACGTAACATTGCCCAATTAGTACAAGATGGAGTTTATGTGTTAGAACCTGCTACGGGATTCCTAGCTAGCGGTTTAGAGGGTCAAGGTCGACTACCAGATGTTGAAGACATCACAGCATTCGCTGAGGATGTTCTAAGCCAATCCGCACAAGCTTCGTAAACGTGGCACGCATCCTTGTTACAGCAGGTCCTACCTATGAGCGCATCGATGCTGTTCGTTTTATTGGGAATAGAAGTTCAGGGAAAATGGGTTATGCTATTGCTGCTGAACTTGTATCTCGCGGTCACGAGGTAACGCTTGTTTCTGGTCCATCTTCATTACCTATTCCAAAAAATCTAAACTTTCATCGTGTAGAGTCGGCCCAGGAGATGTATGATACCGTAATGCGACTTTGGCCTAATGCTGATGTAGCTGTAAAGGCGGCGGCTGTAGCGGATTACACGCCCCGAATCACAGCGAACTATAAAATCAAAAAAAAAGAAGCCAAGATGACGATTGAATTGTTGCCCACCATGGATATCCTTGCTGCTATGGGCCGGAAAAAAAGGGAAGATCAAATATTGGTTGGCTTCGCCTTGGAAACCGACAATGCGTTGGTCTATGCCAAGGATAAACTCAAGCGCAAAAACCTCGATTATATCGTGTTGAACTCGCTTTCGGATGCTGGAGCAGGGTTTAATGTGGATACCAATAAAATAACTGTGATTGATCGCGATCAGAATGTTACTACCTTCGGAGTAAAGCCCAAAAGTGAAGTTGCTAAGGATATCTGTGAAATCATTCAACCTTTCTTGCGTTAATTTCTTTATGAAGAGGATAGTATGCATAGCAGCATTTTGCGTTTTTCTTTTGGGTGTTTTATTACCTGCTGGTGCGATGGCGCAGGAACTACGTGCCACCGTTGATATTAATTCACAAGCCGCAACAAGTGTGGATCCTCAGGTTTTTCAAGAGTTACAGCAGGCGATTACATCCTTCCTTAATGAAAGGAAATGGTCTAGTGACAACTTTGAAGATTTGGAAAAAATTGAGTGCAGTTTTTTTATCAATATTCTCGAAGAAAAAGGAAACAATTCATACAACGCCTCGCTGACAGTTATTGCGAACCGACCGGTCTACAATACGAGCTATAACTCAACCCTCATTAATCGGTTTGATAAGGATTTATCCTTTACCTACAAGCAGTTTGACCCATTGGATTTCAATGAGAATCAGTTTATTAATAATCTCACGCATACCCTCGCTTTCTATGTATACTTCATCTTGGGAATGGATTATGATTCCTATGAGCAAAATGGAGGGGACGTTTATTTTCAGAAGGCACAGGAATTGGTAAATAATGTGCCTTCGACTTCTGGATTTTCAGGATGGAGATCTTTTGATAATAATAATCAAAACCGCTATTGGCTTATCAATAACATATTGAATAGTCGTTATGCTCCTTTTCGGGAAGGCAATTATACCTATCATCGCTTGGGGTTGGATCGGATGATTGAATCAAAAGATACTGCGATGCTCTCTGTTTTAACTGGCATGGTTAGCTTTTCAAAAGTAGGAGAGGATGCCCCTAATTTACCCATCATGCAGTTATTGTCTGATACAAAAAGGTTGGAATGGTTAAATCTTTTTTCTGAGGGAAAAACCGATGTAAAGTCTGCAGCTCTTGGCGCACTTGTGACCATTGATCCCAATAATATTGAGGAGTACAGAAGTCGTTTTAAATAAATCAGTCTTTGCATGTTAAAGACTTTATCAATCCACCAATTTAGATTAATAGACTCTGCGAAGCTTGAGTTCCATCTAGGCATGAATGTCATCACAGGGGAGACGGGGTCCGGTAAGTCTATTATGCTTAGAGCTTTAGCTTTGGTGACGGGGGCTCGGGCAGATAAAGAGGATGTGCGGAAGGGGAGTAACAAATGTGTTATTGAACTCGAGCTTACCTTGCCATCTTCTTTTGAATCATGGTTTACCTCTCGCGATTTAGATTGTTATCCGGAAACCATATTACGGAGGGAGGTAACAGCAAATGGCCGGTCTAGGAGTTTTATTAATGATACACCGGTCGGTCTTAAAGAATTACAGAATCTTGGTAAGGCCTTTGTTCATGTCCATGGCCAGCATGAAACCTTAGCTCTTTTTGATCCCAAATTGCAACGAGAAATGGTGGATCTTGGTTTTGCTCATGAATCTAAGGTGCAGGAATATCATATTCAATACACCAAGTATGTTGAGCTTAAAAAGGCTTTAAAGGACTTACTTGACAAGCGCGATTCTCTTGAGTCGCTCCTAGAAAGTCGGCAGCGCGATCTCGAGTCCATTCATGAAAGTGGAATACTCGAAGAAAACTTAGCGGAGCTTGAATCGAGGTTTACCGTCCTTTCTAATGCCGAGGTATTGCATAGTGTTACTGAAGAGGCGCGGAACTTACTCGAAGGCGCTGATACTTCTCTTATACAGCACTTGGGTCAAGTGATTATGCAGCTTGATTCCGTGGCGAAACATGATCAAGGACTTTCATCTCTTGTCGCGAGGCTTCGTTCATCTCAAATTGAAATTCAAGATTGCTCTTCTAGCTTAGAAGATCTTTCTGAATCCTATCGGTTTAGTCAAGATGAATATGAAAAAGTATCGCAAGCCCTTGACGCTAGCCATCGTTTCCTCAATAAATATCAGTGCTCGGACATTGAAGAATTAAAGGCACTTGTTACTTCGTGGGAGGAAGAATTACACAACCAAGGATTATTCGAGATAAATATTAAGAAGTATTCAAGTCAAATTGATGATCTACGTCTCTCCATGGATGCTTTAGCAAAGACTATTCACAAGGGACGTGTAAAGGCATCTGCCGAGCGCTCAGAGGTTTTAGCGTTGCGGTTGAAGACTTTATCTATGCCTAAGGCTAGGGTAGTCTTTGGATTAGAAGAAAAGGAGGAATTTGGACCTTTTGGGAAGGATGCCTTCACCTGGCTTTTCTCCGCCAATCCAGGATTTGAAGTCAAACCTATTGAACAGGTTGCTTCAGGAGGGGAGCGATCTAGATTTATGCTCGCGGTGCGCTCTATATTAGGTAAGGCTCTTGGATTAAGTACCTTGATTTTTGATGAAATCGATACCGGCGTATCGGGAAAGGTAGCCGATCAGATAGGGCTAGAATTGTTGGCTATTGCACAGCATCAACAAGTGATTACGATAACGCATTTACCCGTTATCGCAGCACGGGCCAATAAGCACTACCTCGTGGAGAAGGCTATGGATGATCACAGCACTTGGACTACCATTGAGGAGGTTGAGGGAAAGGCTCGCACATCAGCTGTAGCTTCACTCATCGGAGATCATCGCGATGCAAAAGTTTTAGAAGTAGCCGAATCGCTACTTTCTGAAGGATCAAAACAATAGCCCTATGATAATGCAATCTTCGTATTGGGAGACTAATCGCGTGCTGTCAACAACGGATCTACTTATAGTTGGTGGAGGCTTTGCAGGACTCAGTAGTGCTCATTTCGCCGGTATTAAAAATCCTTCATTGCGCATTGCGGTAGTCGATCAACAATCCTACGGCCAGACTATGGCAAGCACTAGAAATGCCGGGTTTGCTTGTTTTGGAAGTCCAACAGAGATTCTTGCCGACATTGAGTCTGAGGGAATTGAGCAAGCGTTGGCACGCGTCAAAATGCGCTACGAAGGGATTCAGTTATGGCTTGAGATGTTTTCAGCTAAAGATTTTGACTATGCTCCCGATGGAGGGTTAGAAGTCTTCCATAGCACAGAGAGCTCTATTTACGAGAAGACATTGGATAAACTTTCTCTGTTGAATAGCGAGTTAGAGCGTCACATTGGGTGCAAGGAAGTTTTCTCTCCTTCTAATGGAATTAATGATTCTCTATGTTATGGGATTGGTATTGCAGGGGAAGCTGGTTTACACCCTGGGAAGCTGCAGTCCTGTTTACTTAAGAGCCTACAAAACAAATCCACCCACTTTATCAATGGAATAAGTATTCCCCCTCTTGAACATTGGATTAAAAAGAGGGGTGTATGGCATATACCAACATCTTCTGGATGGATTGTATCAGAATATGTCTTATTGGCAAACAATGCCGGCTTGAGCACATTAAGTCAGAATACTGTGCCTGGAAGAGGTCAGGTCATTTTAACCGAACCTTTTGATCATGGCTTACCCGCAGGGACATACCACGCACGTGAAGGATACATGTATTTCAGAACGCTGGGTGATCGCATTCTTTTGGGAGGGGGGCGAGATGCCTTCCGCCAGCAAGAAGAGACCTTGAAACCTTCTGGAACAAAGGAAGTCAAGCTTTATTTAGAAGACTACCTTACCACTCATATTTGCATAGATCAGCAGGTTTCTATTGCGGAGCACTGGGCAGGAATAATGGCTTTTACAAAGAATCAGCGAAAGGAATTGTTAAGGAAGTACCTAGAGGATAAGGTCCTAACAGTAGGACGTATGGGTGGAATGGGTGTTGCGATCGCCCCAAGAGCTGCTCAAGATGCCGTGCATCAGTTATTGAGCTAAATTGCCTACCTTGGACGTAACAAAATTTAATCAACAATGGCCGGTTTACTCGAAGGAAAAAAAGGAATCATTTTTGGAGCATTGGATGATCAAAGTATCGCTTGGAAGGTTGCACTGAAAGCTAAAGCGCAAGGAGCTGATTTTCTATTGACTAATGTCCCTGTTGCCTTACGAATGGGTAAGATTCAAGACTTAGCAGAGCAATGTAACACTGAGGTAGTGCCTGCAGACGCTACGAATCTCCAAGACTTAAATGACCTTTTTGATAAGGCAGCCGAGCGTTATGGAAAAGTGGATTTTATCTTACATAGTATTGGTATGTCACCCAACGTGCGCAAAGGAAAAGCCTATACTGATTTGAATTATGACTGGATGCAGAAGTCATTAGATATATCTGCGATTAGTTTTCACAAGGTAATGCAGGTAGCTTATCAAAGGGACATGGTTAATCCAATGGGATCTATATTAGGGCTATCCTATATTGCTGCGCAGCGCTCCTTCCCTGGTTATGGTGATATGGCCCAAGCAAAAGCAATGCTTGAGTCTATAGCTCGGTCATTTGGCTATTATTGGGGGAGTAAAAATGGTGTTCGAGTGAACACAATTTCTCAGAGTCCGACCATGACGACTGCAGGAAGCGGTGTCAGTGGTTTTGATGCTTTTTTTGATTTTGCGGACAAACTGAGTCCTTTAGGTAATGCCGATGCTGAGAGCTGTGCAGACTTTTGCTTGACTATGTTCTCCGATTACACCCGGAAAATCACGATGCAAAATCTATTTCACGACGGTGGATTCTCTTCTGTAGGAATGACAGAATCCTTTATCGAAAGTTTAGGCGAGCGCTCAGAGAGCTAGAGATCAATTTGATTACGCTTTACTCTTTTTTGTCTTTTTCTTCCTTCTAGTGGTGGATTTAGCTCTGCTTTTCTTCACCACAGCATTAGGTCCTTCAATGAATTTCCCATTTTTAACAAGACCGAGATAGGCAACTTCTTTCGTGCGCTTATATTCTTCCATTGCGCTATCAATTTGCTCTTTAGATTCTCTGCGGATTTTAATTCCTCGTTCTCCGCCGTTGTTTCTTACTTCCATATAATATCCGTCCTTAAGACGCTTTTCACGTGTGCTAGGTCTTGCCATGCTGAATTATGATGATTTGGTTAGAAGCGCAAAAAATTAGAATGCGCTAAAAGAAAAATATAAGTCGATATGTGTTCAGAACTCTGATACATACGGTTTTGGAATATACAAAAAACATGCCGAGTTGTCAAATTCCTTTCCTTAGGAATACGATTCGAATGGTGAAGAGAAGAATTTGAAGATCAAAAAAAATGCTTTGATTGTCGAGATAAATCATGTCATATCGCATCCGCTCCATGATTTCTTCAAGATTACGCGCATAGCCAAACTTAACCATTCCGAGAGACGTTAATCCTGGCTTGGTAATATAGATTCGGGCATGCAGTGCTTCTTTCTCCTGTATTTGTTGTACGTAGAAGGCTCGCTCAGGCCTTGGGCCAACGAGTGACATATCTCCTTTTAATACGTTCCATAACTGCGGAAGTTCGTCAAGTCTCCATTTACGCATACGTTGCCCCCAAGATGTGATTCTATCATCCTTCTCATTCGACAATTGCGGTCCATCTTTTTCTGCACCGACAATCATTGACCGAAATTTATAGATGATAAATGGTTTCTTTTGTAAGCCAATGCGTTCCTGTGTATAGAGTATGGGTCCCTTAGAAGTAGACTTTATTCCAAGAATACAGAGTACAAACAGCGGAATGCCAAGGATTAGCCCTAAAAGACTCAGGCTTATATCCATGGCACGTTTACTAGCTTTCTGCCATCCACTAAGGTGCGCTGTGAGAGGTGCGCAGTAATATCTTCCTAGGGAATAGTCCATCGATTGTCGAAAAGTATAGTTTTCACTTGATCTATGATATAGACGAAGCTCTACTTTATTATTCACGAGGGCATTGATTTGTTCAGCGTTGAGGGCCTTTAAGTCCAAGGGCTCGAAAACTCGCCATACTTGGTTTCGCTCATGATCACTGCTATTCCATTCAATGGTATTAAAAATTTCTATTGGTGCATTACGATATAAAATTCCACTTTCTCTCCTTGGATTTATTTCCTCCTGGACCCCTCCAATATCGCGCACAATCGTGTGGTATTTATCTTGTGAATACTGCACGGTTAGCAGCATCTTAAACACTCCATTGGAGAGGCTAACAAAGACTAACTGAAGGAAGGCATAGGCCAAGAGAATATGGTAGTAATCGCTGGGAGTGGATATTCCATCGTCTATAAACAAAATAAAGTAGAGTACCAAACTAGATAATAGTGTGGCGGCCAATAGATTGACAAGTCTAGCAAGCCGACCTTCTACAAATACTTTATGATAACGTCCTGTTATACAGCTGACCAAAATCCAAAGGATTCCATTGGCAAGAATGCCCAAGTATAGGTTTTTATCTTGCAATGCTGACAATCCTTCTTGGAAGGCTAAACCATCAATGGCCAATTTTCTGTAGAAAAAAAATATAATCCATGATGCACTAACAGAGATAGCCTCTAGTAATACTTTTGCCAAGCGCCATGTTCTATGTCGTAATTGATTTTCTTGCATCAAAAGTGCACTAGTTTGAAATTATCTATAGCAATGAAACTGCTATCTAAATCAGGGTATAGCGAGGTTTGTAGATAAAATCGGTAAGATTCTGCATCGATTTGACCAATATCATTACTAATGTCTAAGTAGAGTTTTTCCCATCGACCTTCTTGTGTCGGAGGAGCATAGTAGATAAAGGCATCAGCTAACACATTGCCATTCTCCTCTCCGCGTAATCCAATAGCGAAGTCATTAATGCTGCTGTAATGCATTTCTAGGAAAATACGCTGACCACTTGGAAGGCTCACTGCACTTAACATAGCACATTCAGCATTGGTTAAGGAGGAGTTTAAATGAATAACGCCAGCTTTGCCGGACAATGGTATAGGAGGATTTTCTGCATTAAGATTACTGAAGTTATTCGAAACTTCGAAAGTCTCTCTTAGGCTGAATTGGATACCTTGAGCATATCTAAAGACGGGATTAAGGACAAGGGTGTCAAAGAGATTAAGTGTGGTGTCGATTTGAACGATATCATAGAAGGGATAGACTTCACGTTGAAGGAAATCACCATTTTTATAGATACCGGGCTCTAACAAGATGAGCTTTTCTCCTTCTGAAAGGACTGCAACTGTATTTGGCCATCCAATAGCTCCTCGATCATCCCCCTCAACTTGCAACCACACATCATAGACTCCACTTAATGTATCAATAATTCCATCTTCATTAAAAAAGCTGACTTGATTGATTTTGATATAGGACGGTAGTCCATCATTGATTACTTCCTGGCAGGAGATAAAACCTAAGGTGAAGCCAAGAAAACACAGAATTGTAAGAAAAAAAGACTGCCTCATATCGGTTTAAAGGTAATTTATTGATAGTGCTTTTGGTATTCTTGTATGCATTCATCAATCTGAAGTGCTAGATCGAGGCAGCGAATGCCATCTTCAATAGGGACGAGCACCGAGGTACCTGTGATTATTGCTTCTATGAAATTGGCTTGTTCTTCCATGATTGCATTATTATCTGAGGGTTCGGATTTTTCATACTCGAGATATTTTTTGAATTGGTGACCTTCGATTTCAATCGGTGTACTTTTGCACTGAACAGGGTTCGTATCATGTAATTGGATCCTCTCTGTAGACATTTCTATAAAATCCATGCTGAGGTAGTTTTGGTTTTGAAAAACCCGCATCTTCCTCATTGCCTTCATAGAAACCCTACTCGCTGTGCAATTAACAACGCAACCGTTCGAAAAGGTGAGTCGAACATTGGCAATATCGGGAGCAGCACTCACGATAGAGACTCCTGTTGCATCGATTTTTTCAACTTTCGATTTGACCAAGGACAAAATGAGGTCAAGATCATGAATCATTAAATCCATAACGACAGAGACATCTGTTCCTCTTGGATTGAAAGGGGCGAGCCGATGACATTCAATAAACATCGGATCAATGGGTTGCGCTTGAGCAGCCTGAAACGCAGGATTGAATCGCTCAACGTGACCAATTTGAACGATACACTTATGGATATCGCTTAAATTTTTTAATTCCAAAGCTTCTTCGAGATTAGAACACAAAGGTTTCTCAATAAATACATGCTTTGAGTGCAATAAACATTGTTTTGCAATCGAGTAATGGGAAGGAGTAGGCGTTACTAGTATGATTGCATCCGAAGCCTTAATCAGATCTTCTTCACTATTAAACACATGCACATTATATCTCTCCCGAATAGCCTCACAACGGGCATTATTCGTATCAAATACCCCCGAACAACGAACATTATGTTGATTGAGTAAAAGTTTTAGGTGAATCTTTCCTAAATGACCGAGTCCAAGAACACTGATTTTGGGTTTATTCATAGTTGATTATCAAAAAAAAAGCCCCCCAAATGGAGGGCCTTTCACTTAGTTAGTATTTAACGGATAAGACTTAGCGTTCCCGTTATATTTTCAATTTCGCCATTCGCATAGCGGATTTGTATATAGTACATATAGGTTCCAGGTTGCTGGTCTTGATTATTCCAGCGACCGTCCCAACCGTTGCCATCATAGCTGTATACTTGCTCTCCCCATCGATTAAAGATGTCTAAGCTTATAATATCTAAGCTTGGGTTGGAAGGAGCAAAAATATCGTTGAGACCATCACCATTTGGCGTAAAGGCATCAGGTAACAACAATTGAATGATATCACGAACTACAATATCAGCACTGCGTGTTTGTTCTACACAAACCACAGTATCCCCTGTAGGAGTAATGGTAGAACTCGTTACATCATAAAATACTGTGTAGGTCCCTGCAACATCTGACGATAATCCTGTAAGGAAACCATCTGAGTTGGTAAGTATAGCATTGAAATCATCGACTGTCCAATTGGACTCGTAGCTCGTAGCTAAAGCACTTGGATCGGTCGTTACGGTGGCTTCAATACTGTCGCTTAATTCAGTAATAAATACAGAATCCATAGCGACTGTTACGTCGATATCATTACAGATTCGTGTCACAGTAAATGTGTCAGATACTGACGCACAGCCAAAGGCATCAAATAAAGTAAAAATATAGTCACCATCATTATCGACAGTAGTTGTTGGTGTATCATCACCATTTGACCAGAGATAGACTCCTACTGAGTTTGGAGCGACTTCGCTGATCGTTGGCTCAAGAATCAATTCCCCATCACAACATAGATAGGCTAACTGATCGGTGAAATCAATTGTAGGTGTAGTAAGTCGGAAGACTAAGGTCGAGTCTTCACCAGTGCAGATGTCAGAGGATATACGAACGGTATAAACACCGGTCGCAGTTAGTCCGTTCCAAACGTTGCTAGCTGGTCCTCCATCAAGCCATTGGTAAGTGAATTGCTCACCGTTCGGGTTAAGTGGTGCAATTAGGTTAAAAGTACTTGCCTCTTCGCAGATATAGGTTGTGTCCGGAAGAAGATCCTGTTCTGAGTTGATCTGCTGAATCACAATCGTATCAGTTGGCCAGTCGCATCCATCGAGGGTCGTAACCGTTCCGAAGTAAGGGCCACCAGCATTGATGGTAATAGAATCGGTATCAACACCAGATTCACCTGTACTCCATGAATAGAAGGTATAGCCACTTGGTGCAGAAATAACGGCTGACGAGTTATTACAAATGATAGTATTATCCGTAGTAATCGGTACAATTTGTTGCTCAATCACTTGAACAAAAACATCAAACTGCTCAGCACATATTCCACCTGGTCCGCCGATTTCTACATTTAATGTGATATCAAAGGCAGGGCTTACGACCTCAGTAGATGTCATCCCCATGCCCGGTGAAGCATTGAAAAGGTTTGCAGGTGTCCATATATACTCATAAGGCCCAGCGAGTTCAGTAAAGGAAATTTCTACAGGACTTTCAAAACATGTTTGAGTATCTGCAGGCTCTATTACTTGGATTTCAACTACTGTAATGGTTGTACTTAAGTCAATTCCACCTGGAGGGCAATTGAGGGAGTCTACATTAACTGTGTACGTTGTGGTCGTTGTTGGATAGACATCTATAATGTTTTGTCCTGTAATACCCACTGGTGCATTGGATTCTGGTGCACTGGTCCAATTGTATAATAATCCACCAGTTGCCGTTAATGTCAATGAGTCACCAAGACAAATTGCTGTATCAGGCGTTAGACTCTGTGATGATGGTCCATAGTAGATAAATATGCTATCACTTGTCGAACACGATGTGCCGCTTGCCGTAACTGTAGCTATATACCAATCTCCTGCGGCTAGGCCGTTCGGTGCCGAAGGATTTAACTGGTTGCCCGGCGATACAAAGGTTGTGTCACCAACAATTGGGAAAAAGCTAGAAGTTTGCGTTTGAGCAGACCATACAACATCAAAGTTTCCGCAACCAGCTCCAGAGCAACCGGTTTCAATCGACACATTATCTAGACCCCAATCATCATTGATGCCCGTGGAGTGTGATGGCTGGAACCATCGAATGATAGTACTTGGAGTTTGTGCTCCAGCGGGAATGGGATAGGTGAAGAATTGGGTGAAGTTTGTCGCTCCTGTGGCTATCGAATAATTATCGATTTCAATCCAAGTAAGACCACCATCAATAGAATATTGCAGGACTGGAACCTCCGTGCCTTCGTAAGCATTTTGATACCCCGCATAAAAATCAAATTCTATACTACCTCCATTGGATAAGTCTAATGGAACAGTCTCTATGAAACGCGCAGTGCCCGAAGCACCTTGGGTGGCATGAAGGGAGTTGCTCACACCATTAAAGCCATCAATAATTACGTTAAGTGTATTACCCCAAATAGAGGGATTGATTGATCCAGACTCCCAATCTTCAAGAAATCCAAAGGTATCAATCACTTGAGTCGTTAAAAGAAGCGGAGCACCACCGCAATACACCGTGGAGTTTGTTCCCGTGAAGAAACTAATACTTGGCGGAGCAGCACCATTAACCACAACCGAAGCTGTGTCATAGTTTCGACATCCATTGGCTGAGGTAATTTCTAGGGTGTAGATATAAGTAGAGTCGCTTACACTTGGAGTAGAACTTGGATTGGCAATAGAATCAGCATCTAACTCGCCTGTTCCTCCCCATGCGAAGGTGTAAGGTCCTGCTGCAATGTCAGCCACGACATCGAATTGAACTGTATTGTTCAGGCAAATTGTGTCTTCAGACTGACTTAACGTGTAGTTGAAATCCGCACCCACATTCACAAAAAGATCTTCTTGAGAAGAACATGTTGTTCCAATAGGAGTGACCGTCACACTGTAAGTAGTAGGAGTTGATGCACTCACAATGGGGTTAGCAATTGTTGGATCACTTAATCCTGTTGATGGGGACCAGGTGTATTCAAATACCCCACATGCTGGTCCACAGCATCCTGCAGCTATTGTGACATCATCAATTGCCCATTCATCGCAGCTAGTACATGCACTGAATTGAATCTGTGCAAATCTGAACTGAGTGGAAGAAGTTTGTGCAGCCGCAGGGATAGGCTCAGAGAAAAACTGGAATGCCGGATTGGTTTCCCAAAGTGCTTCATCATATACGGCAATATCTACCCAAGTCAATCCTCCATCAATTGAGTATTGCAGGGCAACGTTTTCTCCGGCATCAGCATTTTCACATCCAGAACCTGATGTGGAGGAACTACCCATGATGAGCCAAAAGTCTATGTTTCCGCCAGATGACGCATCGATTGGAAGGGTTTCAGCTACACGATCAGTTCCAACACTTGTGCCACCATCAAAGTGTAATGCATCGCCCGAAACAGAACCGCAATCGCCATTTAAGTCGAAGGAGGTCACATTAGCCCAAATACTTGGGTCAAACCCTCCATCAAAATTGTCGGATAACGTCACACCAACACATGGTGTTGCTGTAATCTCCACGCTATCACCTTGACAAATAAAAGGATAGCCGTCAAATTCTATTCTTGATGGAGCCTCTCCTGCAACGAAGATGTCGAAACTGTCGGAAACCGCGCAGTTGTTTGCGGCCGTGATAAGCACGTTATATGTATTGCTACCATTTGCGGTAGGTGTTGCCACTACAGATGCCGCATCATTTACGTCTAAGTCTGCATCAGGAGACCAAATATATGTATAGTTTGATCCAGAAGTTGGATTAACAGTTAAGTTAACCACCTGATTTCGGCAAACAGTATCATCGCTCTGAGAAAGTGTGTAAGTAAATCCGGGCACAACATTGACATCGATAGTATCAGTTGCAGAACAAGTTGTTCCTTGTGGGGTAACTGTAACTACATACTGAGTACTCACATTTCCTGTAAATACTGGTGTTGGAGATGTGGGATTATCTAGTCCTGTGGCCGGCGTCCATAGATATTCATAAACGTTTGCTTGAACATAAGGAATAAAACTCCATGCATCATTTGATGCGTTCCAGTCTGAAGCGTTGCGGTTTGGCACAGGAGCTCCATCGACAGGATCAACTAAAGTGTTGTTTTGAATTCCTTGGGTCATATTGCCACCATCATTGATGATATCGGAAGAAATGATATCAATTACACCTGTTCCTTCGTAAAGAATGATTTGACCGGTTACTCCTTGGCCACCGCCAAAGTGAGAAACGCCACTGTAGTCAACGATGAAGCGTCTATTCGGTGCACTTCCTTCTATACAGTAAGAAATGGTTCCGCCACTATTGGGATTAAGGTCGTTCCATGCCAAGGCGATAAGATTTGTTGGATCGAAGAGGCTATTGTCTACATACAAATCCTCCCCAGTACAACAACCGCTTGCTGAGCCTGGATTAAACGTCACAAACCCATTGGATGATACATAGATATCTGTGTAGGTGTTTCCATAGAATAAGAACGGAAATCCAATGGGTATTGCAGTACTCACTTGGTCATCAGAAAGACTGAGTGCTGTAGACGAGGTACAAGTCGCAGGAGCATAAGGTATTGATGTGACTACATATTGTCCTGAAGCAGGAGGAAGTACTTCGGTAAACAGGTTTAATGAATCTCCAGAACATAATGTGGTGTCATTGGAGGAATTTATAATTGGTTGACTTCCTGAAACGACAACTTCCACAGTATCGAATACATTACAACCGTCTATCGATGTTACTTCAACCACATAGGTAGTGGTAGATGCAGGCGAGGCAATAACACTTAGCGAAGTAGCGTCATTTAATCCTGTGGCCGGTGTCCATTGAACATTGCCAATTGGGATGGAAGATGGACTTGGAACCGCAGTTAATGTTGTGGTACCGAACAAGCAGATCGTATCATCCGCAATGGGTGCTAGATTAATGGAGGGTACTACATCCACAAGAACACTATCCTCGCCACAAGCCGATGTCATAGTGTAATAAATATCGTTCGCAGGAAACACAGTAGGGGTTAAGGTGTTGGCATTGATGATATCTTGGTTTGGAGTCCAAACTACATTGACTGCTCCACTACCCATCAGCATTTCACCTGGTCCTGTTGGATCACAAGCTGCAATGACAGGTGGGCCGGCATCAGTAGGATTCATTGTGTAGGAAATCGTATCTGAACAGGTGTCACTTGAACCATTCGTGTAAAACACTATAATGGTAGAATCAACTGTAGGGATTACAACTCGGGTATTGGTGTCGCCAACAAGGGGATCATTCCAATAATAATAATATGAACTGTCGTTTCCGGTGATTTGGATGTTATCCAATCCCCAGTGATCAAATCCTGACCCAGAATCAGAAGTCTGAATCCACCGAATTTGAGTATTTGTTGTCCATGCTGCTGGTGGCAGAGTAAAACAGTAATTGCCCCATGAAGTAAATCCACAACCCGCTTGGCCCCCACATCCATTGGTATCTGGGTTGAAGTAGTCAATGGTTACCCAAGTGTTTCCGTTGTCGGTGCTGTACTGAAGAAATACTCCTTCGTCTGGCAGATCAGGCCCTTCACAGGGCGCCGCTTCACTCTGAATAGCCATCCTTAGGTCAAAACAGATAAGGGCTCCTTGGCTTGTGTTGAGTCCATTAGTCGTCAAAGACCGCGGAACAGAAGCTAAGTCTCCCATCCACAAATGTGGATCATTGGCACCAGATGGACCTGGTCCACAAGGGTTGGAATATATAGCCTGCGAAGTGGTTTGCCAGTTTGTATCAAGCGGACCAGTAGGTCCGAATAACTCAATGATAAGCCCTTGGCCATATCCAGCGGTTGTAAAAGTTATTGTGTCTTCACAATCTACCTGCGCCCCAGGCGAACTTGTAAAAAGATCAACGATACAACCTTGATTTTGTGCGGTAGCTGCTGAGGTCAAAAGCAAACAGCTAAGTATAAAAGAGAGGTATTTCATAGTTTTTCCGTAGAGGTTGTTAGCCTTATTTCAATTCGATGTTGGTGAATTTTAGGTCGGTTAATGTGCTGTAGTTATCTAAATCTAAATGCTTATTAAACACGCGTAAATACGCCTCAGATGTCTCACACGTACCGGCGATTGTTTCCAAGGGGCTCAATGTTATAGAATGATGCAATCCATTGTCTTCATTGTTACATGATCGGCATATACCATTTCGATATTGTTCCAAGTCGAAAGAGATTTTCACCTCTTCGTCTGTCCTGTTTTCGAAGGTTACAAGAGCATATGATCGATGTAAACCATTGGCTATGTCGTGGCAGTCTTGGACTTCATAAGATATTTTGTAGTTATCTGATTCGAACACACTCTCTTGAGCAGTAGCCGGTTGGACGAAAATAATTCCAGTTAAAAGCAGGGTAAATATGGTGTAGCGCATAATGTTTTATTCCTTTTGAAGATAAAGCTATTAGGCTAATTAACATAATGTTTTTCAATTGATTGCTTAATAATTACAAAATCAATAATTGATTGATATTCTTTGTGGATTTGTGCACATATCGTGCTGATTTTATTAGAAAATAGGGGGTGTCTGATGTAAATTCACTGACTATGTCAAACACGTCAAATTATAGCGCAGATAATATTCGAGCGCTCAAAGGTTTAGAGGCTGTTCGAATGCGACCGGGCATGTATGTTGGTGGAACGGATGCTCGCGCACTTCACCAGTTGATATGGGAAGTTTTAGATAATTCCGTCGATGAGGCACTAGCCGGTCACTGCGACACGATCAACATTACCATCAGCGCCGACGGAAGTCTATCGGTAAAAGATAATGGAAGAGGAATTCCGATTGGTATGCACAAGGAAATGCAAAAGTCGGCATTGGAGGTGGTTATGACGGAACTCCACGCAGGGGGTAAGTTTGATAAGAATAACTACAAAGTATCCGGCGGATTAAACGGAGTGGGTGTAAGTTGTGTTAATGCCTTGTCGAGCGCAATGAAGGTGGAAGTTCACCGCGAAGGAAAGGTTGTTGTGCAAGAATATAGTGCGGGTAAACCGTTATATGATGCGAAGCAAGTCGGCGAAACAGACAAGTCAGATACAGGAACAACAGTAACCTTTATGCCTGATGCGAGCATCTTTGATGATACGACATTTAAATATGAGACGCTTTCAAATCGTATTCGGGAAATGGCCTTCCTCAACAAGGGTATCAATATCACGTTGACCGACGAACGACGTAAGGATGCTGATGGAAACTTCGTTACTGAGCAATTCTTTTCAGAAAATGGATTAGTCGACTTCGTTCAATATCTAGATAATACGCGCACAAGTCTTATTGAAAAACCCATCTACATCTCAAGCGAGGAAGATGGTGTAGCTATGGAAGTAGCGATCAATTACAACACGGGCTATGCTGAAATGCTACAGTCATACGCCAACAACATCAACACATACAATGGAGGAACGCATGTTAGTGGCTTTAAACGAGCCATCACACACTACTTTAAAAAATATGGCGAGCAGAATGGTTTGTTTTCAAAACTAAAGTTTGCCATGAGTGGTGAGGACTTCAGAGAAGGCCTTACCGCAGTTATTTCTATCAAGATTCCCGATCCTCAGTTCAAGAGCCAGACCAAGGATGAAATTACCAATTCAGAATTGACTGGATTAGTGTCGAATTGCGTGGGAAAAATGCTTCAGATTTATCTTGAAGAAAATCCTAAACAGGCTCGACTTATCGTAGAAAAAGCAGTTCTTGCCGCAACCGGACGACATGCAGCGCGCAAAGCGCGAGAATTGGTGCAGCGAAAAAATGTGCTTACTGGAAGTGGTCTTCCTGGTAAGCTAGCTGATTGTTCTAGTAAAGATGCGGAGAGCTCCGAGATTTTTCTTGTGGAGGGAGATTCTGCAGGAGGTACAGCGAAGCAAGGCCGTGATCGAATGTTCCAAGCCATTCTTCCCCTTCGAGGAAAAATTCTTAACGTAGAAAAAGCCTTAGAGCACAAAATGTATGAGAATGAAGAGATTAAGAACATGTTTATGGCGCTTGGGGTCAAAATCGGAACAGAGGAAAACGATCGAGCGCTTGACATTACAAAGCTTCGCTACCACAAGATTGTGATTATGTGTGATGCGGATGTAGATGGAAGCCACATTGTAACCTTGATTCTAACCTTCTTCTTCCGTTATATGCGTGAGTTGATTGATAGAGGATACATCTATATTGCCTCACCACCGTTATATCTCGTGAAAAAAGGAAAACAGTTCCAATATTGTTGGGACGATGAAGAGCGAGATGCTGCCATCCAGCGTTTTAAAGGGGATAAGGAAAATGTATCTGTAGGTGTTCAGCGTTACAAGGGTCTTGGAGAGATGAATGCTGAGCAACTCTGGGAAACTACCATGGATCCCGATACGCGCAAACTCAAGAAAGTAACTGTAGATTCTGCAGCGGAGGCCGATCGGGTATTTTCTATGCTTATGGGGGATGAGGTGCCTCCACGACGAGCCTTCATCGAAGAAAATGCTCGTTACGCTAAAATCGATGCCTAGAATGCCATACGAAATCCGAAGGTTGGTGTGAGATATCTTCTGCTAGCATAAGGCGTTTCAATTAAATTCAATTCTAGACCTGCAGTGGCCCAGAATCGGTCCCCCACCTGATATTGATATCCTCCTTCGAGGTAGACATTTTGGGTGCGAGCTGTGGCTCGATTACCTTGCTGTCGCTGAATCAGGAAAAACTGTCTTCCAGAAGCTCGGATATATATTCCGTCAAAAAGAAAGAGCGTTGCATAGACCTGTCCTCCAGTCTGGATATAATGGAATTTCGAAAACCCACTCCAATTATGATAATGCATAAACATGGGTCCGAAGCCTACCTCAAAAATTTCCTCTAATAGTTGATAACCGATAGTTGGCTCCAAACCATAGAGCATTTCGTTACCATAAATGGAAAAGTTGAATTTTGTACCAAAACGAAGCCCTTGCACAAAGGTGGATTGGCTCCGATTTCCAGGGGATTGTCGGTTGGGACCTTTAAACTCCTCTTCTTCGAATGGCGCTTCTTCATAGTTTCCTTGGGCATTGGAAGATAAGTGCAGGCCCACAAGTATTATGCATAATGCAAGGGTTCGGATTTTGTTAGTACATGTCATCTGGGCAATAAATTTGTTGACGTTCTTTGGTATTTTTTCTTAAGCTGCCAATATGAATGAGAGAGATTTCCAATCCGCCATTCCCTCGACTTGCTTTCGACAGGGAAGATAAGTTGATATCATAATTCATCAAAATCCTAGTCCGGGCAATCTCATAGCCTATAACAGGGATAATGGCATCAACTGATCTGTAATGAAGCCCCCACCACAGACGTTGTTTTGCCGTAAACCGATCTTGATCAATGGGCATGGTAAAGTTACTTCCTATGACTAATTCCAAAGCTCCTTTTTGCGTTGTAAACAGCATAGAGGGGTGGATGGTAAATCGATAAGGTCCTTGAATGCTTCCTTGAAGGGTTATCATGGGTCTAAGGCCAATTCGATTTTCGCTGTTTAAAAAGGTTTCCCTTGGTCGATTAATATGATGAAGCGAAAAGTTTACAGCTAACCCGTTGTCGTTCCAGAACCTGTGGCTCGTTTGGATACCCAATGATACATCCCAATAGCGATCGACAAATCCATTCTGAGAAAAGAATTCACCAGAGGGGAGGCTTAGGTCAAACCCTGTTCCGTTTCTCCACTGACTATTAAACCGAAAGGCCTCAAAATCTATGGTTCGCCGATTTGATATCGCATTAAAACCAGCCGAGATAAAATGCCTTCCCTCACGGTCGAGCTGCTTATGAAAGGCTATGGAGGCTCCATATTCTGTCATGCGAAGCTTTCCATCTCCTGCGACATCATGAAGTGTGATCAGCCCTATGCCAAACCAATCTTTTTTCTTTCTCTTTCTCCCTCGAAGACCCCATTCGGCGAAGGCCGATGAGGTATTGTAGGTAAGAAATTTCGATTCGATTGCCCAAGGCCACTGTTCTTTATGATTGACCCCAACTCGATAGTCGCCGCGAAAAAATCCGGTGGATGCCGGATTCAGTACAAGGGGACTTGAAAAGTGCTGGGTGAAATGTACGTCCTGTGCCCTGACAAGTGAATTACCTTGGCAAGCGATAACGAGGCCCGCGATGTAAAGCCATTTATTCATCGAATCAAGGTTAGATTTCCGCGCAATACTTGTCTGCTGTTATCTACAAATTGAGCGTCTACAACATAGACATAGACTTCCTGTTCTTGTAAGACTCCTCTGAACCGACCGTCCCATCCCACATTTACATCATTGCTTTCAAAGACAAGTTCTCCCCAACGATTGTATATCCTGTAGGATAAATCAGTAATGTGACGACCTTCGACGTAGGCCGTGTCATTCAGCCCATCACCATTAGGAGTAAACGCATTTGGCATTCCAAGAAGAGGATTAACTTCTATCGTTATTGATTTGCATACTGTGTCAGCACATGGCAGCCCGTCGACAACGGCCTGCAAGCAAGGCTGAATTTCCCCGAACCGTTCATAGAGGTATTCAATAACTTCATCATCGTTGACAAGGTTTCCATCTCCCAGATCCCATACAAGTCCATCATAATCTTGGCTTAAATTGGTAAAGGTGACCAAACTTCCATATTCAATTACTGAGTAATCTAGACTAAAGTCAGCCCTCGGGTTCTCATAGACCTCTACCATCAATGTATCCGCGTCTTGGATGTTACAAGACGTGGAATCGGTTAGGGTAAGGACAACTTCATAAATTCCGGGCCCTCCATAGATATGGCTAGGATTTTCCAAATTTGATGTTGTTCCATCCCCAAAACGCCATTCTACAGCATTAAATGATCCAGAGGTAAGCACAGGTTGAATGGCTTCTTCATCACAAACAGGCCCTAGACTAAAAGCAGCCTGTATTTTTGGTCGTACTTCAAACTGAAAAAACAATGTATCAGGTCTTCCACAGAGCAAGCTGGTATCAGACGCAATGTATGACGCGGTGTAGATTCCAGGGCCGTAAAGATTGGTTGTCGAGGAATCCGTTGAGGTATTGCCGTTGCCCCATAACCACTGGCGCAGAACACCACTATTTAAACTAGATCCTTGAATTTGTAGCTGATCACAATCAAACAGCAAGGTGTCGATTTGAGCTTCTGCCAAAAAACTGTCAATACGCGTTTGAACTGTAGCGATGGCTGTATCACTAGGTACACATCCACTTGAGTCATAGGCGATAAGTTGAATTTGAAAGATTCCACTATCCTGAAAGGTATAGATTGGATTGAGCTGAAGAGAGGTATCTCCTGTTCCAAAGTCCCACAGCACATCTGAAAAATTCGTACTAGAATTTGTAAAGTCAATGGTAATCGGTGCGCAACCCACTGTATCCAATAGATTAATCGACGCTAAAGGAGAGGTTGGAATGTTTACATCTGTTGTAAAACTATCGGTGAGCGAGCAGGAGTTGCTATCCAAAAGAGCAAGGGAAACGTTGTAGGTTCCAGGACTGGAATAGGAGTGGAAAACTACAGAATCTGAGGACGTAGTTCCATCGCCTAGATTCCAGTAATACTGGGTTGTGGGCAATACAGAGGGTGCTCGAAGAATGACCTGATTCGAATCACATACGACGGTTAAGACTTCGTCAAAGTCTGCACTAAGGCTGTCGTCGCCCACTTCAACTTGTAAGGTGGCCGTGTCGGTTATATTACAAACCGTCGTATCAATTCCAATTAATGTGACCGTATATATTCCTGTATCTGTATACGTATGTAATGGACTCTGTCCTGTAAAAGTAGGACTTCCATCGCCAAAATCCCAAACCAATTCTTGAACGTTAAATGCACTATCACTAAACTGCACGGTTAGGGGGAGACACCCGGTAGCTCTGGGAAAAGCTTCAACGATTACTTCAGGCTGAGGTATTCCTACGTCAACTTTTAAGAGGGCGGTATTGCATCGTAAACTAGGAGCCATCCCGTTATTTTCTGCATAAGCACCTGTGGTTGAGGGAAAGAGGCTCCCTCCAGTACCGCAGTCGGCACAAACAGCCTGGTAAATCACGCCATTATCGTCAAACCGAGAAGTTCCTCCATCGACATGTTCCGTGCTTCCATTTCCTCCAAAGTAAGAGCCAAAGAGGTGTCCCGTCATATCGCGATCAAAAACAGTGAAGTAAAAGTCGCTTCCATCTTCAGGGTTTGGATTGAACTGATCTGGGGTAGTGATGAAACCTGTTGTAGTTCCGACACCGGCATTTCGATTATTGTTTACAAGACCACCCCAACCACTCACATAGACTCTTTCACACTTATCGACTAAGAAAGCGGTAGGGGATAATTTTACCTGTCCATTACCCGGGCCAAAAACCGTCGAGTAAATGGTAGTGGTTAAATCAGGACTAATTTTATGTATGAAGTGGTTGCCTCCCGCCTCAATATAGGCAGCATTGGCAGTAGGGTAGTTTCCTTCCGACTGCCCCGTCACATAAACGTCACCATCGCGATCGACTTCTACAAGATAACTTTGATCATAGACAGCCGTCCCTAGAAAAGTACTGTTCCCTTGACTACCGTCTCCAGCATCAAATAATCCTAAAAAACCATCGGTTACTCCTGCAAAACTTGGCTGGATAGTGGTACTTGTCGTTGGGAAATCCGCACTCTTTGTTCCTCCAGTTACGTAGACTTGCCCGTTCCTATTTAGTTTGAGTGAATAGCCTCCATCATCATCACTTCCTCCTATATAGCGGCTGTGTCGCAATGTGGTTAAGTCACTCGATAACGAGGTTAAGACAGCATCTTGTTCTCCTCCAAGCCCTGTTGTTAAGCCATCACCCCCTAAGGGAAAATCAAGAGAGTTGGTGGATGACGCAATAAAGACATTATCAGCATCGTCGAGGATAATTTCACCGCGGAAGGCATCACCATAGTTATAATGTAGGTCTGTCCCGTTGTATTGTAAATTGGCAACATTATCGTTGTCATCATTTAAGCCGTCATTACCACTACCCCCTAAGAAGGTGGAGGAAAGCATGGTGCTTCCCGTTGCATCAATCTTAAAAATAACCATGTCTGAACCTTGAGTAAACAAGATTCCATTGCCGCTTGTAAAGTTTGCCTCAGGACTGCCTATGGGGTTGTTAAACGTAATATCAAAACCGCATTGTTGAGCGATAGGGCACATGGGAAAATCACTAGACCCGGTGGTTCCTAGGACATAAAGTTCTCCCGCATCGTTGACAATCATTGAATTGGGTAAGTCCCCATCGCTACCCCCAATAATCAAGCTATAGAGTATGTTCGCTCCATTGGCGTCAAATCGAGTAATCCCTATATCTACATTTCCTTGATAACTATTAAACACACCTGATGTAGTGGGGTATTCTCCTCCAGCGTTTTGTGTATTGAGCAACATACCTCCAGCATAACCATTTCCATTATTATCATAGGTGGCTGTGAAGCCAAAGTTATCGCGCTGAGACCCCGTGTAGGTTGAGAAGATCAGTGTTGGGTCAATGACTAAGGGCTTTTGGGAATTAAATGCTCCTAGATTATACGTTATCGTGTCTTGTCTGAGCGCGAAGTAACAAGGTATTTTTTGCTCTACTCCGTTATTTAATTGAAAGGCTACAGGATTTTCTTCAATCATCGTTGCTGCTGATGTATTAAAGACAAGACCTTCTTGGCTTTGCTCCGGAAGAATACCATCTAATGCAATCGCAATTTTAGAGGGATCTCCGCCGGGATGAACGACAAAACTATATTTCAGCATGCTGGCATTTCCATCAAAGACAAAGTCAATATTGGGGTAGATGTTGTGCAGGGTAACTTGCTCATAGTCGTATGTCTCTGCGCCTCCAATGGAAAAAGTTGACGACGTAAAGTAACGGGTGGGTATAGGGCTGGCAACCGCCCAAGTGATATCATGTGGAGTATCACTGTCTAAAAATCGCATCGAAAATTGATGCCCTTCTAAGGCACTAATGGTCTCGTGGCCAAGGTTATCATAAAAAACAAAGACAAGCCCGTCCTCCTCAATCCATATATCGCCAAAACTTAGCGGGATATTGCCTACAATTTGATCATTCCATTGACCGGCGTTGGCACGTATATGTCCTTGAGATATAGCCTTGGGCACAACTCCAAAGAAAATACTGAGGCAGATAACCCATAGCATAGATCTTTCCAACATTCCTTGTGTTGGAAAACATCCTCTGTTCAACGAATCTACCATACGTATAAAATAGTAAATTTCAACCTAGAGACGAAGTATTTTAAGTTAAAGCAATACCATAGTGCAGAGTATATCATCAAAATGGCCTAAAGGGATCCCATATATCATAGGTAATGAAGCGGCAGAACGCTACAGCTTTTATGGAATGAAAGCAATTCTGATTGTTTTTTTGGTCGGTCTTCTTCAACAATCGGGTATGGCGGAATTTGAGGCCAATGCCAAGGCTTCATTTTGGGTTCATTTGTTTGTAATGGCAACCTATGCTACTGGGATAATGGGAGCACTGCTCAGTGATATTCTTTGGGGTAAGTATCGAACTATCATCAACTTATCTCTTGTGTATTGTGTAGGCCATTTTATTTTGGCTTTTTGGGAAACACCTCAAGGATTTTTTTGGGGATGCACATTGATTGCAATAGGTGCGGGAGGAATTAAACCTTGTGTATCTGCTCATGTGGGAGATCAGTTTGACGCTACCAATAGTCATCTGATTGAGCGCATGTATAATTGGTTTTACTTTTCCATTAATGTGGGGGCTATCATCGCGTATCTCAGTGCAGAGAGAATTCTCAGCAATCCCTATTTGACAGAAATTGGTTGGAATGCGCGGGTAGCTTTTGGGCTCCCTGGGCTGCTTATGCTCATTGCTTTGATTGTATTCTATCTAGGAAGACAAAAGTACATTTCGGTAAAACCAGCTGGGTGGTCGGTGTACAAAAAAGAGATCTTCTCCAGCAAGGGGGCTTCTCTTGTTGGTCGACTATTGCCCTTTTATATATTTCTTGCGATTTTTTTGGTCTTTATTTGATCAAACTGCGACGAGTTGGGTAATACAGGCCCAATCTGATTTGATGGTAAAGACAGTGGATTTAGGATTCTTTCAATTTGAGTTTTTACCTTCTCAGATTGGCTTTGTAAACCCACTATTTGTCTTACTGTTTATTCCTTTGTTTACCTATATCATTTATCCTCGATTAGGTAAAATTATGCCCCTCACTTACTTTAACAAAATGAGCCTCGGCTTTTCCTTTGCTGTATTGAGCTTTGCGCTAGTTGCCTGGGTTCAGGTGCAAATGGATAATGGACATTCTATGAGTTTTCTCTATCAGATTGCCGCCTTTGTATTATTAACTTGTGCAGAGATTTTGATATCAATTACCTCCCTAGAATTCTCCTATACCCAAGCACCTAAGGTCTTAAAATCCTTTATACTCAGTTTTTGGCTATTGGCCGTTGCCTTTGGTAATGGCTTTACGGCACTTATCAATGGTTTGATTGCAGAGACTTCGTTAAATAAGTATATACAGAATGGAGAGGCGGAGTACTTTTTGTTTTTTACGGCCTTAATGGCTCTCGGAAGCATAGGATTTTATATTGTAAACAGGAATTATAAGCAAACTATGATTCTTCAAGAAGCATCGGATTATGAAGTGGAATAGATCCCTAATTGTTATCGTCACCGTTACTTGCTTTACTTGGCTTTTGGTAGATTCTACTGGGTGCACCTTTTCTCAGGATGAAAAGGATCCTAGTCCATCCATGGATTCTGATGTTATGGAGGATGCAATGGATCAAGAAGGAGGCGAAGATGGCTCAGTAGGCGAAAGACGTAATGAAGACTGGCAGGAGGATGTAGACCGAGAAGAAGCCATACGTGACTCCATGCAAAAGGCTATGGAGGCTAAAGAAAGAGCAGATGAAGAAAAGCGTCTAAGAGAACGAGAAGAGGCCTTTATTCGCAGTGCGCCTACCAAGTTGCTCGAAGCTTTATCGGGATTGGATATACCTATCGATATTAAAGAACGACTGACTATTCTAGAGTTGAGCTACTTTGGGATGGATAGTGTCTATCACCACGATGGCTTATTGGTGGTAGAAAAATCAAGCGCTCGAGCAGTTGAAAAAGTATTTAATCGGCTCAAACGCGATAGCTTTCCGATACAATCAATCATACCAGTCAATGCCTTTGGTTGGGATGATGACATATCTATGCGGGCAAATAATACCTCTTGCTTTAACTACCGAAGTGCTGTAGGCTCTGGACGATTGTCCGAACACGCTTATGGACATGCTATAGATATTAACCCCCTGATCAACCCGTTTTTTAAAGGAGGAAAGGTTTATCCAAGTAACGGGACATACGTCGATACAATTCCAGGTACTATACTTGCAGGAGATCCCGTGATACAATACTTTGCTGAAATTGGTTGGAAGTGGGGAGGAGACTGGATCAATTCAAAGGACTATCAGCACTTTTCAAAAAATGGTCGATGAGTGTCGTAGTCTCGTATCATTGGATTTGCTCAATACAGGCAGTCTTGGCCTACTTTCCGTTGGCATGGCTTGGTTTAACTATAGTACGATATGTTAAGTCCTAGAAGTTTTTTTAGAGGATCAGCGCTAGCCTTGGTTGGTCTTATTATTCTCGCGTTGCTCGTTGTTCAACATTCAGAGGATAGTAATGATGAAGATCGAGGTCGCTCATATGTTGAGGATTCTCAAGTAGAAGAAAGTGGGACAAATCAAATTTCAAGTGAAATTAGTCACCGGTCGTCCGACGAAGGATTGTCCTCATCGCTATCATCTAATCAATTTGTAGAGACAAATGATTTACTTCCCAAGCTTCGTCAGGGAGAGAAACTTGTTCATCATTTTGCCTATGATTTAGTGTACAACGAAATGCACGAACAGGCCCAATGGGTTGCCTACACATTAAAACCGGAAAGTCTTGTAAAACGATGTAGTCGAACGGATAATTTTCGCCGTGACCCTTTAGTAAGTTCGGGAACTGCCAATGTTGCTGATTACCGTGGCTCAGGCTATGATCGAGGCCACTTAGTTCCTGCAGGTGATATGGTTTGGTCGACGACTGCTATGTCGGAGTCCTTCTTTTTTAGCAATATCTGTCCTCAAAATCCAAGCTTTAATCGGGGTATATGGAAAAAGCTTGAAGAGTTAATGCGTACATGGGCGGCAGATGCTGACTCGCTCTGTATTGTCACTGGCCCGCTGCTTAGTGAAGGATTACCCACCTTGGGCGGGAATAAGGTTTCGATTCCTAAGGCTTTTTTCAAGGTGATTCTCCGATTTAAACAAGGAAAAATGGAGGGGATTGGCTTTGTCTTGCCGAATCGCAGAAGTGCTCAATCCCTCAGGTCTCTCGGGTTAAGCGTCGATAGTATTGAATCATTAACAGGACTTGATTTTTTTGCAGGTCTACCTGATGACACGGAGGAACAAGTGGAAAGTAGCTTATGCCCTTTCTGCTGGACCTGGACGACCAATCGAAATGTTTACCAGTATGAGGGATCCAGCGGTCAAGGCAATAATGGACGTTCGTCAACGTCAGTGCAATGCTCTGGCATAACGAAAAAGGGCAGACGATGTCGCAATAGGACTAAAAATACCAGTGGCTACTGTCACCACCATGTAGGTCAGCAGTAATTGTCCATAGAAGTGGTTTGGGATTAGACACCCCTTTCGGCCCCCTCGGGGGACAAAATAATTTGTAGTAGTCATAGTACGATAATACAATGATTAATGCGTACCTCCCATCTATTTTTCGCTACTACTTGTGTGATATGCGAAAAATTGTCAGTATAAAAAAAGCCCCGCAACGTGCGGGGCTTAGAGTTTGCGGAGAGACCGAGACTCGAACTCGGGCATCGCTATTAGACGATGACGGATTAGCAATCCGCTGCATTACCACTCTGCCACCTCTCCTGTAGGATATCCTAGCGGAATGTGAATATACACTATCGGTGTAATATTCGGTATTTACCCAATACTCATTTGAATTTTCTTCTCGATTTCATCGACCTGTTCTTTAAAGTCTAGGTCGGTATCGATAAGGTTTTGAACCGCTTGGCAGGAATGAATCACTGTACTGTGATCTCTGCCACCAAAATGCTTTCCAATAACCTTGAGGGAGTTTTTGGTATAACTTTTAGCGAGGAACATCGATAATTGACGTGCTTGAACGATGGCACGTTTGCGTGTTTTTTCTTTGAGTTGCTCTTGGGGCACTTCGAAGAATTCGCAGACGGTCTTTTGAATGTAGTCGATAGATACTTCTCGAGAAACGCTCTTGACAAAGTTTTTAATAATCTTTTTCGCAAGATCTAAATCGACTTCTTTATTGTTGAGAGATGACTGCGCTAATAAACTGATTAATGCTCCTTCAAGCTCTCGTACGTTGGAGTTTATGTTGTAGGCCACAAATTCGATAACATCTCTACTTAGTTCGATTCCGTCGGAATACATTTTCTTCTCAAGAATTGCAATACGCGTTTCAAAATCAGGCTGCTGTAAATCTGCAGAAAGTCCCCAACGGAATCTGCTTAAAAGACGCTCCTCCATTCCTTCAAGATCTCTTGGAGGGCGGTCAGAAGTCATAATCAGCTGCTTTCCGTTTTGGTGGAGGTGATTGAAGATGTGGAAGAAGATATCTTGAGTCTTCAGCTTGTTGGCAAAAAACTGGATATCGTCCATAATTAAGACATCAACGAGTTGATAGAAATGCACAAAATCATTTATGGCATTATTCTTTAACGCATCGATGAATTGGTTGGTAAATTTGTCACTGGTAACATAGAGAACGGTCTTGTTACCGTAGAGACGTTTGATTTCGTTTCCAATGGCTTGAGCGAGGTGGGTTTTTCCTAAACCTACGCCTCCGAATAGTACTAATGGATTAAAGGCAGTACCTGCAGGCTTTTGGGCAACAGCGTATCCAGCTGAACGAGCAAGTCTGTTACAATCCCCTTCGATAAAGTTATCAAAGTTGAAAGAGGTCTTTAGCTGAGAATCAATATTGACTTTTTTAAGACCTGGGATGATAAAAGGGTTTTTGATTTGAGTTCCAACAACTAAGGGTACAGCAGACTCCTGGTTTTTTGTATTCCCTGTATTGTAGTTAGGATATTCAACAGTATATGGCCCTTTATTTACATCGCTATTTTCAACGACAATTCGATACTCTAATCGAGCATCTGCGCCTAATTCTCTTTGTAAGGTTTTACGAAGGAGTCCGACATAGTGCTCTTCAAGCCACTCATAAAAGAATTGGCTGGGAACCTGAATGGTAAGAACGTTATTCTTTAAGTCTACCGGTAGAATCGGCTCAAACCATGTTTTAAAACTTTGTTCGCTGATGTTATCGCGAATGATGTTTAAAACACTGGACCAAACTGATTCAGGAGTCCTTGACATAAGTTTTTTTAATTAGAGTTACAGAATTAGTGTTAAACCGTAGCGCTCTCGAAAATGAGAAAAAGAAATCAAAGAAAAAAATGAAATTCATTTGTTTTTTAGGAAAAAATTTCCCTATTAACTGCAGAGTGCATCTTGCCCTTAAATCGGTCGAATATCAGGTCCACTCTTCCCAACTGCACACCTCCCCAACCTACTTGGTTGATAATCACTGGATTGCCCTCTAAATTTTCCACTACAACGGGGTCGTTAAGGAAGGTATGGGTGTGCCCTCCAATGACCAAATCGATGTTTTTTGAATTTTTCCCAAGAATTATATCGGATACTTTTTTTGAGGAATAATCGAATCCAAGGTGGGATAAACAGATCACGAAGTGACAATTTTCCTCATTTTTAAGATGCGCTGATGTTTTTTCGGCGCACTCAATTGGATTTTGATAATGAATTTTTCCATAAAGTTCTGGTAAAACGAGTCCTTCAAGTTCAACGCCTACTCCTGTGACACCGATTCGTAAATCTCCCAATTGAAAGATTTTATACTCTTGGATCTTATTGTGAAGGGGAGTGTCGCCAAAGTGATAGTTTGTATTTACAAAGGGGAAGCTTGCATGGGGTAGTTGTTTAATAAGCCCATCAATGCCGATATCGAAGTCATGGTTTCCCAAAGTAGCTGCATCGTACTTCATCGAGGACATCGCTTTGAATTCTAACTCACCATGGTAAAAGTTAAAGTAAGGGGTTCCTTGCCAAATATCACCGGCATCTAAAAGCAATACATGCATTTCTTCTTCCCGAATCCTTGATACGATTTTCGCCCGCGCTGATACTCCTCCGAGACCCGGGAATTTGCTATCGATTGGGAAGGGATCAATCCGACTATGGGTATCGTTGGTATGAAGAATAGTCAGTTTTTGAATGTCTTTTCCTTGTGCTAAGGCAATGTTTGGAGCCAATAAAAGACCCCCACCTGCTAGGGTTAACTCTTTAAGGAATACTCTTCTTTTCATCGTAATACAATATGTGGATCTGGCATAATGACTTGGTCTGATTGGTTGATCATTATGAAATATTCTATAAAGGCATCGCGTAACCCTAAACCCGTATTCTTTTGCTCAAATTGCTTGAGAATCGCCATTTTATCTCCACCATTGGCTATATAGTCAGATAGAGCTACTTGATACAATTGCTGGCCATTGATGGGAATGCCATCAATCTTTATATCGAATGCTCCTTGATCATCTATTTTATAGGAAATGCCATAGGCTGGCCATCCTCCTTTTAAGGCAATGACATCAAGTACTTTTTGCAAGCTGTCTCCGGGTATCTCAAGAACCACGAGGTAATTATCAAAGGGCATAAGTTCATAGACCCTTCCAAGGGCTAGCGGACCTGCCTTGAGCACCGGAACACGAATGCCTCCTCGGTTCATAAAGGCACAGTCAACCTTCTGGTTTAGTAGGTTTTCCGCTCGATTAATCATAGCCTTACTCATAAGGATGCCCAGTTTCCCATTGGCGTCAGCTTTCAGCAAATCTTCGTGCACATGGGCAATGGGTTGAGCCATGCTATCCAAAAGAATCTCTTGATAGGGAAGCAAAAGCGAGTCTAAAGAGCCAAGGGTGTTTTGTGTCGTGCTGTCGCTCTTAACTTCAATATTTTCTTCTTCGAATCTTACAAATTGGAGGGACCTTTGACAGGCGTGAAGAAAGAATGAAATGCCAAGTAGGACTAATAGTTTTTGCCTATGGGTCATACGTCGAACATGTGTTTAACCTCTACTTGTAGTCTTGTAATTACCTGTTCTGTGGTGATTACGTTTTGGTCATTTTCTATGTAGAATGCTAAAATTCTTTTTCCCAATTCGAAGCCTGGTGCGTTGGGGTCTAGATCTGTTGAACATTGCTCAATAACTTGCCGTAAACTCTGCTGATAGGCATAAATAGTCTCCCATGCGGTTCTTGATAGATAAATTTGCTGAGTAATATTATGTTCAAATTCAGCGCGCATTGTAGTAATCAAAGCCTTTTTCAAAGTACTTGCTGTCATTTTGGAACTTTGTGTTCTTCCGATGAGTTCCGCAGCAGACATTCGATGCATGAAAAGCGCCATACGTTCGTAGGCCTGGAGACGAATAGGAATAAGGTCTTTTCGAGCAAGTTCTCCCAATTCTCGTTTCAATTGAATTTCCTCTCTGCGAATTTGCTTTTTCGTCAAGGTATGTACCATGGCTAAACTGATACCACCGATAAGTATTGCAGGCAAAATACCTAGTAAAAGGAACAGGGTTAAATTATCCATTTTTGTAACTTTCCGTTAAGTTAATTCTTATTCAGTCGATTATGGCAAAAAACCTCAAAACATTAGCATCTGCTTGTCCGATCTCTTTCACGCCAATGGCGCTTAAGGAACTCAAGCGTTTGGCATTGGATGAAAATGCTCCATTACGGGTTGGAGTCAAGCGCGGTGGTTGTGCTGGCATGGAGTATATCCTCAATTTTGAGGCAGAGGCCGAAGGAGATATAAAGTGGTCCTTTGAGGAGTTAGATGTTGTAATTCATAAAGAGCATTGGGAAATATTGCAAGGCGTTGTAATAGACTTTGAAATGGGACTTTCCAATCGTGGTTTTACCTACCAAAATCCTAATGCATCAACAACTTGTGGCTGTGGTACGTCATTTAGTTAAGATTCTCTGTTGCCTTGGGGTGACTAATCTGCTTGCTCAAGAGATTGTCCCACCCCTTCCCAATGATTATGCTCAGGTCACATCGTTCAACTATTGTACTAACGAGGTAGTTATTCAAACCTCGTCGATCGGCGTTTTTACCGCTCCAGGAAATGAAGTTATACTTATTCAAATGCAAGGTGCTCCAAGGGATATCAGTGATGATCAAAATCATGGGAGGCATCTCAATGATTTAGCCACGGCAGGATACTATGAAATTCATGAGATAAGTCAAGCACTTACTACTTCAAATCCTGGAGAATTACGTTTGCGTTTTATTCATAACATTGAAGCAGTCTATGACCTTAGTCAATCTGTCCAAGTTGTCACTTTTCCTAAATACACCTCAGCCAATGTAAGTAATGCGGTCACCGGACAACCGTGGAATGGGACAACTGGAGGTGTTGTCGCCTTTCAAGCTGAGGATAGCATTTCTATTGCGGCTACGATTAGTATTGCAGAAGCTGGCTTTCAGGGTGGTCTAGCGCAGCCCGACTTTGATTGCTTTGGCATTTTTGGTTTCCCGGGATTTGATGGTCCATCACTGGATAATGGAGGAGAAAAAGGAGAGGGAAGTGGCGATGCTGGGATTCAATATGGGCGCGGAAGAAATGGCAGTGGCGGCGGCGGCGGTAATGACCATAACTGTGGTGGTGGTGGCGGTGGTAATGCTGGTCAAGGAGGCCAAGGTGGGCTTTCTTCTGGATTCTTTTGTAGTGCTGGCTTAGGTGGTTTAGGTGGTGATTCGATCCCGTCCAATCAAGGAGACAGACTGTTTATGGGAGGAGGTGGTGGTGCTGCTGATGTGGGCAATGGTGATGGAACTTGGGACGGTAACAATGCTGGTAATGGCGGAGGTATTGTGATTTTATCTGCACCAACCATACACGGACTTAATGGACAGATTACGGCACGCGGTGCTTCAGTAACTCAAACGACAAATGATGATGGAGGAAGTGGTGGTGGAGCAGGAGGTAGTATCTTTTTAGATGCACAAACTTTATCTGGCTTGCTCACCATTGATGTGCATGGTGGCGATGGCGGGGATGTTTTTGACGGTATACGCTGCCCTGGACCAGGAGGTGGTGGTGGAGGTGGTGCTGTACTTACCAATTTAAGCAGTCTTCCAGCGTCCTTTGTGGTCGACCTTAGTCCAGGGGCAAATGGAGTAAATCTTGTGGCATCGTGTGACGATATTACAGGGGGTGCAAGTATAGGAGATCAAGGAAGGGTTTTTGGGGAGCGAATATTATCTCGAATGAATATTCCCTTTCAGCCGATTTCATTAAATAATATTTTTTTATCTGACACTCTTTGTCCTGGAGATTCAATTGTTTTAGATGCAAGTGCCATGGCAAGTCATCCATTGATTTGGTCTTGGAGTGACAATACTTCGACAGAATCAACGGCCGTTTACCAACCAAGTAATACGGCATTGATTGCTACGACGATTTCTTACGAAGATCTCATAGGATCTTGTGATTCTTCTTTTGATGTATTGATAACGGTAAATCAGGCATTGATCTCTTTTGATCAGTTTCCTGAAGATCCTCTACAAATTGGCGATACCGCGTCTGTGACGGCTAACGTAGCCTCGAGTGAGCCCATTGCTCAATGGATTTGGGATATGGGGGAAGGATTTCTTAGTTCCGATAGTAACCTATTATTGGTGAGTCCGCCCTACAGCAGATCGTTTTGCTTAGATGCAGTCGATGAAGAAGGTTGCCTATTTCAAGCTTGTGAATCGGTGTTTATTGATCGAATTCTTGTAGTGCTTCCCGATGCCTTTAGCCCGAATGGCGACGGATTAAACGACGTCTATGAGGTATTTCCACATCCCAATCTCCAAGTCGTTTCACAGAAAATATATAACCGCTGGGGTGAAGAGGTGGCATCCATTGACGGTCTCAACTTTTGGAATGGTCGTTGGGATGGAGAGGACCAACCTGCAGGAACCTACCTTATTTACATCGTTTCAGAAAACATCTATACAGGATTTCGCCAAGCGCAATACGGCCGCTTGAGTCTTATTCGATAAAGTAAATGAGTAAAATCTAAATGAATATTTAATAATTTAACAAATGTTCATATATTATAGCGATGAAAGTTGTTGATCTACAAGACATTGCCTTGGACGATATGGCGCAGACCTTAAAAGTGATTGCTCATCCAGTTCGTCTTGAGATCTTACTTCATCTTGATGATAGCACAAAGATTGATGTCACTACCCTTTGTGATAAATTATCTTGTGGATGTGAGGCTTCGATGATGTCTCATCATCTTACCAAAATGAAGGCACACGGCATTCTTACCTCGGTAAAAGAAGGAAAGCAGGTGTATTATCAAGTGGCAAGAAAAGAGGTGCTCAACCTTTTTCATTGTATGCTAAAATCCAATCCGTAGGCTATGGAAGGAATTGTGCTTATTGGGTATACAGCGGCGGTATTTATTGGCTTGATTGTTGGATTGACAGGTGCCGGTGGTTCCATTTTGGCCTTACCCATTTTAACCTATTTCTTTGGTGTACCAGCAGAGCTAGCCACAGGATACTCCCTATTTGTTGTAGGGTGGGTGGCTGCCGTTGGTGCATTGCGCAATGGTCAGAAAGGTAATATTGATTATAAGATAGCTACGGTCTTCGCCCCACCGACAATCGCTGCAGTATACTTTACCCGGAAAGTTATTGTACCGGCTATTCCAGAAACAATCATTCAATTTGAAGAAGTTGCCCTGAGTAAAGACTTGGCCATAATGTTGCTTTTTGCGATTGTTATGCTTTTTGCATCTATCTCTATGTTGCGCAAAAAAACGCATAACACTTCTGATTCTATTGACTTGAAATGGGATTTATCACGTGTGCTGAAAGTAGTCATTGAAGCCACCGTAGTTGGTGTCCTCACCGGTTTAGTGGGTGCAGGAGGAGGCTTTATTATTGTGCCTGCGCTCGTCCTATTGGCCAAGCTTCCCATTCATCGCGCAGTAGGAACATCAATGTTTATTATTGCCAGTAAATCACTAATTGGTTTTTTGGGGGATGTCACAAACCCAAGCCTAATTATTGATTGGACTTTTCTCATTGGGTTTACTTTTGTTGCTATGCTTGGTCTTGCTGTGGGGCTCCCTTTTAGTGCGAAAGTGCCCGCCCCAAAACTAAAAAAAGGATTTGGAGTCTTTGTTCTAGTTATGGCTGTATTTATTTTAGTTGATAAAATCTCATCTCTCTAAACTCCATTTTTATGCCCGCCAAAATCCAACAGATCTATACAAAATGTCTTGCCCAAGGAGCCTACTTTCTCATGAGTGAATCCGAGGCAATAGTCATTGATCCTTTGCGAGAAATTGATTCTTATCTAGCGCTTGCCGAAGAGCATGGAGTGCGTATAAAATACATTTTGGAAACGCACTTTCACGCTGATTTTGTGAGTGGACACCTCCACCTTGCCGAAGCAACAGGAGCCACCATTGTCTTTGGACCTCAAGCTAATCCGACCTATGCCGCCTACATTGCACAAGATGATGAGGTGCTTTCTTTTGGAGCGGCTAAGATCAAGGTATTGCATACCCCTGGTCACACGATGGAGTCTACGACCTATGCATTACTGAATAATGATTCAAATGTAGAAGCAATTTTTACCGGCGATACACTCTTTTTAGGTGACGTTGGTCGGCCTGATCTGGCTCAAAAAGGAGCCGACTTAACAATGGAGGATCTTGCAGGTATTTTGTATGATAGCCTCCGTAATAAAATCATGCCTCTTGATGATGAAGTCATCGTGTATCCTGCACACGGGGCAGGCAGTGCCTGTGGTAAAAATATGTCGACTGACACTTTTGATACGCTTGGAAATCAAAGGCGAGAGAACTACGCCTTGCGCTCTGATATGACCAAAGAAGAATTTATCCAAGAAGTTACCGATGGTATTCAGTCACCTCCGGCATATTTCCCTCAAAACGTCGGTATGAATAAGCATGGTTACGAAACGATAAATCTTCCTGATCTTTCTGCCTTAGCACTCAGTTACGAAACATTTCAAAAGCTATCAAATGAAGAGAAAGTGATTGTTTTAGACGTTCGAAGTCGGGAAGAATTTGTACGTGAATTTATACTAGGAAGTATTTTTATAGGATTAGATGGACAGTTTGCTCCATGGGTGGGCTCGCTTTTAAAAGATGTGAAAACACCAATTCTTTTGGTGGCTAACCCAAATCAAGTTGAAGAAGCTATTATGCGATTAGCACGTGTTGGTTTTGACAATGTAAAAGGATTTCTAAATGGGGGAATAGACACTTGGAAGAATAATGGTGGCGCTATGGACAGGATAGAATCGGTTCTAGCAAATGCCGTGGAGTCCGGTTTAGTCAAAGGTGGTTTACTTTTAGATGTACGCAAGAAATCAGAGCATAGCGCAAATCATGTAATTGGATCTATCAATGAGCCTCTTGACTATTGGTTAGATCCCAAGATATTAGATTCTTTTTCAACAAATTCAATCTATGTGCATTGTGAGGGTGGGTACCGATCGGTTATCGCATGTAGTTTGCTCAAGCGGCTTGGTCTATCAAAGTTGATTAATGTTGAAGGGGGAATGGATGCCATTAAACGTACATCGCTTCAATGCGGTCAATCTTCGTGTTCGTAAATTCAAAAAAGTGGAAGATAAATCAAAGCCTTTTGATCCCGAGGTACTCAGGCGTATGATGATGGGAGATTTTGATCCCAACACCAATGAAGATTGGTCACCGTCTAAAAAATATTCTCGCGGGAATTTTCACAAGACTAGGACCCCTTTACCCAGTATTGATCTTCATATTCAAGTACTCAAACCAAGCCTAAAAGAGGCATCTGCATTAGACATTTTTGACTACCAAATAGAAGCATGTCGCGCATTTCTTCGAGATAGCAAGGTACAGGGTTTAAAGAAAATTAAAGTGATTCACGGTGTAGGTAGTGGTAAGCTTGCGGAGGCAGTAAGTAGGATAGCCAATGAGGAGTTTGGAGCGTCTATGGTGAGTCGTCATACTAAAAAGAAGTTGCGTAGTGGGGAAACCGTTATTGCATTTTAATTGATGTTTACATGTAGTCGTACCATATTTCGTCTAGCCGTCTTATCACCACTGTATCAGTTTGGAAAACGGTAAATTATCTGTACATTTCTTCTGAAAATCTCTATGAAAAAGTTCTTGACCTGTTCTATAATATTGATATCAATGATTGTTGCTCTATACGCTTGCAATGATGACTCTAATGGCTGCCCTGAAGGGTATGAAGGAGATCAATGTGATGAGGAGGTACGAGAGAAGTTCGTGGGAACCTATTTAGCCACGTGGTATCAAATAGGCATAGACACCTTTGATTCAGACTTTGTTATTGAAAAAGATGTTGCGAATATTGAGGGCCTTATTTTAGATGGCCTGAGCCTTACTGTGAATAATGCGCCGGCTAATCGTGTATTGATCCCTTTTCAAACACAGGTTTCACCTTTAGGAGTTGAATCCACTTGGCAAGGTCAAGGGGTTTTAACCAGTAATAATGAATTGAGGTTTGATTTATCTGTTACGTTGGGGGGAGGTCCTCCTAATGAAGTCATCATTATTGGAACAAAGCAATGAAATTCAAAAAACCCATCCCAGACTGAAGGTTATATTTCTTGGGTCACTGGGAAGAATACCCGGTCCAGGGTATCCTGAAGCTCGGCGTGTAAAGTAAGTGGTGTTAAGTGCGTTGTTCAGATTAATTTCCGTACTGAGTTGTTTCCATCGAGCCTTCATGTAAATATCTAAAATTTGATAAGAGGGAATAAGACCATGAACGGCGTCAGGGGAGAAAGTGGCATTGGTAGCATCAGCAAACTGCTCGCCCGTCCAAGACCACTGGGCTCCTACCGTGTATCTGCTATCATAGCTCAGCGTAAAGGAGCTTCTGAAGATTCCCTGAGGAACAAGTTCAATTTTCTTACCATCAATAGCTGGATTTTCTTCAAGAGCATAACGCCCATTAGAGTAACTGTAGTTAACCATCGTTATGAGGGACCATAATGGAGTCTCATCTTCATGGGATTTTAATTGAAGCCAATCAATTTCGAGTAGGGATTCAAACCCGTAGGTATTACTTTGACCAACATTCGTTCGAAAGCGATAGGTCGTGAGCCATTGTGAGTCAACTTCAAGTAAAAACCCTATGCGATTGGCATAGCGCAGATAATAGGCGGTAATATCGAACTGCACACCGTTATAACTCCCACGAAAACCTACATCCATATTATAGCCCCTTTCGTCTTTTAAGTTGGGATCAATGCGAAAATTTGGATTCACAATGCGCAAATCATTAAAATTTATGGCGCGATAGTTTTGAGACCAATTGGCATAGAAGTCTAGTCCATTCTGTAGTGTTTTGCTGACACCAATTCCCAACAGAAAGAAGCTTCTAGGACTTGTAAATGTCTCATTAATAATCGTATCAAAAAGAATATTACCGGCTAAATCCGTATTTAATTGTCTGAAAGATCCCTCTCCATTGCTTTCTACGATTTCATAACGAATGCCAGGCACAATTTTCCACGACTTAGGTAATCTAAAAATGTGTTCAGCGAATAGTGCATGGTTAATACTTGGAAATTTATACTGCGACCCATCAATAATATTAGGTGACAGATAATTGTAACTAGCGCTGCTTAATGAGTCGGTTAATCCTTGTCGTTTAGTGGTATTGCCGAAATAATTTCGAATACCAAGTAAAAAGCTTTGCGGACGGTCTGCCCAAGTCCATTGACCGATATAGCGGCTCTCATGGCCGATATTTTTATAGGTATCTCTTAGTAAGTCACGATTTTCTCCTAAATCGACGCGTGCAATGTTTCCGAGAAAGCCAACAGCATCTCTTCCTGCACGTAACATCCAAAGCTTGGTATTAAATCGTCCATTTTTCCCAATTTTTCCATTGAGCGTTAATGCAGGTAAGTACCAGTATACTCTAAAATAGTTTCTACTGCGAATGGATTGATTCGGATCTTGCGCGAATAGTGCATCGGTCAACCCCCCGGGCTGTTGGGCCTCATATAGATAGGTAGTGTGCTCTAATTGCGCAGTCCAATTTTTTGTTATAAGAAATGCTAATTGGCTATGATTAAAGCCAACTTGAAAGCCACTATTTGGCCTCCATCCATTACCTTGTCTGTAATTACTGAAGGTATAAAAGGCAATCTTCTGCCCCCCGTAGCCAAAGCCTAGACTCTGATTGAAGAGGCCGAAGCTACCTATTGATGAAAGCACTTCGTGACGCCAACCACTGCTTAACTCTGCTCCTTTTAAATGATAGTTAATAGTACCCCCAAATTGCGGTCCGTATTGCAGTGAAGATGCTCCTCGAATGATGTCAATGCGCTTAATGGCCTCTGCAGGTGGTACGTAATATGCGTCAGGATAGCCAATGGCATCTGCAGCAATATCGTATTGATTTTGGCGCACATTGAAATTACTTGATCTAGCAGGATTAAGACCTCGGGCGCCAATCTCTGTATTCAAACCAGACCCACTACTTTCCCATACATTAAGGCCTGCTATTTTAGCATAAATCTGTCGTTGAATACCAATGGCCTTATTGCCCGCTACCTTATCTAAATCGATACGTTCTGTCTTGCGTGCTGCATAGATACCCATGCCGTCAATATCTCGTAAATAAGATGAGGTCGCATCAGTTACCATAATTTCGTCCAAACTCTCCGCTTCAATAGCTAGAGACCTTCTCATATACAGGTTTAAGGTATCTTTTGTTTGCTCTTTTATTGTAAGGTAAAGGTCCTCAAAGCCACGGTACTTGCACTCGATAAAGAGGTCTTTTCCCGTTGTAATTTTACAGGGTTGGGTTGCATTAATCTTACAAATTAGGCTGTCGCCATAGACATCATACACGCTGACATTATATAATTTACTTGAGTCTTCAAGCGACATTACATTAAGTACAACTTGGGAAAAGCTTAATCCTGGAAGAAGTATAAAGATCCAAAGGATGATATGGTTATTTGGGAAACGCATTAGTTGAATGGCAAAATCCATTTTTTTGGAGAGAAACTGTCTTTTTCTTTTGCAAGATTTATGTCAGAATTGATGTAAGGCTTACTGCCTCTTCCATTGAGCGAACACCAACAATGGGCATAGACTTCCACTTCAGTTTGCCATTTTTTCGCGTACTCAGTATTAAGGTGATGAGCATATTGTAAAATCATATCTGGTTGAGTGGCCATCATTTTTTCTTGCTGAGGGTTAAGGTGATCATTTGGTCGTACCATAGTGCGGCGATTGTGATCCTTTGCTTCGACTTCAAACTCACAATATCCCGCTTTTTCCATGAGCATAACACGCCATGAAAAACGAAAGCCTTGCTCATGCCAGAAGAGATTACCACTATATAAATAATGTCTAAGTGGAAGTATAATTTGAAGAATAAAGTACAGCGAAAAAATGTATGGTACGATGGATTGGAGCATGGGAGCACCAACCTCTTTAACGCCCGACTTTGTCGTGATCCTTTGTGTCAATTTTACCCACGGGAAGTAGACAAGGGTGCCAACTATCATTACATAAGGGAATACACCAATTTGAGGAAAGATTAATGCGGTGAGGCCATGAAAAATTGTAGCAATAATCCATGTTATAGTTCGTGTTTTGGGTATAAGTAACAAGAAACCAGCAAAGAGGTCGAAAAGCATACCACCCCAACTCATTAGATAGGCCGTTGCTTCTAAATCGAGAAGTGGTCCGAGGATTGGTATATCCGTTCGTGCTTTTAACCAAATACTAAGAGGTAGGGCTTCTAATAGCCAATCAGACTGAATCTTAGCGATTCCTGCAAAAAAATACAAGAGGGTAAATTGTGCTCTTATCGCATAGATTATCCAAGCGGGAACTTCTTTTTTTGGCCTCCATCTAAAAAGTTTTTGATCGAAAGAGAACGCATGATGTGCTGGAACAAAAATCAGTAAGAATGCACAACATAAAATGAAGTAATAGTGGTTTAGATAATAGGTGGCATCAAGGAGTTCAAAGTAGGTGAATAGTACAAAGAATAGTATCGAAGCAATACGGTATAATAGACCTAAGGCGATGCAAAGTGCACTGCCCATAAGAAGAAAGAAAAGCCCGTAGAGAACCGGTGGCTCGGCCACACTTACCCAATGAAACCCGAAGTATTTGAAGTGGAATGCACTATCGAGGAATTGTTCTTTGATCCAGCCTTTACTATAAAACCTTATTAAACTCATAAAGGCCATGAGTCCAAAGCCTATTCTAAAAACAACAAGCGGTCCTATGGGGAGGGACCGCTTGAGAAAAGTTTTGACTGTATGACATTGTTTAGTCACCATCTGTGTCTTGGTAGGATATCAAAATTCCTAGCGAGGACGTCATGTCTACTTTTAAATAAATAACAAGCTGCTGAAGATCTGAGTACATTTGATCGGCGGCACTAGATTCTTCTATTAGCCATGTTTCTAGCGGACGATCAACAGCATCCACTTGGGTGATTAGTCCATTGATGTGATTACGTATTACACCAGATAGCGCTGACCCGCTGTGCTGCGCATTTACGTGATCCATGTATGTGCTCAAAGAAGCACTATTCGCTGTACTCCCGTCAATAAGCTGAAGAAGACCTTGTAAACTTGCTTTTAATAGCGCTTTTGAATTACCGCTGTAAGGCGCTTCGATATGACCAGGCAGGGGATTACCAAGGCTTCTTATTCCAAGAGGAATACCAACTTTTCCATCTCGGATATATTTCTCATAATCCAAGTTGAGGCTATTTACTACTAATCCTAAGGAAGAGCCAACATCGGTTCCATCTTGCTCTCTATATATGCTAGAATAATTGGAATTCCAATCTGCGTATA
>PAPS01000005.1 GCA_002708985.1 Saprospirales bacterium | reverse complement strand
AATCTAAAGAAATCCAGTCTCCAGCATTATCAGCAACAAAGTCAATGGCATCCGATGGTCCGTAAGAGTTTCCATAGGTATACGTTCCTGAATAACCACAGCCTGCAACTGTTCTGAATAACGTTACAGCACTCCAATTTGAAGTATCACCAGCACCACAAATTGCACGCACATAAACCTCATAATCCGTTCCTGAAACAAGACCACTAATACCCGTGGTTGTCGAAGTCTCAATTGAACTATTCGTAGCATCTAACGTGGCTGTTGTTGGATCAAAACCGGTTGTACCCCAAGCAATCTGCCATTGTGTTGCAGACGCATTATCTGTAAATGTGTAGTCCACTGTGGACCCAGTAATACCTGAAATAATAGGAGTTGTTGGAGTTGCACACGCTGCAGGAGAAGAACAGCTAACTGAAAAGTTAAACGTCGTACCATTCACACTGTAATCAGACTCAACATAGAACGATATCGTACCCGTTGTAGAAGTATATGTTGTAGTAGTTGATATCGCTCCATAACCTGAGGCTATTTCATTACCAGTACCTCCAGCACCATCAGTAATAAACCATTGGTCGCAACATGATTCAGTAGACCCGCTAGTGAAATCCATAGAAATCAAATCGGTTGGATTTGCAACAACAAAGTCAATGGCATCAGACGCGTCCTCATTAGTACCATAGGTATACGAAGAAGTAGTTGGACAGACGGTTGCTTGAGCAATTATATTTGAATTTCCTAGGAAAAATGTCAAGAAAATAACTGCCGTAATTTTTAAAAAGAGTGATAATCGATTCATGTTTGGTGATTTACAGAAAAAAATTTTTGTTTCGGTTTTGATTAATAGTTAATCTCAATTGTGATAATTGAAAGGAAAATTAGTTGAGAAGAAGGGACTAAAATGTCATAGAAATTTAAATTTCTCCTTCGGATGCAATTAATTTTTGGTTCGGTCAATTAGCGTGCGAAAGGTACTTAACAATTTATTAACATGCAAACCTTGATAAGCATGATAATTTTTAGTATCAATATAAAGTGTATATAATGAACGTTTTATGTAGAAAAATAAATTCTTTTTTTATAGACAACAGACGCAAAAACTGACTTTGATTGCCAATTGATTTATTAAGTTTTATTTGTGTCCTACTCGATTTTCCTTTTCGTTCATCAAAAAAAATTAGAACATGACATGTGTTTTAGTTAAAAATTTCAGAACTGTGGTAATATTGTATTAATTGTAACCCTATGTACCAAGACTTATACACTCATCACGATTACTTTAATGTAGATGATTTACTCACCGAGGAGCACAAAATAATTCGTGAATCGATTCGTGATTGGGTAAAAAAACGCATGAGCCCTGTAATTAATGACTATGCCCAACGCTCTGAATTTCCAGAATGGGTAGTCAAAGAACTAGGCGAAATCGGAGCCTTTGGTCCTAATATCCCAGAGAAGTATGGAGGGGGAGGCATGGATGAGATTGCCTATGGCATCATCATGCAGGAACTTGAACGCTGCGACTCTGGATTGCGCTCTACAGCCTCTGTTCAAGGGTCATTAGTCATGTATCCAATTTGGAAATTTGGATCTGAAGAACAACGAGAAAAATATCTCCCAAAATTAGCTAAAGGTGAGCTATTTGGCTGCTTCGGACTAACGGAACCAGACCACGGGTCCAATCCTGGCGGAATGGAAACAAAGTTTACAGAAGACGGCGATGACGTCATTTTAAATGGAGCTAAGACCTGGATTTCTAACTCTCCTTTAGCTGATGTAGCCATTGTTTGGGCAAAAAATCCTGAAGGGAAAATTCAAGGATTGATTGTCGAGAAGGACATGGAGGGCTTTTCAGCACCCAAAATCGATAATAAATGGAGTCTTCGTGCTTCAATTACTGGTGAACTTGTTTTTGATAACGTGCGTGTACCAAAAGCTAATATTCTTCCTGGAGTACTGGGACTTAAAGGCCCCTTATCCTGTCTATCCTCTGCACGCTATGGTATTGCATGGGGAACAATAGGTGCAGCACTTGACTGCTATGACACTGCTCTGCGTTATGCCAAAGAACGCATTCAGTTTGGAAGACCGATTGCAGGTTTTCAGCTGCAACAAAAGAAGCTCGCTGAAATGATTACTGAGATTGCCAAATCTCAACTCCTTGTGTGGCGGTGCGGAAGCCTTAAAAATGAAGGAAAAGCGAGTCCTGCACAAATTTCTATGTGCAAGCGAAACAACTGTATGATGGCTCTTGAAGTAGCTAGAGAAGCCCGGCAAATTTTAGGGGGTATGGGTATTACAGGAGAATACCCCATCATGCGACACTTAATGAACCTCGAATCGGTAATTACCTATGAAGGTACTCATGACATTCACTTATTGATTACTGGACTAGATATTACGGGTGAAAACGCCTTCAAATAAAATCCTAGAATAACTTTTTATGCAGCGTATCCTTCCTTTATGCTTAGTAGGCACCGTTTTATTCGTCTTTCTAAGTAGTGTAGGTTGGGCGCAACATTCTGTCTATTTTTCTCATTATACACTCACTGTTTATCCCAATATTAACGAAAACAGTCAGTGGCAAGACTTTAAGCTAGAAGAGGTCGAAGGGTACAAAATGGGGTGGCTTACATTCCAGTCTATTCCTGACCAATCTACCTTAGATTCCGTAGGAGATGCAGGCATTATTTTACAGGAATACGTAAAAACTAATACCTATCTCGCTGCAATTCCATCCCATCTATCTCCTTCATCCTTACTCAACTATTCTGTCGAAGCGATTACGCCCATTACAAGTGAGCATAAAGAACACCAAAGAATTTGGTCGACGCCCTACCCTGCTTGGGCCCTTGAGGGTGATGATATCAAGCTCTCAGTGCGCACCTATGCTCACGCCAACCTCTTGTCTGCCACTGATCAAATTCAAAAAATAGGAGGACGAATAGAGGAAATCATTGCGCATAGTTCCTTACTGACTGTAAGAATTCCTCAAAAGGCATTGAATAATTTACTCTCTATTCAATCGCTGCGCTCTATTGACCTGCAATCTGAACCTGGAAGGCCAGAATCTGATGAGGGACGAAATCTTCACCGTTCAAATGCTATTGACAATGAAAATTATGGCGGTCGTTCCTATGACGGAACTGGCGTTAGTCAAGCGGTTAATGATGACGGATTCGCCGGTCCACATATCGATTTTAAGGGAAGGAATGCACAAGCTACGGTAGCCAATGATTTAAATGGAGACCATGGCGATATGGTAGCAGGAATTGCAGGAGGTGCAGGAAATCTAGATCCTACAATGCGCGGAATGGCTCCGGGTAGCTTTTTATATGTAAGACAATATAATGCCAATATGGGTGGGACCTTGGACTACCATCTCGATAGCAATGTTCTAGTCTTTAACTCCTCGTATAGCAATGGTTGCAATGCAGGCTATACCAATACCACCGTGCTTGTCGACCAAGAAATCTATGATAATCCCACACTCATGCAGGTCTTTTCAGCAGGAAACAGCAACGGCGATGACTGTGGCTACGGAGCTGGCAATCAATGGGGTAATATTACAGGTGGTCATAAAGTGGGAAAGAATGTTATTGCGACGGCCAACCTTGGAGAAAATGATAATATCCAAGCAAGCTCAAGCCGAGGACCAGCGTCAGACGGACGAATTAAGCCAGATATCTCAGCCCACGGAAATTACCAAACCTCCACTGATCCAAATAACACATACGCCTCAGGTGGAGGAACTTCTGCGGCAGCTCCTGGAATTGCAGGATGCTTTACTCAACTTCAGCATGTATATAAGACACTTAACAATGGCAGCGATGGACCATCCGCGCTGCTAAAAGCGGTGCTGCTAAATACGGCTAATGACTTGGGTAACGATGGCCCAGATTTTATCCATGGATGGGGAAAGGTCAATGCATTAAAAGCAACTGTCGCCTTAGAGGAAGGACGATACTTATCAAATTCTGTAAGCCAAGGCACGAATAATACTCATACTATCAACGTGCCAGCAGGGACCAGTCGCCTCAAGGTCATGGTCTATTGGGCGGATCCTGAGGGTTCAACCTCTGCCGCGCAAGCGCTGGTCAATAACTTAGATGCTACGATGACCGATGGGAGCAATGTGTTCTTCCCTTGGCTCCTTGACACCACAGCCAATGCAGCAAGCCTTAACCAACCCGCCTCAAGAGGTGTAGACAACCTTAACAATGTCGAGCAAATTGCGATTGACAATCCTAATGCATCGAGTTATACATTAACGGTAAGCGGGAATACTATTCCCTTTGGCAGTGCACAATATTGGGTCACTTGGGAATATATCAGTGATACGCCAGTAGTTATCTTCCCCATGGGTGGTGAAGGACTAGAACCCAATACCAATGTGCGCATACATTGGGATGCCTGGAATGCAACGGATAACTTCCTTGTTGAATATTCCCTTGATGGAGGGAATACATGGTCACCTATTTCAACGGTTTTGGGCAGCTTACGCATCCTAACATGGACAACACCGAACGTACAATCCGGCCAAGCACGCATTCGTATAACGCAAAATGGCCTAAGTGGTATGAGTGCCGAAAACTTTAGCCTTATGCGCCGACCAGAAAATGTTCGCGTGGACCGCATTTGTCAGGATGACAACCAACTCATCCTAGCTTGGGATCCTGTTGAGGAGGCATTTAACTACGATATCTTTTTATTAGGAAGTCAATATATGGATTCCATAGGAAGTACCACCGACACTCTCTTTAATGTAACGGTTAGTGATCTTTCGGAAGAACAGTGGCTTGCCGTTCGAGCAAACGGCATAAATGGTATGCGAAGCAACCGCACAATAGCCATTCCTTTTGAAGGACTTGGTTCTGGAGGCCAAAACTCCTGTGTACTCTCCTGCAAAAGTGATATCGATGCGGGTGTACAAGCCATAACCTCAAGTCTTCCTGATGGGGACTTATGTAATCAAAATGTTGCCCAGGGCCTTGATATCTTAGTCGAAAATCTAGGCGACATCGATCTAGGATTTGTAGAAGTGAACTTTCAAGTTAATGATGGACCTATTGTTTCAGAGTTTCTCTCAGCAACGCTACCTTCAAGAAGCAGTTTAGCGCACAGCTTTGGAAGTATTCTCTTTATTGATCGACCTGGAAGCAATACGCTAAAGATTTGGACAAGCACCAATGGTGACAGCACTCAATGTAACGACACGCTCTATCGCACCATAAATCTTGCTAAGGCTGATTTGCCGGATAATACAACCCAGCAAGGCTGTCTTGGCAAACCTGCCGTGCTCACCTTCGATAACCTACTTGGCGAGGTTACATGGTTTAATAACGGCAATCCTGTGGGTCAAGGGCCGACATTTACAACCCCTAATTTGACCTTCCAAAGATTTTACCAAGCACAACAAACCATTCCCTCAAGTCCTCTTCAAGCAGGACCTAGTGGCACAGACTTTGGGGGTGGTGGTTACCATGGGTCAAACAGCTTCTTTCCTGCCCTAGAATTTGATGCAGACACAAACTTCATCATCAAGTCAGTGTTAGTCGATGCAGACGGCGCAGGAGACCGAACAATAGAAATTCGACAAGGCATATCCAATGGAAATGCGATTTACAGTGAAACCTTTTCGCTAATTGATGGTCCCCAACGTATAGAACTTGACGCTGCTATTAGTGGACCGGGAACTTACTTTATAGGAGGAAATGACCTGGAGTTGTATCGCAATAACTCAGGGACTGATTATCCTTATATCACAGAAGGAGTTGTTACCATTACCCGATCAACGGCTACGACTGATCCCGATGCATACTATTATTACTTCTATGATTGGGAAATTGCATTAGGACCTTGTGTGGGAAATCTAGTAAATGTGTTTGCGGAGCCGGTAGGACTTAGTATTACTGCAAGCGGTACTGAAAACAACATTGACTTTAGTGCATCCACAACAAATAGCAGCCTCAATGATGAATGGGAATGGGATTTTGGCGACGGAGGAAGTTCCACAGATGCTAGTCCCAGTCATACATATTATAATGTGGGAGACTATACCGTGCGCGTAACCGCAAACGAGGGATGTTCGAGAGATACGGTAATCACCATAACAACGATTTCCAACATTGAAGACCCTGAAGTCGCTATGATGATCCAAGTCTACCCTAACCCAGGTAATGACATCATTACATTATATATAGAATCCTTAGAAAACTATTCTATTAAGGTATTTAGTGCTGACGGGAAGCGTATACAACATATGGATGGCCATGCAGGAAATAGAAAGAACCTACTCAATACATCAACATGGAGTCAGGGAATCTATTGGATTTATATTGAAAGCAATGAGTTTAATCATACGCTTCCCTTAATTATAGAATAAGCCATATATGACGGGGTATTCCTTGGTTATGTAACCTTAAGAATTTTGAGTTATGCACATGAAATGCACGACTTTTTTTCCGATTGTGTGTTACTTCCTATTAAACGTCTAGGCTAGCAGGGGATATTTATCTTTTTTTGATTTATGGATGATAAGGCCAAACGGATTGAGTCGCTGACCAAGAAAGTCAGCGAAAACCTCTCGCAACAAAGAAGTCAACGTCAGGGAGAAATTGATGAACGAGGGCGAATAATGCCCCAAGCGAGACATCTTGAGGAAGCTGTTCTTGGGGCTATAATGCTTGAGAAAGAATCTTTTGATGTCGTTTCCGGGATACTCAAGGATGAAAGCTTTTACATTGATACGCATCAGCGTATATACAAAGCCATGAGGCAGTGTTATGAAGGGAATCAGCCTATTGATATCCTAACAGTTGTTGAACAAGTCAAACTTAACGGTGACCTTGAAACAGTGGGCGGAGCCTATTACATCGCCGCATTAACGAACAAGATTGCATCCAGCGCCAATCTCGAATACCATTCAAGATTACTCGCGCAAAAGCACTTGAAGCGAGAGTTGATTTCCCTATCCAATGATTTTATTCGTGATGCCTTTGATGAGACGGTCGACGTATTTAATCTAATGGATAAGGCAGAAGCTTCTCTTTTCGCTCTCTCCGAGGATAACTTAAGAAAAAGTGCAACGCAAATCAATAGTGTATTAACCGACGAACTTCAAGAAATTGATGAGCGACGAAAAAAGGCAGTAGATGGCAATGTACTGACCGGTGTTGGTACTGCCTTCACCGACCTCGACCGAATAACTGCGGGATGGCAAAAGTCGGACTTAATCATTGTGGCTGCACGTCCTGGTATGGGTAAAACCGCATTGACTCTTGCACTTGCAAGAAATGCTGCAGTAGAATTTGATAAAGGTGTTGCCTTTTTCTCGCTAGAGATGTCAAATAATCAATTGGTCTCACGATTAATTTCGATGGAGACTGAAATTGCTGGGGACAAACTCAGAAAAGGTACCTTACTCGAAAGAGAATGGGTAAGTCTTACCGAAAACATTGATGCGCTACAAAATGCTAAGATCTATGTCGATGATACACCAGCTATAAATGTCTTTGAGCTGCGCGCAAAATGTCGAAGGTTGGCCAAACAGGGCATTGACCTTATTGTGATCGACTACCTCCAACTTATGTCAGGTTCAGTAGATAAAGGAGGAAACCGAGAACAAGAAATTAGTCAAATCTCCAGATCGCTCAAAGGGCTTGCCAAAGAACTTGACGTTCCTGTGATTGCTCTAAGTCAGCTAAGTCGTGCGGTAGAGACCCGTGGAGGAGTGAAGCGTCCGCAGCTTTCCGACCTGAGAGAATCGGGAGCTATTGAGCAGGATGCTGATATGGTCATCTTTCTCTATAGACCTGAATACTATGGCATTACAGAAAATGAAGATGGATCAGATGCCCGAGGTACGGCAGAGGTAATTATTGCCAAAAACAGACATGGTGCTATTCAAACCGTGCGATTGAAATTCCTTGATAAGTTTGCCAAGTTCACCAATAACGATGGGAAGATCCTACCCCCTGAATCAGATCAGGAAACACGCACCTTTTCTTCAAAAATAAATGATGACGATGATATCTTAGACGGCCTCAGTCCAAAGGCCGACGACGCACCTTTCTAATTCAACAAAAGGTTAAAGACTCTGAGTCTAGCTAGGCTATTTTTGAGCTCTCCATATCATAAGCATGGCCGTGCAAGCAAAAAAGATATTGGGCAACCATGCCCCTACCATTGGATTTAAAGAATAACCCAAGGTCCATGTCTCTGAGAACTTATTAAAAAAGACGTAAGCAACAGCCACTACCACTGCCCCTGCTAAATGAAGTCCAATACCCCCACGAACTTTTCTTGAAGCGATTGAAAAACCAATTAAAGTCATGATAATCATGGAGAATGCACTGGAACTCCTTCTATGAATTTCATAAGCCCAATAGGATTCACCACCAGCACCTGAAGACTTCACAACCTCTAAATAGTTACGTAACTGTTTTGTAGTCATTGTCTCTCTCGTAGAAGGCAAGGCCATAAATGTTTTCTCCGTAATGGGAAGAATCGTATCAAGATATGGTTCCTTAAATGTCGCGCGTCTCATCGACATTGTTCCCTCCTCTCCCATTGACCGAATCAGATAGTTTTGTATTCGCCATAAACTTTCCTTTTCATTAATATCCTCCACCAAGGTCGCCTTAGTTGAACTCAGCTTCCAGACAAGTCGATGATCTTGAAATCGCTCAATGGAAAAGGAGACTGCACTTCGATCGTAAGCGTTCCATTGTTGGAAGTACATCGCCGTATTGGGATTGAGAAAACGATGTAAATCGTGCTGAAGATCAACTTCTTTGTTCCTCAACCGCCTTTCTTCAAAATCTACACGAGATTTATTGGATTCTGGTAAGACCTTATGATTAATCACATAGAGTCCGGCAGCAAAAAAACAGGCACCAATTAAATACGGAAGAAGTAACCTATAAAAAGAGATACCTCCACTAACTGAGGTCACAAACTCATTTCGATACGCCAATTTTGAGGTAAAGTAGACAATAGAGATTAATAAGAACAAAGGTGCGAGAAGCACAGCGATGTGCGGAATAAAATGAATGTAGTAATCCATAACCACCTCCTCGGCCGGAATAGACTTCTCAATAAAATTATCAAGCTTCTCTGAAAAATCAACCGCCGTAGCCACCAGAGTAAATAGGAATAACGTAAACAAAAAGCTCTTGACAAACTTCGCTATGATGTATCGATCAATAATGCGCATACTGCCCTATTCTATAATTTCCTATAATCGCTTCATACACTTAGCTAGGGTTTCGTCCTTCCACGAGGAAAACACACCTTCTTGAATAGCCTTACGTGCACCTGCCATCAGACTTAAATAAAAGGATAAATTCTGTAAAGAGGCAATTTGGGAGCCTAAACGCTCACCTGCTACAAACAGATGACGTAGATAGGATTTACTGTGCCGTCGAGAGGTTACTGCCTCCGAAGCAACACTAATTGGTGAAAAGTCCGCTGCCCACTTTCTGTTTTTGATATTTAAAATCCCCTCATGGGTAAATAACATACCGTTTCGCCCATTACGCGTAGGCATTACGCAATCAAACATATCAACGCCCAAGGCAATACATTCCAATAGATTCTCGGGAGTACCAACACCCATAAGGTAACGCGGTTTCTCTTGGGGTAATTCCGCAGTGCATACTTCCACCATGGCGTACAAATCCTCCTTAGGCTCTCCTACTGATAATCCACCAATAGCATAAGCAAAGGAATCGTACTGCATTACAGCTTGACATGATTGCTTGCGCAAATCCGCATAAGTTCCACCTTGAACAATGGGCAGCATAGCTTGCTCATGACCATAAGAACAATCCGTCGATTGGTAGGCAGCCCAGCATCGCGTTAACCAACGATGAGTGAGTTCCATAGACTTACGCGTGTCCTCATAGCTAGCTGGCCATGCGGGACATTCATCAAAAGCCATAAAAAAGTCGGCACCAAGTGTGCGTTGAATCTCTACAGCTCTTTCTGGCGTAAATTGGTGCTTGGACCCGTCGATGTGCGAATGAAAAAGCGCACCTTCCTCGGTAATCTTTATTCGATCAGCAAGAGAGAAAATCTGATACCCCCCACTGTCGGTCAACATAGGACGATCCCAAGTCGTAAAACCATGCAGTCCACCTGCTTCTCTAATGATGTCTAAGCCAGGGCGTAAGAACAAATGATAGGTGTTACCTAAAATAATTTGAGCCTTTATCGAATCCTCTAATTCCGCAAAATGAATACCTTTTACACTAGCTTGCGTACCGACAGGCATGAAGATGGGTGTTTCAATAACACCATGATCCGTTGTTATCGCACCACTTCGCGCTTGGCTATTCGTATCTTTTGCGTCAATGTTGAACTTCACCGTTATAGATTATATCGTCTGGGGCATATTTATCCTTGAGCGAATATATTACATTCAGCGTCCATGGCTGAAGCAGAGGTCCATAGAAAGAACACATTCCACGGAAGCCGAGGCAAAGCCTGAGGGCATATCACTTGTTTTATGCATATATAACGAAGTCCAGCACCTACAAAAATACCTTGAGTCTTGGATCAGCATAGACTATCCAAATCTTGAGCTTATCATAATCAATGATGGATCAGAAGATAACAGTCTTGATATCATCCACCAGCTTACACAAGGTTGTAGCAATATTCGAGTACACACTATTAACCATCAAGGCAAAAAGAAAGCACTCGAAATCGGGATTCAAAAGGCAGCCTTCCCATGCATAGCGCTGACAGATATCGATTGCTATCCAAATTCAAATCAGTGGTTGCATATTATGGCAAAGTACTTCAAGCGACGCGGCTGTCTCATCGGATTTGCCCCTTATCATTATGAAAAGCATTCCTTATTAAATGGATTGATGCAATTTGATACAAAACTGCTTGGTGAAGATTACTTAAAAACAGCTTCTCAAGGGAAGGCCTATATGGGTACAGGACGAAATATGATGCTTTGGAAACCTGATTACATTGACTGGAAGGCTAAATACTCCAACAAGTTAGCCACAGGAGATGACGACTTGTTCATACAATACTGCGCTAAGAACAATCGATGCGATGTTGTGCTCGATAGCAGATCATGGGTCTACTCCAGTCCTCCTACTTCTATTAGGCAGTATATACAACGTAAGTCAAGGCACCAACAGAGTGGCAGGATTTATCCCTTACGCTTTCAAGTTCGATTATTCCTGCTTAACCTACCAACATTGATGTATTCATGGGCCCTATTTTTATCCTTTCTAAGTTGGTCTATACCTATGATTTTCATGTTATCCACATTGATACACTATTTAGGGAGTGGAGGCAACCTTATAAGACCAAGAAATACCAATAAATTTCTCAATTTTGTCTTAGGGCGTTGGTGTTACGGAATCATCTTTCCATACAGTATCCTTCGTACCTTTTGGACAGATAAAAGGAAATGGCTAGGTTAACAAAACTAGAGGATAATGTCTTGGTAAAGAGAGTTCGCAATGATGGCGATCAATTTGCCTTCGGAGCCCTCATGGAAAAATACCGAAAGCCCATTTTCTTCACGATTCTAAAAATGGTAAATAATCGGGAAGATGCCGATGACCTCACCTTGGAGTGCTTTACCAAAGCTTATAAGAACATTCATAAATATGACGACAGTTATGCATTCTCAACATGGATATTCAAAATTGCCTCCAATGGTGCAATTGACTTCATTCGAAAAAAGAGAATAGAAACTACCTCGATTGATCGAAAAATTGGAGGGGAAGACGGTGAGGGAGGAACAAGCTTAGCTAACATGATTTCCGATGACAAGCTGGATCCAGAAGAGGAAATCATTCGAACGCAACGAAGTGATAAACTACATGATTTAGTGGCCTCCATGGATCCTAAATATGGCGAACTGATAAAGCTCAGACATTTTGAAGAGTTAAAATATGATGAGATTGTTGAGCGCACCGGCCTTCCTATCGGGACGGTTAAAGTTCGACTATCACGAGCTAAGAAACTATTGGCCTCTATGTTAGATGATCGGCGATTCATCATTTAATTTTGGTTCAACTAGATACATTTATACCTAGCCTTACAAAGGAACAGCTTAAACAATTTAGCCAGCTGTCCTCAGAATTTATAGCTTGGAATAACCAGATCAATATGGTCAGCCGTAAGGATACAGATCATCTTTTGGAACGTCATATTCTTCATAGCCTTTCCCTGCAGTTTGTAGTAAATTTCTCGTCATATAAAGATGTACTAGACATTGGTACAGGTGGTGGATTTCCTGGTATACCGCTTGCCATTATGTTTCCTGAGACACAGTTCTACCTCGTAGACTCTATTGGTAAAAAAATCAAAGTCATCCAAGATCTAGTCAAGACGTTAGATCTGCACAATGTCATTGCGACCCATCAACGGGCGGAGTCCTTTTCTGAGAAAGTAGATCTTGTAGTAAGCCGTGCAGTAGCACGTACTGCCAAACTTGAAGCATGGAGTAAGGGGAAATTTAAAGTAAAACCGCGTTTTGCCTTTCTTAAAGGAGGTGATCTTCGTGAAGAAATTGACGAGGCTCGACTGCATTACAGCATAAGCCCTATTTATCAATACATCCATTTACCTTTTTTTGAGACAAAAGCTATTGTCCATTACAATGTCAGGTCTTCTTGACCCCCGATGAGTCGAGGGCGTTGTTTAAATTAGATATGAAAAACATCGTAAATGAAATCTTATAAGTTATTACTCATATTGTCCTCTTTAGCATCTAGCCTATTGATTACTTCTTGTAATTCATCATCAGAAAAGGAAGCAGTACCAGGTATTGATTCCCCAAAACAACGAATGGACGACAGTATGCCTCAGGCGGAGGAAGGATTGGATAATGAAGACCTAGAGATGCTTATAAGGAACTTTTTTCTGGCCTACGATACAGCAAATAATGACGACGACTTTAACCAATATCTGTTTGATTATTATTCAAGGGAGTTATGGAGTAAGTATAGAGAACAAGAAGGAGAAACTCCTTATCAATACATAAGAAAAACACATTATATAGATAGAATTTCCCTTGTAAATGAGGCTAAAGAATCTTATCAATATCGAGTTGATTTCGCCTTCGATTATGAACTCAATAATCGAAGCGGTATATCCAAGGGCTATAATCTTATAACCTTCAATGAGGAGGGCTTAATAATTGATCGCCAGGAGTTTCAATCATCCCACACCTCTTCTTCAAATCGATCAAGCTCATCGGAATACTCAAAAGACATCGAAGTGGCTGAAGAGGAAAGTGGCTTGGCGTATCACAAGCAAACTATTAGGGATTGTCTAGCATCCTACGACCAAGCCTATACCTATCAAGACATGCAGTCTTATCTGAATAATTATTATGTTGGAGAAGCCTATTCAAGCTGTCAAGCTCTTGAGGGAAACAGTTACAATAACTACACCTATAAAAACCATGTTATTCCAAGATATGGTATCCAATTAATCTCCACACAGGCTAATTCCTGGACTTATGGCGTGTCCTTCACCTTTGAATATAGCACCGCATCAAATAGCAGGATAAAAACAGTTGAAGGCTACAATGAGTTTGTCCTAAACTATGGTGGAGCCATAATTTACAGAGAGCAGTAGGTTCAGCAAATCCCTAAACATTCTTTTACCCAAGTAGCAATATCGCAGAGCGATCCATCATGTATGGATAAAGGATTACTTCGCGCAATAGACCATACAGGAACAAGATTTGTTGTGTGCGCGGTATTAGGACTTCCATCCTCATTAACCATAAAATCGGCATTACCGTGATCGGCGGTTAAAAAAATCTGGTAGTCCTCCTCGAGAAGCGTTTCTATCAGGTCTTGAGCACAACCGTCTACTGTTTCTACTGCTTTGATTACAGCGGCAAAATCTCCTGTATGACCAACCATGTCGGGATTAGCAAAGTTTAGGCATAAAAAATCAGGGCGATCTTCCTTGACCCGCCGTTTAGCTTCTGCCGTTAACTCAAAGGCCGACATCTCAGGCTGCAAATCATAGGTGGCTACCTTGGGTGAAGGAATCACACATCGCTCTTCACCATCAAATGGTGTTTCTCGGCCCCCATTAAAGAAGTAGGTTACATGAGGGTACTTTTCTGTCTCGGCCATTCTGAGCTGTGTTAGCCCAGCTGATGCAATGGCCTCCCCTAAGGTGTTTTCAATATTTTCTTTGGCAAACAAAACAGGTATCGTATCAAATGACACATCATAACGGGTCATGGTCACATAGTTCGTTGTGATGGATTCAAGCACTACCCCATCCTCGACTATACCATAGCAAAGAGCCCGAGTAATTTGTCGGCAGCGGTCTGTTCTGAAATTCCAGCATAAAACCGCATCTCCTTCGTCAATGCATAACGCTTTATGATCACAAAGAGTAGCTTCTAAGAATTCATCCGTTATACCTTTTTCGTAGAGTGACTTAATGTGCTCTTCAATGTTTTCAATGGCTACCTGATGATCAGCTTGACCATGAAGTAAAAGATCATAAGCTTTCTTTGTTCGCTCCCAGCGCTGATCTCTATCCATAGCATAATAGCGCCCCATAACAGTCACCACGCGTACTTGACTGTGAGGCTTTATGTGATGCAGCAACTTACCAATGTAATCAACGCCACCTTGAGGATCCGTATCCCGGCCATCTGTAAACACATGAAGACGAATATCATCTAGCCCTGCGGCAACCGCTGCATCGACCAAACCGAGTACATGATCGATATGAGCATGAACTCCACCATCCGAGAGCAGTCCCATTAGGTGTAAAGGCTTTTTATGGCGTAGGCAGAAATCCATCAAATCGATCCAAGAAGGAATGAAGGCTAACTCCTTTTTCTCAATGGCCTGAGAGATACGTGGTAAATCTTGCCAAATCACCTTGCCTGCACCAAGGTGCATATGACCAACTTCCGAATTACCCATTTGACCACCAGGTAGTCCAACGGCATATCCGCTCGCTTGAAGATGGGCTAATGGATAACGTGAAGACAAGCTATCTGTAAAAGGTGTTTGTGCTTGATAAATCGCATTTTCATCGCTTTGATTTCCTGCACCCCACCCATCAAGTATTACAAGAGCTGTTTTTCGCATGGTTGGATTCAAGCACAAGGTAAAAACAACTACGCTGTAGAACAAGGATTTACATTATATTCGAATGAAGTGCTGCTATGATTATATCGGAGATTCACATACGTCATTTGATTGAAAAGGCTTTAAACGAAGATCTAAAAGATCCTTTTCACCAATTCCCAACGGGTGATCATTCAAGCTTGGCCATCGTTCCAAAGCATTCCGTTTCCGAAGGCTATGCCATATTAAAAGAAGGCGGTTGCTTGTCAGGTTTGGAAATGGCCAGAAGAATATTCCAGTATGTTGATTCAACTCTTTTATTTACAACCGAATGTAAAGAAGGTACTTGGTATGATAAGGGAACTGTATTGTTTCAGGTAAAAGGAAATGCTCAAAGTATTTTGCTTGCCGAACGAACAGCGCTAAACTATGTCCAAAGGATGATGGGCATCAGCACACTAACTTATCAGATGGTAAATTGCATAAAACACACTAATACGAAACTCCTTGACACCCGAAAGACTTGCCCCAACCATCGCTACACAGATAAGCTAGCTGTGCTTCATGGTGGAGGCTTAAACCATCGAATGGGTCTGTATGATATGATTATGCTCAAAGACAATCATATTGATTTCTGCGGCAGTATAAAAAAGGCAATACGACAGGCCAACCAATATCGAGCAGCAATCAAACCACCGATTCCCTTACTCGTTGAAGCAAGGGACATGAAAGAGGTTTATGCAATCCTCGAAGAAGGGGGAATCGATCGAATTATGCTTGACAACTTTTCTGTAGATGAGGTTGGTCAAGCCGTAAAGGAAATAAATGGAAAATTACCTTTAGAAGCAACTGGTGGTATAACCATGGACAACATTCGCGATTATGCCGAGACTGGAGTCGACTATGTTTCTAGTGGCCTCATGACCCATAGCTTTAAAATCATCGATGTGAGCCTCAAGGCGAATTTGGGTTAGAATTCTTCTAGAATTTTTTCAGATAAGGCACAGGTCTATTGTCATGGTGACATGGTCCACCACATCCCGCCTCCCTTCGGGGAAGATCTGGAATACTTTTGAAAGTAGCAGTGAAAAATTACTATTCAGCTAGCATGCATGAGCAGACACGATTTGGCTGCTATAATCTTAATTAAGTTCACTTTTAAGTCTTAGATTTGCAGGCCGCGGGATGTAGCTCAGTTGGTAGAGTACACGTCTGGGGGACGTGTGGTCGCTGGTTCAAGTCCAGTCATCCCGACAACGAAAAAAGCACCCTTGTAGGGGTGCTTTTTCTTTTTTAAATGTAAAATATCTGCCAATTATTTTAGGCATACCTCTCTTCTAAGTCAAAACTATCGCAAGTATTTTTGATACTTACAACCATCTTGTGTACCTCACATATATTTTCGGACTCAGAATGATTGCTGCAGTTCACACAGCTATTGCTTAATTGTAAATTTTCCATACGTTATTTTAAGCCTTTAACGTAGAAAAATTAGAAAATGTTTCTATCTAGAATGGTTCTAAATTGCAACCATTCCCCATTCAAGTTCAATTTATATATAATACCTAATGGTGATGGTGGCCGTGATGACCATGTTTATGATCTTTACTGATGGACTTTATGTCAACTAGAACCGCTCCAGAGTCTTTTAATAAACCTACAGACCACTTCATGATGATAAGAGAGCTTATAATAGCAGCTAATGTGTCTATAATAGGTATATCCCATTTCATAGCGCAAAACAAACCAATTATTGCCGCTAAACTCGTCAGTGCATCGGAGATTACGTGGATATAGGCTGCACGTATATTATGATCCGAATCCTCATGATCGTGATGGAGTAAAAAAGCACTTACAACATTGACCACAAGACCAATACAAGCAACTACCATTGCTTCTGTATATTGAATATCAGTCGGATGAATGATTCTAGTGATAGCTTCTATCATTATTCCTACAGCAAATAAAAATAATAATAGGCCACTGCTGTAACCTGAAAGTGAAAGAATTTTATCCGAATTAACCTTGGATTTATCTTTTGATGCAAAACGGCGAATGTAGAAGTAAGCAAACCAACTTAATCCAATGGCTAATACATGTGACCCCATATGAATACCATCAGAGAGTAAGGCCATTGACTTAGTAGTTAATCCATAGACTATTTCGACAAGCATCGCAACAGCTGATACAACTACCACACAAAGTGTTTTTGTCTCATTGTTATTTCTTGACATATTTTAAAAGTTTGGTATTTGCGACATAGTATCTTACTCTTTTAAACCTGATTAGATGCCAATAAGTAAGGTAAAGTATCCAACTACGAGCGCAATCAATAGTCCATAAAAAGATACAAGCAGACCATCTTTCCTATTTTCTGCTAGCAAGGGGAATATACCATCACCGCTTGTAGCAATTGCCGCTGCTATCAGTGCTGGCATCGGAAAATTTGGAATTGTAATAAATGCTACCGCCACTGCTATCATTCCACCACAACCAGGAGTAACACCAATTAAAGCGGCTATTGCAATGACTAAAATCTTTGATGACCCCATCCATATATCGAAGGTTTCCGGGCCAACAAGTATGTCAATTATATAATTTGCAATAAGTAGTCCAGCAAAAACATAGGTCACTACCATTGCTACATCTATAACAGAATGGGATAGTGTTGACTTTAAATCACCTGATTCACTAAAACAATCATGTTCTCTAGTAATAAATTTTCCTATTAAAAAGGATTGTATACAAGTTATAGTAAGAGCAATTGAAATCCAATAATTGAAAGTTGCCATAGATTCTATACCCCCTCCCCAAAGTGCCATTATAGAGTTTGGTGCTAAAAAAATCGCCATCATTAAAATGGCATATTGCATTACCCGTTGAAGACTTAACACCGCGTTATTATCCTCCTTTCTCATTGGATTCTCTGTATTGTTCGCATTCGAAGGGAGAGCCTGTGATCGAATACCTAGAATATCTGCAATACAGCCAAAGAAGATACCCATGATTAGTCCAATGATGGTAATTGTTGCGTAGGCCCTTAAGTTTCCTGTAACATCAGCTTCATTAGAAGCACCTAATAGAACGAACGAACCTTCTCCCAGGGTGCTAATAAAGGTTGCGAAAAGTCCACCAAAGGATATCTTCTTGTTTTTGTACAACGATGCTACAACGATTGTCGCCCCACAGCCAGGTATTGCACCTAAAAAAGCGCCTACAATAGGTTGTATCCACTTTGGACGGAGTACGTTCTGTATTTTTTTTTGAGACCGTTTGCTAGCAAAACTTATTAGAGCAAAACCTATGACTGAAAGCGATACATAGCCACCTATAGCCCCTGCTGCCTCAAGATTACTTAGGATAAAAGACCAATAGTTAGTTGCCATTGCACTAGACATTTAAATAACACGACGAAATCTTGATGGCAACATTTCAATTCTGTGTGTATTTGAAATTTTCCCTGTAAATGTAGCGTAAAAGAAGACAATCATTAACAAGTACTGTCAATGTTATGTCCTATTTTTCCATCCATGACTGTAAAATGATTACAGCGCTAATCTTGTCGATATTTTCACGTTTTTTACGATCCTTTTTCTTGTACCCAGCTTGCACTAGAGTTTGTGACGCTATTTTAGAAGTAAAACGCTCATCCTCCTCGTGAAACTCAATGTGAGGCAAGGCCTTCTTGAGCTTTACCTTGCACTCTAAGATATCCTGATATAACTCCACAGGATTCCCATCGCGGTGCATAGGTTTACCCAATACGATATGATCAACTTCCTCTTCGCTGCAGTAGCGTGTTACGTAGTCAACAAGATCTTTAGTTGCCACCGTATCAAGGGCTGTGGCAATGATATTTAAAGGGTCAGTTACGGCAATGCCGCATCGCTTTTTACCATAGTCAATGGCTAGTGCGCGTGACATGCAGTAATATTAAATGGTGAAATTACTTAGTCTTTGCTTCAGCAGTCCACTTAGCCCAGTTTGCAGGCGTGGTGATTTTACCTTTATCTGCTTCTAAAGCAGCAATTGACTCTTCAGTCATGGAAGCAAGTTGAGCAAATGAAGTAATACCCGCAGCATTCATCTTGTCAGCCATTTTTGGACCAACACCTGCAAGTGCTGTTAAATCATCTGCAGAAGCATCCGCTTTGGGCTTAGCCTTCTTCGCTTCTTTCTTGACAGTCTTCGGCGCTTCAGCTTTCGGCTCAGCCTTATTCGTTGCTTTTTTAGCGGCCTTTGGAGCCTCTACCGCTTCCTCTTGTGCAGCCTTCACTGCATTTTGCATAGCTTCTTCTAACTCAGCTACAGGCTGGACGTGGATATATTTTCTGTTATTTCGTTTTGTTTCGAACTCTACAACACCATGGCGCTTAGCAAACAAAGTATGATCCTTTCCTAGACCTACTCCAAGACCTGGGTGAAATTGGGTGCCGCGTTGACGAACTAGAATGTTTCCGGCCAAAACAAATTCACCTCCGAATTTCTTAACGCCTAAACGTTTACTATGCGACTCCCGACCGTTTTTCGAACTACCTTGACCTTTCTTATGTGCCATGATTTACTATTTTATTATTTCGTCTAGTTTGACTTTAAAAATTTATGACCTTACTTGATACCTTCAATGGCGATTTTGGTAAATGCCTGACGGTGCCCATTTTTAACGCGGTATCCTTTGCGACGCTTCTTTTTAAAGACAATCACTTTATCTCCTTTAACGTGCTCAAGTACTTTAGCCTTTATCGAAGCTTTTTCCAACACAGGCTGTCCTAATTCGACTTTACCGCCTTTGCTTTTCATAAGCACTTGGTCGAATGATATCGAGCTACCCTCTTCAGCATCTAAGCGATGAACAAAGATTTCTTGGCCCTTTTCAACTCGAAATTGTTGTCCTGCGATTTCCACTACAGCGTACATATCCATAAAATTTTGGTCTGCAAAAATAGTGAATTATTCCGCTAATGCAAGGAAAATAGGCGAAAGTGTATCATTTATTTTCCATTCACTCGAGGCCCCCATTTCAATGTCCAAGAATCCTTTTAGCAATTCACCTCTCAATTTTTAGCTAACGCTCGAAGTCGTTGCCACAACGGAGGGTGCGAATAGGTCATAGAAACCACAAATTTGTTGGGGTTAAGATTGGATAAATGCTCTACCGAAAGCTTCCGCAATGCGCTGGCCAACGCTTCACCACTTGATGTTTCCTTGGCAAAAGCATCGGCCTCATACTCAAACTTACGAGACAAGGAGGAGGACAAATAGCCTGTAATTAATTGTAAAGGCGAATACATAAATCCAAAAATGAGTAGGGCCACTGGCAGATTGATTGCCGGCAAATTGAGCATAGAAGCAATAAGATCGCCATAGCCAAAGGCTACGAGTTGAAACAGCCCGAACACGAGACCAAGTTGTAATACACCAGTTACCATTTGAATCGGAATATGACGTCGCTTGTAATGCCCAACTTCATGAGCAAGCACAGCTAAAAGCTCATCATCATCAAATTTATCGATAAGAGTATCGTATAAAACAATAGTTTTTTGTCGCCCAAGACCTGAGAAAAAGGCATTGGCTTTATTGGACCGCTTCGAGCCATCCATCACAAAAATCTTTGTAACAGGAAAGTCTATTCCTTTGGCATATTCCTCAATTTTTGTTTTCAGCACGCCATCCTCCATAGGAGTAAGCTTATTAAAAAGTGGTAGAAATAATCGTACATAAAGACCCGACATCGAAATAGAAAACAATGCCATAACACTCCACCCTATCCACCAAAAATGCATCCCTATTTGCTCAAATACAATAATTAGAAGGGATAATAACCCTCCACCAATAATGGCTTGCAACAAGGCTCCTTTGCCTAAATCAGCAAAGAACGTTCCCAAGGTCATGCGATTAAACCCATACTTCGCCTCAATGACAAAATTGTTGTACAAGGAGAAAGGAAGACTGATGATTGAAGACAAGACACCTAAAATCCCAAAAAATAATAATCCGGCACCTACAGCACTTCCACTAACCCACGCAAGACAATTTACATAGAGCCAACCGTACCAACCAAAAGCCAAGAAAGCAAAGGTTACAAAAAATGCAAGGCTGCGACGTATTAAGCCTACCTTTCCTCCTTCACTGTGATATTGTCTTGATTTCTCGTATTTAGCGTCATCGTAGAGTCCCTGAACTTCTTCAGGAATAGCCGACTTTTTCCAGCTTTGAGCCGTGAGAAACTGCATTATTCTGCCCAACAAAAAATTGAATGTGAGGATGGCTAGAATGATGTGTAAGAGGTTTTCGGGTGACATAATCATGTTTCTTAAACAGAAATTTGAAAGAAATAGTCTACAAAAGTCGTGAATTTCTACCTTTGTACTTCGGCAATGCAGCAATGCATCCGAAGGGCGCGTAGCTCAGGGGTTAGAGCAGTTGACTCATAATCAATTGGTCGGGGGTTCAAATCCCTCCGCGCCCACTACTTTTTTCGCTTCGTAAGGCGCTTATTACCAATCACTTATAGACCCTTCCAACCATCTACAATGAACTATTGAGCGATTTGTAAAATAGACCATTTCAGGCTAAAATCATAGCATTTTACCCTATTTCTGGCAGTAATCTGACAGTTAAGGGGTAAGGGAAAAAGCCAAAAATTCCGTCAAAATTGGCAGTAAAGGCTACCCTATTCCAAGTTAAAGTCGTTTTTCTTTTAGAGCAGGTGCTGTAGAATTGATATATTACTCAAAAGATCTAAGTATCATGAATAATAATTACTCTCGACTTTTAGTTTGCTTTTTTTTCTGTTTGTGTTGTAATTCAAGGTCACAGGAATCAGCGAAAGATAGCAACACAGAGGCACAATACACCTACACATGGGCCGGCGAGTTGGCTCCTTACCCTTCTCCTGAGGCAGTGGTAAAACAGTTTTTGAGAAACTATGATGCTTTTGCGTATGAGAGCAATGCAAGCCCCCTCCCTCTCCTTTCGAGACGACCAAAAGGATGGTATATACAACCAAGAGAATTTTACGGCGACACATCAACTCCTGCCTATCTCTTCTATTCAATAGATCAAAACAGCTACCTAGAAATCCCTTTCAAAAAGCGGAGTTATGATTCGAGTATAGATACTGTAAGCTTATCTGCTAGATGGCTTCAAGGCAGTAAGAGGTCTGATTATTCTTTTCATGGCGACCCAGCTAATTACCTATATTATGGATACAAAGATTACAAGGTCGACTTCTTAAAAAAATTTTCTATTAATCAAAATCTAGATGGCGGGTTACTTTTAAATCTTGCATATGCTCATAGTGTGATTCATGAAGATACTAGCTATAATTCTTTGGAAGAACTCTCGCCAGAGCGAGCAAACAAATATGAGTCTGCTTTTTCGGCCCAAATTAGCGCACTGAAAAAACTAGTTCAAATAAATCCCTCTTTTGAAACTCGAGTTGGCTCAGCCGCAATGAAACTTTCAAACGATTATGTTTGGCATTGGCATTTTGGTTCCACATTCAAATTCAATCCTTGGAAGGAAGCTATTAATAAAGCGAACTACAGCGAGGAGGTCATCGCATTTAGCAAAACATATTTGAATTTGTGTGAAAAAAATGCTATCCTATTTACTTACGGGGATAATGACACCTATCCCCTACTTTATATTCAAGAGGTTTTAAATTACAGAAGAGATGTGTGCATTGTAAACCTAAGTTTGATGTTGCACCCTAAGCATTTTTCTAACCTCAAAAGGGAGGACTTAGGCTACATACCTGTCCAGCATTCTTTAGAGCCGGAAGATATGACTACTAATGAACTTTCAAGGTCACTTAGTATACCAGTAGGCAATCCAAATTCGTTCTTCGAGAAACTCCAAAACTTTAAGCGTTCAGCAGACGGAGGATTACTTTTCCCCATTGATTCTGCCATCGATACCACGATTTGGAGTAGTTATTCTCAATTCTATGAATCAATTGTTGATACCCTAACCGTGCAATTAAACAAACCCAATGATCCATTAAGCTATATCCTATCCGATTTGATTGCTGGAAATATTAACGATCGGCCAATTTACTTTGCCATATCTGTTCCAAAAGCTTATTATAACGACTACCAAAAAAACTTGAGCTTAGAGGGCCTAGCCTATCGGATAACTCCATTTCAATTTACAAGTGCAACTACTCTTCCAAATTCAGACTTGCTATTTAGCAATTGGATAAACAATTTGAATCTTTTTAAAAATCTCAAGGCTAAACCAATTTACCCAATTGAAGAAGTGCGCTATTACGCAACGTTATCGAATTTGTTAGCCGCTACTATTAGAGTACTTGAATCAAAAAATCCTAACCAGGCTAAAGAATTATTGAAAAAATATTTTGGCGTAATGCCACTAAAAGAACTTTTAAATGATGAAGACTTTGGCACTTATTCCGTGATAAATACACTAAACCTAGCCCGTGAACTAGACGTCACTGAAGAGTACCAACACGAGATAGATTTTATCACACATCACTTCGTACACTTAGCGCAGCACATAGATAACGAATCACACAGCGATTATAGATTTGATAGTAGATCAAGAAGAAAAAAAGATAAGTATTATGATAAATTGCCATACATTGAAAAATTCTTGGGCTTCGCGATCGAAAGTGGCACTGATCATAATGGCATTAGTTATGTATCATCCCTTTCTCTTGATTCAATATGTTTTGCACTTCTCAGTCACTTTTCTGAAGAAGAACTCGCAGCGTTAGAAGATAACAACCTAAATTTTTCCAAACTCGCTAATCTTACGAAAGATATAGAATTGATAAAAGCTATGCACAGCGCGAGACAAGCTGAAAAGCTCTCATTAGAGGAAGAATTAAAGCCTTACATCGAAGCCCTAGAAGGATTTAACAATCAACTTCAGAATGCCTTGGCTAATGTTCGAAGTGAGGTGGAGTCTGCTCAAATACAAAGGCAATTCTCTCAGTATTATCAGCAGATTAGTCAACAGATGAGTCCGATACAATCCAAAATAAATGCAATAAACCAATTTGAGGCGACCCATTGATTACCATATACATACGCCCCTAAATCGGGGCGTTATGTACGCGCGAGGAATATACCCCAGGGGTAGCCCTTTACTTCTTAGTGTAAAACCCCTTCTTTTCTCGCAAAAGACGACCTGACTTCATAAGAGAGTCCAAAAAGTTCTGGATACTTCTCGCCTTAAAGCCAGCCTTCTTAACCCATTCCAGGGCCTCCTTTGTTGTAAAGGACTTTGGCATTTCATTGAAGAGCCTTTCTTGTGGCTTTACAAGTGTATAGGAGCGCTTATTAAGTTGATTATAAATATGTAAGTTATGCTTGAGATAAACATCAAGTACCAACGTTGTTGCAATTCTGAAGTCTTCATCAGAGCATACCATCTCCTTATCATCACTCCTAAGCGCAGATAATATCATGGCTATTTTAAAAACCATCAATCCTCCCCTTGTGACTAAACTGACAAGATTTTCATCATTCAGGATCATAACATCCTCTAACGCCGTTTGGAACATCTCAGCAAATGGCTCTTCCTGATACTTTGAGAAACGGAAGCGTTTTCCATCGACATAGAAGGATACTGAGTAGTGGTTGTTTTTGTCCTTGGTGACCTTGGGATATGTGGCAATCATTGGCAATGAACTGACAGTTAACTAAATTAATGTCACTCAATTAGTTCATTATCAATGGTTTAAGGGGTTAGAGCAGTTGACTCATAATCAATTGGTCGGGGGTTCAAATCCCTCCGCGCCCACTCCTTTTCCTGGTAACAGAATCTCTCACAAACTAGGAGACAGCAAAGCTTACTTCAAGGCGCTTCTTCCAAAGTTTATGTTATAAAGAACTCCCCCTGAGAAATTCCAAAGACTTACTTGATTGAAATTGGTAAAGTAGTGGAAATGACCAGTAAGGTTAAAGCGCCATATAGGAAAAGTCATTCCTACCGAGGGAGAAAAGAGTGATTGTGGAAGTGCAGTGTAATCCGTAAGGAAAGCAGCACCAACACCTAAGTTCAAGAACTTAGCCAACATCACATCAATACTCAACCTAGAGTTAAAACTTAATCTCTCTTGCGTGTTTTGTGAAAAAGATAGCGGAGGAGCTGCGATAAACTCATACTTCAATCCAACTAAGTCACTCCATGAACGATCCCTGAAACTTATACCGGCTTCAACATAGCGCTCGCGGACAGAACGCTTCGGCCGCTCTTTGATGCCAAACTTTTTGTAGATACCAAAAGTAAAGTTAGAATACATCGAACGTGAAGTCTCATTAAAAACGCCATTGACCGTATTGGTTTTAAATAAATCTGTAGATATAGGATTAGAAAACACCTGATAACCTAACTTGAAACACCAGTTATATGGCTTGGCTCGAATATCACTGTTGTTTGACATGGAATATGAGCTTGACTGAGCATCGGTAGAAAACGATAGCACAGAAGCGAAAAAAATCAAAAGAAGTCCACGCATAGTTCTAAATTGAATCTCAAAAATATTAAAACTCTTCTCAATATTACAGATTTTAACATTGAAGGCCATGACATTTTCCTTATGTAAAAATCCATGCCTGCGATGCATTAATAGCAATACTTAGTATTCTATCACGATACTTTGCCTGAAAAGCAAAATACCATATTTAATAGCTAATGTATTACATTCACATTCTAATGCAAAACAAGTTTATAATGTGTTCATTTTCGCTCAAATCGTTGCTTTCCCAAAAAATAATCATAGTGGCTCTTTTAACCTCTCTGACCATTTTAGTCCAATGTACAGGAAGCGGGGAATCTGAAGAAGATTCTTCGGAAAATCAAGTACCTGCAGAATATGCTGATCTATCCGTATGTGACTGTCATAAAGCACTTATGGATGAACATGACATTACAACCTATGACGACTTCAAAGCCTGGGGCATCGACAATGATCTATGGCCTTCCAGTGGACGAGGTATGAATAATTGGGATTATGGGGCAGAAGGAATCTATCCTACATCCGTGAGACAATGTAGTGGTTTTATGCGGCTTATGGATGATCGTGGTGAATTGTATTCGAAACTTGATGAATGTCCTTTGTACCGGGGGATGACGAACGGGAAAAGCACATCAAGAAATGAGCGTGCGGAGGACTTAGTGGGTATGTATGTCGGAACATTTAGCACCGGCAACATGATTAATATTACCATTGAGTATGCCGAAAAAGGACAACTTTCAGGCCGTAGTGTTTGCGCTGGCAATCACCGACCACTTGATGGCACCTACGAATATCTTGGAGATAACATTTATGAGATCGTCTTGGATGAACCAGGTGATGATAAATATGACGGACAGTTTGAAGCAGAAATTGACTTAAACGGTAATCGAATGGATGGCTTATGGACGCCTTATAAATCCTCCGCTACAGACCCCGCTACATACAATAACAAAAAGGTCACCTACAGATACAATCCAAATGTTGGCCAGTGGCCCGAAGGATCAAATCGAATTATTTCTTATGATGAGTTGCTTGATAGATGGTTGTACCAAGGATATACGGAAGAAGACTTTACACTTATGTTTAATGAAATTTTTGCTAGACGAGGATATTCATTTGGTACCCGATGGATTCGAAATCATTTTGAAAAGCAAGCCTGGTATTTACCCATCGATGATGATGTATATTCAAGTCTCAATGCAACAGAGAGACAGAATATTGAAACGATCAAGAATGTCTTGGAAAATATGAAAGTTTTGGAGGGTATTGGCGAGTAACAGATAAATTGCTACGCTAATTGTATCGCCACTGGTTGTGATGGACTACGGTGATAATTTTTGAATCATTTGTTATAACAACCCTACTCCAATGGAAACATACATCGCAAAGGCCAGCGATCTTGAAATCCTTCCCGTCAAAAATCATTAGCGATTTCCTTGTCTGTAGATAGGCATTGGACTTGCAAACACTTTAGACAGAAATTTTGTTAATCTTTCAAAATCCTACTCGTTATGGTGAAAATTTACAAGCTAATTCTCGCACTATCTGTCGTATTCACTACCGCCACTCATGCGCAGTCATGGTCGCAAACAACAGCTTTTCCAGGTGAAGGAAGGCACCACCCTATTACCTTTTCTAGCGACGAATCAGGTTATGTAGTGTGCGGTAGCTATCGCCAAGACATGTTTCGGTACGACAAGGTAAGCAGGGCATGGACTCAATTGGGTGACTTTCCAGCTGAAGGAAGAGGATATTCCTATGCAGTAACGAGTGGGAATCTTGCTTTTATGGGTCTTGGATCAACACAATCAGGCCTCTACCCCCGAGACTGGTGGGCGTACAATATGGACTCTGATACTTGGGAAAGAAAAGCTGATCTACCCGCAGCAGGACGAAATCACCCAGCTATGATTTGTGTGGGAAATAAAATATTAATGGGTTGCGGTAGCAACGACAATGGCAACTTGAATGACTGGTGGGAATATGATATTCCTAGTAACACGTGGTCAGCTAAGCCAAATCTTCCAGGACTTGAACGACACCATCCTTTTTACTTTGGAATCGGCAACTACGCGTATGTTGGTATGGGACACGGCACGCTACCAGGACCGGGAACAAACCCCAACACTGGTGTAAACATCTACACAGATTTTTACCGCTATGATCCTGTCAATTCAACGTGGCAAAGACTTGGAGATTTCCCCGGGGAAGCGCGAGTAGCAGGTACCCAATTTTCCTACAATGGAAAAGGCTATGTTTTAAGTGGTGATGGCGATAATCACGGACCGCTAGATAATGGAGAGATGTGGTCGTATAGTCCTGGTACGGATAGCTGGAGTCAGCTCCCCGCCCACCCCGGCAATGCGATTTGGGCTCCCGGAAATTTCGTTATAGATTGTAGCGTGTACTTTCTACTTGGGCAAGATAATGTTGTATCCGCTCTTCCTACCTCTGTGTATACCTACAAATTAGGAGAAGAATGTGGATGTACCAATCCAGCAGCCCTGAATTACTCAGCTCAAGCCATTTATGATGATGGAAGCTGTTGTTTTATTGGAGGATGTACAGCAAGAGATGCGGCCAACTATGACCCCAATGCTTGTGTTGATGACGGATCGTGCATACCAGCCGTCTTAGGATGCAATAATCCTGCTGAAGCAAACTATAATCCCCTTGCTAATGTTACCAGCTTTAGAGGAGGCGCCTACAACAAGGACTTTGGTACCGGAGGTTACTTTTATAATAACCAGCATTTGATATTTAATAGTGTTGAAGCCTGTCGCATAGTATCTGCCGACGTCGATATTGAAGTGAATAACACGGTCACCTTTGAGTTACGCGATGCGAACGGAATTGTTCTCGATGACACGACTTATACCCTTAGTCCTGGACCACAACGAATCGAGCTAAATTTTGAGGTTCCCGCCGGCAACAACCTTCAACTAGGTATTGCAAATGGAAACTCCGGGCTTTACAGAAATAGCTCAGGGGCGGACTACCCCTACAATATTGCGGACATGATTACGATTACTTCATCTAGTGCAAATGACCCAGAATACTATTACTTCTTTTATGATATAGAGGTTGAAGCGCTTTGTAACGATCCGCTCACGTCGATTGAACCAAATGTCATATCTGAACCTAAGCTTCTGCGAATAACTAATCTTTTAGGACAAGAAGTGGATGTAACCACAGGCGAGGTCCTGTTGTATCACTACGACGATGGCAGCGTACAAAAGCTCGTCTTGGTTAGATAAGCCCTCCATTAGAACAAGTCAATGTTATGCCTGAAGAACGCGCACAGAAAGGAGTACCTCCCCTGTCTTACGATTAATCTCTTCAATCTTAACCCTCTCGATAGTAAGGCCAGAATCACTTTCAACTTTAGCGTGAAGCACTTCAAGATTTGATAAATCCACCTCTTCTAAAGGATACGTCATTTTTATCGAAGCTGTATTTCGTCCTTGGCTTACCTTCTGAGGACGTCTTTCCAATAAGAAAATTGCGAAGCTTACTATACTATTCGTTGCAAAGATTTCGGCATAGCTCATTTTGGAGTTGGCCAAGGCGTTAATTACAGAGATTCCAATAACAACAAATAAGTAGCTCATTTCCTTAATGGGAAGTGTATTCGTTCGATACCTCAAGATGCCAAAAATGGCAAAGAGACCTAATGCCATACCTAAGCCGAGCTCGAACTTCTTAAGTGTAAAACACAAAAAGAAAACGACAAGCGATATCACATAAAAGCTAAACGTGAAGGATTCCTTACTTGACTTCTTCGTGTAAAGGACATTAACGATTAAAAAAACAAAAGAAAGGTTGATTGAAAGTCGAACCAACAACTTCAATAAATCATCATCATAAAAGGGTATGCCCAGAAACTCCATAGTCTATTGTTTGATTGGTAAGGTAAGCCATTGCTTCTTCCAAGCTAACCCTAAACTAGCCATTATTAAAAGAATCAATACAAAAAATACAACCCAGCCCCTCTTGCCGCTTCCCTCCGCATCGGACCCGCTGTCTGGTCGATGATTTGAATTATAATCCAAAGGAGAACCTCCACCAACACTCAATGCAATAAAGTCGTCTTTGGGATGGGGCCGCTCGTAACCAAACGGAATGCTATCCTTGGCATGCCGCCACGAAATACTATCAACCAAAAGGCCATTGTCGTCTACTAAATAGACAAAATCGGACTTCCCTGAGATTTTATGACGTATTCCTACAGGAGCGTCCATCACACCCTCTTCATGTTGCAGAAGACCAAACAAATCAATGGTAAACGAGTCAATTGTATGCCTTCCTTTTTTGGAAATAAAACTCCACCCACTAAGCGTTACAGACTGCGTATCTAAATTGACCAATTCAATCCAAACACTGTCCTTACCATCAGTCAGACCACCTACCTCATTAATTTTCACTTGACCATGTAAAGGGCTATTTCCAACAAATGAAAACGTAATGGAATAGTGTATCGTATCACCCTCTGCATGCCATATCGTATCACGGCTAGGAGTATTAACAATATAGAGCGGGTCGGTATCCACTATAACCTCCAAAGGAACAGACGAGAAAAACTGCCCAATGAGCGCTGAATCTGCAAAGACATTCTTGTTAATGCTTACCCTACCATGCTCTCGACCATCTACGGTAAGATGAAGTATATAGGGATCAGTAAGCGTAAATAACTGTCCTGTATGTTTGAGATAGTACGCTGGTCGCTCATCAGCAAAGTTCCTTAAACTTTGTACCGCGGCTTCCCAGCGCTTAACACTTCCTCCATTTCTTTGAAAATGCCTTGCCATTTCTGGTCTGTATACATCAGCCAAAGAATCAATCAAACGGTTGGCATTATCAGAGCTATATGCTATGCTCATAGCATAACACACCTGATTGATAAACTCGTACTTAAAGGAGGTATTCTCCATCAGTTTTCGCAAGATAAAGGTTGACCAATTAGGATTATACCATTTGGTTTGACGAGAACTTAGGCGCTCCGCAATAAAATTCCATCGCGCAGGGACGCCGTGGCCAAAACCTAGATCGGTATCATACATTATCCACCGAAATTGAGAAGACACATCATCGGATTGCCAATAGCGAATGTTCCCCATGTAATCAATATTTCCAGTATAGATTTGAGCAACCTGAAAATCACGAAAGTTTTGAATATCCATTAATTGGCCTAAGGAATCATAGAGCGCGCCATCAGAGAAAGTATGGGCTCTCAGGAAGGCGAGAAGCTCACGATACCGAGCACCTGATCCATGATCAACAGCCCCCCGACCTTGCAGCAAATTCGAGGTATCCTTATCGGCTCCAAAATTGGATTGAAGGTAGTGTTGCCCCAAGCGTTCGCGTAGATTGTAGACCCCCCAATACTCCCCATTTACAAATAAGTTTACAGGCTGGAATTCCTGTATATCTATATTTAAATTTTTAGCTAGCTGAGTAGTTAATACATCCCTAAATCGGGTACTTCGTGCATCACCTCCAGATGTGCGTATCACTAAATGCTTATAGGAATCGTTATCACGATAAGGGAAAAATGGATAATCAAATCGATCATCACCATATTCATCACGGGCAATGATTCGAAGAGATTTTTCGGCGCTATGCCTAGTCAACCCACCAAATATCCTTAGGCCAGCAGCTTGATGAATCACCTCGCCTTCGCCAGGGACAATATAATTGACTTGAACATCGCGCTCCCATTTTTGGGTGTAGTTTGCATTGGCATAAAAAACAGATACAGCGGTTTTTGTCGTATCGCGATAAGCTCTGTGACCGGGCACATAAATACCTCGAACTGAGTCATATAGGTTGGCGGGGGCCGTACCAAGGGAAAGCACCGGTATAGTAGACTCAAAGTCGACTAGGTACAAACAGGTCTTCTCCAGGATAATCTTGCTTTCATACTTTACACCAAATCGTATAAGTGTAGTTGAGTTTACTTTCATTGAGCCGCGCCACTTAGAGCTTCTCCGCGTAGGGGTTGTCCCATTAATCTCATAGACTATTTCTCCTACTGTAGAAGAAGCCTCTAGCAAAAAGCTCGATTCATACCAACCACTTTCATGGGAAAGTATTAAGGTATCCCCGCTCGCAAAAAGATTCGAAAAAATCGATAGCGTGCAAACGATCAAGAAATACTTAACGTTTATCATCATTTAATTAAGTATTATTTCAATACGGCGATTTTTTGAACGACCGAATTCAGTATCATTCGAATAACGAGGTTGATCTGCTCCCATGCCTTTGTAGAACAATTGATCGGTAGAAGCTCCTGTGCGCCGTAGGTATTCATAAACGGCATAAGCCCGTTCGCGAGAAAGCCGTTGATTAACATCAGCATCTCCAGATATATCCGTATGACCTACAATTGTTATGGAGTAAGTAGGATTCGCAGCAAGCATCTCGCGAACAAAAAGCAATTGGGATTCTGCACTTTGAGGTAACCGAGAACTATTCTTTGCAAATTGAATCTCAAGGTTTAGTCCAATCACATTAAATTCTATACGTCGATTTTTATCATGCGCTTCTTGAGTGTTTCGAATATCGAGGAGTTGACTTTCTCCATACCCTCTGTAGGTCAGTCGTTCAGGCTCAATTCCCTCTGCAATGAGGTATTCGTAGACTAATTTTGCTCGCTTCTCAGACAGCACCTGGTTCGCATAAAAATCTCCTGGCGCAGAACTATGCCCACCGATCTCTACATCAAAAAATTCATTTTCTCTTAAGAGGACGATGTATTCATCAATAACAGTGAGTGAGCCCGGAGTAATCGCCGAAGAGTTGCTTTCAAAAGGAACCTTCACCATGAGTGTATTTTGCATTTTCTTTTGAGCAGCGTCGTCAATTTCGATACTCACTTCCATAGAATTCATACATGGGCAGATGGTTTTTTGTACATCGCTAGAAACCTTTAAATCCTCATAAGGCTTGAAGTCCTGAATGGCGTTTTTTATCCGCGAATATCCGTTATTATACGTATCGGTATTATTGATCCAATACTGCAACCCTTCCTCGGCACTTAGCCCACAGAACTGTCTTAGCAGGACTGCAGATACATATCCACTCTGATGCCATCCATTCCAACAATGGAGATACAAGGGGCCTTGATCAGGATTCATTATCGACTCATAGGTCATCTCAAGCAAACTTCGCATATCATCTTGGGAGTTTCCTGAAATCTGATAATAATCCATAACGTGATCTCCAGATCCTCGCATAGAAGAAGGTGCAGTTTCAAAATTTGTACTATATAAATAGACAGCCGCCTCAAACTTTAAATCAGCTAAATTTTTCAATCCATCGTTGGGGAGAGGATTTTTATTGTCCCTCTTGTTGTCATTATGATAATAATTATTCCCCCCTCCTCGATAAGCTACTCCATAGAGAATAGTCCTAAAATTTCGAGTACCATATAAATCACGGTTACCATTTCCATAGTTATCCGTTGCTTTTTCCTCTACACAATCCAAACTAAAGAGCGAGCGATAATATTGAATCTGATCTTTGCAGGCTTGAGCATCCCTGCCGAAATCGGCCTGTGCCTTCACCCCTGAAGGCGTTAGTATAAAAAGTAAAAGAAAACCAAGAAGGTATCGAACGATTGGTCTATTTCTATTGAATAAGTGCAAAACAGAAAATTTGGGTGATGGAAAAATAGAATTTTTATCTAATGAATAACGATTGAATACCCTATAAAGAAAATAAAACTTAATCATTTTCACTAGATCCTGAATATGTCATTAAAGCCGCCTTATTCGGGCCTCCAAAGCGGGTATTGATAGATAACGGTGAGGGATGGATAGGATGACCTGCCTTCGTTACTCCTAGGCAAAGCCATGGGAAATCGTAATGAGTTAAGACAGCAAGAATGGCATCTCTTGCCTCTTTGAGATAGGGATAATGATCTATGTGATTGCCCCATCCTAGACATACCGCTCCAACTGATTGACAGTTATTCACCAAATATTCTTTAATAAATACAAGATTCCGAGTATACACATCGACCTTACGCCTCTTTGGAAGATTGGAAGGTTTAGCACACCGTAAGGGATAAAGGTTTACGATATACCATCCATCATAGCCATGATTAAGGGCAATTTTTTCGATGATTCGGGTTGTAGGATCAAGCTTTTTCTCATTGGCAGAACTCGGATTTAGCCCTACAACAAATAAGGTATTTTTACCCTGCCTACCTAAAATATAGCGCATCTTGTCATCATCCGAAGAAACAGAAACATAGGTCTTATAGTGGGTAGTAATCATGTTTCTATGTAAAATAGCAAAGACTTTTGATCATCTCGGCTTTAGGGAAATTTTAACACAGGACCGCCCATTAAGGTGGATTTAACAACTTGGGATGTTTTTGTGATGAATTTCGTGTAGATCATGAAAAACAACCTACATTAAACCTTTCTAAACCCGAATACTACTCATCCCTCCATCCACATGGAGGACCTGTCCCGTAACCCAAGAGGACTCTTTGCCAAGTAAGTATTGGGCCGCACGCGCAATATCTTCGCGCTGACCTATGCGCTTCAAGGGATGTCTTTCGGCAGATGCTTCGCGTCGTTTATCATCTCGCAACAAATCACTGGCTAACTCCGTATCTGTCAATGACGGGGCAATACAATTCACACGAACCTTGGGTGCAAATTCAGCAGCAAGAGACTTGGTAAATCCTTCAACTGCTCCCTTGGCAGAGGCTACCACGGTATGAAAGGGCATACCTTGTGCAACAGCTACCGTACTAAATAGAACAACTGCTGCATTCGGCGTCTTCCTCATAACAGGATATGCCCATTGAATCGCCTTGAGTGCTCCATACAGGTTAATGTCCATTGCCTTTTTCATATCTTCCACAGTAACTCGCCGTAGAGGTTTTAAGTCAATGCTACCAGGACAATATGCGAGACCATGAATCTCCTGCATGGCTGGAAGGCTATCCCAGCCCTGCTCCAGAACGTCTAACTTGTGGTAGGATAAATTCACATGATTTTCCTCAGAATCGTTTCGAGAGATATTTAATACGGAATGACCATCCTTAAGCAAATCGGATACTAAGGCCGCACCTATACCCCTACTGCCTCCAAACACAACATAAGTCTTCATAAAATCTTGACTTTTACATTATCTACAGAACAAGCATTTCGCCCTATTGTTTTAAGCTTGTTAGAACTAGTTAAAAGCACCTTGTGGAAAAAATCAATATTGTGTGGTTTAAACGTGATTTACGTTTAGAGGACCACAAACCGTTACAATGTGCTATTCTAGAAGGTCACCCTCTGCTCTTACTCTACATTCAAGAGCCAGAACTTTGGGAAGATGAGCATATGGATCATCGGCATAATCGATGCATATACCAGTCTTTACAATCTATGAATGGTCAACTTGCAGCGTATAACCAACGGATTGTAGTCATGGAAGGGAATCCACTAAATGTCTTTAAATATATCCACCAACGCTATACGATACATCATGTTTTTTCTCATCAAGAAACGGGTTTAAGGCGGACCTACCGACGGGATCTACAGCTGAAGGATTTCTTTTTGGAATCTTCAATCTTATGGAAGGAATTCCAACGCAACGGAGTACTACGAGGGTTAAAAAATCGGGATACCTGGAGAAAAGCCTGGTACAGATACATGAATAGCCCAATCGATACGATAGATCACTCTCAACTGCCCCATCCCCCATCAATCGATAGCCTCACAGAATTTAATTGGCCCGCAGCATTAACAACACAGAACAATCAAATGCAAGGCATTGGGTTAGAGGAGGCACAGGATACTATGACAAGCTTCATAACTGAGCGTGGCCGCCATTACATGCAAAACATCTCCAAGCCGGAGACAAGTGCGAATCATTGCAGTCGTTTGTCGCCATTTCTTGTCTATGGGAACCTTTCCATTCGACAAGCTTATCAAGCATCACTTAAGCAACAGGAATTCGGTTGGAAACGAAATATGGCTTCCTTTAGAAGTCGACTTCGATGGCATGACCATTTTATTCAAAAATTTGAAATGGAGGACCGCATGGAGTTTGAACATGTTAATAGAGGATATGATCAATTAAATAAGAAACGTAATGATATTTTCCTGGAAGCATGGGCTAAAGGCATTACAGGATTTCCTCTAGTCGATGCATGCATGCGCTGTCTCAAAACCACAGGTTATGTGAATTTTAGAATGCGCGCTATGGTAGTCTCTTTTTTAACGCATCACTTGTGGCAAGATTGGCGCTGGGGAAGTTCTACCTTATCCAAATACTTTCTCGATTTTGAACCCGGCATCCATTTTTCGCAGTTTCAAATGCAAGCGGGTGTAACCGGAATCAATACGGTACGGATGTATAATCCTGTAAAACAATCCATGGAAAACGACGCCGAAGGAGCATTTATCAAACGCTGGATACCTGAACTAAGTAATGTACCCAATCAATTTATTCATGAACCATGGAAACTCACAGCACTCGATCGAAAGTTTTTAAATATTGACAATGTTTACCCCGATCCGATTATCAATCATATTGAGGCGGGCAGAGAGGCTAGGAAACGAATTTGGTCGATTCGAAATCACCCTGCTGTGCGCGAGGAGTCTAAAAGAATCTTAAAAAGACATACTCTTCCAGGACGAAGAAATGCATAAAAAAAGCCCACCACTAGGGTGAGCTTTGCATATAATATTTATGGGATACAAACTTTATTCAGGAAAATTCCAAGCACCAATGCTCATAAGCATATCTTGGTGTAATATTGTTCGAATACCGCCCACTCTAGCACTAAACGCGGCGAACTCTTCATCTTTCTGAAGTGTCATCATACGCCCCATCATAGTTGGAATATCGGGTGCACCTATAAAGACGTAATGCGTCATATCATTGTCTGCAACTCCAGCCATTACAACACTTAATCCGTAAGAAGACATATCCATGCCTCTTTCTTTGGCTCCTTCAGTAAATTTCGTCCATTCTTTTATGTACATATTTGCATCACCGGTGACGTCTATTGCCCAACGCATAAAAACATTATCTTCTGAAACATCACCCTCCAAAACGAGAGGCATAGTCATCCACTCCCCTGTGTTATCAGAAATAGGGTTTATTGTATTTTCCCATTCCACAACCTCTTCAGAAGTAAACCACATGCTCCAAGCCTTTTGCATGTTTTCAGCGTTTTCAAATGTAAATCCAAGAGTATGTGTATGCGCCTGTTCACCATTAAACGCCTCTTGATAAAGCGCTACCGAAGCAGGTAAATTCTTTCCAAACTCAGATTTCATCAACTTATCGGTAGCCATCATTACCTCTCGATCGCTTTCTGTTGATATGGCAAAGAAACATTGAATAGGCTGTGCAAAAGTTGTCACAACAGCAAATAATGTTATTAATAGGGTATAAATAGTTTTCATTTCAATTTTTTTTGGAAGATAAACAAAACTTAACTCGGACACATGCTATTTTCTTGTAATCTGAGAAGGGAGGTAATAAAAAATTAACCTTATCAGCACATCACATGTGCTTATATTAAAGGAATTATCATTATCACCATCTTAAATCAATAATATGAAAGCATTGAATAAGTTTATCCATCCCTTTGCAGTGATCTTATATCCATCCCTAATCCTAGGCGCCTGTGCAGATTCAACGGAGATCAGTATTGAGGAAAAAGAGGGCGCCCAAAGTGAGGAGACTACTAATCCACTTAAATCTTCGGCTGAAACACCCATGAATATCATTTTCTTAATCGGAGATGGAATGGGTACCTCTCAAGTCAGTGCAGCATACTTTTATGGCGAAGAGGGCATAAAGCCCAATTTCTCTCGCTTTCCCATACTAGGTCTTATCAATACCACCTCAGGATCTGACCGAATCACGGATTCCGGTGCAGGAGCTACGGCATTTTCCATTGGTCAAAAATCCTACAACGGAGCCATAGGAGTGGATATGCAAGGCGAAGCCGTTCAAACGGTTAACGAGATTTTGGAAACACAAGGATGGCAAAGTGGGGTCATCTCCACTTCGGGCATCACCCATGCAACACCAGCCTCATTTTATGCTCATGTCGCCAAACGAAGTCAGCAATATGATATCGCAAAAAGCTTGGTCTACAGCAACATCTCCTTTTTTGCTGGTGGCGGGCAAAAGTGGTTTATGAATAGGCCAGATTCCGTGAACTACGTCGACTCGCTAAATCATTATGGCTTCTCGGTTGGGATGGATAGTCTTGGAAGTGCTGATCACAGCAAACGGGTTGGTTACTTACTTGCTAACGACGGTCTTCTAGCAAAACATGAAGGGCGTGATGACTTTTTACCGAATGCTACAGCTGAAGCTCTTGAATACTTTACACAATCCGAAAAGTCATTCTTCCTTATGGTCGAAGGATCACAGATTGATTGGGGAGGTCATGAAAACAATGGAGACTATGTGATTCAAGAAGTACTGGATTTCGATAAGGCTATTGGAGTAGCACTAGATTATGCTGAGAAGCATGGCAATACCCTTGTTGTTGTGACGGCTGATCACGAAACCGGGGGGTTCTCATTATCTGGAGATGGCAAATCTATGTCAGGATATGGTGAGATAAGCCCAACTTTTTCGACAGGTGGACATACGGCCACTTTGATACCCGTTTTTGCCTATGGACCAGGGGCTAATTATTTTGGGGGAGTGTATGAAAACACCGCTATTTTTTCAAAGTTCTTTGAAGCGCTTGGCCAATAGTTCGTCTTACCCTATGTATATTTGAAAGGTAATCCATTTATTATGAAAAACTTCGTTTTCCTTCTTTTGCTTACTGGTATTCTTTCTTCATGCGGTTCTAAGACGACCCTTGAAATTGTGGAAGATGAATTTGGTGGGGCCAATAAAGAGCTTGGAAGTCACAATGTTGGTGACTCGTTATCAATTGCCTACACCATTAACAACACGGGAGACAACAATCTTTTAATCAAACGCGTAGAACCTGGTTGTTCATGCACGGTGGGCACCTTCACAGAAGAACCCATCGAACCGGGAAAATCAGGAGAAATCACGCTCAACTATAATGTAGTTCTCGAAAATGATAGTTTTCAAAAGTCTGCAGAAGTTTACGCCAATGTTGAAGGTGGAATGTTTGAGATAAGCTTCACAGGATATGGTATTGGCCAATTAGCTGATTCAATCCCAACTAGTCCAGCGTTAGACGAGATGCTCTCGGACTCAGTAACGATTCAAAATGACTCTGTTGCTACCAATTAAAAATCCATTCAACACATTAAATATCCAACTATGAATTTCGGCGATCCAACATTTTCATTTATCATTTTTGCCATGATTGGTGTATTCTACTTCTTTATGATACGCCCTCAACAAAAAAAGGCAAAAAAAGAGGAAAAATTTGTCGATGATTTGAGCAAAGGGCAGAAAGTCGTCACAAGTACAGGTATCCATGGCAAAGTTGTAAGCCTTGACAAAGACAAAGGCACGTTGAAACTAGAGATTGATAGCAATACATCCATCAAAATTGATCGAATTGCCGTATCAATGGATCTTACACAAAAGCATTACAGTAAGTAATCCATCGATTCTTCTTCACATTCTGTAAGACATATACTACCTTTATACCATGCCATTGCGTATCGCATTAACTGGAGGAATTGGAAGCGGTAAGTCCTACATCGCTGATTTGTTCACAGAACATGGCATTCCCATTTATAAGGCGGATAGCGAGGCTAAGCGCCTGCTCAATGAAGACGATGCGCTACGAAGACAAGTCATCCAGCATTTTGGATCAGAGTGCTACAGCCAAGGAAGTCTAAATAGAAGTTACCTTGCTAGCTTGGTATTCAACAGTGCAGCCAATCTTAAGAAACTCAATGATATTGTGCATCCAGCAGTAGGACGAGATTCGGAAAGATGGTTTGCTCAACAAAAAGATCAGCCTTACGCAATCAAAGAGGCGGCGCTTATTTTCGAGACAGAGCAACAGGGAAAATTCGATAGAGTAATCCTTGTACATGCGCCAAAAGACGTTCGTATTCTTCGCGTGATGCAACGCGATAATATATCCAAAGAAGCAGTAGAATCTCGCATGGATCATCAACTAAGCGATGAAGAAAAAATGGCTCAGTCACACATGATTTTGAATAATGATGGCCATCAAGATATGAAGCACTGGGTGCAGAAAATGCATCAGTTTTTCTCCGAAATGGTGGTTGGATGAACACAACAATAGGTATTCTAGGCGGAGGACAACTAGGTCGAATGCTCTTCCAACAAGCAGCGAACTACCCCGTTAACCTAAAATTTCTAGATAAGGATATCAATGGACCTTGCGGTAGTATTTGCCGGGATATTGTGGAAGGCGACCCTATGAATTTTGAAGATGTAATGGCTTTCGGAAGATCATGCGATATAGTCAGTATTGAAATCGAAGCGGTTAATACAGAAGCGCTTAGAAAACTTCAAGAAGAAGGCATTCAAGTTATACCTAGCCCTGATACTATTGAAACGATTCGCGATAAAGGGTTGCAGAAACAGTGCTATTCGAAGCATAGCATTCCCACCATGCCCTACAAACTCATGGATTCAGAGAAGCCCAAAGATTTGCCATTTGAGATGCCCTTCGTGCAAAAAATGCGTCAAGGTGGTTATGATGGAAAAGGAGTCCAAGTCTTAAGATCAAAAGATGACTTAAAAGAGTGGTTTACTGAACCTTCTTTGGTAGAAGAGGCCGCCAAAATCCAAACAGAAATCGCAGTTATTGTTGGACGAAGTCCGTCTGGTCAATGCATAGCCCTCCCTGAATGTGAAATGGTTTTTGACCCTACCTACAACCTAGTGAGTCATCTTCAAATGCCGTCAAGCCTAGACAGGACTATTCAAAAGCAGGCTAAACAACTAGCAATTCAGGTTGTTGAGGCGCTGGATAGCCCGGGTATTTTTGCTGTAGAGATGTTCCTTTTAGAGGATGGACGTCTTGTGGTGAATGAAACAGCCCCAAGGACGCATAATTCAGGGCATGCCACTATCGAATCCTTAAGTCTATCGCAATTTGAATTGCATCTGCGCGTCCTACTCGATTTATCCATACCTAACATACGAATCAATTCACCTGCCATAATGGTTAATATAATTGGCAGTGGAAAGATAGGAAAGGCCAAAATCAAAGGGTTGGATGATCTCAGCACGATGCCTGATGTCCATTTACACTGGTACGGAAAATTACTATCAAAACCCGGAAGAAAAATGGGTCATGTAACCATACTCAACCCAAATAACGCACCTGAGATGGTGAACACTGTGCTTAACACAATTCAAGTTACGGGAGTATAAAGGCTACTTTAAGTGAGCTACAATGGCTTTGTAAAGCTGGTCAGGTGAGACATTATATTCCAGCTTACCTTCATGCGCAATTGACATAGCACCCGTCTCCTCAGATACAATGAGGCAGACCGCGTCGCTTCGCTCAGATACTCCGACAGCTGCTCTATGGCGAATGCCTAAATAATCGGGCTCTATCGATTTATTGGTTACGGGTAATGTACATCGTGCAGCACGAATACGGCCTTCAAAAATGACTACAGCCCCGTCGTGCAAGGCGCTGTTTTTGGTAAAAATGGATTCCAGTAAAGAGTGAGATATCTCCGCATCAATTGGAACGCCAGTTTCTTCAACAAAATTTATGGGACTTCCTTTTTCCAGGCAAATCAGGGCACCGATTTTATGCTCTGCCATCCGCTTCATGGCCTGAACCACCTCCATTAAGGCTTGGTCCATCCCATCTGACTCATCCTTTGCAACATACTTGCGCCACAATCTATTTTCAGAAAACTGTCGCCCCCGTCCTAAGAACAACAAAAACTGGCGAAGCTCAGGTTGGAACAAAATAATAAAGGCGATAACCCCTAGCCCGAGAAACTGCCTCAGAATCGCATCGAGAAGCCGCATATCCAAATACCGAATGACCGTCCAAAAAGCATATATACTGAGCACGCCCAAGAAAAGATTAATTGCAATAGAACCGCGCAGTAATTTGTAGACTTGATAGACTAGAAGCGTGGTAATACCAAGGTCAAGCAAGTCGATCCATCGAAGCGTAAACCACCCGAAATCATATAATTCTTGGTATTGCAAAGCTAGCATGAATCTAAACTACTTTTTTTTTAGCGAATGCAGCAGTTCAATTGCCTCTACTGCCGGTCGCACATCATGACAGCGAAGCATCGTTGTCCCCTTGGACAATGCCACAGTATGAAGCACAGTCGTCCCATTGAGCGCTTGTGTTGAGTCAATGGACAATGTTTTGGTAATCATTGATTTTCTAGAAACCCCTACACAGACTGGATAATCCAAATGTTCTTTAATCGTATCGAGCGAATCGAGCAATGTGAAATTTTGGGATAGTGTTTTGCCAAAACCAAAACCTACATCCATGATAACATCGTTGATTCCTGCCTTATGTGCTTTTTCAATTAAACGCTTTAACCGCCCGACCACATCGGATACAATGTCAGCCGATTCATTTAATTGATCTTGCATCGTCTTAGGCGTGCCAGGCATATCCATTAGGATATAGGGAACCTTTGCTTGCGCCACTACCTGATGCATACCGTGATCATAATGTCCTCCACTGATGTCATTGATGATATCGACCCAACCCAGGTCTAATGCCTTTGTTGCGGTAGAGGCATGTAAAGTATCCAGGCTGATCAATACTTTTCTTCTTAATGGCTGCAGCTCAGATAATACATCGCTAATTCTAGACCACTCCTCTTCATGGGAAATTATAGAAGCTCCTGGGCGACTGCTCATTCCTCCAACATCTAATGCCCAAGCTCCATCAGCTACCATCTCATCCGCTTTAATGATGAGCTTATCAATCGACATGCTGCGCGAATCAGCGTAAAAACTATCCGGTGTCACATTGAGAATTCCCAATACCACCGGTCGATCAAGTTCAACAGGTCTCCCGTTGATATTAAAAGATTGACTTGGAAAAGGCAGTGAAGATTTCAAGGTATATTTGTCTTATGGATTTTGCCAAAGATACATCAAGTCAATTCGATGCGGTGATTTCAAAATGTCGCCACATCTTTTCACTCAAAACAAAAGACTACGGCACCTCTTGGCGTGTTATGCGGACGGCGACCCTAACCGATCAGCTTTACATCAAGGCTAAACGCATTCGAACAATTGAGGAAACGGGTACCCATCTCGTAGAGGAGGGTGTATATGAAGAATGGATGGCTATGGTTAATTATGCTATTATGGCCATCATTCAGCATCATCAAAATGACGAGGAATTGGAGCTTGAATCATCTCATGCTTTGGCATTGTATGATAAGACAATGGCAGAAGTAAAAGCCCTCATGATGCGGAAAAATCGTGACTATGGGGAAGCATGGAGAGAAATGCGTATTTCGTCATATACCGATATGGTGCTAACCAAACTTCAACGGCTTCGTCAAATCGAGGACAATCAGGGATCTACTGCCATTAGCGAAGGGCCTGAAGGACACTATTCAGACATTGCAAACTACTCTATTTTTGCATTGATTCGCTTGGATGAAGGGGCATAATTCTGTGCTGTTGTTTTCACATTCTTTTACATTAATTGAAGTAGTTAGCTACCATTTCAATCGTATTTTTGAAAGATGATCGCGGATATATTATTACTTACTAGCCCAAGTCTAGATCAATCAACTTTTGGCCTTGTACTTAAAATTTTTGGTGGCTGTGCTCTGGTTGCTATTCTTATCACTTCGGTATATTCTTTTTGGATGGCAAAAAAAGCATCCATTGATTTCCAAAGCGACAGTACGAAGGCTAGATTGCTCAATCTTACGTCTCTTTTTCTGCGTTTCTTTCTAGCGATTCTTTTGATTTTCTCCGGTGCGGTAAAAATCATAGATCCTCTAGGGACATCCTATAAAATGCAAGATTACTACACCGCATTTGATGCGCAGATGAGTGAGGCGTATTTGGTAGAACACGGTGAAGCTCCACCAAGTGACATATGGTATACCCAATTGTTTAGCAATCTTAAAAAAATTAGCATACCTACAGCCGTCTTTATGGTTGTGCTGGAAGTCGTATTAGGTGTACTTCTATTCCTTGGAATATTTAAACGAAGTGTTATTCTCATAACGGCTGCGATGCTAGTCTTCTTCACCTTCCTAACAGGATATACTGCACAGACCGGGGAGCCCTCCGACTGCGGCTGCTTCGGAGATTTTATCAAACTCAGACCCATTGACTCCTTTTACAAGGATATTATATTATGTATTGTTATCAGCATTTTATGGATTTTATCTTCTAAGATTAGACCCATGATTAAGAACGGTCTAGACCAACGGGTCACCTTGATAAGTGTAAGTGCAATCTGCTTTCTATTTGCCTTTTCAAACTATATGTTCGGCTTGCCAATTGTTGATTTTAGACCTTATAAAGTAGGGAATGACATCGGGGAGAAGACCGTGAGTATTCCCGACGAATACCGTTATGGATTTGGCTATAAAAATAAAGAAACAGGCGAAAAGGTAATTCTAAGCGATGAAGAGTTCGCTACCGAATGGGAGACATACAGCGATACAAATACATGGACCTTTCTCGATCGTCAGGAAGAACTTGTAAAGGAAGGTAGTCCAGCAGAACTGGACTTCTCCGCCTTAGATTCTATGGGAAACGATTTATCCCAGGAACATTTCACCTTTAATGGAGTCACCTTATGGATTGCATCCGGAGAGCCCTTAAAAGCATCAAAAAAGCGGTGGGAGTCTCTCAATGAGCTTGCAATATGGGCTAATGAAAAAGCGCATAGAATGCATGCCTACATCGAATGCGGTGCTAAGACCCCTCAAGATGTAGTGCAAGAGATCGAAGACAAACATGAAATAGAACTTCGTTTTCCATGTTATGCTTCCGATGGCAAAGTGCTTAAAACCGCCATTCGTGCAAATCCAGGGTTAATCATACTCAAAGATGGTGTTATCCTTGCCAAGTATCACCACACAAGCTATCCCACGACCAAGGATCTTGAAAACCTCTTGAAGTAAATCAGCACAATATGAAAACTCATTATATCATCCCAGTTTTTGTTCTTTGCTTTTCAATGATCACATCATGTAAAAAGAATGCGAACACTGAGCAAGAAGTATTCGAAAGCGATACCAAAGATTCCTCCCTTTACCCTATTGGAACCAACCTAAGAGAATTAATTTTTTCTAAGCCCGCTTCGTATGACTCAGCCTTTGTATATACCCATAAAAAACTCGGCAAAGACACCATCATGAGAGAAGACTTCGATAATGGAGGTTGGGTAAAATATAATAGCAAAGAGTGGACATATGACACCTTGGTAGCATTTCAAAACAGCGACGAGATTCCGGCACAACTCTACCTTCCTTTATCGGACGAATTTGGCATGAATAAACTTGTCGAGCATCTGTATGCAGACCGCTTAACCTGTATAATTATCGCACCAAGTTTCCAAACGCAAGATGAGGTCTATTGGCTTCTAGTCGAGCAATATCATCAATGGGCAAAAAACAATGGAATTCAAGTGGTGGCCTATGTCGATAATTCCGAGGTGGATCCTTATGAAATGAAAGAAGCGTTGGGAGTCAGCTTGCAAATCAATTTTACTCATCGTGATTTTCTCTTTCCTCTTATTGATAGTGAATTGGGAATGCTTGTGTTAGACTACGGCATAATTAAAGATAAGCTGACTAAGGAGGACTTTCCCCCCGATCTTCTCACCTTTGAGCAAAAGGTCAACGAATGGAGAAGCCCCTCATAAGTCAAAAGACAACACCAACCATTTTTCTTCTGGGCTTTATGGCCTCCGGAAAGTCGTCCTATGGAAGGAAAGCAGCAAAACGCTTAGATCTGCCTTTTATAGATTTAGATGTAATGATTGAAGAGGAAATGGGAATGAATATTCCTAAGATTTTTCTAAAACATGGAGAGAGGGCCTTTCGTGCCATTGAATTTGAAACACTTTCAAACCTCTTACCGCAACCTGGTATTATTAGTTTAGGCGGTGGTACAGTTTGTAATCAAGAGATCTGGCCTTTGCTAAAAGCCCATGGACTTACCGTCTTTCTTGATATGCCCTTTGAGCAATGCTTGGGCCGACTTAGAACATCAAAAAAAGCTCGACCCCTTGCCTCAAATCTAGAGGATAAGTCAGCAATTGATAAGTTGCGTAAACTCTACGAAACAAGGCAAGACGATTATAATCTCGCTGATCATAAAGTAGACTTTCCTTACGACCACAAGGCATTGGCAAAGAGCCTCTTCTCATGGATAAAGGCATAGATTTATCCTTTCCTAAATTCTAGAATTTATTGTAACCACACGCTCTGGACCTCTTCCTCGCTACATTCAACTTCTATATGCTCTCGAATGGTTGTGTTCAGCGATAGACCGACATAGTCCGAGTGTATTGGGAAACGTTTATGCCGTCGCTCAACTAAGACCGCCGTTCGAATAGATTTTACTGAAATACTTTGAAATATGCTCAAAGCATAAAACAGTGTCCTTCCGCTATTCGAAACGTCATCAACACAAATCACTGATTGGTCTTCCAACTGGGATAAAGTACAAGAACAAGTGATTTCACTTAACAAGGGATTGGACTTATTTAAAGTTATGACCCCGGAAAGTTTTGCAGCGTCACGAATGGAATTTAATGCATCACAGAGTTCTTTGGCTAAAGTAGATCCAGCCTTTGAAACACCTAAGACATGAATCATTTCTTCTTCATGATGATCCTCCCAGATCTGGTAGGCCAATCGCATAATCTTCTTATTAATCTGGTTTCGATCTAAAATTTGATGAGACGACGAGGATGTAGACTTCATTTCTCGAATGTATAGAATAAAGGTAAAATCTTAAGGATAAAATAATAATGCTTCGGTAATGGCGATACATGCACTATCTTTAGAGAGATTGATGCTGCAGTGTGCTGATTATGGAACCTATACAAATCATTCAGATCCTAGCCTTCCTATTACTAACAACCTTAGCCCTTGTTGTTAGCGGTAAAAAATATGTTGGGATCTATCGAAATATCTCTATGGGTAAATCAGAAGAGTCAGCACCCAACCGAATTCTGCGTTGGAAGAATATGCTGCGCATCGCCTTAGGGCAAGGGAAAATGTTTGCAAACTTACCTGTAGCTATACTTCACCTATGTGTGTATGTTGCCTTTGTATTTACACAAATTGAATTAATAGAAATCTTTGCGGATGGAATAACTGGTAGCCACCGTATTTTGTATAATAGCATTCAATCTTCATGGTTTACAGGCCTTTACACAGCAATCATCTCAACCATTGAAGTACTCTCACTTCTTGCCCTTATTGCCACTTTTTTCTTTCTTGCTCGGAGGAATATGCTTTCCATCCCACGATTTAGAAAAGCAGAAATGGAAGGTTGGCCACACCGAGATGCCAATATTATTCTTTACTGGGAAATTGTCTTGGTCACTTGTATTTTCCTTATGAATGGAGCGGATGCTGCGCTGCATCCTGACGAGTATGGATTTGTCATCTCCTCGAACTTAGGGCCCTCTCTGCTAGGAAGTTTTAGTGAAAACACTTTACATCTTTTGGAGCGGATTGGATGGTGGGGTCATATTACGGGAGTCTTTGTGTTTTTAATCTATCTACCCTACTCCAAGCATCTCCACATACTTCTTGCTTTTCCGAATACCTTTTATGCCCGACAAAGACCAGCGGGCCACATTGAAAACCTTGAAAGTGTAACCCAAGAGATTAAATTAATGATGAATCCTGACACTGCATTTGCAGCAGCCGATCCATCTGCTGAAATACCCACTTTTGGGGCTAAAGATATCGGGGATCTCACCTGGAAAAATCTGCTTGACGCTTACTCATGTACGGAATGTGGTCGCTGCACCGATCAGTGCCCTGCCAATTTAACGGGCAAAAAACTTTCCCCACGAAAGGTTATGATGGACACCCGAGACCGCATGGAAGAACTAGCCGCTTTTCGCAAGAGTTCCGGTGAAGAACATGATGGCAAAAGCCTGCTATCCGAAGAGTATGTAAGTGTCGAAGAATTAAGGGCATGCACGACGTGCAATGCATGTGTGGAAGCTTGTCCTGTAATGATTAATCCACTAGATATTATTATTCAAATGAGAAGAAACTTAATCTTGGAGCAATCCAATTCACCCGAAGAATGGAATGCGCTCTTCAATAGCATTGAAAATAGCAATGCAGCATGGGCCTTTCCAGCAAGTGATCGGCTGAAATGGACAGAAAACTAAGTCCAAGAAAAGAGGCAGGTATATGGATCTACAGGTAAAAACTATAGCACAATTGACGGCAGAAGGTCAATCAGTTGACGTACTCTTTTGGGTAGGCTGTGCGGGTAGTTTTGATGACAGAGCAAAAAAAATCACAAGAGCCTTTGCCAAAATCCTCCAACATTGTGAGGTGAACTTTGCAGTACTTGGAACTGAGGAAGGATGCACTGGTGATCCAGCCAAACGTGCAGGTAACGAATTTGCCTTTCAAATGGCAGCCCATATGAATATTGAAATACTCAATGGATACGGCGTAAAGAATATTGTTACCACCTGCCCTCATTGTTTTAATATCCTAAAAAATGAATACCCAGGTCTGGGTGGAAGCTATGATGTTGTACACCACACTACCTTTTTACAAAATCTTATCAATGAAGGACGAGTTAAGCTTACTGATGCCGATGTATTTAAAGGGCGAAGAATTACCTATCATGATTCTTGCTATTTAGGACGAGCCAATGGTATCTATGAAGCGCCACGAGAAGTATTGGCTCAACTTGATACAGAACTTGTTGAAATGAAAAGTTGTAAGTCCAAAGGGCTATGTTGTGGAGCGGGGGGTGCACAAATGTGGAAGGAAGATGAACCTGGCAAGGAGCGCATCAATACCCGTAGAAGTCGGGAAATGGCTGATACTAAAGCCGATATTGTAGCTGCAAATTGTCCTTTTTGCATTACTATGCTTCGCGATGGGGTAAGCAAGCAAAACCTTGAGGGGGAAATGCATGTTTTTGATTTGGCGGAACTCGTAGCCGCTGGACAAGGAATTCAAGATATAAACCTAGACTAAAATGGCATTACAAGTAGGTATTGTAGGACTACCGAATGTTGGAAAATCAACCTTATTCAACACATTAACAGAAAGTATCAACGCTCAAGCGGCGAATTATCCATTTTGTACCATTGAACCAAACCAAGGGACTATCACCGTGCCAGACAAGCGACTGGACAAATTAGAAGAATTAGTAAGCCCACAGAAAGTGATCCCAACAACTGTAGAGCTTGTGGATATTGCTGGACTGGTTAAAGGAGCTAGTAAAGGCGAAGGACTAGGCAATCAATTTCTAGCTAACATCCGAAGCGTTGATGCTATCGTGCATGTATTACGATGTTTTGAAGATGATAATGTTGTACACGTAGATGGGTCTATCGATCCGATTCGTGATAAAGAAATCATCGATACAGAATTGCAGTTAAAGGATTTGGAATCGGTAGAGAAAAGACTTGATAAGCATCGTCGAGCCGCCAAAGGCAATAATAAAGAGGAAATGCGCGGTGTAGAAATCATGGAAGGCCTCAAGGCGCATCTCGAGGAGGGCAAGAACCTTCGTGAGTTTTCCATGGATGCTGATAATTTTGCTAAGTATGTAGCTGAAATGAGCTTACTTACCGCCAAACCCGTCCTGTATGCCTGTAATGTTGATGAAGGATCAGCCGCTCAGGGCAATGCGTTTGTCGATAGCATTCGACCAATTGCCTCCGCAGAAGGAGCCGAGTTACTTGTAATCTCTGCAAAAATAGAATCGGACATTGTGCAAATGGATAAAGAGGATCAGCAGGAATTTTTAGAAGACCTTGGGCTTAAGGAATCTGGAATGGATCGTCTCATTCATGGTGCCTACCAATTGCTAAAACTTGAAACCTATTTTACCGCAGGGGAAAAAGAAGTTCGTGCCTGGACTATCCGACGCGGGACAAAGGCACCGCAAGCTGCAGGAATAATTCATACAGACTTTGAAAAAGGATTTATTCGCGCAGAAGTAATATCCTTTGCGGATTACGAAAAACATGGCTCGGAGGCCGCAGTAAAAGAAGCAGGGCGGTTCCGAATTGAGGGGAAAGAATATGTAGTGCAAGATGGTGATGTTATGCATTTCCGATTTAATGTCTAACCTTATTTTGTGAAAAAGTACTTGTTTTGGATGATCTTTACGATGGTATGTATGATGCCATGGCTAATTCAAAGCCAGTGTTTTCCAAAACAATACATTGATCCGCTCTATGGAGTATCCCAAAACGCTGCTATTCAGTATGGAGCAGCCGACCCTTACGATATTCTCGGTCTATCCATCAACCAAAATCTTTTTTTGGACCTGTATACTCCTACAGGAGATACGCTATCCCACCGACCCACTATCGTTTTTGCCTTTGGCGGAGGGTTTATCATTGGCTCAAGAAACCAACCGGACCTTCCCCGGCTTAGAGATTATTACGTACCAAGAGGATACAATCTAGCAACCATTGATTATCGATTAGGCTTTAACATAACAAGCGGAGGAAGTGCACTAAGAGCGGTCTATCGAGGAGTACAGGATATGCGAGCAGCCCTTCGCTTTCTCGCCGAAAATTGTGACCAATATGCCATCGACACGAACCATATAGTGCTTATGGGATCAAGTGCAGGTTCTTTTATCGGCCTCCACCATGCCTATATGGATGAAAATGAACGGCCCGCTGAAACCTTTGGAATACCAGGAGAAAACCAAGACTTAGGATGTGCGGATTGCTCGGGGAATACTGCCTATAACAATCAATACATACGTCCAATGGCCATCATTAATCGATGGGGCGCCATGGGAGATACAAATTGGATTGAACCTACAGTTAGGGACAGTATTCCTTTAATTTCTTTTCATGGCACGAATGACAATGTCGTTCCCTTTGGTACAGAATATCCTTTCAGCATTCCTTTGTTCCCCCCTGTCTATGGAAGTTCAGTAATTCACGAACGCTTAGAAAATCTCGGAATACATAATCAGTTTATTCCACTTCAGGGAGCTGGACACGAGCCAGAGTTATTACAACCACGATGGGATGATACCATCTTTAAATACACTACCCCTTTCCTCTACGATATGTTAAAGCCTGCTGCTCCAGAGATTGCAGGCGCTGTAACCGCATGCCAAGGAGATACGGTAGAATATCCTATCTCCTACGATCTTTCAACGGAACTTTGTGTTGAGGTATCGGAAGGAATCCTGTTATCGCAAGATTCCAATAGTATACAAATAAGGTGGTCAGATACTGCCTCTACTGGAGAAATAATCTTGGCAGCCCGCAATGACTTACTTGCCTACGACTCGACTGTTCTCAGTATTTCCCTCGGACCCCTACCCCAGGGAGGAGAAATAACCTATACCGGTGATGATGGACTGTTTCTATTCTTTTCAAACATTCAAGACTCTGTCTCTGAAAGTGCATGGAATTTTGGGGATAATGATAGCTGTAGATGCGTCAACCCCGCTCACCAATACCAAGACACAGGCAGCTACGAAGTCAATCTCACCTTGACCAATGACTATTGCTCCATTCAATATGACTCTCTAATTGTTTCAAACCTATGTCCTCTAGCAGGCTTTAACACGACAACCATAGATAGCAGCCTATTTATTCAGAATCAAACACAATTTGCTGCTCAATTGACCTGGTCTTATGGCGATGGAAGTATTGACTCCACGCAGGGGCCATTTCACACCTACCAAGATGAAGGAGATTATCTAGTTCAAGTTATTGCAAGTAATGACTTTTGCAATGACACAATTTCTCAGTGGATTACCATTGACTTCTGCCCTATAACGGACTTTTCCGTTTCGATTGATGAACTAGAGGTTACTCTTCAAAGTACGAGCCTTTATGCCGATGTTCTTTTTTGGATTCCAGGCTTTGGTGGTGAAGTATTCAGCGATGAAACCCTAGACCTTACCTTCCCCGATACGGGAATGTACACCGTACAGCTCATTACATACAATAGTCAAGGCTGTAGCGATACCATGCAACAGAATGTTGTGCTATCCCTATCAACAAGTTTAACAGAAGTCAGTGCTCGTCAGGGCAAAGAGATCATCATAGACAACCAACGTGTTTTCATTCAAGAAAACGCCCCAGCCATTTGGGTCGGCATTGATGGAAAGAAGGTAGGAAGTAAAGTGGAAGATTATGACCAGTTATCTCCCGGAAATTATCTTTTGATTCAAAAAATAAATGGTACTTCAATCAATATTCAACGTGTCGTGAAATTTTAATTCGACTCGTAGGTAAGGTTGATCGTGATTGTTGCTGTCTTTTCTTTATCTGCCGTGTTAAAGGATCCTCCCCAAGAGTAGTCTTCATCGGAATACTGCCCAGTTATCTGAAAAACACCCATTCGAGCATCACGTAATTCACCAAGTGAACCACCAGATTCCGCAGCGATAATCTCAGCGCGTTGTCTTGCATCCTCAGTGGCTTTTTTGATCATTTCATGCTTCAAATCAGCCAATTTTGTATAGTAATATCGGGGTGAATACATATTAATGAGTATACCCTTGTCGAGAACATCAGAAATCTTTCGAGAAGCCTTTTCAACACTGGATACATCATTCGATCGAATCTCAAAATCCTGTGTTAACTTATAATATGGCTCGTATCCAATCAACTTTCCTGTGTCGTTATACAAGCTCCTTTGCAATTCTGAATACGTTGCTGCCTGAAATGTAATCTCTGATGCCGAAATACCTAAATCGACGAGGAAGGCCTCCAACTCATCTTTTTGACGACTCGATTCGGCAAAGCCCAACTGTAAATCATCGTTTTCTACAGAAAAATACCCTTCTAACGCAATAAGGTCAGCGGTAAAATCCTGGCTTCCTGACCCCTTGACAGCAATAGAACCTTCGGCCCTACCTTTATTCTCTACACCTTTTCCCAAATAATAGGAACCCCATACAATACCTACACATAAAAACAAGGAGGTAATGACTTTCGAAACGAGTACATGTTTGCTTTCCATGATTGAAAATTTGATAATCTAAAGTACATCTTTTAAGCACCCTGAAGAAATTCCTTCATCCGTTTAACGATGTGTTTTATCTCTGTATTGCCGAAGTCTTGGCACAAAAAGTAACTCTCAAAGGCTGACGGTGGCAAATAGACTCCATGAGCTAACATAAAATGAAACAACTGATTAAACTTATCTAAGTCTGCATCCGAAGCATCTGAAGCATTCTTTACTTCATCGACACCAAAATGGATACTCATCATCGAACCAATCTGATTAATTGCGTACGGACCATCCAAGGATTCGTTAAGCACCGAACGTAAGGCATCAGCAAGTGTTGCTGTATTGTGCTCTAGGGAGGAGTATATCGAAGGATTCGAATCCAAATGTTTCAAGGTGGCTAGGCCGGAGGCTACTGCAATTGGATTACCACTAAGGGTTCCGGCTTGGTATACCGGGCCCGCTGGTGCAAGGTGCTGCATGATATCCATCCGTCCACCAAAGGCTCCCACAGGTAAACCTCCACCGATTACTTTACCATAAGTCACTAAATCAGGCTGAATATCATAGAGTTCAGCAGCGCCGCCTTGAGCGAGACGAAATCCCGTCATGACCTCATCAAAAATCAGCAAGACGCCATAGTGATCGCATAGTTCTCGCAGTCCTTTTAAAAAATCCACCTGCCCTGGAATACACCCAGAATTACCAGCAACCGGCTCGATAATAACAGCAGCCATATCATTACCGTGTTCTGTGAAGATCTTAGTGACCCCCTCTAAGTTGTTATACTCGGCAACCAATGTATCCTGAGTTGCTCCTCCAGGCACACCAGCACTCCCAGGTATCCCAAAGCTCAAAAGCCCAGATCCTGCCTTCACTAAAAAGGGATCAGCATGGCCATGATAGTTTCCTGCAAACTTGATAAATTTTGACTTACCTGTAAAGCCTCGAGCAAGCCGCAGACAACTCATGCAAGCTTCAGTACCAGAACTCACTAATCGCACCTGATCAACAAAATCCACCATGGAAGTAATCTGCTCTGCCATATGAAACTCGGCTTCAGTTGGCGTACCATAAGATTGACCAAGATCAAGTTGTTTCTGTATGGCTTCAATCACAGGAGGAAAGGCATGCCCAAGGACCATCGGTCCCCAACTGTTAATCATATCGATATATTGATTGCCATCTACATCATAGAGATAGGTTCCCTTGGCATGCCCCATAAAGACAGGACTTCCGCCTACCGCCCCAAAGGCACGAACCGGAGAGTTTACACCACCAGGTATCAAAGCTTTTGATTTCTCAAAAAGCCTTTGACTCTGAATGGTTGAATACGTTGTGGGATTCATAAAAGGTTCTTGCCGTTATTTGTTTTGAGTATACTTGGCGGCCTCCACCGCAAAATAAGTAGCTATAAGAGAGGCACCTGCTCTTCGCATAGCATAAAGGCTTTCCATCACGACGGCTTTGCGGTCGAGAAAACCATTAGCACAGGCGGACGATATCATACTGTATTCCCCACTCACCTGGTAGGCCGCTACTGGAACATCAAAATGCGTCGCGAGATCTTTTATCACATCGAGATACATACCTCCCGGTTTAACCATGATAAAGTCAGCGCCTTCTTCAACATCCTGTCGAGCTTCACGAAGGGCTTCTTTTGCATTTCGAAAGTCCATCTGATAGGTCTTCTTATCACCAAAACCGGGTGCTGAATCAAGTGCATCCCGAAAAGGTCCATATAAGTTACTCGCGTATTTTGCAGTGTAGGCTAAAATTCCTACCTCATGATATCCATGTTCATTTAGGCATTGGCGTAGTGACCCAATACGGCCATCCATCATATCCGAAGGAGCTATCCAGTCAGCCCCTGCCTCCACATGGGACAGAGCCATAGCGCATAAAATATCTACCGTCGCGTCATTAACAATCTTACCATTAACGACGATACCATCATGCCCATAAGACGAACAAGGATCTAACGCAACATCTGTCATAACCACCATGTCCGGGAAGGCACTCTTTATATGAACTATACCTTGTTGCATAAGACCGTTTGAATTTAAGGCTTCCGTACCGGCATTATCCTTTAAATGCTCTTCGACTTGCGCAAAAAGAAGAATTTGACGTATACCATAATCATAAGCTTCCTGCAAGAATATGTTTACTCGATCTAACGTATAACGATAAACTCCAGGCATTGACGTAATCTCAGAAACCTCATTCTCGCCAGGAATTATAAAAATGGGAAGAAGAAGGTGGCTGGTGCTTAAATGCGTTTCCGACATAGCTTCTCGAATCGATGACGATTTACGCAATATTCTGTTTCGTTCAAAGGGATAGGACATAAAAAAGATTTTAGATTAAACCCATGCTTTCGGTTGGTATAAAACATCCATTAGCTTGGCCTCTGGACTTCCTGCCTCAGGATGAAGATCATAAGCCCATCGCACGGTTGGAGGCAATGACATAAAAATGGACTCAATGCGCCCATTCGATTTGAGTCCAAATAAGGTACCCCGATCATGAATGAGATTAAACTCAACATATCTTCCGCGACGAATCTCCTGCCACTTTTTCTGCTCAGTCGTGTAAGGCATAGATTGACGTTGTTCAACAATCGGCAGATAAGCAGGAAGAAAAGCGTTACCAGCATCTTCTACAAAGGCTTGATGGGCGACGTTTACCTTAATATCATCCGACAAACGCAGATGATCGAAGAATAAGCCCCCTATTCCCCGCTGTTCTTTTCGATGATGGTTGCGGAAATAGCGATCACACCAATCCTTGAACTTTGGGTAATGCGATGGATCATGACGGTCGCAGGCATCCTTTAGGGTTTGATGAAAATGCACGGCATCCTCTTCGAAAAGATAATAGGGTGTAAGATCTGATCCCCCACCAAACCAACCATCGACAATATTACCTTCCTTATCCATCAATTGAAAAAAACGAAAGTTGGCATGCACCGTAGGAATCATTGGATTGATAGGGTGAATCACAAGCGATATGCCCGTAGCATAAAATTCAGTGGCCGATTCAGGAACTTGACCTTTAATTACTTCTGGCGTCACTCCGTAGACAGCACTCACGTTCACACCAGCTTTTTCAAATAGACGACCGCCATCCATTATTCGGGTCCAACCCCCGCCTCCACCATCACGATCCCATTGGTCTTCAATGAAGACCGCTTTNCCATCAAGAGCTTCAAGTGCATGACAAATTTCATCTTGAAGAGTTCGCACATAANGTGTAAAGGATTCCTTGGGCGATTGATTCGTGGCTAACATCTTAAAAACTANAGGACTTAACAGTATCTACAAAGGCTCTGACATGGTCTACCGGGATATTGGGATGAATACCATGACCCAAGTTCACAATATGATGTAAGCCCTCAAATTCCTTAATGAGCGCTAATGTTTCTCGTTTAACTTCTGCTGGAGAACTGTGTAAAATGCTTGGATCAAGTTTTCCTTGAAAAACCATATCTGAACCACACTGAGCCTCAGCCATCTCACGAGTCATCGTCCATGTCAACCCTATAGCCGATGGATTTAACGCTGCAAAATCTTTTAAGGCAAACCAACCATCTTTAGCATAAAGAATGGTAAAGACCTCTTCTTTGAGGGCAGCATTGATTCGAGCAATGTAGGGTAAGGACCACTTAGCATAATGATCAGGTGATAAAATACCACCCCAGCTATCAAAGACCTGTACGACACTGACCCCAGCAGCAACTTGTTGTTTCAGAAAGCCTATACAGGCATCCGTCACAACATCGAGCAATTTAGCCGTCGCCTTAGGATGATTGAGACAAAATGCCTTTGCCTTAGCAAAATTCTTTGATCCACTACCCTCTACCATGTAGCATAACAATGTCCACGGAGATCCACAAAAACCAATCAACGGAACTCGACCATTGAGATCGTCTAGTGTCGCTTGGATACAAGGTGTAGCATAGGTTAAGAACTCCGCACAAGCCTCCAAACTTAGCTTATCTACATCGGATGCACTTGCAATAGGGTTAGGCAAGAAAGGCCCCTTTCCTGGAAGCATCTGTACCTCCATACCAAGACCTTGTGGAATAACTAGGATATCTGAGAAAAGAATAGCCGCATCGACCCCAATTTGGTCAACAGGCATGTTCGTAATTTCAGCTACTAATTCAGGGGTCTGAACTCGAGTAAAAAAATCATACTTCGCTTTTAAGATTTGATAATCTGGTAGATATCGACCTGCTTGACGCATAAACCAAATTGGGGGTCTTGACGTTTGCTGACGATCTAGTTTACGCAATAAAAGATCATTTTGAATTGTCATATCGTAGAGATTAAAATATCCAATAGACTTTGAATTTTGGGTCCATCATTAGGAAAATATATGGTTCGAAAGCCATGTTTCCATCCTGCCATAGCGGTTTCACTACCCAAGCAGTACATTGGAATATTTGGATTCTTTTTCAGAAGATGGGCATTGTTTTTCAAAAGACTCTTTATGCTTCGCGGACTGAGAGCCACAACACCATCATAATTTATTGATGGATCGACCACTGGTTCCCTCAAGACGGTCTGGTAGGCTGTAATCACCGTTAAATCAATAGTATTCTGACTCGCATATTGCTCAATAAATGGCATGCGATGTTCCCCTGCGAAAAAGATATAGGATTCGATGGGATCAAGTGCTTTGGCAATCGACTCGCTATCGGCATAATAAGAGAATGGCAATTGAGTATATTCCCGCTCAAGAATCGATTTAGTCGGGCCGTCGAGGCATAGTATCTCTTTGGGACTGCCTATCATTTGGTCCATCGCAGGTCCTAAAGCATGTTGGCTTGTTATAATGAGCGATTTCCCATCAACATTTATCGGTGAATCAGATACAATACCCTCAGCTGAGAGAGTACGCACAAAATCAACATCTACACCGTTGCTTTCAAGAAAATCGTTAACAAAACAAGAGGGCTCGCGACCATACAAAAGCTTCGCATTTTTTCTTTTCCCTGAAGGAGCTAAGGCTTGAACAATGGCTTTAACTACCTTCTTGTCATCCTTTTTGCCATCCATTAGTGACTGGAATTGAAAGGCTTTCTCTTGGCCTTCCACAAAGCGTATACCACGGACCGAATACGTTAGGTCATCACGCTTGACTTCGATACCTAAAGGAACCGAGCAACCCGCTTCGATTGCCCGCATCGACGATCTCTCGATCGACACGCAGGTTTCAGTTTGTCCATGATTTAACTTCTTTCGAATTATCTGGTGCTGCGGGTGATCCTTTCGCATCACAACTGCTATACAACCCTGACCGGGGGCAGACACCATCCAATCCAATACCTCAGCATCCTTAGGAAGCAAATCAATGCGCTCAAGGCCGGCCTTCGATAAAATTCCGCCAGCACTATCAATGCATTTTTTTAGACGAGTATCCATATTACCCCGTAATTCTGATATCGTTGCCTCAGGATAACGCTGTTTCCACTGAAGAGCTCTTCGTGGACTTCCCGTCAAAACATTTCCATCTTCTTGACTACCTGGAATAAATACATCGCGCGGATCATCGCGGCGCAGATAAGCAATAATGACCAAATTCTCTGGAGGCTGAGTAGGGTAATCCTTTAAAGAGTGGACAGCAAGGTCGATTTCTCCATTTAGCAAGGCATCATCAAGGGCTTTTGTAAACACACCAACGGTTCCAAAAGAGTGAAGTGCGCTTAATGTATCCTTGTCACCTGCAGTATGAATAACACGAACGGCATTGTGGTCCATTAACAAACCATCACATACAAGATGAGCCTGCCATAGAGCAAGCTTACTGCCCCGGCTCCCGACAATCATAAAGCAGCAGATTGAATATCTTCGTCAAAATTTTGAGCAACTGCATCCAACCATAACTTTGCCACACAAGCTTGAGGTTCAGCTTTTACCTTTGAAAAGAATACATGGGCAAGGGAAGAATTACTATGCAATCCATAATAGTCTTGTTCACTTTGCATCCCTATGCCATCAATCAAATCCTTCGCTCGCCTTGCTTTTGACCAACGCTGTAATGCTTCCATAGCTGCACCAATAATATGATCGTGATCGCTTTGAGCCATTACCACTTGGGCATTATGAACGGCATTGTAAGCTTCGGAAATAGTATCTACATCCATGACATGAATACCCCTTTGAACAGAACGAACGTTGGACGGAACACCTAAGTCATAAATGTGACAATCAGGATGTAAATCCACTTCTTTCGTAATTATGGCCTCCATACTATGTAATGCAAGTACAATAGCATGATAAGATGAAGCATTTTTCTTCCAATTTGCAAAGGGTATTACTTTGCAGCCGTAACGTAAGGCAGTATCCTCTGCCTTTTTAGAAGTTCGGTTTGCAACGGTAATTTCCGCCTTGATATCTTCTAATCGAGATACATGATGAATCACTCGTTTACCAATCTCCCCTGTTCCAACAATAAGTATATTTTTGGGCGATTGAAATTTAAGAAGCTGGGCAGTAGCTAAGCTTACTGAGTGACTTCTAAAAGTAGTTGGATCGATGCGTTTAACAGTTCGACTAGTGTGAATTCCTAAGGTTACAACCTTTTCGAGTAAGCCGCTTACACATCCGAATTCCTTCGCAGTAAAGAAAGATTTACGTACTTGCCCTGCTATTTCCGCATCGCCATATATTTGAGACTCCATGCCAGATACTACGCGAAGAAAGTAACGCATAGCTTCATTACCATGCTTAACCTCCATTGTCTCAGAGGCTAGATTGAGTTCCGACTGGATTTTTTGTTGAATTAAGTCGACCTGTTCTCCGTGAACTATGAACAGTCGCCGATTACATGTCTGGACAAGTAAACCCGCGCAACGAGCTTTCTTTAAATCCTTGGAGTAAAAATCATTTACTTTTTCCTCGGATAAAGCTAGTTCGGTCCTGGTTTCGACATTAGAATTTTTAAAGCTATGTTCAAAAAGTCTAAATTGTTGATCAATTAATTCAACCACAACCCTAATTTCGATGTTCAATTGACATTATGCAACTGTTGGAAAAAAAGTTACGTAATCTGTGTGTCATAAAATTTAGCAAACGAGTAAATCATGAATAAAGCCGTTGAAAATGCAACTTCTGCAGCATTGATTATCAACTTAGGGTCACCGGCATCCACAAAGGTTGCCGATGTAAAGACCTATCTCGCAGAATTCTTAATGGATGAAAACGTGATAGACTATCCCTACTTCCTACGTGCCTTACTCGTCAAAGGAATTATTCTTAATGTTCGACCCAAGAAATCAGCTGAAGCCTATGAGACGATTTGGTGGGATGAAGGCTCGCCGCTGATTGTTTTATCCGAACGATTACAAAGAAAAATGCAGGATCAAATTGATGTCCCGATTTTTCTTGCTATGCGTTATGCTGAACCCTCTATTCCTGGCACCCTTAAGGCCATGCGCGAAGCTATGCCAAGATTGCAGAAAATTTTTGTTATTCCGCTCTACCCACACTATGCAATGTCATCCTATGGAACTGTTAAAAACCGAGTTGCTGAAGTTGTTCAAAAGGAGCACAATGATTTAAACGTCATTTTTCAGCCACCTTTCTATGATGATAAAAGCTATATCAAGGTGCTTTCCAATTCTATCAAAAAAGACCTTCCAGAGGACCACCACCTGCTATTTAGCTACCACGGTATTCCTGTCAGACATCTAAGAAAAACGGACCCAAGCAAGGTCCACTGTTCCCGAGTTGAAGACTGCTGTAACTCTGAAAATAAATATGTTCATGCAAATTGTTATAAACACCAAACACAAGCAACTTCTCTCCTCGTAGCAGAACAGCTTGGACTTCGCTCTGATCAATATTCCACATCCTATCAAAGCAGATTGGGACTAGCGGAGTGGATTCGACCCTACACGGCAAAGGAATTCGAGCGTATGCCAAAGGAAGGTATTAAGAAACTAGCAGTAGTCTGTCCCGCCTTTGTTAGCGACTGCTTGGAAACTCTCGAAGAGATTTACGTCGAAGGAAAGGAAGACTTTATGGGTGCCGGAGGAGAATCATTTGTAACCATTCCATGCCTAAATACACAAGAGGATTGGGTCAACCTCCTTGTCTCTTGGGTTCGCAATCACTGCGCTACATAAGCATCATAGAATAGGTAGATTTACTACGTGGAAAAAGCATCAAAATCAGTTGACTTCTTGGTCGTCGGGGCTGGAATTTCTGGAATGGGAGCTACCTATCAGCTCCATAAATCAGGAAAGTCCTTTGCAATACTTGAGGGTAGTAATCGAGCAGGTGGGGTCTTAGAGTCTCGAGAAAAGAATGGCTACACTTATGACCTTGGAGCTAATTCCGCTGCATCCAGCACTACCTATAATGAGTTTATTAAAGAACTTGAAATAGACCATAGATTTCAAAGTATTCTTGCAAAAAGTCTTCCGAGAAGTCTATGGCAAGGGCAAGGTTTAGTGCGCATTACATCCCCATTGCGTTCTATACTATGTGCACGATGGCTAACCCCAAAGTCTAAATGGACTCTCCTCACAGAGCCCTTCCGTAGAAGTGAGCACGAGTCTGAAGAGAGCGTTTACTCCTTTCTCTCAAAACGCATTGGAGAAGAAGCGGTAGTAAAAATTGTTGATGCCGTTATGACGGGCATCTATGCAGGAGATATCCATCAGTTGAGTGCGGATGTCGTATTTAAGGAGTTAAAGGAAGGAGTGATTGAGCATGGTTCGCTCTTCAAAGCCCTGAGAAGGAAAAAGACGAATGGACCACGTACCATTACTGGTTTCATTGGCGGGTTTTCTGATTTAAGCCATGCCTTTGAAAGAAAGTTTGCGGACAACCTTGTGCTCAATGCCTCCGTGCAGTCGATTCACAAGAAAGAGGATCAATGGGAAGTAACGTTAAGTAATGGGAGCATCTACTTCTCTCAAAATCTAATTTTAACCCCTCCTGCTTATGTAACAGCCACTCTCCTGAAATCAATTCACAGTGGGCTAAGCGCAGCGATAAATACCATCTCCTATGCCCCGATGGGTGTGCTTCATTTAGGTATTCCCTATGGCGAGCATCCCATACCCAAGGAGCTAGGTTTTCTCGTACCCAATTACGTAAAGCGATCCATGCTAGGAGCGCTCTATGTTTCAAAAATTTTTGAACAACGAAGTCCGGAGAATCAAGACGTAATTGCAGTGTTTCATCGTCATCAAGGAGAAGCAGAAGTAGTATATCAAATGGTTAAAAACGATTTAGATAAAATCTCCTATTTGAAAAAGGATGTTACCATTTTAGAAAATACGTGGTGGGACAAAGCCATTCCCCAATTTAATGTGGGCAGCAAAGCAAATCTTCAAAAGATTAGACAGCTTACCCAAGAAGTAGAAGGCCTTGCGTTGGCAGGAAGTTATTTAGGTAAAGTAGGCTTAGCCGATGTTTTTGAATCAGGAATTCAAGCAGTGGATAGACTGCCTTAACATCTACCCTTCGACTTTTTTGTAATCCGCCAAGAATTTTTCAAGCCCGATATCAGTCAATGGGTGCTTAAATAATCCCATGATGGAAGAGAGCGGACAGGTTGCTACGTCCGCACCGGCTTCCGCACATCTCACGATGTGTAATGGATTACGAATGGAAGCGGCAAGAATTTGAGTCTCAAAGCCATAGTTGGCATATACCTCTACAATTTGCTCGATTAGCTCAATACCGTCCCAGTTGCTGTCGTCAATTCTTCCAATAAATGGTGAGACGAATGTTGCTCCAGCCTTTGCTGCTAACAAGGCTTGCCCCGCTGAAAAGACAAGGGTACAATTAGTGGGAATTCCTTGCTCGGTAAAGGTTCGAATCGCCTTTATACCATCTGGAATCATAGGAACTTTAACCACGATGTTATCATGAAGTTCGGCTAATTCAGTCCCCTCTTTAATCATTCCCGCATAATCCGTGGCAATTACCTCAGCACTAACCGGTCCATTCACCATTTCACAGATATCTACATAACGCTTGAGCACTGCATTTCTTCCTGTAATTCCTTCCTTAGCCATAAGCGAAGGGTTGGTAGTCACACCGTCAAGAATGCCTAAGGCCTCAGCCTCTTTAATTTGGTCTAGGTTCGCAGTATCTATAAAAAAGTCCATGGTATATTTTAAAAATTAACTTCTGTAAAGTTGAAGAATGTTCTTAGGAGATTAAGGCTTAATCAGGATAGGTTTTGAACACCTTGTTAATCATGGAAATATAGGCTACATAGAAGAGTGTGCTCTTCAGAGATCAGTGTAGGCGGAATCCAGCCCCACCCATCCACCCAATAATATATGGAATAAACGATCACAAATACCTCATAAATGAGCAACCTGAAATGCTCACTGAGCAAGAAAATATCTGCAAAAAGGGAAATAAAAAGGGCAAGTTACTTACATCGCACCGCTACAACCGACTACCCTTGCTTCCGTCAAGACCTGGGGGATTCATCAGGAGCTGGTCGTGTAAGACTTGCCCGACTGCAATATTACGACATACCTCGTAAATGTACATGGTCAAAGATCGAAACCTTCCATGCAATTAGGGAGTTCTTAGTATTTTGTCAGCCATTTAACGCGTTAATAAAGGATATATGCCCATAAACGAGTCTGATAAAAACAAAGATGCAATGAAGATGCTTCTAAGCGATCTTCAGACACATCAAAAAGAAGCCCGGCTAGGAGGTGGTGAAAAAAGCCTTAAACGCCACAAAGCTAAGGGTAAAATGACAGCGAGAGAGCGCATTGATACCTTGCTTGATGACCCCAAGACAGCTCTTGAGATTGGAACCCTTGCCGGAAAAGATATGTATCCTGAATACGGCGGCTGTCCCTCCGGTGGTGTCGTTGTCAAAATTGGACTTATAGAAAATAAGCTCTGTGTAATTGTAGCAAACGATGCTACGGTTAAGGCGGGTGCTTGGTTCCCTATTACAGGTAAAAAGAATCTACGCGCACAGGAGATTGCCATGGAAAATCACCTTCCTATCATTTACCTCGTTGATTCAGCAGGAGTCTTTCTCCCTATGCAGGATGAAATTTTTCCTGACAAAGAGCACTTTGGAAGAATTTTCAGAAACAACGCGGTACTTTCTGCTAAAGGTATTCCTCAAATTGCAGCGGTTATGGGCAGCTGTGTAGCCGGGGGAGCCTACCTACCTATCATGAGTGATGAGGCCCTTATCGTTGAAAAAACTGGATCAATCTTTCTCGCTGGATCCTACCTCGTAAAGGCAGCAATCGGAGAAGACATCGATAATGAAACTTTAGGAGGTGCTGCAACACACTGCGAAATATCTGGAGTGACAGACTACAAAATGAAAGATGATCAAGCATGCCTAAAAACCATTAGGGATCTTGTAGGGAAACTAGGTCCTCATCCGACCCTAGGATTTAATCGAGAAAAATCAGTACAACCCAAGGTTTCACCTAAAAAGGCCTACGAAGTGTATACGGAAAATGGTGCCAAACCCTACAAGATGATTGATCTCTTGGAGACCTTTATCGATGCCGACTCTTTTACAGAGTACAAAGCAGGTTATGGGCGGACTATCATCACAGGTTATGCTCGCATTGATGGCTGGAGTGTAGGCATTGTAGCCAATAACAGAGAACTCATTAAGAATAAGTCTGGAGAAATGCAGTTTGGAGGAGTAATCTATTCAGACTCTGCTGATAAGGCAGCTCGTTTTGTAATGGTGTGCAATCAAAAGCGAATTCCCCTTGTATTTGTGCAGGATGTTACAGGTTTCATGGTGGGCTCTCGTTCAGAGCATGGTGGCATCATTAAAGATGGTGCTAAGCTTGTCAATGCTATGAGCAATTCGATTGTACCGAAATTCACTGTTATTGTTGGAAACAGCTTCGGCGCAGGAAACTATGCCATGTGTGGCAAGGCTTACGATCCTCGATTGATTGTAGCCTGGCCAAGTGCTAAAATGGCGGTAATGGGAGGCGCGCAAGCAGCAAAAGTGCTTTTACAAATTCAAGTATCGGCCAAGAAAAAGAAAGGCGAGACCGTAACAGAAGCTCAAGAGCAAAAACTCTTACAAGAGATTCAGGCAAAATATGATAAGCAAACCACCCCTTGGTATGCCGCTGCTCGATTATGGGTAGATGAAATCATAGATCCTGTTCAAACCAGAGAAACATTGTCTCTAGGTATTGCCATGGCCAACAATGGGAAAATGGATGACCAATATTCCACAGGTGCACTGCAAACGTAAATCATTGAGAACTTTCCATTATCTCATAATTCTTTGTTGGATATGTTTAGGATGTGAATTCCCTAAAAGTAATATAACCAACTCCGATCTTAATCAAGCTTGGCAAGCTTCTCTACGTGATGGCAAACCTATATTTATAGATTTCTACACCGATTGGTGTCGGCCTTGTAAAGTGATGGATCGCGAGGTATATAGCCAGCAAGAAATTGGTGACTACCTAAGCGACAATTACCATGCAGTAAAATTTAACCCCGAACAGATACAAGAAGTTGAGGCATTTGGAGAAACCTTTGCATTGGATGACGGACTTGGGGTAAATACCTTTATTTATTTTGCAACACAAAATCAGTTTAGAGGTTATCCCACAGCGGTAATTTTATCATCCCAAGGTGATCTTCTGTGGTTTCACACAGGGAATCTTTCTAAAGGGGAATTGCTTTTAGCCTTAAAAAGCTATAATTAAGGAAAGCTTTTTTATTTTGGCCTAGTATTTGAAATCACCTTGTCAAAACAAATATGAACATCTTATTATCTATCAAACATTGCTTAGGAATTGTAATCTTCTTTATAGCGTTTAATGCAACAGGTCAAGTTCAGTGGATGTCGTGGGATGAGATGATTAAAGCTCAAAAAAAAGAAGCTCGTCCTGTCTTTATTGATGTCTACACCGACTGGTGTGGATGGTGTAAAGTGATGGACAGAGAAACCTTCGCAAAAGCTGAGGTATATGATGTGCTCAATCGAGACTTTTACTCTGTAAAGTTTGACGCAGAACAACGTGACGATATTAAAGTAGGAAGCAAAACGTACTCCTATGTTGGACAGGGTCGCAGAGGCTACCATGAATTAGCGGCTACTCTACTCAACGGACAACTGAGCTATCCTACCGTGGTCTTTTTAGATGCCGCAGATCGCGTAGAACGAGCCATCGCTGCACAAAACGGGGTATCCACAGAAGTTGCTCGACAAAACATGATTATCCTTGGAGATCTCGCATTAGTTGCTCCGATGCCAGGCTATAAAAAAGTAGAGCAACTCCTACCGATGCTTGAGCACTTTGGTCCTAAAGGAAATTATATAGAGCGGTAAGCATGAACCTATCGACAAGACAACTTATTCTTATTCTTCTGAAAAACTCTGAGTTAGCTATTCTTTAGCCCTCGTCCCAATTTTTCAATACGGCCCGCATCTTTCAGGGCCCACATAGCCTTGTCAATGACACCATTAATAAAATCTTTACTCTTAGGACTGCTATAATCCTTAGAAATGTCAATGTATTCATTGATGGTTACCTTAACGGGAACATGAGGACAGTATAAAAATTCGGCAATAGCCATCATGATAAGCACAGTATCTAGAGGAGCTAATCGATCCTCATCCCAATTCCTGACTTGAGCGAGCATAATTTCACGAACATCCGTCAGATTTTTTTGAAGCGACAGCACCAAATCACGACCAAAGGCTTTTTCTTCTTCATGTTCTGCAAAAAAGTTATCGTAAGAAGCGATATTGTTTACATCGACTGCTTTAAAAGACTTGGCTAATCCCTGTATGATGCTGAATTGATCATCGAGGTAGTTAATGAAGAGATTCGATAACTGATCTTCTAAAGGATCCGAGGCTGCTATCAGTTTCTTGAGCATATACGATAGAATCTTTGGATCCGATGAATCCCCACCTTTAGCGAAATCATTAAATCGCTCTCTACTGATCAATTCCAAATAGAGCTTACGGACGAGTGTATTATCCATAAAGGATTCCACCTTGTAATCCTCCATTCGTCGCTTATACATCGGGTGCTGTTGAAGCATCAGTAACAATTGATGGTTAGCAAGAAGTCCTGTATTTTCAGCCGTTTCACTACCCCTTTGCTTGGCGTGATGTATCAAATCATATTCGCTTATACGAACGAGATAATTCAAAAAAACCCACTGAAGCTGAATCGTCTTTTTGAGGCTCCCTTCTAACTGGGTTTGCATGGACTTTGGGTCAAAATCCACTCCCCGGTTCTGTGCATACATCAGTTGCATGATTTTAACCCTTACTAATCGCCTTGACACCATACTTAATCCTACTATTCAGTTAACTTCTTTGCCTTATCAATGCGCTCCTGTGCTAAAGCAAGGGCGGCATCCTGTGTCGACACACCATGTGTTGAGGCATAATGTAATGTCTCTTCCGTTCGACTGTAGATTCGTTCACATCCTTCAAATGCCTTGACTCTGTTATACTCTCCGATCACCTCGATATAACAATTTATCACCCCTCCTGAATTAATTAAAAAATCAGGAGCATAGAGAATATCACGTGCTTGAAGTCGCTTGACATCCTCTACTTCATCTTTAAGCTGATTATTTGCTCCTCCAGCAATAATTGAGCATTGCAATCTGGGAATCGTTTCTTCACTAAGAGTAGCACCTAGTGCACAAGGTGCATAGATGTCCATTTCCTGATCATAGACAGCATCCGGCGGAACGACTTGACAGGATCCTAGGGCCAGCGTTGCCTTAATATTGTCTTCATTGATATCGGCAATAATAACATCTGCGCCTTCTTTTAATAAGTGCCCAACAAGGTAGCGACCAACCTGGCCCACTCCTTGGACTGCGACTCGCTTTCCCTCAAGTCCATCATTTCCGTAGACCTTTTTTGCCGAAGCCTTCATACCTAAATAGACTCCATAAGCTGTTACCGGTGAAGGATCACCGCCACCACCTAAATCGTCTGGCTTACCCGCTACAGATGATGTAGATGATGCAATGTAGCGCATGAATTCAGTTTTTGTTCCTACGTCAGCCGCCGTGATGTAGTTACCTCCAAGACGCTCAACGAACTCACCATAGCGCGCCCAATACGCTTTGTCATATTTTGCTTCAGGATGACGCATGATTACGGCCTTACCTCCCCCTAAGTTTATGCCAGCGGCAGACGACTTATAGGTCATACCGCGGGATAACCTCAGGACATCATGTAGTGCTTCAAAAGAGTTAACGTAGGTCCATAAGCGTGTTCCTCCGAGTGCAGGACCTAAAACAGTATTATGGATGGCGATTACCCCTTGAAGGTGGGTCGCTTTATCATTGAAGAAGTAGACATTTTCATGTCCGAAATCCTTCATTTTCACAATGGGATCAAAGGGATGTTCCATAGCCAACTCGTATTGTAAAGATGTATTCCTTATTCACTTGAATCAAAGAGTTAACAATGTACACATATCAAAATGTATTTTGAACTTGTACCTTAAAGTTTTATCCCCAAGATGGGAACAATACCATGAAAGAATTACGCAAACTAAATCAATACTTATGGCGTCACCGATACATGCTGCTAACAGGGACGATTTTTGTTGCGATGGCCAACATGCTCAAGGTATTTAATCCTAAAATTGTTGGATGGGCCGTAGATATAGTCTATGCTACCTTCAATGCTGAGGGTATGAACTCCGTAGAAGGACCGCTCGGAATCCAACTTAACGTAGCACCCAATACAGGCCTGATTATCCTCGCATGCACCTTTATTGGCCTTGCCTTGATATCTGGATTGTTCACTTTCATTATGCGGCAGACGATAATTGTGGCTTCACGGCGGATTGAGTACGATTTAAAAAATGATATCTATACTCAATATCAGCGTCTTGATCAAGCGTTTTACAAAAAAAATAATACAGGAGATTTAATGTCCCGAGCTACAGAAGATGTTTCGCGAGTGCGAATGTACTTAGGGCCGGCCCTTATGTACGGAGTCAACCTCTTTTTTCTCATCACCTTTGTGCTCTTATCTATGGTACAGATAGACCCCGTGTTAACGGCTTGGGTTCTTATTCCCTTACCCTTTCTTTCATTATCGATTTATTATGTAAATGACAAGATTAACCGCGGAAGTGAGGCAATTCAACGACAGCTTTCATTCTTAACCACCTCAGCTCAAGAATTCTTCTCTGGCATACGAGTCATCAAGTCCTACGCACAGGAAGAAATGGCTATTGATCAATATGCCGGCGATAGCGAAGAGTATAAGCAACGTTCCATTCATCTGGCAAAAATTGAAGCAATCTTTTTGCCTTTAATGGTCTTGTTAATCGGGCTAAGTACTCTGCTTGTAATCTATGTTGGAGGATTACGAATAATCGATGGAGCAATCACGCCGGGGAATATGGCTGAGTTTATCATCTATGTGAATCTCCTGACCTGGCCTGTTACCTCAATAGGATGGGTAGCCTCCATTGTCCAACGAGCGGCGGCTTCACAAAAAAGAATTAATGAATTCCTCAGTGCAGAGCCACAAGTTTACACCCCATTAAATGGACAAAACCCATCAAAGATTGGCCTTATTGAGTTTAAAAATGTAAGTTTTGTCTACCCAGAAACTGGTATTCAATCATTAAACGGGATAAACCTTACCATCAGGCCTGGAGAACGAATCGCAGTTATTGGAAGAACAGGATCAGGCAAGTCATCGCTAGCCGAATTAATAATGCGCATGTATGACCCTAAGGAAGGACAAATCACCTATAATGGCGTCGATCTTAAAGACCTTGATTTACACGCTTGGCGGCAGACAATAGGCTACGTTCCGCAAGACGTCTTTCTTTTCTCCGAAAGTATTGCAGACAATATTCAGTTTAGTCCTGGAGATAAACAAAACGAAAGTAAGATGTCTCAACAAATTGCCGCGCAACATGCATCTATTCATGAAGAGATAACTTCATTCCATGAAGGATATGAAACCTTGGTCGGTGAGCGCGGTGTTACCCTTTCAGGAGGTCAAAAGCAACGAATAAGCCTCGCAAGAGCTCTTGTTAACGCCCCCTCAATTTTACTACTTGATGATAGTCTTTCTGCCGTTGATGCAGAGACTGAAAGACGAATTTTAGGATACCTTGATAGTTTGGACAAAGAGACCACGGCAATCATCATAACCCATCGAATCTTCAGCCTTCTAAACTTTGATAAGATTGTTGTACTAGAACAAGGAAGAGTTATTCAAAACGGGAATCATGAAGAATTATATGAACAAGAAGGTTTCTATCGCGAGATCTATGACAAACAACGACCTCAATAATTTTTCATAAATTAACTAAATGAATCAGCGCGGATATTATTCAAGAAAAGTGCGAGCCGGAAAAAGAACCTACTTTTTCGATGTTCGTGCCACCCGCAATGGGGACTTTTTTATGACAATAACTGAGTCTAAGAAAAAACACAATGATTCAGGTTTTGAGAATCATAAAGTCTTCATATACAAAGAGGACTTTCATAAGTTTGTCCATGCTTTAAAAGAGGGTTTAGAACATATCCATACGAATCTAAATGAAATGGATATTCAGGACATCAACACGCCAAAGCATAGTATCGAAGACGAAGTAAAAGACGATGACTCTAGCCCATTTGAATTGTCCGATGACTCTAACGATGCGATTGAGGCAAAAACCAAAGACAATCCAAAGTCATGGTAAGCCATAGCCTTGCACACCATGTATCATGGCATAAAGCCCCATTAGAAAATAATGTTCGCCTCTGGACTTATATTTCCAGCAGGCCGCTCAATGAGAGTGAAGTAAATCGAGCTAACGTAATTTTATCATCCTTTGTTGACGATTGGACTTCTCACGGCGATAAAATTCACGGAACATTTGGTTGGATTGGAAACCACGCTGTAGTCATAGCAAGCCCCATCAGTGAATCTTTAAGTGGGTGCGGAATAGACCAAAACATAAGCGCTATTCGAGCTATAGAAGAGGAGCTTGGAATAAAGTTGCTCGATCGAAATTTAGTCTTAACTCTACTAACCAGTTCCGAGTATTCAACACGAAGCATCGATACAATAGATACAATGACCGATGAACAATTGGTTTTTATGTGGAATACAACAAAGGCTGATATCGAGTCAACCCCGATCTTTGTAAAGCTAAGTGAATCTGGATTTAAGCAACTGCCAAAAAATACGGGCCTTTTCTCAAATCTGTAAAAAAGACGTCCTAACCTTCCTTCTCGAAGTCTGTTCTAAAAACGACATCCCACGTTTTTGAAGTAAACCCAAATCCTACATCGGGGTTTTTATAGTGGTGTTTCATATGATGTTCCTTGATCGCTTGGAAGTAAGCATTCCTCCAATTCAAGTGGTGCGTTGCATAATGCATCAAATCATAGAATAAATACGTGCCAATAAACCCAGCAAAAAAACCATTCGCCATTTCACCATATCCTGCAGTATTAAAACACAAGACAAAGAGATAGTAGAATGCAGTAGCCAGGGGAATACTAACTACAGGTGGCATTACCAAACGCAAACTGTCTTGCGGATAATCGTGATGAACTCCATGAAAAATGAAATGAATACGTTTTAATAGCCTACCCTTAGGATGGAAATGAAATATAAAACGGTGGATCAAATACTCCGCAAGTGTCCATAAAACGGCACCGCTAAAAATCAAGCACAAATAGATATACCACTGAATTCCCGCTTCAAAAGACAACCAGGAAAAAACCACCACAGCAGGAACATAAATTATAATCGGAACCCAAAAAGGAATTCGTGAGAAGAAATCAAGAAAATTGTTGTCAAATAGTCTTGGAGATTCATCCTTCGTATTTACAAATAACCTTCCTTCAGCCATAGTACTTGTTAACAATTAGGAATATGAAGGTACTTAATTGCAATGCAACCTTTTAATCCATCAAAAAACTTTTACTTTAAGACGCGTATCCAGGCATCTGGGTGACCCTCAGCTCTAGTTTTTGGTAAGAGCTCTAGCGCTTCTTCGAGGGTATCTACACGAACTGTGTATACATGATACCAACCTCGAATGGTTTCGTGAATCACATTAAACCCAAAATCAAGATATTCTCTATGCATTGCCTCATCGTTGTACCGTGAATCAATAACCGATGCTATGACTACATAACAACCTTTCAATGCTTGCTTTCCTGTTGCCAAATCTATATTATCCGCAACACGGGACTCGGTTATAACACCAGCCTCAATCAATTGATCAACTAAACCATCCAAATCCTCCCGAACACTATCCACCGCAGTCGAGACCACGCTAACCCGATTTTCAACAGAGTCCATTCGATTCTGCAAATCATTGAGTGCTTGAATATCTTCAGATGTTAGCTCCCCCATACCATTAGACTCTAATGAATCCAATCGAGCGGTGTTTTGCTCCATGAGCTCATTTTGCAAACTATCCCGAAGTGCCTGTTGCTGCTCAAGTTGATTGACCATCTCCTCAAGCTCATCCATTAAGTTTTGATTAACCTTTGACTGTCGCTTACCAAAACTATATCCCACCATAATCTCATGGGTTAATCCCGTGTATGACCCGATATCACTTAAGTAGATTTCATTGGTGTATCCAACGACAAACTGATTTCCAAGACGCCCCCCTACAGAAGGTGCTACACTGACGGGAGCAGTGTTATCGGGACCAAAGGCATTTAATGGCCCAAAGTTTCCTTTGTAAGCTGCTCCGAACCATAACTTATCTTGCCAATTGACAAAGAGACTCATCTCATAAGGTGTCGGGGCATCTGGCACAATACGTGCAAAAACCTGTGGCACAATAAACCATGTTCGATTAGCTAGGGGAATGGAATATGCCATTTGAGCAAAGTAATGACGCTTTAAAAGATATGAGACATTAGATCCTCCTTCGCCTTGATACTTTACTCGACTTTCAATTAGATTATTACCACCACCACCGATGGAGAAATCTTTAATTGTATAAACCAGTCCCGCATTGACATCACCTGTGAAAGTTTGGACATTAGAACCAATTAGGAAGGGATCAAAGACGTCACGAACCACGACCTCATCTTTATTGATACTTACCTGGTGAAAACCGCCTGATATACCAAAGCTTAAGTTGTGGCTATTTGATTTATTAAATGGCACTTTATAACGAAATGCACCTCCAAGCTGCACGCGTTGCATTACCCCTGAAGTGTGATATGAACCGTAAGCTCCGAGTCCTATTCGATCATTGGATAAGGGTCCATCAGCATAGATTCCATTAGTAATTGGTCGCCCCGGGATATCCATCATAGCAAATCGACTAGTCAAAAAGATGTTGGTTGCCTCACCATTACCAATAGTCGCAGGATTGTACCACTGAGGTACAATATAATATTGATTAAAAGGTAAAGCCTGTTGAGCATAACTTGATATAGCAAAGCATGCTAGACCGAGAAATAATCCAAAACTGCGTAAGATGTGTGTATATTTTCGCATCGTCCTGTTTTTATTGTTGACTTAGAATCGTTACGTGACCTTTGTACAATGCCGCAGCATCAGGACAGGTAATAATATAATAATAGGTGCCATCGGGAAGGCGCGCTCCTTGAAATTCTCCCGCCCAATCGTTATCATATTCTCGTTCCTGGAATACAATCTCACCAAATTCATTAAAGATTAATACCTCACACGCAGGATAATCAACAAGGTTTTCGACAAACCAAGTGTCATTAAATCCATCCCCATTTGGAGTAACTAGGTTAGAAGGTGTGAAAAGATAATCAATCAGGACAGTAATCAAAACACTGTCTGTATTTTGGCAACCATTAGAATCCGTTACGAGTACTGTATACTGAATGGATGAATCTGGACTCGATAACGGATTCTGAAGCATAAAGTCATCTAAGAAGGTTGGAGGATCCCACATGTATTGCTCTCCCCCACTACCCTCTAATATAGTTGTCTGCCCTAGGCTTATTGTCGTATCATTACCAGCTTCCGCTTGAGGTAACGGCCAAACTTCAATAAAGACCTCACTAGAGTTAACACAAAGGTTAGAATCCGTTACTGTTAAACCATAGAAGTCTTCCACAGTGACTGTTAGGAACTGCGTAGAGTCTCCTGTTGTCCATAGATAAGATAGACCGTCCTCTCCGCGAAGAATCGTACTATCACCATCGCAGAAAGTACTATCACCGAGATTAGTTATTGTTGAATCAGGTAATGGGTAAACTTCAACCGTTTGAATAATTGTATCAATACAAAGACCTTGACTTAAAATGGATAATTGAACGTCATACGTTCCAACCTCTTCAAACAGCACCACGGGATCTTCTATAGTCGATCCTGTACCATTTCCAAAGTCCCAATTACGTTGAACGGCAAAGCCGTCTTTAATGAAGCTTTCATCAGCAAAAAACATCTCGTCTCCTATGCATACATTATCAAAGGCAAAATCTGCCTCGGTGAAATTCGTTAATACACCAACTACATTCGAGCTATCCGAAGGACATACTCCATTGGTCACAATCGCAATAAAACGGGTGGTGTTTGTGAGGTTCGCATAGTCATAGATCGTTCCGCCCAATTGAATGGAATCATTAACAGCACCCGTATCTACGCTTTGCCAAACAATTGAGTTACCCAATGAACCGGAAAGCGTCAATGTGCCTGAATGCACGGAATCACAAACTACAGCATCAGATGCTAAGATGCCTGCAACAGAAGGTTCGTCGACGAAAATGGTCAGCGTACTTGAATAGACATCAGGGCAACCACTTGCTTGAATAAATACGCGATATTGTGTCTCGCGAAGGATATTTAAATAGGCTATTGATTCAGATGTTTCTATAATCGGAGTCCATGTCGATCCATTGTCCTCTGAGTATTCCCAGCGTGTAATATTGCCAACATAATTCGTTAATAAAATCGTACCAGAGTTATCCCCTTCACATACTGTTGGTGTAGCGGTAATTAAAGTACCTCCAACAGTGGTTGGCGTTACCGAAACCGTTACGGCATTAGAGTATACTGAAGGACAAACGCCATTCTTCACCTCAACACGGTAAGATGTTGTAGTATCCAAATCTGAGAATATTAGGGAGTCTCCTACTACACCAAGTGACTGATAACCTAAGCCAGAATCAATTTCCCAAGAAATTATGTCACCAATAAAGCCTGATAGGATGAGAGTATCTTCATTGCTACCAGCACAGACAACCATATCCTCTTCAAGTAATCCGCCGTTTGAGATATTATCTACACGAACAATTGCTGTATCGGAGTAACCAATCCCACATGCTCCTCCTTGTACAAATGCGCGATAGTAAGTCGTCGTTGGCAGGTCAATAAATACCTGGAAAGTATCTGTATTTGCTAGAGTAAACCATGTGCTGCCGCCATCTTGACTTTGTTCCCAGTGAATTACAGACCCCACCATATCAATAAGGCGAAGAGTATCTGTATTGCCTCCAGCACATACTGTAGTATCTGAACTTAACGTATTATTGATAACAACAATCCCTGCATCAGGAGGAAGATTTGGATCTACATTGATTGTTACAACATTTGAGGTATCATTACCACAAGCACCATTACTAGCAATAAATCGATATTGAGTTGTATCTAACAAACCGGAATAAGTATAAGTCGTTCCGGCATTGGCCACAATAGTCCAACCCGATCCATTATTGGATTCCCAAGCAACTGTAATGCCTACAGTCCCAGATAACGTCAAGGTTCCAGTGTTGTTTAGATAACACACTGTAGAATCACTTGAAAGTAATCCTGCTATCACTGGATCGTCCACTGTTACAATCGCAATATCACTATATGCGTTTCCACATGTACCGCTCTGTACTTCCGCGCGATACCACGTTGTAGTAACAAGGTCTGTGTAATTCTGTGTGTTTGTTGTATTGGCTAAACTTGTCCATGTACCACCGTCATCTATACTTGTTTCCCAACCTATTATATTCCCTACTTCACCTCCCAAGGTTATGCTTCCATTATTTCCGCTACCACATACCGTCGCACTTCCAGTCAAGTTTCCGCCGACAACCGGTGGATCAACTGTTATTGTAACGGTATTCGAAGTATCGTTACCACAA
>PAPS01000004.1 GCA_002708985.1 Saprospirales bacterium | reverse complement strand
CCACTCTCCTATTGAGACCAGGTCTTGTTGGGCAAAAGACCATCCAAGTATGGTTGTGTTTCCTAAATTAAACACAATCGCACTCACGACAATCATGTAGGGCATGTGCTTTGATCGAGACCGTATGCGAAAGGGGTATATCCAAGCACGGTAGATATAGTGAATAGACCACAGAATAAGAGGAATTGATGTTCCTGCACTGATTTTACCTTTAAAGAGGTAGAAAAAGATAAATGTTCCGAGCAGTGCAGGAGTCTCATATATAAACCATCCAATATAGGCGGGGAGTGTTGGCCCCCAACCCTTTCTTACATGTCGTCCATATGGCGCACTCGGACCGAGAATAAGGAATACCATGATGACTCCTGCCGTAACCATCCATCCCATCATACATTCCTCCATATGTTGATCCAACCAAACAAGCATAATCAATTGCTTAACCTTCTTGAAGATGCAAAATATTGTCGGATTCGTAAGCTTACACGGAAATAAGGGGATGAATTGAGATTTGGCCGTAATTTTAAGGTATGGCAAAAGTCGTTGTTGGATTAAGCGGAGGGGTTGACTCCAGTGTAGCAGCAGCTAAACTTCTTGAAGAGGGACACGAAGTCATTGGCATCTTTATGAAGAATTGGCATGACGATAGCGTCACCATATCCGACGATTGCCCTTGGCTAGAAGATTCTCATGACGCACTTCTTGTTGCCGAAAAACTTGGTATACCATTTCAGACAATTGATTTCAGCAAGGAGTACAAAGAACGCATTGTTGACTATATGTTTCAAGAATATGAAGCCGGGCGCACACCAAATCCTGATGTCTTATGCAACCGAGAAGTAAAGTTTGACATCTTCTTGGACTTCGCTCAGAAACTTGGAGCAGACTATGTCGCCACAGGACATTACTGCCGTAAGAGGACAAAAACCAATGATAAGAGCGAGACCACTTTTGAACTTATCGCAGGTAAGGACAAAAATAAAGACCAAAGCTATTTTCTCTGTCAAATCAATCAAGATCAATTGGCGCATGCCCTCTTCCCTATTGGAGAATTTGAGAAGCATGAGGTGCGGACCATAGCAGAAAAATTAGGGTTAACCACTGCCCAAAAGAAAGATTCTCAAGGACTATGCTTTATTGGAAAAGTTCGTCTACCAGACTTTTTACAGCAAAAATTAGCTAAAAAAGAGGGGGATGTGATTGAGATAACACGAAATCATACTATGTTTTCAAAAGATTGGGGTTATACACCTTATCAATTTGATAAAAATGATGGCAAAGTTGTCGGTAAACATATCGGAGCTCATTTCTACACATATGGTCAGCGACGTGGACTTGGCATAGGAGGCTATGAAACACCGCTCTTTGTACTCGGCACCAATGTCGAGGAGAACATCATTTTTGTAGGGCAAGGAGAAGACCACCCTGGACTCAATAGAGATAAAATGTCGATTCCTTTATCCAAATGCCACTGGGTGAATCCCAATGACCAACTCAAAAAAGATGAGACATGGAAAGGAAAGGCAAGAATCCGATATCGCCAGCCACTTCAAGAAGTTACCATTCGACGCAGTAATAATCACATCACCTTTGATTTTGATTTAGCCCAACGAGGTATAAGCCCAGGACAGTTTGTAGCATGGTATGCCGAAGACTCCCTTATAGGCAGCGGAGTAATCCAATAGAGATATCAGGGGTGATCCACCACCTCGGAAGGCACATAACCCACGTCTACCCTTCGAATCAAGTTTCCGTTAGCATCATAGTGCTCAATGGCTCCATTACTGACAAAATCTTTGGCATCCGATACAATGACATCCCCATTATTCAAAATGCTGAGACCATAGATTGACTGCGCCGTTGTATTCCAAGCCAGGGAAGGCAGAGTATCACCCACAATTTTGAAGATTTCCGAGGTCAGGTTAAAATATAGGGTATTATAATTTTTATCGAAGGCAATACGATTGGGGCGGTCTTCATTAAAGCGAATAATTTCTCTTGTTGTTTTGTTTAACAAATTGACTTCAACAATCTGACCTGCGATATCATTAGAGGCATTCCCTAAGCACAGGACGTAGAATAGATGATCTTCATTTCCTTTTACCATTTGGATAGGATCTTCCGGAAGTATAATATTATCTCTTAATTCTAAATCCTCTGACAATAATAACACTTCCGATATCGGTGAGCCCTGACCATATACTGATCGATGGAGTACCGCTAGGTCGTTTGAACGATAGGGAAAAATATACTCTGTCCATCCATAGAGATCAATGGAAGCATTAATACAACCCGATTGGGGGTCACTACGAATAAACTGACGGCTAAACAGGTCTGATACATAAATTGCTCCCTCATCGTTTATATGGACATACCTCGGAGATACAAAGCCTGCAATGGTTTTTCGCAGCCTTAGATTATTCGGATCGAGTATCTCAATTTTTTGAGAATTATTCACTACTAAAATCAAATCATTATTTGTCCAATAGACATCTTGTAGAATATCACCAAGGGCATAACCTGCCTGATCAGCGAAGGCATTAGGAAGAAGATCGCCATTAGATGGATTATACAAATCAATGGATGCATTACCTCGTGTAAAGCCACCTTCACATGCAATAATGACGTAATCTGATAAATCTATACCTTCTGCAAGGGATTCGGCCTCGTAAACTACAAGACCATCAAGGCAGACGAAGTCGTCTTTCTTACATCCTGCAATTAGGAGTAGACTAAGGAGTAAGATGCCAAGCCAGCGTGACATCAAGGGCAGTTTGTGGTGTCGCATATCCAACAATGGTTTGATATTGTGTAAACGTAACGTTATTCCAAGCAAAAGATGTTTCAAGGCGTTGATTTTTCCATCGCCAATTTTTAGCAACATATAAACTACAGGTAGTATAGGGACTTAACGTCGTCGATTGGTCAACGTAGCGGGATGATTCTCCCTGTATTATCGTTTGCACAATCCAATCGCGCCAAGACCATGTTACTTTGCTATCCCACTGATAGTTCGCAATATAGGGCACTCGATCAACGACGCCTTGTGCTGATATTTTTTCAATATAGCGCCTGGCCAACGTGCTAGACCAAGCCAAATGCATCCGATTAAAATCCCTTCGTACACCAAGCGTTAGCTCACCCCCATAGCTTCGGACTTCCCCAATATTTTCTGGCATCCATTGCTGAGAGGACTGAGGCAGCCACAATATGTAATCCGTCAAATGCGAGTAATACGTCTTCAACTGAAGAAGGGCTCTATTATTTTGTTCTACGGCAAGCGATAACTCCCCTGTTTGACTAAACTCAGGACGTAGATCAGGATTCCCACTGTTTATCCAATATCGGTCATTCAGCGATGGCCAACGCTGAGACTGCCAATAATTTAAGGAATACGATAGTGTAAAGGGTTTTGTTGGACTGGCATATTGGCCGGTGTCCTCTTGTCCAAAAGATACAGATCCTGATACCTCTCCTTGAGGCAGCAATCTAGGACTATAATTTTCTAATGCGACAAGATTGGCTTGCAGCTTTGTCTTGAACCAAGGTTTGAGGTGCCAGCTTATTCGATAGGACTCATTGATTTCCCACTGACGATATTGGCTTCCACCGTAGTTATTGGTAGTAAGCCTATCATAATAAAGATTACCCTGATAGGATAGAAAGATTTTCTTACGCCAGCTCAATTCTAATCGATTGGATAACTGAGCGGATCGGGATCGATTCTCTTTAAGTTCACTACCCTCAAATAACGAGAACTGACTTTGATACGTCCGCAAACCTACAAGCGGCGCATAATATATATCCCACAATGTTTTTGTATTTAAGTAGATGTTAGCCTGTGCAACATGGCCAGTATTTAGCTCACGAATGGATTCAGTACTGCGCAATTCGAAAACTGTAGGCGGTATGCTTGCATTAGAATGTTGGGTGTACGACGAAAGCTCGAGATATCCTTCGCTTCGTCCGCCAACCCAAAGCATGTTCCTCCAATGTGCCTGATAGAATGCCCTTCTCGTATCCGCATCTTGCAATCGCTGATAGGGCTGGCCAGGAAGACTCATCACCTGATAGCGAAAATTATTTTTCGTAAAGTCATACCCCCCAGTAACTGATAGATATCCATTGTCATAGACTTTATCCCATCCGACATCATGGGCTATGTGGCGATATGTACCCATAACCTGTCGTATCCTTAAAGCATTTTGACTTAGTTGAGGTGATGCAATATTAAGCATGCCACCCGCAGTAACATGACTAGCATCAAATGATAAATCCTCACGACCGCTCAAGGGTAAGATGCTCGCATTAACTTGGCTGATATCAGGAGAGTTAATTCTAAGTCCATTAAATGAGACCTGGGTATGAGCAGCAGACATTCCTCGAAAGCTTAGGCTGGAAAGCTGACCTGTGCCATAATGCCTGATTTGAATACCCTTTTCTGAAGCAAAGCTATTTAAACTTGACTCTATTTTAGGATTTAGGGCCTTATGAAGTGACGGAAAATTAGAAAGCGGAATTGGTCGAATGACGACACCGCAAAGCATTTCTGAGAACGCGGTAGAGTCCTCACTGACCACAATCGAATCATGTTCAAGCAGTTGGCCATAGCTCGATGCAAATCCCATGCACGAAACAAATAGAAATACTACACGCCTAAAATAACCTCGACAACTGTCCATTGATTACCTAATTGGTTGTATTCTACAATCCACTGATAGCCTTTAATCACCTCTGTCTGTGACGTTATCGGAGTCTTCATTCCTTTTGTGTCTACTACCCAAAGTTCATCATTGATATAAGAAGTTAGTGGTTGTCCTGCATTGAGGATTATTGCTGAATTAGAAAGATTAGCGATAGTTTCTATAGACGTAGGTGCATTATAATCCTTGACATATGCCACTGCATCGATATCAAAACCAGAAGAAGCATAAGGCGTAGGGTAAGGATCATTTACAAGATTTCCCTGACTATCGTAACTCCCCAATGAAGGGTCTACAATTCCAATTACATCAACACATCGAACAAAGTAAATCGTATCCAATGGGTCAAGTGCATCGATTTCTTCTAGATTAAAAAGCGTCCCGATTTGAGCTGGGTGAATACCTGCAAACCCTTGAATGTCATAGGCCATGATACCTCCAAAACCGTTAATTTGCCCATTGGTCTGGGTAAGTGATTGGCAAGGGAATCGATAAAACTCAATGCCATCTACAGATACTTCTACAAATGCGAGCTCCGCAAAGAACTGACCGTCTCCCATATCCATAGCATTTTCAAAAATGGCTATGTCAGGTCCACTACCATTCGGAATTCCTGAAGCAAAAAAATAAGTAGCCTCTCCCCCATCACCAAGGCTCACAACATTACCATCCGCTTCTCCAAGCGCATCTGATACCATGCCATAACCCGCTACGCCTAGCGAAGTATCTGCAAGGTCCTGATATCCACGCACGATTTGAACACTATCTCCCCAGAACATAATAGCAGGGTCCGTATAACTTATTTGAGACCAGCCCCAACGAGCAATGAGGGCCATCAACACGGTAAGTCTTAGAATCATAAACGCAGTATAGGCTTAATCACAGATCGACCATCCTTCAGCGTAACCACCACTAAGGCGATACCCTTCCAAGAAGTTAGCCACTCAATACGATTGTAAATGACGTCAAATTTTACGCCTTGACCATTACTCCGAATAACATCAATACTTTTAATCGGATAATCACAAGTTATCTCGACGGATTCAGCACTTGGATTAGGCCACACCTTAAGCAAATTGGCATCAAGAATTTCAATCCCAGGATTGACTCCTTGCGCAGGGACAGGTGACCTTGGGAAGATATTTGGAGGGTAATTCGGATAAGAACATCCAAACCAATCCCCATTTTTAATCACAGTCGATAGGCCTACATTGGTCATCCAATAGCCATTTGTGGTAGTCGACCAAGTACTCCAATAATACGGATTGTCTGCTAAGCCTGAATCAGTTTGGTAGATGATATCATTTAGAAAACCTCCAGCAGCATCAACTGATAAGGCAAAGTAGGTCTGCTCTGCTAATTGTAACAACTCTTCAGCACTAATGCTATCATTAAATAATAAGCCCCAAGCATAGGACTTTGGAAGACCTGACTCATTAAGAAAATCAATAACTAGAATAGCAGAATCACTACCCGATCCTGCCCACTCAACAAGACTTTCTGCTGTAAAATCAATTGGATTATTGATAGCCACAGCGGTATCAGGCCCGACAAGGTTAGCTGTATCTGTAAAGGATAAGCCGTAGTATTCGTTGGGATAGACTCGGTCTGTCCATGAGGAGGAAAGTGTCCATCGGTTGGATCCAGCATAACTCTTCCAGAAAGCCCACGCCTTATTATTTTCTAATGATTTACCTGTGTAATCACCGCCCAACGAAACGCTATCAATATTGCCAAAAATATCGAAAATATTAAGGTTCTCGTCAGCAAAAATTACATCATTAACCATTTGAAATCCTGCTATGGAATCATCGAAAGCCACCGACCAATAGAAGGATGAAGGTGGGTCGTAAGCACCGGCTGACTGGAAGTCTACAACAAGGTAAGCTGTGTCTGACCCTGATCCAATGACAAAGTTCGACTTATTGTAGGTATACATATTGTTTACTAGCGCGGGTTTTGGAGAGCGGGGAAAAATAGCCGGTGGATAGTTTGAATAAGAGCATCCAAACCAATCTCCATTATTTAGAACAGTTGATAGTCCAGCATTTGTTATCCAATACCCGTTCGTAGTACTCGACCAGGTATTCCAATAATTTGGACTTCCTGCTAGCCCTTCAATTCCTTGGTATACAATATCATTAAGGTATATTCCCGCTATTCCAATTTGGAGGTCGGGATTTAACTGATCGGCAAGCTGTAATAACTCATTTGCTGAAATACTATCATTAAATAGGATACCCCAAGCAAAAGATTCAGGAATGCCCGAAGTATTTAAAAAGTCGATAACAAGAATTGCGGAGTCACTCCCTGCCCCTGACCATAGTTGGATATCTAAAAATGAAAAGTCACGCACATCATTTACTGCGACGGCAGTATCAGGAGTAACTGCTGGAGCAAAATCTGTAAAAGAAAGACCATAATAGGTGTTGGGTTGAACCCATTCTGATGAGCCTGAATTAATTACCCAGCGATTACCACCTATTGTATCACTCCAAATACCCCAGTAAAATCCATTCACACCATTTTTGCCAACGTAGTCTGTACCAAGAGATATAGAGTCAACAAAGTCACCCACAAATTCAACGGAAAGATTTTCATCGACGCTGTCAACCATGGTTAGCAAGGATGAACCTTGTATTGAGTCTTCAAATGCCACCGACCAATAAAAAGATGATGGTGGGTCCGATGCGCCGGCTGATTGGAAGTCTACGACCAGATAGGCCGTATCTGGTCCATCACCAACAACAAAGTTTGAAGCATTAAAAACATAAGAATTCTGTGCGTATACCACACTAGAGAGTAGAGCAAATAGCCCCATACAAAAACGTACCATAGAAAGGTCATTTAGAGCGTGCACTCCTCGGCACCCTATTAAAAATACTGTAAGGCAGGTCTCCTGACTTATCCCATCTCATGCGCCTTCCCATGACTATATATTTGTCACAGTGGACTGTTGCATAAGCCTCAAGGACTTACAGTTGCGAGGACAGCTATGGATTTTCACCATATTCCCTTTTCACTTCTTTTACCAAGCACCTTACACAGCAAATATAACAACTCTTAGACGAGTTGGATGCTATTTCTTCCACAGCAGAAGATTCCTTGTACACTGTTACTTTTCTGCAATGTGTTTTGCTCTCGTCTGAGTAATAGCATCATTAATATCGTGCCCGAGCAGAACGAAGATTGCGCAGAAGTAAAGCCAGAGCAGCAAGGATAGATTTTGGCCAATAATTCCACCGACCGACTTGTGGGCAAAAAAGTGTGTCTGAATCCAACTGTATATGATAGACAGCGCAAAGAGGCCGATTGCGGTCAGGAAGGTGCCTGGTGAAAAGAAACGCTCTTTTCGCTTGATACTGCTACCATAGCGGTGAATCAACGCAATATTAAGCACCAAAAGAGCGAATTTAATTAGACCAGTAATAATAGAATGGAAAGTTGAGGACTGCTGTAGCGCATAGGCATTAAGTCCAAAAAGAAGTATAACACTTGTGAGGAGCATAATGGTCAAGCCAAAACCCACTGACTTATTACGAAAATAACCCCAGGATTCATAGTGATTTTCGACCTTATTCATAGCACGGATCAGCATGACCATTCCCTTTGATGTAAAGTATAGCAACATCACAACACTGAGTAATACCGTCCATATAGATTGGCTATCATAACCATGCGACACATTGTCCACAAAAACACTACTTCCTATACTCGAAGGAAACAAAAAAGAAATACTCGGCTCAAAATGAACCATGGAAAGTTTATCATCAAGTTGATCGACTACTTCATAAAAGAGGGAAATAAAAGGGAAAATGGCTACATAAAAACTAAAGGCCACAGCCTGCGCCCGAAGATCAATGGGATGCTTTCGAAAACTCTCAATTACCACCTGTACGAAGGTTACTAGCCAATAAATAATCATCATAACAGAATTTAGAGGACACAATATTTTTCTAATGCCGCGACAAAAGCGGAAGGACAAGCCACTGGTCGCCTATGTGATCGATCTAAAAAGATTAATTCCACTTCACTTTCATTAATTAGCTGGTCTTTCACAATCAATTCCGTTTTATAAGTTATCGTCTTGCCGATTTCTCCAAGAATAATAGCCTTAGCTTGAATAAGATCATCGTAAACAGCAATACCGCGATATGTTATATTCATGCGCAGTACGGGCATTAGAACGCCTTGTTCTTCCATTAATGCATAAGATAGACCTTCAGCTCGAATCATTTCCGCACGCACTACTTCAAGATAGCGCGCATAATTTCCATAATATACCATGCCCATGGCATCTGTCTCTTCATAGCGAACCCGTATATCATATCGAAAGGCATTGTTCATTGCTCAGGGGTTTTTACGCAGGTATTCATCTAAGGCTAACTGATACGCCCTTGCAACAACTTTATGCTCCTCATAACTCTTTGATAAAATATGTTTGTGCTGGTCACGTGGTAGGTTGAAATTAGCAGGGTCAGCGCAAAAGAAATAAAACTCATGAGACGGCGCATTAAGCACTGCATCTATGGTTTCCTTTGATGGCAGGCAAATTGGAGAAGGAGGAAGCCCTTTGTTTTTATAGGTATTAAAGGGACAATCGCATTTTGTTTCTTTCTTGGTTACTCTTCGTAAGTAAAGTTCCCCGACAGCAAATTTACTAGTTGGATCGGCCTGAAGATAGCCAGCAGACTCGTTGGGACTGGCGATTCGATTGATGTACACCATCGCCAGATCACCTTTTTCCTCAGAATAGTTGGTTTCTTTTTCTACAATGGAGGCAATTATTACGATATCCTTTGGAGAAAGACCAAGCCGATTTAAGTTGGCCACCCTAAATTCCGAATCCCACCAAATCGCTTGCTCATCTAGTAAACGGCCGTATACATCTTCTGCTGTAGCCGTGCGCTCAAAAGAATAGGTATTAGGTATAATTGACTCAAAAAAGTTGGGAAGTTCCTTATCAACCTCGGCAATGCAGGTGTATGCACAATTGCTAGACAACGATGGATTAGGCTTATAGGACGAAAAATATCCCAATAACTCAGACACAAATTGATTTTTTGCAGCACCATCTAAATTTAATTGATGAGCAATTGATACCGCAACATCCTCTGGCCTCCACTTTCCCTCGGGTACCGTCACGGAGACAACATTGCTTTGGAATTTTCCTTGACGCAATACATTTAATACGTCATTATTATTCATCGAAGGATCAATCGAATAATACCCGGGAAAAACTTCTTTAATTTTTTTTTGCTCAGCAAGCCATAGCATACCTTTCTTATGCTTGACAAATCCTTCTTTAGAGAGTTTATCCATCACATCTTCAATAGACATCATTTCATCAAGAATAAAAACATCATCCTTAACGACATTTGTTCCACCCCAGACAATAAAGGCAAAGTAGGCTAAAGCCACTGCTATCAAAAAAAAGGCAATGCCTAGAGGCAAGAACATTTTACGCCATGCAGAAGGACCCTTAGCCATTATTTTTTGTTAAATCAGTTATCAATCGATCTGACCACGAAGCATCAGGAAGAAAACATTCTTTTCGAGCACCAAAAACACGAATTCTATTTTGAGCAATCAACCGATAGATCGCATCGCGAACAATAGAAGGCAGAACCCAGCCCAGTCCAAGCAAGGGGGATAAGCCCTTAAGACTGCAAAAGATCCGAAGAGCTGCAGTGGACTCAGTTTGAACACCGGTAGGAGCGATTAAAAATATGGTAGTTAAATCCACTAAATCCGTATAACCTGCCTTATTAAGAAGATCGCTGGCTTTACTTGACTGAATTGGGCAAAAACGAAATAACTTGCGATCATCATGACGAAGAACATACTGCACAAACCTAGAGCAAAGCATGCAATGTCCATCATATAAAATGATACTTTCTTTCACCACCAGCGCTTTGTTAAGGTTTTACAAATTGAATACAATGACCAACGACATGATTACTATTCTGCTGAATCATCAGAAGATAGGTACCACTTGATAATTCCTTCAGATTAATGCCATTTTCAGCTACCATACCTTTCTGAATAAGACGACCCATTCTATCAATAATATTATATTGGCAATGCTCTTCATTCACGCATTCCAAACCACGGATAAAAATGGTTTCTGAAGCCGGATTTGGAAAAACAGAAAGCCTCCATCGATTGGTTACCTCATCTACATCGCTAGGTATAGAGTCCGCCTTATCATTAAGGACAAGACGAATCATAGGACTTCCGATGGCATTAATCGAAGAGGCCTCCCAGCGGTTAGAAAGATTAACGAACATATTGTTTCTCCCCTTTCCACTGTTCACATCAAAACCCAGTTGTAAATTTCGGTTGTCAACTTGAGACCATCCCACATACATTGTTCGTGTAAAAGGAATTAGAGAATCCAATGAAAAGGTTGTAAATCCATTTAAGGAATCAACATAGGTTGGTGTGACATTAGCGAGCGCGTAGACTACATTTTCATAAGGATTCGTTGTATTGAGCTCAAGAGAATCCCATAAATAGATGGTAAATACCATGTCACTTACATCGACATCGGTATGACCAAAGTGGAAACGAAGCGCTGAAATTGAGTCGTCAATGATTGGGTCAAATCGATAGGCAAACTTCTTTACTTGATCGCCCCCTTCAACGCCGTAGGAACGCTCAGCAGATCCGTCATCATAGGCCAACTCCTTGCTGAAAGAAAAGAATCCCTGTAAGGTATCATTACCTAAAATGTCATTTTGACTTGAAGGACTCACGAAAATAGATGCATCCCATTGCGCTGTGTCACCCGATAATGGTGGCATAGGTATAGTAAAATCGTTATTCGGAAAGATTTCCCGGTAGCGAATAACACTGGTAGGGTTAAAGTTCTGTCCTGTTAGGGCATATATCGTGTCACCTGTTGCATTCTCGATGGTGTACGCCTCAAGAGGCATAGCTCCTGCCGTTATGCCGCCAAGTTGTCCGTTATCGCGGATCGGAATGGACAAGGTGTCTTTCAAGCTAGGATTAGCCAAGAAGTGCTGCCAAGGCATTTGGGAGTAATTTGTAAAGATGTTGGGATATGATTCAATAAAGGCAACATCCTGAATCAATGTGTCCGAGGAATTAGGATTCCGGGATTGATCTAAACGGACATAATCAATATGCCAATGATCGTTATTTCCCGCTAGCGTAGCGTAGTTTTTAAATCTAAACTTAAAGCCATTGTAGAAGTACCTTGGACCAGCCAATAGATTAGTATCCCTTACTTCAATGTAAACTTGAGTAAAGGGTGGAACTTCCGCAGAATCAATTCCTTGGCTACTCCATACATTAACCCATTGTCCGGTTGCCTCATTGAGAAACTCAACCACTAATGAATCTTCAGCATCAGGAAAATTTCCACGACCTGTAGGCTGATAAAAGAAACTTAGATAAACACTGGAATCGTTACTCAACCCCTCTAGATTTATAGGCGACGAAGTCAAATAGTCAGCCACCCCATAAGTTTCTGTATTGCTTTTATCATAAGGCATACCCGTTGCGCTAAGCCCATCTAATGTAGCACAGCCTATGCTCGGAGGAAAAATTGGATAGGTCGAGTTGATATAGGCTCCATTATTTTGCCATTTAACCAAAGAAGCATAATACTCAACAACGAGTGACGATATTAACAGTGTGGTATCACCCGCAACTACAGAAGAATCTGTAATTACCCCAAGCGAGTCATAGGTATAGCGATAATATTCAGGCCACAAAAAGAGCGTATCCAAGGAAGTAAATTGACATCCAATATTTTCCCACTGTATGATTGTTTGCGCTGGAAGAGCAGTACTATCTAATTGTCCTGCAACCGAATCATAAGAATATGACCACGCAGTATCCGTATGCATTGATTCAAAAGACAAGTCGATACCCGGCAAACTATAAAGGCAATCACCTGTCACATAATATAAGGTATCCGAAGTAATGGAGGAATATCGTGCAGTCGACCGATCACTTGAGAAGTCATCGATAAAGGGAAGACTAAAGGTATCCAAAAGATAAAGGACAGGAATACTTAATTCAGCGTTGGCCGATTTAACATCGCTCAAGCCAGTATATCCTATCATCGAATTATACTCATTATTTAGGCTTTCACGCTGGGAACTTACCGAAAAAAATCCGATAAATGACAAGATAAATACAAGACCTCCTCGTACAATAATTTGGTAGCTAAAACTAGAACGTGTTGGCATTATTAATCATGTTTGCATAACGACGATAACCTTTCTGCGCTAGTATCTGGATATCTTGAGGCGTCATAGTTGCATTTAAATAGATTCTAAAATCACTATTGGCTTGGACTTCTTGAGACTTAGAGGCATCCACTAATGACCCCTTATTGAAATGACTTTGGAATACTACAATGTAATCGTCAATGGCATAATATTCATTGGCTGAAATCAGACCATTGTTAAACAAAGAATCAACCTCAGAACCGTATTCCATAGGCTTCTCAAAACCACTTAGTTCCACATATATCCTGAGACGAACGCCACAATTTTCTTCCGTTATTCTGCTGGACCATTGATTGTAGACGTCCATGGCTGCGCTAAAAGGTAACTCAATGAGCTGTGGCGCATTATAAAAGCGATACATTGGCTTTTCGACTACAATTTGAATCGTATCGGTTAATGGAATTTTTTGCGTGCCTTCAATAACCTTGTTTTTGTGACGAAGTTCAAGCACTTTCGGTGCAGATCCCGGGGTAATACAAACCGAATTGTACAACGTATCTATTGGGAACATCTGCATTGAGTAATAATCAGACACTCTTTGAAGGGTCTTCTCCATATGGTCAAAGTCCCTAAAATCTACTTCACGAATAGGCACCGATGCAGTGGTGATGTTCACGTAGATTTTTCTATTACGCTTGACACGTGATCCCGGACTTGGGTTTTGTTTTATAATTACACCTTTAGGATAGCTAGGATCATATATTGAGTCGACCACAATAAATTGCAAGCCGTGGAGCGATCCTGCCATAATAGCATCTTCAAGTTTTGCATTTTCATAGTTTGCTACTATATACTCGTCACCGTGCGCTGTAGATTCATATAAGGCATAATGAGACTTCTTCAAAAAGAAATAAAATACGAACGCCGCGAACAAGATATTCACTAAAACCAAAAGCAGTCGTGTCGATATAATAAGTCCTCTATATTTCATATCGTACTGGATTGATTTACGCCATGACCAAGCAATACCGAATCAATCATATGATTCGTCAGTTGCTGAAGTGACCATCCATAGGCCGCACATTGTTGAGGGATTATACTCGCTGCAGACATACCGGGAATTGTGTTGATTTCGATTAAAAATACATCCTCTTTTGCTACAAAGAAATCAATTCGAACGATGCCTTGCAGCGAAAAGGCTTCGTATAATTTTTTTGCCCGATTATGTAAAACGATTTTTACCTCCTCATCAATGGGCGCAGGAGTGATCTCTTGGGATTTACCCTCGTATTTAGCTTCAAAGTCAAAAAATGAACCCTCTGGAATGATCTCCGTAATTGGAAAAACATGTAAATCATCATTAAGCTGGATGAGTCCTACGGCAACTTCTCGCCCAATAATAAATTCTTCCACAAGTATTTTATCAGAATATTTCCCTGCATCACAAAGCGCAGCCTCTAACGCATCCTTGCTGTCTACTTTATGCACACCATAACTCGAACCGCTCTCATTGGGCTTCACGATAACTGGAAAATCAAGTGTACAATGAAATGTACTTATCTCCTCTCGATGCAATGACTGCCCCTTTGCACATCGGACATTGATTGACTGAGCAACAACTTTGGTAAGCTGTTTATCAAAAGTTAGGCACGACGTTTTCATTGAGCAGCAGGAATAGGCTATGCCCTGCGCTTCAAGAAGGGGTTGTAGTTTGCCATTTTCGGCAGGTGCACCGTGAATAAGCACTATGGCGATGTCAAAATCATAGGGGTGTCGATCAGCTTCACCAACGCCGCGTAAGTCATGTATTGGACGTTCTCTAAGTACCACATCGTCTTCGCCAAGAACCTTCCAGGTATTATCCTTGGTGAGCTCCACTAGAAAAGGATTATACCGTGTACAATCGATAGCTTTAAAGAGATTTCGGGCGCTTGCAGCAGAAATAGCACCTTCTTCCGAAACTCCCCCAAAAAGGATGGCAATAGGCTTACATTTAGTCATCGAGTAGAAAGATAACAAGCTCTTAACGTAATCAAGCATAATCAAGTACTTTCGTCATCATAAATTATCGACATTTATGCGTTCGTATCTAACATTAGAGGCACTTTTACAAGTTAAAGAGGAATTTGCCCTCAGTATGGAGCTTGAAGAAGTACCTTATTATAGGGCTTTACAAGAGAATGCATGGTTTACAAAACCTCAGATTAATCATAGAATTCAATGCATAAATAATGGACTCCTAAAGGAATCAGCGATGAAGGCATTTTTAGCGTCTTGCAAGGATAATACAAATGGTAAAACCATTGCCCTGATCCCGTCAGGAAATATTCCGCTTAGCTTCGCTAGCGATCTTATCTGTATCCTGCTGGCAGGACATAACGCTTTGGTTAAACCCTCGAGTAAAGACAGCGTGTTAACTGAATTCTTTATTGAACTAATCTGTAAACACTTGCCCAATCGAGTGCTGCTTAAATCAGATCGAATTTCACTTTTTGACGCATCAATTGCCACTGGAAGTGACCAAGCGCAACCTTTTTTTACGCAATACTTTGGCAAGAAGCCTCACGTATTCCGTCGCAACCGGCGAAGCGTTGGGATTTTACGAGGCAAGGAAAAAAAGAATGACTTTGAAAAGCTTGCTGAAGATATCTTGCGTTATCACGGCATGGGCTGCCGAAACATTCACCACCTTATTGTTCCAGAAGAATTTCCTTTAGACCCAATTTTTGAAGCTTGCTCAAGCTTATACCCTGAACTTAGTGAACACCTCTGGAAAGAAAACCACCAATATAGGTATACGATCAGCTTAATGAATAAAGAAGTATCCTTTAGTGATGGCTGGTTGACCCTTCGTGAAGTTGAAGACTTGAATCCACCATTGACCTGTGTAAATGTTTCACGATGGAAGACTGAGGGCGATATACATAGTTTTTTAAAGAAGCACAAAAATTCCCTTCAAACAAAAGTTTCAAAGAAGCTCGGAAATCTTGGACAAGCTCAAAATCCAAGCCTTTTAGACTATGCCGACGGAGTTGACCTCGCGGAATTCCTAAGCAAACTTTAGGCAGAAACAGAATTCCTTTGATATCGAGCTTTGAGCGATCTTAGGGCTTCTACCAGATGCTGGACATCATCCATTGTATTGGAGTAGGCGATAGAAAATCGTATCGCTTTTCGAGCATCATCATGTCCTATTGCCTGAAGAACATGGGAATCCTTTGCCGCCCCTGATGAACAGGCACTTCCCCCACTTACATAAATACCGGCCATATCAAGTTCAAAAAGAAGTTGTTCTTTGGGCACATGAACAGGGAAAGAGACGTTTAGCACACCGTAAAGACAAGCGGTTGGATGCCCGTTTTGATACGCATCAGGAAAAACTTCTTGAATGCCCCCCCACAGGGCTTCCTTTAGGTGCAATGCATGTTTTTTGTGTTGATTTTCCTTAGCATTAGAAAGCTTCAAGGCCAATGCCATAGCATCAATTCCATGAACATTTTCTGTGCCTGATCGATAATCATACTCTTGCCCCCCACCGAGTATCCAAGGTTGTAATTTTTGATTTTCGTTAATGTAGACAAAACCCACTCCTTTCGGCCCATGAAATTTATGCGCAGAGGCCGAACAAAAATCCATATGGTAGTCTCGGGGACAAAAAGCATAATGACCAATTGTTTGAACGGTATCACTGAAAAATAATGCACCATACTTTTGGCACAACTCACCGATTTCCTTGACAGGCTGCAAAGTTCCTAGCTCATTGTTAGCATGCATTATGGCTACCAAAGTGGGATGCTCAGTTTTAGCTAATGCTATTTCGAGCGCCGAAAAAGATATTACGCCCTGGTCATTATTCTCTAAATACGTCACCTCTGCCCCTTGACCATGAACGTATTCAATGGCCCTTGCTACACATTTGTGTTCAATTTTCGACGTGATGACATGCCGAATTCCTAAATGAGCTGCAGCGTGTTTAATAACCCAATTGTTCGCCTCCGTTCCCGAAGCTGTAAACACAATCTCCTTTGCTTTTACCGCTAATTCCTTAGCAATACTTCGTCGAGCATTTTCAATGAGGGCTTTAGCCTTTCTGCCTCCGGAATGGCTTGAAGACGGATTACCAAAACATTCATTCTGTGTGACAGACAAACGGCTAGAAACCTCGGGATAGAGGTGGGTTGTTGCAGCATGATCGAAATAAACCGTCTTCATATCAAGCCACGTTTTGCCGTCGAATTTCCTCTATATCCTGCATAATTTGGCGTCCAATATTATCTGCTAGATTCTGACTATTCCCCTCTGAATAGATCCGTAAAATAGGCTCTGTATTAGATGGACGTATGAGAACCCAATCATTATCAAATGTAATTTTTAGCCCATCTAATTCATCAATTACATATTGCTTGTATTTAAATTTTAAGGCCTGAATAACGGTATCAAACTGTAACGAAGGATCTAAATTCATCTTCTGCTTACTCATGAGATATTTTGGGTAGCTAGCAGAGAGAGCAGATATGGACTTTTTTTCATGGGCAAGATGCGATAGGAAAAGTGCAATACCGACTAGGGCATCCCGCCCATAATGGCTTTCAGGATAGATTATTCCACCATTACCCTCTCCTCCAATGACCGCATCCACTTCTCTCATCTTCTGTACCACATTCACTTCCCCAACAGCAGATGAATAGTGGGTTTGACCATGGCTCCTTGTAACCTCCCCTAAGGCTCTGGATGAGGATATATTACTCACTGTTGAACCTGGAGTATTGCCTAAGACATAATCGGCTACAGCCACTAAGGTATATTCCTCTCCGAAAGGTTCACCGTCTTCACGCACAAAAGCTAAGCGATCTACATCAGGATCCACGGCAATACCAAGGTCTGCTTGTTCACGCCTAACCACATTGGATAACTCCGTTAAGTGTTCTGGAAGTGGTTCTGGATTATGGCTAAAATCACCATTCATTTCTTCAAAAATTACACTGACGTTTTCTACACCTAGTGCATTTAATAATTTTGGGACAGCATACGAACCAATCGAATTTATTCCATCGACTACAATTTTGAGATCTAAGGCTCGAATTCCCTTTGGATTTACCAAATCTAAAGATAGAATGTGCTCAATATGTCGGTCTAAGGCCTCATCAAAAGTCTCCACCTTACCGAGTTGATCAACCTTTGCATATTGAAAATCTGATAAATCACTGAGCCTCAGAATTTCTTTGCCAGCTTCCTCGGATACAAAATCTCCATTTTCATCAAGCATTTTCAGGGCGTTCCAGTGCTTTGGATTATGGCTTGCGGTCAGGATGATGCCACCTATTGCATTGCTAGATGACACCATGTAAGCGGTCGTTGGTGTTGTTGCAAGCCCTAAATCAACCACATCCAAGCCCATGCCTTGCAAGGTTCGAATAACAAGTGAAGACACCATTTCTCCAGAGATGCGAGCGTCTCGACCTACGACGATACTACCTTTTCCATGTTGAGATAAAACATATTGCGCATAGCCTGAAGCGAATACTACAACGTCATAAGGAGTTAGCCCCGTACCCAAGAATCCACCGATGGTCCCCCGAATTCCTGATATTCTTTTCATTAAAGCCATAAACAAGGTTGTTCAGTAATTGAAGATATGTATCTTCCATCAATTAAACACGCTAAATCCCGCCATGCCAATAAATTCTTGGTTTAAAGAATGGTTTGATTCCGAAGACTATCACACACTCTACAGTCACCGAAATCAAAAAGAAGCTGAATCATTTATTCAAAACCTTCATGATTTCATAAGTCGGCCTAACATGCGAGTGCTCGATATGGCATGTGGCAAAGGAAGACACGCACAAACCTTTGCAAACCTTGGGCATACTACGGTGGGTTTTGATTTATCCAAAAACAGTATTGAACAAGCCCAGAATAAAAATGCAAATAGTCTAGCATTCCATGTTCATGATATGCGAGAACCTTTTCCTTTCGGCAACTTTGACTTAATTGCAAGTCTGTTTACCAGTTTGGGCTACTTTGACAGCATGGAAGAGAATATGCTTCCCTTAAAAAATGCTGTAGCTTGCTTAAAGACGAATGGCCTACTGATTATTGACTTTATTAATGTCTTTCCTGCCGTTGCTAAAATGAAAGCCGAAGAAATTGTTGAGAAAAATGGAGTCCGATATCACATCGAACGGTCAGTGAAAGACCGAGTCCTTATAAAGCGAATACGTTTTAAGCGAAATGATGAATGGCAAGAACACGTAGAAAGAGTCTTCGGCTTAGTCAGAGAGGATTTTATGAAATGTTTTAAGGATAATAATATCCTTTGCAAGGAGGTTTTTGGAGACTACTCGCTCAACTATTTTGATAAGCAACGTTCCCCTCGACTAATAATGATTGCTCAAAAAAAATAACTTCCAATGGGAGCAGAATGGCTTCATCAGATACAATCATTTACTCCAGCATCATTTGATGCATTGGCAATTGTCCTGCGCAACAAAATGACATGGATTCCCTTATACATTCTAATAGGAATCTATCTATTTATGCGACACGAAAAGAACGTCGCCATAGCCTTTCTTGTCTTTTCGGCACTTTCTGCAGGACTTGGCGATATTGTATCCTCTCATATCCTTAAGCCGTATTTCGCACACTTAAGACCTTGCCAGGAGCCTCTTCTTGGATTCAAGCTCCTCATTGATCATTGTCCGAAATCCTACAGTTTTCCATCATCCCATGCCACCAATCACATGGCACTTGCTGTCTTTTGGATAGGAAGTGGCTATTTTTCCAAAACACAGGCCCTATTTTTTTTGATCTGGGTCTTTATTATTATTTGGGCACAGATGGTTGTCGGCGTTCATTATCCCAAAGACATCGTAGCTGGACTCATCCTCGGAAGCCTCATCGGATATATGTTTACAAGAGTCTTCCTCCATTTTGTTGAACGATTTTCACTCCAGACGTAACAAACAATGTTTGACAAAACCACCTTAACTTTCTGAGCACATCGAATAGAACCATGGCACTTACTTGGATTGATAAACCCTTTGAAAAGCTAAGCACCCTTGAACTCTACAACATCATGACCCTTCGCCAAGAAGTGTTTATTGTTGAGCAAGATTGTGTCTATCTTGATAATGATGGAAAAGATGAAGGGGCTTGGCACATCTGGGCAGAGGATAAACTATGTAATATTGTGGCTTATGCTCGAATCCTACCTCCAAATATGAGTTATGAGGAAGCAAGCTTATCCCGTATTGTGACTCATATGGACTACCGTAGCCAAGGGCTTGGCCAAGAACTTATGGCGCGTTCGTTAAATCTAATGGAATCTCTTCATGGCAGCGGTCAATGTAGAATATCGGCTCAGTCCTATCTTCTTGGTTTTTACAAGGGCTTTGGCTTTCATTCCAAAGGAGACGAATACCTAGAGGATGGGATTCCTCATATTCAAATGTATAGATAGCTGTACCTGATCCAAACTTATCCGGCCATAAGGTCTACTTTGAATTCCGAGGTCGTGTAAAACCTAATATCAGGAAAATCCTCTCGACAAACCTTAAGTATCCATGCTGAATCGGCCAAAAAAACGTCGTTTTCATCCTTATCCTTAACCACATGCTGATGTTTGCGCTTTTTAAACTCGGCCATGGCCTCTAGCTTATCACTTCGAATCCAACACGCCTTGTAATAGTTTAAAGGTTGGAAGTCCATCTTAGCCCCATACTCCCCTAATAAACGGTGCTGAATTACTTCAAATTGAAGTGGGCCCACAGTTCCCAAAATCTTACGTTGACCCACAGGGTGAATAAACAATTGAGCAACCCCTTCATCCGACAATTGACGAATCCCTTTATCCAACTGCTTGGACTTCATAGGGTCACGATTGACAACCTCTTTAAAGATTTCCGGAGAGAAGCTTGGAATTCCTTTAAAAAACAACTCCTCCCCTTCGGTAAGTGTATCTCCTATTTTAAAATTCCCTGCATCATAAAGTCCAACAACATCTCCCGGGAAGGCCACATCAACGATAGATTTCTTTGAAGCCATAAAAGACGTAGGATTGCTAAATCGCAACTTCTTGTTGATTCGGGTATGCATGTAAAATGTGTTTCGCTTAAAGACTCCGCTGCAAATACGTAAAAAAGCGATTCGATCTCGATGTTTTGGATCTAGATTGGCATGAATCTTAAACACGAAGCCGGTAAACTTCTTCTCAAGGGGCTCAACCATTCGTGCTTGGGTTGGACGGGCAAACGGAGAAGGCGCGATTTTTAAGAAATAGTCCAACAATTCCTGAACACCAAAATTATTAATCGCTGAGCCAAAAAATACTGGAGCTAACTGCCCATTGAGGTAAGCCTCTTGATCAAACTCGTCATATAACTCGTTGAGAAAATCCAAATCTTCGTCGAGTTGTTGTGCGAAAGTATTACCAATAAAATTGGTAAGCTCCTCAGACTCTTTATCCCTGAAGACCTTCAATTCTTCGCCAGCACTACCTGCTGTAAAGGCCGTCATTTGATGATCTTGCAAATGCCATACCCCTTTGAACTCTTTTCCAATGCCTACAGGCCAAGTCACTGGGAATACTTGAATACCCAACTTTTCTTCAACCTCTTCGATCAAATCATAGGGGTCTCGACCATCTCGATCCATCTTATTGATGAAGACTTGCACGGGCGTATCGCGCATACGACAGACCTCCATTAATTTTTCAGTTTGTTCCTCAACACCCTTCACACAATCTATAACGAGAATTACACTATCGACTGCTGTCAGCGTTCGATAAGTATCCTCTGCAAAATCTTTGTGGCCTGGTGTATCTAAAATATTGATCAGCCTACTATTATATTCAAAAGACATTACAGACGTGGCAACGGATATTCCCCGTTGCTTTTCTATTTCCATAAAGTCAGAAGCCGTCGTCTTTTTAACCTTATTGGACTTGACCGCACCAGCCGTTTGAATAGCCCCTCCAAATAAGAGTAATTTCTCAGTCAGGGTAGTTTTCCCACTATCGGGGTGCGCAATAACCGCAAAGGTTTTCCTTCTAGCTATTTCGTTATCAACATTCATGAATGCGAATATGCGGAGATTTTAATTGAGGTGTATTTTTTTATCTAAGTTTGAGATATGCTAGAGAAATTTAATTTCGTTGAAGTCTTAGCATTATGTGTGCTTTGCCTTCTACCAAACGTATTGACTGCACAAGAAGTTCAAGCTCCAACGCCGAGTCAACAAGCCCAAGTTAATCTCTTTACGATTCCTAATCAATCGGCGTCCTATGTCAGAATGCCTGCAAGACAGGCAAGCCAAGAAATTGATGCTGTATTTTTTAATCCAGCAGGAACGGTAAATCTTGACGAAGGCTTCCATTTCACATTTAATAATCAAATATTAAATCAGTGGGTTGAAATCGATAATGACTATGTCTTTTTTGACCGTCCTAAAAGCTATTCAGGAAAGGCTTCAGGATATATCTTCCCAAGTACATTTCTTGCCTACAAAAAAGGAGACTGGAATTTCCATGCAGGCATTATGATGGTTGCCGGAGCAGGAGGTGCGAAATTCTCTGATTTACCCGCTTCCGATCGAGGAGTTGCAGATATCATTCCTGCCCTTCAAGCTTCCTTTTTGAACACCATCGATGCGGATGAAACAGCACTTGGTAACTACGCCAATTATTCGGGACTTACGGACTATCGCTACAACTTTGAGAGCCAAGGAGTCGGATTTAGCCCAGGAGGTCTTCTAGGAGTTGCTTTCAAAATCAATGATTGGGTCTCGGTTGGTGCGCAAGTAAGATATGCGCAGCAAATTACTCAAGCAGAAGGCTACGTAACCGATATTGAAGTATATCACCCTGAGTTAGGTGGGTGGCAAAGTCCTGAAACCTATTTGTATCGGGTTGAAGATTCAACAGGAAGCACTGTCGCCGGACTCGCGGCACTAGCTTATGCAGAACTCGGTGCTGATCGATACATTGATGTGAAGCAACAGGATGGTGCCTTTACACCAATTGTGTCCATCCAACTTACACCTCACGAAGACATTGTCCTAGCGGCTAAATATGAACATAAGACAAATTTTGACCTAGTTACTGAAGTTATCGATGGCAAAGATGGTGGAGGAGTATACACTGACAAAGAGGTCATCTCAAGTGATTTACCCGCATATCTTGGTCTTGGATTAAGCTATACACCTAATGATCGATTAACCCTCGCATATTCATTTAAGCAGCGGTTTTTTAAGCAAGCCGATCTCAATGGACGAGAAGAAGAAATTGAAAGCAATCAGAATGAAAATGAGTTTGCCATAGAATATGCTATTACACCTCGATTGGCCGTGAGCGGAGGATACTCTTACTACAATTCTGCAGGTTTCAAGCCCACATATCATCGTGATGGAGACTTTTTGCTTTCGGCACACTCTATAGCAGGCGGAGCAGCCTTTAATGTATCGGACAAAACACGTCTTAATATAGGAGCACTTTTTACCCATTCGATTCCACAAACACATACTCTACCTCATTTGTATGCCGATGGTGAGGCAATTGCAATAGAGCCTTCAGGCTATGTGCCAGAATATCAAGCCACTTACCGTAAGCGTTCCCTTATCTTTAGTGTTGGAGTCGATATGCATTTTGGAAAAACAAGTACTAATAAATCCCTGTAAATGAAATATATCCACAAACTCTTCATGGCTTCAGTCGCCATAAATATCGCGCTTTCGTCGTTTGCACAAACACCAATGACCAATGATGAAGAAGTTATAGATCCGGTATTGATTAAAAGCGTTCGTATCGAAGCGGTTGAATTTGAAACCCTGCCCTATCGAAGCATTACTCAGATTCCAGCAGTTCATATCCATGGAATGCTACAACGTATACCCGGACTTGACCTGCGTCGTCGCGGTGTGGCAGGTAGCCAGGCTGATCTCAGTTACCGGGGAGGAACTTTCGAGCAGACCCAAGTACGACTAGATGGATGGATATTAAATGATGCACAAACTGGGCACCATACCATGAACCTACCGATTGATGCAATGGGTGTGCGTATGGTTTCTATGCATAGCGGTCCTAACAGCTGGGTTTACGGTGCAGGAGCGGCTAATGGTATGTTAGAGATCGAAAGCCGAGCAAGTCGAAGTAATGGAGGGAGTGATAGTTTGGTATCAACGCTTGGCCTCCATGGCTATATCGGATCTTCCTTTCAACAAGATGATTCAACAGGTAAAACCTACCTTGGTCAGGGACTCACTGTGGATGGTGACTGGATTACCAAAAAGACGGTACAGTACTGGGCCGTAGGTGGCGAATGGGGTAACGGATTTAGGTATAACTCGGGATACCGCAACCTCAATTCAATATATAATGGAACCTGGAACATTGATAAAAAACATGCACTGAAATGGATTCTTGCTTCGCTTTATAACAACTTTGGTGCGAGGGACTACTACGCTTCACCTGCAGACCGTGAAGCCGAAGAAGAAGTAAATACCTCTATGCAAGGCTTAGGCTATGTCTTTAAAAACAAACAGCACTCATTTGATTTCCGTGTCATGCATCGTCTTAACAAAGACATCTACACTTTTGTACGTCAAGATCCTAGCATCTTTCAAAATAACCATCGAACGAATCAAAACAATATAAGCGCTAATTATGCCTTTCAACCTAAGCTAGTTCTTGGTAATGATTTTTTTAAGCTTGGGGAATCAAGTCTTTTGGCAGAAGCACGACACACCATTATTAGCAGTCCACTTGCTGATACTACAAGAGCAGATATAGGTCTTCGCGCCATGCAACGTTTTGATTTCCTTCAAGAACAATTAGTGGTCCATGCAGGCTTATACCTCAATCACAATACGACCTACGGAACAAGACTATATCCAGGAGGGAGTTTTGTCTTTAGTCCATCTCTGATGATTGAAATCTCCGGAATGTATGGTATGGGCTTCCGAAACCCAAGTTTCACCGATTTGTATTATGATGGACCAAGAAACACTGGAAACCCTTCACTTTCCCCTGAAGTCGCTGTTGGTGGAGAGATTGAATTGGAAATTCGACCTGCAGGAAACATAATCAGTGCAACCTATTTTGATCGAGTAACCGATGACTTAATTGAATGGACTAGAACGCTAAACCCAAATGACACTACCGATTGGCAGCCCAACAACTTTGGCGAAATTCGTCATAAAGGATTGCAACTGACCTGGCGCAGTAACACTTATGGCCCTATGCAGTTTGGTGGAAGCTATACATGGTTAAACAGTGATTTGACTACAGGATTACCTGCTAACCAAGAAACTCGCTATGCGCAAAACCATTTCCGGCATCAAACGCTGGGATACGTTCGCATGCAGCAAGGTCCTTTTGCATTGACCAATGACCTTCGTTACCAGATTCGTACAAGCGATGGTAGCAATACTATTGCTGATGGTGGTTATCTTTTGTGGGACGGCCGCATTACCTACGAGAAGTTTTACAGTGAGTCAAAGGTTAGAAGCTCTGTATTCTTTGATATTCAAAATATCCTAAACACTCAATACCAAGAGCAAGGTGTTGTGCCACTACCCGGGCGCTGGTATCGACTTGGATTTTCTGTGCGATGGGGGTAGATTAAGTGGGGCTTAATAGTGGACCACTTTAATTATAACCAACTATATTCCGCTTCCCAACGGGGAAGATCGAGTATACTTTTGACATCCTCGACAAAAGAAGAAACCCACCTCACATCTTGGTAAGGCTTTTGTTATGTCATGTAATAAAACGGAGGGCGAAGAACTTACCTCACACAAAATATGCGGTATCTTGAGCTACTCCACAAATTTGTAACCCACTCCACGTATGCTTTGAATGTACTGAGGATTTTTGGGATCCGACTCAAAATATTTCCGAAAGGATAGAATAAAGTTGTCGATTGTACGAGTTGAAGGATACACATCATAACCCCACACATATTGCAGGATTTGCTGTCTTGAGACGACCTGATTTTTCCGGTCGAGCAGAAGCTTGAGCAATAAGGCCTCTTTTTTCGTCAACTTTATTTCTTGGCCGCTGTGCCCAACAGCCTTGAATGTTTTGAAGTCCACATGGTTTGGACCAAATGAGTAACTACTTAAACCAGAGTCCTGGTGAAGTTGACGTAAGCTAAACTTAATTAACACCCGGATTCGAGCAAGAAACTCGTCTAGGTTAAATGGCTTGGTAATGTAATCATCCCCACCGGCTTTAAAACCATTAAGCTTATCCTCTGTCGTTCCCTTAGCAGTAAGGAACAGAATAGGTGTATCGCTATTTGTAAGTCTAATTCTGCGACATACCTCAATACCATTAAACTCTGGCATCATAATGTCCAATATCACCACGTTAAATCGCTGCTCATCAAACATCTTAAGGGCCATCTTACCATCTGCTACACTTACAACTTCATAACCCTCAAGTTCTAGATTGAGGGTAATGGTATCCCTTAAGTTCTTTTCATCTTCAGCAAGAAGAATGCGAATATCCATATTGTACGTTGTTGACCTTAATTTTGTCTTACCTATCTGAGGCTTGAGCCGCAATTCTATTTGCCTCTCTCCTCTAAGTGCTTGACCTCCACAGTTACAACACTACCAGACGGTGAATTGTTCGCAATACTTATGTTTGAATCAATCTTTGTCAACAACTCTTTCACGATAAATAAACCGAGACCCGTTCCTTCAACGCCTTTATACTCCTCATTTTCTAAACGATAAAAGCGCTGAAAGACTTCTTTTTTTTCAGCATCTGGTATACCTAACCCTTCATCAATAACCTTAAGAATTACTTTGTTGTCCAGTTGGTGAAGATGCACAGTTACATCCTTGCCCATACCATACTTTACAGCATTGTCCAAGAGATTCATTACCACGATTTCCAATACCTGAGGATCTGATACCACTCGAATATCTTCCTCGATATCCATCAATAATTTAACCTGCTTAATCTCTTGGAATCGGGAAACTAAATTATTGATGAGATTACTTAGATCTATTGATGCAAAATCAAGAGTGTAGGACTCTTGATCCAGCTTTGTGGTTACAAAAACCTTATCCAACAGTCCTGTTAAACGATCGATCTCCTCCATATTGGCAGATAAAACTCGTTCAGTTTGTTCCTTGGTTAATTCACGCTTATTTAGGGTTTCGGTCGATAAGCGCATGGCAGCAAGAGGCGTCTTTAGTTCATGAGAAACACTCAGTATAAAATTCTTTTGTTGGAGATTGAGCTTTCTTTCTTTCATGTAGGTGTTTCGCACCATGACAAGCCCAGCAATAAGGAGGGATAAAAAGACAAAACCCTCTGTGGCAATCATGGTTTGTTCCCTTTGAAGATTATCAGCATTATTTTGGATAGCTCGCACGCATTCCGGACTATCCTTAACATCGCACACCTTACTTTCTAGGATATCACTATTTCTCAGCTTAGCAGCTTCTGTAATCTGTTGATTCAACAGAATAGTCCACCAGGTGGCAAAAGCAACTAGATAGACAATAAGCGCTATAAAATAAATGTTGAAACGACGCATAGTCCAATAATAGCAAAACTATACATCTTGTAAGGGGACTAAAAAGTAAAATGTACTACCCTCCCCCTCTTTTGATACAAATCCAATGCTTCCCTCCACATTCTCAATGATCTGTCTAGCAATAGCAAGTCCAAGCCCACTACCGGTGCTTTTTGTAGTAAAGTTGGGAACAAAAACATTGATTTTATCCTCTTCGGCAATTCCTATTCCTTGATCAACGACATCCACGCGAACAAATTTATCCTCTCGGCTTAACCGCACAAGAGTATCAACTTCGATATTCTTTTGCTCGCAAGCTTGGATAGCATTTTTAATTAAATTATTGAGCACCGAAACAAACTGATTACGGTCGGCGAAAACACATAAGGTAATACCTTCAACGTTCTTACATTCCAATCTAACTCCTTTATGATGTCCGAAGAGCGCTATAACCTCCTTTGCGAGCTGTCCCATATCAAACGACTCTGCATTTGCCTTAGGCATTTGTGAAAAAGCAGAAAAGGCATCCACTATTGCCGTGAGATTATCAATTTGGCTCAGCAAACTTTTGCTTAAATGATTTACGCGCTCTTGATAATCAGCTGCATTATTCTTTCGAATGGTTCGCAAGTGTTGAAGATTTAACTTCATTGGGGTTAGGGGATTTTTGATTTCATGAGCGATTTGCTTAGCAATTTGCCTCCATGTGTTTTCCCGTTCATTACGAGCTAATCTACGCGCACTCTCTTCCACTTGCACCAACAACGCATTGTAAGCGTCTACTAATCGACCAAATTCATCATTTCTTTCCCATAATAGGCCTTCATTTTTATCTAAAGACTGTACCGACTGCATCCGCTCGACCAATGCTTCAATAGGCTGCGTCAACCGTTTAGCAATGGTATGCGTAACAAATGCGGCCAGCAACAAAACAATAGCATAAATATTTACCAACGACAATAGGAATTCAGAAAGCTCACTAACATCCGATTCACTTTTATCAAAATAGGGCACATGAATATAGCCAAGAACAGCACCATCAAGATCTCGTATAGCAGCATAACTACTGAGGATTGGATTTCTTAAGACAGTATCCTCAAATACCACAACATCATCTTGGTCATTTAAAGAAGCCATCCTATCATGAGGCAGTTCAACGTCTACTAATCGATCAATAATCACTTGATATTCAGAAGAAGTAGAAACTAATCCTTGAGCAGTGTAAACATCAATATCCAATCCATGGATGGCCGCAATCTCTTGCAAATCGCCTTCATTTAGTAATTGAATACCATCATTCCCTTGATATATCTCCGACAAACTATTCAACTTAAATTCCAAGGCGGATTGTATCGCTTTTGTTTTACGTGTCAAACGATCTTTATGATAGTCATCTTGGCGTATGGAAAAATTAATTATAGAAATAGCCGAAATCAATACAAAAGAGACAACGACAAGCCCCAAGACAGAGCCAATGATTCGTCGACGATAACTAGTATAATCAATCCTTTCATTGCTTTCCACCCAACGATTTATCCGATGACCAACCCAGTCCAAACCCTCTAGGATACCGAAGCAAACAAAAAAAAGGAAAAATAGATAGGAAGCATAGCTGGCGAGATCTAGAAGAGATGGAGAAGCGATGTGCTGGATAACAACCTCACCATCACCGTAGGTACTTTTTGTGTAAAGATTCTGTTGATTGCTTGCTATGTTCTTGGCTTTTTCAAGATATAGAGGAAAGGCATGTTTTCCTCGGTTGTGATGAAGTAATCCCTTGCTGTAGAATCCAACGCTGTAAATTGACGATAAAGCCATCTCTTCGGATTGAGCATCATAGACAAAGCCAAGATAACGTTGACTACTCGGGGAATACGTTGGCGTGCAACGCAAGATTAGGGTTGTTGCATTGTAGGTTTCACCTAATTCAAAAAACATGGCGTAAGACGGTCTATCCTCATTATTCAACCGAAACAAATTATTATAGGCCGTATTAGATGATTCCTCCTGTAATGAATCAAGCCATTCAGCTAACACATATCCATTTTCATTGTCTCCTAGATTCTTGTTAGGATTATATAAAAGGGCTTCAATGGTGTAGATTGACCATATTCCTCTAAAATATTTCCTCTTAAATCGCTGAGCTAACTGATCTTCTGATAGCTGCGATAAAAACATCCTTTGTCCTGCTAAATATGGATCTCGTTTGACCATAGAGTCTAACCTGTAGAAATCAGCTTCAATATCTTCGCTATATGCAGACCATGATGGCTTGTTTGAGGTTTCAAGCCATTGCACCCATTTCTCTTTTTGAACAAGGTCCCCATATACTGCTGTAAACAAGGCAAAACCAGCTACAATTACCAAAGTTGATAGCATGATATTCCCTCGTTGTAAGGACAACTCCGTCAAATACAGCGTCAAAAAGACTGTGGAAGTTAGGAAGAGCCAAAAATCAACACGTGCATAGACCAAACACCCTAGAAAGATACCATAAGGAAGGTAGCGTATGTACCCAGCAGAAACTGATGGATCTTGTTCGCGCATAGCAACCAATTGTCTAATGATACTATACATGGAATACACTAGAAGGAAGCTCGTTATGCCTATCAAAACAGACGAAGGATTTACACGAGCTATATTGTCGAATGCAAAGGGTTCGCCGACTCCAAAAATTAGGAAACGCATAAGCATTATGAGCAATACAAAACTGACAAAGAGTAAGCCTTCCCATAGCAGTATTTTTCGATCGCCCCTCTCGTTAAAAACTTGGATTACATTGGCCTTAAACATTTGAATAAAAAGACTCCAGAGCAAACTGATTGAGACGAGAACGTTCAGCAATCCACTGTAAATAGAGAAGTCCCAAAGGGTTGAAGAAGGGAAGACTCCTCCAAACACAAGAAACCATACCATGAGATGGCCTAACATCATGCAGGCAGGAACTAGAAGAAACAACCAAGGTTTTTTGTATTCACGATTACCCTTAAGTCCTAGAATAAAAAGCAGGTAAAGCAAAAGACCACCTAACAACCCAAGGCACACCAATAACGAATTCGAAGCAAAATGTCCGTCGGGTCGTGAAATGTAGACAACGAGTGGTTTTTTGTTGCTTCCAATCTGACAAGCTAGGCTTTTGACACCTTTTGGCTTACGACGTGATAATAAAAAATTAGCCTTAGTACTTATGCTGTGACTCTTGTTATAATCCGGAATTTGTTCCTTTTGGTGGCTCAAAATATCGGGCCACTCACTTCTTAAATCAATTTCAATAAACAAAAAGCGATCGCCTTTTGGAACATACTGTTGGAGATAGATTCCAAAGGACGAATAGCGTATCATCCACTGATTTACCGCAAAAGATGAATCGTTTATCACAGAATTACTCAACTCGGCTGAAGAGTAAAGAATAGATTGACCATCCAATACGGCATAAGCCCAATCGACTTCATTTAAAGACGGAATATCGTTGCTATCCAGGGAAAGAGAATCAATCAAGATGTCCCATTCGGTGACATCCTGCTCAATAGAATCTTTTACGACACTGAGTTGCTGGGGTTGAAGAATGCATCCCATAACTACTAGAGTTGCCGCATATAAGACTGTAATAATGGTAAAAGGAAGATAATTCCGCATAAATTGAATATACAATGTTATCCCTGCATACCCTACCTTGCAGTATGGCAATTCACCAACGGACAACAGAAATTAAATCAATGGCTATCCGTCACGGCTTTGACTCTGTAGGAATTGCCCAAGCTGCGGAGCTGACCGAAGAAGCCAAACGTCTGGAGGCTTGGCTAAATCAAGGAAGACACGGCAGCATGGGCTACATGGAAAATCACTTTGATTTGCGCATTGATCCTCGGAAATTAGTTGAAGGAGCCAAGTCCGTTATATCCTTAATGGTAAATTACTACCCAGAAAAAACAATACACCCGTCAGGAGTAAAGGTTGCACGGTATGCCTACGGGAAGGATTACCATAAAGTCATTAGAAAAAAACTAAAAGCCTTAGTCCAAGAAATGAAAGCATCCTATGGGGACTTCAATGCCCGAGTCTTTGTAGACAGTGGTCCAGTAATGGAACGGGAATGGGCCAAAAGAAGTGGTTTGGGTTGGATAGGGAAAAATACCTTATTACTTAGCAAAGGAAAGGGATCCTTCTTTTTTTTGGCAGAAATAATTTGTGACTTAGCGCTTATACCCGATGGCCCGGTAAAGAATTACTGCGGGAATTGCACAAAATGTATTGATGCCTGCCCAACTCAGGCTATTGTGGCGCCCTATAATATAGATGCCTCTAAGTGTATCAGTTACCTCACTATAGAACGAAAAGAGAGTATTGATGCCTCCTCTCAGAAAAAACTTGATGGTTGGATTTTCGGATGCGATATATGCCAAGAAGTATGTCCAATTAATGCGCGCAGTAAACCTAGTCAGGAAGAAGCCTTCCAAGCAAAATCCATTGTACAAGAGGGAAAGATTGAACAATGGGAAGAAATTACCCGAGAAATATTCGATGAGGTATTCCACGATTCTCCTCTGAGGCGAAGAGGATATGATAAAATCAAGGAGAATCTATCCTATTGGAAAAGTAACTTGTCTGATAACGAATCACTTTGAGATGTTTCCATAAAATTTATCCGCGGTTGAATGTGAGCCTCATTCCCTTAATGCTGTCATCTACCTCGCCCCGGCTATACACACAATGGCCATTGACGTAGGTTGCCACAACGCTGCTCGAAAAGCTATGTTGTTCAAAGGGTGACCAATTACATTGGTGGAGAATATTGGCCTTATCAACACGATAGTCTTTATTAGGATCAACTAATATCAGATCAGCAAAATATCCCTCTCGAAGGTACCCTCTTTTATCCACGTGATAAAGGTCAGCAGGCGCATGACACATTTTATCGACCATCATTTCCAAACTTAGTCTTCCCTCCTTAACATGATCGAGCATAAGCAACAAGCTATGCTGAATCAGCGGCAAGCCACTAGGCGCCTGACCATATGGAAGCTGCTTTTCCTCCCAAGTATGAGGAGCATGATCGGTAGCAATGACATCAAGTCGACCATCATGAAGGGCCTGCCACAGTGCTTGACGGTCCACACTCGACTTAACTGCTGGATTACATTGTATCTGAGTCCCTAGACGCACGTAGTCCTCATCACAAAATGTTAAATGGTGGACACAAACTTCTGCTGTTAAATGCTTCTCTGTACGAGGAATAGTATTGGTAAACAAATCGAGCTCATCAGAGGTCGTCAAATGCAGTATGTGCAATCTTGTGCCATATTTTTTGGCAAGACCCGCTGCTTTAGATGACGAAAGATAGCATGCCATGTGGTTTCGTATGATAGGGTGTTGATTTACGTCCACTATCTTTCCATCACGAAAAGCTTCTTCTCTGTTTTTTTGAACCGTACCTTCATCTTCACAGTGCGTAGCAATTAGTCCAGGAAAAGCCTTGAAGTAGCTTTCAAGCGTCCCTGGATCATCTACGAGCATATTCCCTGTAGAACTTCCCATAAAGAGCTTTAACCCACAGACTTGCCTTAAGTCTGTGCGCATCACTTCATCATAATTATCATTGGCCCCTCCCATGTAAAATGAATAGTTAGCTGGTGAGACCTTACCGGCCATCTGATACTTCTCCTCAAGACGTTCCTGTGTGGTTGTCGTGGGATTGGTATTGGGCATTTCCATAAAGGAAGTAGTACCGCCCGCCACCGCGGCGCGAGATTCACTAGCTATGCAAGCCTTATGAGTGTATCCTGGCTCTCTAAAATGTACTTGATCATCTATAACGCCAGGCATAAGCAAAAACCCCTCGGCATTAATCTCTTCAACTGCAAGACTTGTATTTATCGTGGAGTCTATGCGTTCAATGCGACCATCTTTTGTCAGTAGATCCCCTTCGAATTGCTTGCCTTCATTGATTATTTGTGCGCCTTTAAACAGTTTATGAGCCATATTTTTCGATGGATTATATCCATTGGAAAGGTACACATTCCTTCAATTGTGTACTTTACACTCCATGCATAATGTGGACTTCGTTATTGTCGGCGTTTACTTAATCGTAATGTTTTCGATTGGCCTTTTTATGAAGGGGAAAGCTGGGCAGAGCATTACCTCTTATTTTATAGCTGACCGAAGCCTTCCTGGGTGGTGGGTAGGTCTGTCTATCCTTGCCACCACATTTGCTGTCGATACGCCACTTGCCGTCACTGAATTCACAGCAAAAGGAGGCGTACAGGCCAATTGGTTTTGGTGGAGCTGGGTCATCGGTTACATTGTTGTGGCCATTGTTATGGCAAAACGTTGGCGAAGAGCTCATGTATTAACCGATGTTGAATTTATCGAACTCCGATATGATGGGGCTTATGCCTCGGCCCTCAGGGCATTTAAAGCCCTATTTCTAGGTGTATTACTCAATGGATTTATGCTAGGGTGGGTAATTACTGCAATGACTAAAATTGCTGATCCCTTTGTTCAGTGGTCTGCCTTAAGTCCACCGCTTTTTGAACTTTTCAGTTACTGGCCTTCATGGCTTTTAATCAATGATTTAAATACGACGATTACCGTGATTCTTGTCTTGTTGATTGTCATGGTCTATTCCGCTGCGGGAGGAATAAGAGGGGTAATTCTCACCGATCTTTTTCAGTTTATCCTTGCCATGGGAACGGCCATACTCTTTGCCTACTTTGCGGTAGACTACGTTGGTGGACTTGGAGCGATGCATGAGGGGCTCGCTCAACTAAAAGGCGATTCGTATGATGACTTTACCAACATTATACCTACTACAGATTCTACGCTATTACCTTTTCGTCTTTTTGTTATTTACGTACTTATACAATGGTGGGTCCGCTGGGACAGTGATGGAACGGGATACATTGCTCAGCGTTTTCAGACAGCTCGGGATGATCAAGCAGCAAAAGAGGGCGGGCTTTGGTTTGCAATTGGTTTCGCAGCGTTAAGGGCCTGGCCTTGGATCATTGTTGCCCTCTGTTCTGTATTGGTTTTTCCTCACCTTGACGACCCTGAAATGGGCTATCCACTAATGATGAAAAGGGTTCTTCCAATCGGCCTTCTTGGGCTCACCTTCACAAGTTTACTTGCTGCCTTCATGTCGACAGTAGACACCCACCTCAATTGGGGAGCAAGCTATCTAGTAAACGATGTATACCTTCGGTTCTTAAGTCCAAATGCAAGCTCAAAACAAGCTATAAAAGCAAGTCGCCTTGCCGTGTTCTTGATCTTTATTGTTGCGGTGATTTTCGCTTCTCAGATGACATCAATAAGCGGAGCTTGGATCTTTTTTATTAATGCAGCTTCAGGCTTAGGAATAGCCCAACTTTTAAGGTGGCTTTGGTGGCGAGCCAATGTATGGACAGAAATCTCTGCCCTTTCCACAGGGTTTATCACTACAGTTGCTTTACAGCAAAGCGTCTACCCCATCACAAATCTATCTTCTGATTATCACCTCGTTATCATTGCAGGCATTACATTATTAGTGTGTTTAACGGTCACCTATTTAACACCTGCTCCCTCTCAAGCAATAGTTAACAATTTTCAAGCTCGAACAAATCCCATTGGATTTTGGCCTTCAGCAAATATTAAGCAACCTTCAATCAAGAATTATGTTAAAGACATAATGTTGGCCCTCGGAGCAGCCTATGGCATACTCTTTGGCATTGGGTATTGTCTTATGCTTCATAGCCTTACAGGAAGCCTTTTCCTAGTCCTTGGCTTACTGTGCACCAATGCGCTTATTCGATCTCCAGAAAAACATAAGAAAACCCAATCTTTGTAAAAAGTCTTTGTATGTCTTGTAAACAACTACTACTTGCGATTTGTCTTTGTATAACAGGAGGGCTAAGCGGTCTTTGGGCTCAGTCCCAATATGTTCCATTAAATACATCGACATACGACGTCATCAATCGTCTTGATATCAAGTATGGTCAAATGATTGATCAATTTCATACAAGTCAAAAGCCCTATAATCGAAGATCAATAGCCGAGTTTAGCGCAACGCTAGAACAGCAAAACCTTCGAAATCGAGATAACCGGCTTGACTTCGATTTTGACTATCTCATAAAAGACAACCCAGATTGGCAGGATTCGCTACGCATAAGCTATGGTCCTCTAGCTAAGGTATTTTACAAGTATGAAAATGCTTTGATGAGTGCAGAGGGAGAGGATTTCTTCATACAAGCTAATCCTGTACTTGATTTCCGCCTCGGCTATGAATTAGGAAGTGACCAAAAAGTTAAACTCGTGAACACTCGGGGGGCATCCTTGCGCTTTGATATTAAAAAACGCCTTGGTGCCTATGTATATATTGGAGAGAATCAACAGCTGATGTTTGATTATATCAATCGCTTTAGAGATCAAGGACAGCGTGACTTCATGGTTGGTGAAGGCTATTACAAAGAGTATCGTACCACAGGAACCGATTACTTTACACCCAGAGGATACATTACAGCGAATGCATTGGACCATATTGACTTTCAATTTGGCTACGACAAACATTTTTGGGGCAATGGTATACGATCCTTGTTTTTATCCGACCAAAGCAATGCCTATCTCTTCTTTAAAATGCAAACGCGCTTCTGGAAAGTAAGCTATACCAATCTTTTCACAGAATTTATCCATCAATACAATCGAGGAGCAGATCGACTTTTGGATAAAAAGTATGGGGCCTTCCATCACCTGAATTTTCATGCTACAAACTGGCTTGATATAGGATTGTTTGAAGGAATTGTAATGACTCGAAGTGATCACTTCGAACTTCAATATCTCACTCCGATTATCTTTTATCGTGCAGTAGAACAGGACCTAGGGTCTCCAGACAATGCATTTATAGGACTAGACTACAAAGTCAATTTTTTTGAGACAGCTCAAATATATGGTCAGTTCCTGATTGACGAGTTTAACTTTACCGAAATCCGAGCACGCAACGGCTGGTGGGCAAATAAGTTTGCCATTCAGACAGGCATGAAGTACATCGACGCCTTTGGCATTCCGTTTTTGGATTTACAGGTTGAGCATAATATCGCTCGTCCCTACGTCTATACGCATAGTACACCCGGACAAACCGCTTTAGCTAATTACACCCATTACAACCAGAGCATTGCGCACCCACTCGGAGCTAATTTTAACGAAGTCCTTGGTATTGGTCGCTATCGACTAAGCCCGCAAATAGGATTTGAGTTACATTACATGTGGGCCAAGCAAGGATTGGATACCGCTAATTCGCATTGGGGTAGTTCACTCTTTCCCGAAACCAATGCCAATACCGTTGAACAAGTGTATCAAAACAGCACAGGACAAGGAGATCAGAATACCATTCATCATGCAAGAGGTGTTATTCGCTACAACCCGTGGCACAACCTCTACCTCGAAGTTGATCTCGGATGGAGGCGACAGATAAGCGACTTGACTAACCAAGACTTTAACGACTTTTACGTTATGGGCGGTTTACGATGGAATGTAGGCCGAAGAAACTATATGTTCTAACGAGCCTTTATCGTCATAAAGGAAAGAAGCTGCGCCAAGGATTCTTTTAAATTTCCTCTTCGAATAATTTTATCAAGAAACCCTTTCTCCAAGAGGAATTCAGCGCGTTGAAAACCTTCAGGAAGATCTTGCTTAATCGTCTCTTTGACCACTCGAGGACCTGCAAAGGCAATCAAGGCTCCAGGCTCGCTTACATTCACGTCACCTAACATGGCAAAAGATGCTGTTACACCTCCTGTTGTTGGATCGGTCAGCAAAGAAATATATGGTAGTCCAGCCTGTGATAACTCATTGAGCTTCGCTGTTATCTTAATCATTTGCATTAAGCTATTACCTGCCTCCATCATACGAGCACCACCCGATTTAGAAATGATGATGCACGGAATCTTGTTTTCAATACAGAAGTCGATACCGCGTGCTACACGCTCCCCAACTACTGACCCCATGGATCCACCAATAAATCGAAAATCCATTGCAGCAATCAGCACTCTTCTTCCCTCCATCCGACCCACAGCGACTTGTACAGCCTCATTGGCATCTGTTTTGTCAAAAGCCTGCTTAAGACGTTGTTCATAAGGCTTTAAATCCTCGAACTGCAGAGCGTTTTTTGGCTGAACTTCATTGAAGTAAAGCTTGTAGCGCCGAGTATCAAATAAAAAAGCGAAATAATCCTTCGGTGCTATGCGATCATGAAAATCGCAACTTCCACAAACCCAGAGGTTAGCCTCATGCTCTGACATCGGTGACTGTTCTCCACAGGCACTACACTTATTCCAGAGACCTTCCGGCATCTCCTTTTTGTTGTCGGTAGGAGTTTGAATACCCTTTTGATTTCGCGAAAACCAACCCATTTCTCTCTATGCTATTGTAACGTCATCACTTAAATATACATCTTGGACTGTTTGTAACAATTTCACACCTTCGCCAAAAGGCTTCTGGAAGGCTTTTCGTCCAAGAATAAGCCCCATACCTCCTGCACGCTTGTTAACAATAGCCGTTTCAACCGCTTCCGCTAAGTCAGATGATCCGGATGAGGCACCTCCTGAGTTGATAAGACCGACTCTACCTTTGTAGCAGTTTAACACTTGATATCTACATAGGTCAATAGGGTTGTCAGAACAAAGTTTATCATACATATCAGGATGTGTTTTCCCATGGCCAACTGCCTTGAAACCACCGTTGTTTGTAGGCAGCTTTTGCTTAATAATATCTGCCTGGATAGTTACTCCAATATGATTGGCTTGACCCGTTAGGTCTGCTGAGCTGTGATAATCCACTCCGTCAACTTTAAACGAACCATTTCTTGTATAACACCATAAAATGGTAAACATTCCTCGGCGATGTGCTTCTTCAAAGGCCGCAGCAACTTCAATAATTTGTCGGCGCGTGTTTTCAGAACCAAAATAAATCGTTGCTCCGACCCCAGCAGCCCCCAAATTCCATGCGTCTTGAACTTTACCAAACATCACTTGGTCGTAGCCATTAGGATATGATATCAGCTCATTGTGATTAATTTTAACAATAAATGGAATCTTGTGAGCATACCTTCTCGACATTGAGGCTAATACACCAAATGAAGAAGCAACGCCATTACAGCCCGACTCTACAGCAAGATCGAGAATTCCTTTTGGATCGAAGTATAAAGGATTTGGAGAGAAACTAGCTCCAGCAGTATGCTCGAGTCCTTGGTCTACCGGTAAAATCCCGACGTATCCCGTTCCACCCATTCTCCCTGTGTCAAATAACTGCTGCAATGATCTCAAAGTTTGGGGGCTTCGATTGCTTAAGACCCACTGTTCATCTACATGGTCCTTACCTGGAAGATGGATATCAGCTTTTGAAACCGCTGGTGAGTTAAAATCCAAAAGCAAAGCTGCTTTCTCAGCGCCTAAAAGTTCGGTTATCTTTTTTCGCATAGTTTTTAGATTAAAAACGAAATTAAGGAAAGCCCTGTACTTTCTTAGTATTTACAGTCAAGAGTGTGTTGACATTGTGGATACAACAAGTCTTGGATATGCATCTGCTTATAGAGCCAGATAACATCATGTATATTATTAAGCTAGCTTAGCCTAACCAAAAGACTATCGTCTTCGCTTGAGACCACGTCTGAAGGCTGGTTTGCCGCGATTGGGTAACATTTTAATCTTACCATCCATTCGGTCTCTATCGTTTGCTGACATTGGATTAGAATGTCCATGATATTCTTTGACCTTATGTCCAACAAGAAGTTCAATTTTACGCCAAAATTCGCGATCATTCACAGTACACAGCGTAAAGGCTTTGCCCTCTTTCCCTGCCCGTCCTGTTCTTCCTACTCGGTGAATATAGGCTTCGGGTTCATTAGGCACATCATAATTAATAACACAAGAGAGATTGCTTATATCAATACCACGAGAAGCTACATCCGTTGCTACAAGAATTTTACACTTACCCTCCTTAAAGCTCTTTAAGGCCTTTTGACGAGCATTTTGTGTCTTATCACCGTGTAAAGCAAGAACACTTTTCTGTTTTCTTTTCAGAAAACGCTCAAGTTTATCAGCTCCAATTTTAGTACGCGTAAAAATCAGGCAATCATCAATGCCTTCATATTCTAAAAGCTCCAGGGTAGTCTCGCGCTTTTTATTATCTACCGTGTAGAGCACCCTATCATCCACTTTCTCCGCCGTGGTCGATTCGGGGCTTACTTCCACCCTTACCGGTTTATGCAACATATGCTGAGATAGTTGGAGGATATCAGGGGACATCGTCGCACTAAAAAAGAGCGTTTGACGAATCTTGGGGATCTTTCGCACGATGCGTGTCATATCCTTGGTAAAGCCCATATCCATCATTCGATCAGCCTCATCTAAGACGAGAACCTGTACTTCACTTAAATCCAAAATTTTCATTTGATTTAAATCCAATAGACGGCCAGGAGTGGCAATAATCAATGCAACCCCGCGCTTAATCTTATTGATTTGCTTTCGTTTTGGTATACCACCAAATACAGTAGCCATCTGGAGCTTCATCTCCTTGGAAAAAAGCTTTATGTTATCCTCAATCTGAAGGGCCAACTCCCTTGTCGGAGCAAGTATCAATACTACCGGTTTTTGTGGGGTCGTATTTTCAGGAGCCTTTTCTCTTCCCAATAAACGCTGGAGAATCGGCAAACTAAATGCAGCGGTTTTTCCTGTACCTGTCTGTGCGATACCCAAGACATCTTTGTTTTCTAAAACATGCGGGATGGCTTGGCTCTGAATGGGTGTAGGATGAGTATATCCCAGTTTGGCAATCGCCTTTTGAATGGGCTCTCCCAACTTGAGGGAAGTAAATCCATTAGATTGATTCCCATTATTATCTGTTGTATTCAACATTATTTATTTACAATTCCTCCACGTTGTCTCGATATCCAGAGGCGTTACTAAGGCCTCGTTGGGATACCAGTTTTCATTCATGAAGTTCATAAGGTTAGCTACATCCGTAGCACTTAAATCGGGGTAACCAAGCATGATTAATGTTGAATCTTGCATATTGACCTTCCCGTGCTTCACGATGCAAGGTACAGAAAAGTTTGGTCGGTTATACCAATCTCCATTGTTCAGTGCAGGAAAACCAAGGTTTCCTTCTTCATCGGCTAATCCTCCTTGGCCGTTATCACCATGACAAGATTGACAGTTTTTCTCATATACTATTTGTCCATCATATCTTGAATTGATGTTTCCTTGTTGAATCTGGACAATAACAGCTCCTAGGGCAAAGAGCGCTAGAAATGCTACCCCCCCTAAAATAAATTTGCGCATCCTCCCTCCTAGGTCTCCCTCTTTATAATCCATCTTTCTGCCCGCCTCCATACTAGTAATCGGTTAAAGCTTGTTTTAAAAAACAAATCAAATCATCGACCTCGTGATCTTCTGTACCATCCCCCGTAACATAGTAGGTAACCTTTTGACCCGGTGTTACTACAAGAAAAGTCCCACTATGGTCAAATCCACCTGAAGTCGGTAGATCACTCTCCGATACTCCTATTTTGAGCGCATCGGCTAGGCTAAACACTTCTTCTCTACTTCCGCGAAGAAAAGACCACGTGCTCGTATCTGCTTCGTACAAGGCAGCATATTCACGTAATCTCTGAACATTATCTCTACGCTCATCAATTGAAATGGAAACTAAAGAAAATCCGTCTGTACCTTTTAATTCTTGTTGAATACGCTGCATATTCATCGACATCTTCGGACAAATTGAGGGACAGGAGGTGAAAAAGAAATCCAATACAACATAACGATTTGCAAAATCTTTTTGACTAACCGTTGATTGGCCAAAGGCACTTTCCAATGTAAAAGATGGAAGGGGTTGCGGATAGGCAAATTGATATGCTGTGATCTCCACGTCACACTCTTTATCACAACCATGAAACATCCATAAACTCAGACATAGCAATGGTAAATACTTAGTCATTTTGATACTTTACTAGATCCCCTAGAAAACAATAGACCTCCTAAGAGAAGGGTTGCTGCGCCAAGTAATCCCATTCGCATCCAGAAGGGTTGTAGAGAATACTCTTTGGCATAATCTTCAGACTCACGTTCATAAATTGAAGCACCAGTTGTCTCGTAATCCTCCTTGTTATTGGATTGATAGAGCGCGTACTCATACTGCTTTAGCACACGTTTTGCTTCTTGAAAATGCCTGTCTACTTTGTGCAAGGCAACACGGTTAATATTACCCATCCATATCATTCCCGCATAAAGATTTTGTAAGCTAGCATTTGTCCAATCTCTATCTTCTTTTGAGAGCGATTGAATGGTTGTATCAGAGAAGACGGTGAGCAAGGCCCAAGTGCTATCTGCAAAAAAGGCATCTGAATTATCTTTCCATTGTTCTATGATGGCCTCCCGGTGCTTGGAGAAATAGGAATACGAAGCATCTCTCAGAAAAGCATTGTAAAAGGGGACTCTTCCCGTATCCATTGCAATAAACACGTCGGGAATAACTCCACCCCCTCCGTAGACTGTTCGTCCTTCAATCAATGTAAAATACTCAGTGCTATCATCAAGCGTAATCGCCGAGGAATCCACAATCTCATCGGATTCAAATCGGTCGACAATCTCTAAGTTATATTCGTAGGCATCCTTTCCTTTGTAAGGCTTCTGAACGCAACGCCCAGAAGGCATATAATACTTACTTACAGGTAGCCGCATAACATCGCCATTCGATAAGGTGAATTCTTCTTGTACGAGTCCTTTACCAAAAGTTCGTTGCCCTATCACTAATCCACGATCCCAATCTTGAATTGCTCCTGCAAAAATCTCGCTTGCTGAAGCGGACATACTATTGGTCAAAACAACCAACTCACCATCCTCAAAAACACCTGGTCGCGTGGAGAAATAATCCTTGCGCTTGCGTTTTCGGCCTTCAGTATACAAGAGTAATCGGTTATCCTCTATACATTCATCGAGCATTTTAATCGCTTGATCAAGATATCCCCCTCCATTGTTTCGAAGATCGACAATCAGCTTAGACATTCCTTGCTGTTGTAGCTTTTCAATCGCACGACTAAATTCCTCATGCGTGTACGCGCCAAACATATCAACTTTTATGTATCCCACAGAGGCATCAGCCATGTAGGAAAGGGAGACCGTTGGTGTGGCAATCGAGCCACGTTGAATCGAAAGCGGAAATACTGAATCCCTCCTCATGATTGAAACATTAACCTTCGTATTTCGAGGCCCCATAAGCAGGCTAACTACAGAATCTTGAGTTATCCCAGCGCCGGCAACATTCTGTCCTTCTACTTCTACGATTCTATCGGCAGACTGAATCCCTAAACGTTCACTAGGCCCACCACGCAAAGTATTCACCACAAAAATGGTGTCGTTTAGAATGGAAAACTGTATACCAATGCCTTCATATCGTCCCTCAAAAGATTGGCTTTCTTTCTCTGCTTCTTCGATGGAATAATACTCGCCATGTGGAATGCTTTCAACAACGCTCTTTGCCCCTGTCGTCTTGTATTGGTCCAAATCAATATCATCCACAAAATTTTCATTGATCTGAAAAAACACCTCTTCATAAAACCATCCTGTCCCTTCAGGCTTCATCGGGGCAAAAAAGCCCATCCTGTAGCCAAAAAGAGCTCCTAGCAAAAGAGAGGCGAAAACCAAAAACGGTATAAGTATTGTACTAGATAAACGCGACAACATATATTAAAGGCTTTTCGAAAGTACGACCATGAAATCGATATTTACATCAATTCAAACATTAACTACATTTACAAAAACTACTTTTTGACGTTTCTAGTTCAGTAGACCATGACTAAACAACGAATATATGCTCTCGCTATTCTTCTAACTGTAGTAATGGCCGGGCTCATTGTCAATCAATCGATACTTCTGATAAACGGCATGACCCAAAGCCAAAAGGTCTTCGAAGATCAGATGAACGATGTCCTTGCTGAGGTCAGTGAGGACTTAAAATTTTACGATTATAGTCCCTTTGTTAACAGCGCGGTGGATTCCGCAATGGACGCAGATAGTATCCGAAGAGATTCCCTTGTCTTGGCCAACCTACAAGCTATTTTTGACTTTACCATTTTTCTCAAAGAAGAAAAAGCAGTACATACCTTTGAATTATTAGGTGACAGCAGCGAAGGGGATTTAGCCATTTTACAACTTTTTCAAGATTTGAAATCGCGCAGTTCGCAAAGCGTACTGATCAATCAAGATCTCCAGAACGTTTTGTCCACAAAAACCAATGATTTAAAAAGGAAACAGCCTGAGGTCACTGATGAATTGATACAAGAATTGTTAGATGCAAGATTAAAAGAACGATCCCTGACGATGTCTTACAGTTTAAAGTCGTCAACGAGACCATACGGAGGCATGAAACTTTCTCCATCTGCTAAGGAAAATGAGAATTACTTTGAACGCCTAGTTTTTAAAAACGAACTTACCGGATCCTATCATGGTAAACTCATTGTTTTGGTCAACAACCGGAATCAGTTTATATGGTATCAGAATCTCTTGTTTATTGTTACTTCAGTTGTACTCATACTGTTTGTTTCGGTTGGCTTTGTTTTTTCTGTGATTACTATTCTTCGGCAGCGGAAAATATCTGACTTAAAAACAGCTTTTATCAATAACATGACGCATGAGCTAAAAACCCCAGTAGCTACAATCGGTATCGCTAGCCAAATGCTACATGAGGATAACGTGGTCAGAGCATCAGATAAGGTCATAAAATATGCCGATATTATTAAAGAGGAAAATCTTCGCCTCGGAGGTCATATCGAAAAAGTCCTTCAAGTGGCTCAGCTAGAGCAGGGTTCGATTAAGTTAAATATGAAGGAGGTGGACGTCCATCATATCCTAGACAAACTGAAATCTAGCTATAAGCTGCGTATCGAAGCGGCGAATGGAGTACTTACCGAAGATCGACAAGCTGCCAATCACATAATATATGGCGACGAACAGCACCTATACAATTTGTTTTCCAATCTCTACGATAATGCCATCAAATACAGTGAGGATGAACTAACAATAGCCGTTACCACTAGAAGTAATCAAAAGTTTTTAGAAATTGTCATTCGGGATAATGGAATAGGCATGTCATCGTCAGTACAACGGCATATATTCGATGCCTTTTTTAGAGAATCTTCCGGCAACATCCATAATGTTAAAGGATTTGGACTTGGCCTGAGCTATGTTAAAGCAATGACTGAACGACATGCTGGAAGTATTCGTGTTGAAAGTGAAGAGGGCCAATTCGCAGAATTTACCTTAATTTTCCCATTAAACAACGAGAAGTAATGAATATCGACATGCAATACAGGATTCTTTTGGCAGAAGATGATCCCAACCTCGGAATGGTACTTAAGGACTCCTTGGAACTGCACGGCCATACAGTAGAACTTTTCGAAAATGGAGAAAAAGCATGGGGATCCTTCTCAAAAGATGACTTCGATATATGCATATTAGATGTTATGATGCCCTTAAAGGATGGATTTACACTGGCCAAACAAATACGAGAAGTAGACTATAGAATTCCCATAATTTTCTTGACCGCTAAGTCGCTGAAAGAAGATAAAATAGTTGGATTTGAAATTGGTGCAGATGACTACATCACTAAACCCTTCGATCGAGATGAGCTACGTGTAAGAGTAGATGCTGTAATGCGGCGAATTTTTCTTGAGAAAAACCCTCCAGATGAAACCTTGCATTTTGAAATTGGAGATTATACATATGCGCATGACACGCGAATCCTATCCATAAAAGGTGATAAAAAAAAGCTTACGACTAAAGAGGGTGACTTATTGAGGCTGCTTGCGCAGCATAAAAACAAAACGCTCAACCGAGATGTAGCTCTTAAACATATATGGGGCAACGATAGTTACTTTACTGGCCGCAGCATGGATGTCTATGTCACCAAGCTGAGGAAATACCTTAAAAGAGACGATAGAATAGAAATCATCAATGTACATGGAAAGGGATTTCGTCTTATTGAATCCATATAATCATCGTCAATTCGAATCAGGTGAATCAGGCGTATACAGAACGCTTACCGCGTAAGCCCGTTATTAAGGATATTAAACAATGGCCATTAACCAAGGCGACGTCGGAACGTAAAGAATTTAAAGCTCAAGTAAGAAGTCGGACACTGAATGCCTTGAAAAGAAACTTTCAAGATTCCTCAGAATTTTATGAGCTATTGAAAAATGTAATCTATCTCGAGAAGATAAGACTTACCCAGAATCCTTGGAAAACAGACAAACAAAGCGAAGCACTTTTTTGGGCAGATATCAAGGCCCAAATGCTGGAGTTAGAAAAACAAAATAACCATACCTCAAGCAACCATTTAGAAGGCGTCCTCACCCAGATTATCAATCACTATCTGCAGGAAATTTTAAGTCGATTTGAGCCACGAGCCTATCGTTTTGCCCAACGAATTCTACCCTACTTCTACGGAGGACTCCTAAAATCCGCTCCTGGACGGCGGATCCAAAAATTCTGGCGAAGTAAGGATTCAATCTATGATCGATTTATCTTCTATGGGGACATAGACCGGCTCAGAGAACTCTCGAGTATCGGTCCGCTCATCGTTCTACCTAATCATCAGTCCAACTTAGACTCGCCAACCATTGGTTACGGTATTAATCTTCTTGGGCTACCTGCAATGACCTATGGCGCAGGAATCAATTTATTTACGCTACCATGGCTTAGCAAAAAAATGAATCAGCTAGGTGCGTACAAAGTAGACCGCCGTAAAAAGAATGCCATCTACCTTGAAGTACTCAAATCATATTCATCGGTTTGCTTGGCAAGAGGTGTACATAGCTTGTTTTTTCCAGAAGGAACTCGAAGCCGATCGGGAACGCTGTCCAACAAGTTAAAGCTTGGATTGTTAGGTACTGCGGTACAGACCCAAAAGGATTATGTACTAGATGAAGGGCAGTATAACAGACCGGTTATTATCGTACCTGTGTCTATCAATTACTCCTTCACACTAGAGGCAGAGTCTCTCATTGACCAGCACCTTAAAAAGCAAGGAAGAGAGCAATATATCAAGGAAGCAAGCGTCACGGCAACCTCGTACCGTTTGCTCTCCATTCTTTTTTCTCATCCTTATACCAAGCCAGAAATTCATATTGCCTTTGGTGAGCCAACCGATATTTTTGGAAACAAACTTGACGCTTCGGGCCGGTCGCTGGATGTGCACGGAAATTTTATCAATCGTGAGGAATATTTTAGACGGGGAAATGACCATGTGCACGACGACCAAAGAGATTCGGTTTATGCTCAGGATCTCGGACAAATCGTTCAGAAAGGTTTACACGACAACAAAGTGGTGCTGTCAAGCAACATCGTTGCCTTAGTTGCCTTTAGAATGCTAAGAGCTTCCTTTCCCAAACTGGACTTATATGAGCTTTTGCGTCTTCCTTTGGAGGATGTTATTTGGGAGTGGGATGATTTTTTGGATGCCTGTCAGCGCACCATCGATCATGTCCGCATTAAGTCAAGCCAAGGCAATTGTATACTTAGTACACAATTGGACCAATCCACTACATCAATTGCATCCCATGGAGTAAAACATCTCGGGATATATAATTCCAAACGAGCCCTTGTTCGGTCAAGCGACGGTAAACTGCGATCGGAAAGTTTACTACTTCTTCATTTTTATGCGAATCAAATGGAAGCCTATGTCGACAATGTATAATAGAGATATGGGTATAGGAGTTATTGGAGCAGGGAAATTTGGGCTTGCCCTTTGCAATCTACTCGCCGAAAAGAATCCTGTAAAACTTTACAGCCGACGGCAAGAAGATACAGCAAATTTTGCGGCTAATCGACCATTACGAGATGTGGTACTGCATAATAACGTGTCGTTGGAAACGGACTTGGAGAATCTGTGTAAAACCTGTGAAGTTCTAATCCCTGCTATCCCATCTGATAATTATCCCGAGCTCGTACAGGCTATTCAAAATATTATTAATCCAGGTCATTTTGTTATTCATGCAACGAAAGGCTTTATACAGAGTAACGCGAACCCAGATACCAAAAGCCATCGTCCATTTACAGTAAGTGAATATTTTGAGCAATTTACCACGATTCGTCGCATTGGAATGATAGCCGGCCCTAATTTATCCCATGAGATTCATCAAGGGCTTCCTGCAGGAGCAGTTATTGGCAGTCGATTTAATGAAGTAATTACAATTGGAAAAGATTTATTTTCCTCTGATCGATTCCAAATTTTTGGAAGTAACGACTTACTGGCCATTGAATTAGCAGGAATTTTAAAAAATTACATTGCTATCGGCGCTGGCATTACAGAGGGTCTGGAGTTAGGCTCCAATGCACGGTCCCTGTATATCACTCGAGCTCTTGCAGAGATTATCTACATCGCAAATCGTTTAGGCGTATCCTCCACGTCATTTCTAGGTCTAGCTGGAGTTGGCGACCTCATGACGACCTGCCAAAGCCCGCTGAGTAGGAACTTCACGGTAGGCTATCGAATCGCTAAAGGAGAATCCATCGAATCCATTGTAAATGATTCAATAGAAACTATAGAGGGACTTAAAACCCTTAAACTCATTCATAGTGAATGGCGTTATACTTCACGAATACCTATAGCTCAAGTATTGCATGAGATTCTTTTTGATCAAAAAGATCCAAAAGGCCTAATCAATGTCTTTATGAAAGCTACCGGTGAAAACGATGTTGAATTTGCCCTTTAGATGAAAACCTATCCTGACGATTTACTGCAAAAACTTGACCTCTTCATCCTCGCAGAGTCTGTTGCCAAAGGATGCATAAGTGATCTTGGACGCATGGCATGGCAATCGTATCAGCCTTTGCAATCAGCAGATGAGGTTAACGCAGTATACGACAAGATCACGGCATACCAGCATTTCAAACAAGAAGGCCATAAGATTCCCTTCGATCAATTTAAGGACATTCGACCGTCCCTGGATAAACTTGATATAAAAGGAATGATACTTGAACTTTATGAAGTCGCTTCTGTGCTCCATGTAGCCAAAACTATCCACCAAGTGCTTGAGAGCCTTGATGAATGGGACAGTGAGCCTACACCCCTACATAAACTTATTCAATCCATCACAAGAAATGATCGCTTAGTGGAGGCCATTCAAGATATAGTAAACGAGGATGGACAGGTACGATCGGATGCCAGTGAGCATCTTGCTGAACTGCGTAATGAAAAGACAAAACTCAATAAGAAGATTCACAAAGTCTTTCAATCAGAAGTTGGTCGGTTAAAACGGCAAGACTATCTATTTGATTCTGTTGAAAGTGTGCGTAATGGCCGACGTGTCCTTGCTGTGAGGGCAGAACACAAACGAAAAATACAGGGTATTCTACATGACGAAAGTGAATCGGGTAAGGTAGTCTTTATTGAACCTGAGTCCTGCGTTCATCTTCACAATGATCTATTTAGTGTCGTTCAAGCAGAACAGCGGGAAATTCAAAAATTACTCGATCGTCTCACTCAAATCATTCAAATACAGGCAGACTATCTCGCTTTTAGTCAAGAAATTTTCGCAGAATTAGACATCCTACAAAGTAAATCTTCATGGTGTGAACACTATTCCTGCTCTATGCCAATCATCGAATCTAAGCAAGTCGTGCAACTGATTGAATGTCGAAATGCCTCATTACTTGTCAAAGAGGATGGTGATTTAGATAAGGTAATCCCATTTGATGTTACCTTGAATAAAGATCAGAGGATTCTATTAATCAGCGGCCCTAATGCGGGAGGAAAGTCCATGACATTAAAAGCGTTAGGACTCGTTCAAATGCTTATTCGATTAGGACTTCCCCTACCCTGCAGTCAAGAATCCAAAATTGGATTATTCGATGGGTTGTATGCGGACCTCGGCGATGACCAGTCATTGGAAAATGAACTCTCAACCTACAGCTCGAAGCTTGCTCATATGAAGTACTTCTTGGAAAATGCTACAGCTAAAAGTTTAGTGCTTATCGATGAATTTGGTTCAGGTTCTGACCCCAAACTTGGCGCTGCCTTGGCAGAATCATTATTACTTGCACTTTGCGAAAAGAGATGCATCGGTGTTATCACTACACACTATGGAAACCTAAAACAATTAGCCAGTCACCATCAGCACATCATCAATGGCTCCATGCATTTTGATGAAACAAGCCTAAGTCCTACATATCGACTCCTTCTTGGCAAACCAGGAGCATCCTACACCTTCGAGATTGCAAAACGTATGGCCATTCCAGCCGATATTATTGAAGAAGCGAAACGGCGAGTAGATCACCGTGATTTAACCTTTGATGAAACCATTCACAATTTAGAAATGGAGCGCCGTCTGCACCAAAAGCAGCACACAGCGCTTCAGCAACAACAAGAAGAATATCAGCAGTTACTTAAGACCATGACCAAGCAACTTCAACAAGTAGAAGAACAATATGCAGGGCTTAAAGAAGAGCGCCTTAGTTTAGAAAGTCATCAAGACAAAATCATCCAAGACAAGCTAAATGCATTATTAAAAAATATTCATAAAGAAGAAAGTGCAAAGGCAAAGGCTGAACAATTACAAGATCTTGTTAAACGGCGTGCAAAGATTCGCAAACAACAAAGTAAATCAACTAATGCCTCAAGTCCACTTCAGTTTTCCGTAGGAGACCAGGTTCGGCATAAAGCCACCAATCAGGAAGGCGAAGTTCTTGAAATACGGGGTCGTAAAGCAATTGTGAATATCAGTGATCGCCGCGCTGAAATAGCCATGAAAGATCTAGAATTGAGTAGCACAAATAGCTCAGTGGCTCAAACATCATTTGTACGCAAACCGATTCGAAAATCACCAAGTTTAGACCCTGAACTCGATATACGAGGAATGACAAAAGTTGAGGCGATAGATACCGTAGAACTCTACTTAACTCATGCAAGATCCATGCAGGCGGACAGAGTGCGTATCATCCATGGAAAAGGGCAAGGAGTACTAAGACAGGCTGTATTACAAGCGCTACGAAGCCAAAAAAAATATATTGAAAGCTATCAGCACCCCGAAGAAAAAGATGGTGGTCGTGGAGTGATGGTTGTCCAATTTTCAAAAATTTAGCATGGAGTTCTTTGTTCGATTTGCTCAAGGAAAGATGCCCTACTTTCTTCATTCTTTTGGAAATGAAGACGCCGTTTTTATTTTCAACCGGTCACCCATTAACAATGGCACATTTGAGATCGACCTTCAAGTAATGCCATTCATTCCTACTCAATACAGTTGGACAACCTTACACGGGCAGTCGATCGCACTCGATGAGGTGACTAAGTATTGGCCAAAAAACGTAAATCTTAAGAGTAAGAACATATTAACTACCCCACAGGATACCTACGAAAGCTATGTAGCAAAAAGTGTAAAGGCGCTAGAGTCAGGCCATCTAAAAAAAATTGTAGCCGCTCGAAAGGTTAGCATCAATGCTGTCCATCCCGAAGCCAAGGTTTTCCAAGCACTCTGTAGGCAATATCCTAATGCTAACGTATTTGCATGGTGGAACGGAGACTCCTGCTGGATGGGTGCGTCACCTGAATTGCTTTTGGAGACAATAAAAAACTCTAACGGCGAAGTAATGTATTCAGCGGATGCGCTTGCAGGAACTCAAGTAGCATCCTCCAATAGGAATTTATCCCGTTCATGGACCGCCAAGGAAGTCGAAGAACATCAATTGGTAACAGATGGCATTGTTCAAGATTTAACAACTTACGGTGCCACGCAAATTGCACCAAGTCCATTATCTGACAAAATAGCGGGCCATCTTTTCCACCGATTTCAGTCCATATCCTTTCAAACCAACAAGCCAGAAGGGATTTTGGATTGTCTACATCCTACAGCTGCGCTATGTGGGCTACCAAGGAAAGATGCGAGACAATGGATCATAGCTCATGAAGGTCAGGCTAGAGACTTCTATGGCGGATACTTTGCCTTACGACACAATAAAGCATATTATGCTTGGGTTAACTTACGCAGTGCTGAATTCTTTGACAATTGCACTGTATTGCACGTAGGATCGGGCCTCACAAAGGATTCAAGTCCTAGGGAAGAGTGGTTGGAGACCAAAGAAAAAACCCAAACAATGCTCAAGGTGTTACATTCGTAGAACCAAACAATGAGGAAGGGGTAAGCCATGGCAAAAAATCCTACGCATAACACAAGTAAAACGCATATTGCCGATCTTGTATATGTCCTAGAAAAACTAGGTGTGCAACGCGTTATGCTCTCACCAGGTTCCCGATCGGCTCCTTTAGTTATAGCCCTTGAACGCTCGGAAGGGATTGAGTGTGTAACAATTACCGATGAACGCTGTGCAGCGTTTTTTGCATTGGGTGTCGCTGTTGCGCGGGGCGAAGCGGTTGGGATGGTATGTACAAGTGGTAGTGCCCCGCTTAATTACAGTCCTGCGCTCGCTGAAGCCTTTTACCAGCACGTTCCCATTATTGCATTAACGGCTGATCGACCTAATGAGTGGATTGATCAAGGTGAAAATCAAAGCATCAATCAAATAGGTATTTATTCCAACTTCATAAAGGCATCATTTCAACTCCCAGCGGAAGTACATACACAAGCTGATAGATGGTATGCTTCGCGTATGGTGTCTCAAGCAATTAATACCTCATTGAGAGCACCTAAAGGTCCTGTGCACATCAATATACCTCTGCGTGAACCACTCTACGATTTAGCACCATACGACCAGGCAAACCTTCCAAAGGTCATTGAAGAAATCTACCCTACGTCGTCAATTGACTCAACAATAATGGTAAACGACGAAGAGATATCCTCGCTTAAGGACAAACGAATCGCTATTGTTCTTGGTTCGCATGCTCCATCAAACACTCTTAAGTCCGTCATTGAGCAGATTGCATCACGTCAAGATATACTTGTTATGCATGAAACCTTGGCCAATGTATCTTGTACATCAGGAATATCATTAGTTGATCCATTGGTTGAATACATCCACGAGAACAAAGCCTATCACTTACTTCCTGACCTCGTGATTACCATGGGAAATGCCGTGGTTTCTAAAAAACTTAAATTCTTGTTTAGGCAACAAAACATCGAACACTGGCATATTACTCCGAGTCCGATGTACTGGGACAGATTTCAATCCTTGACTAAAGTCATTGTGGCAAAACCTACAGACTTCTTACATTTTCTGGATAAAAATTTACCAGAATCTTCGAGTTATACCATAGAAAAATCGATTTGTCAATCTATAGAAAGGCGATGTACAGCGCTACGAGATCTCACCATTGATTTGGTTGATGAATCTATAGATTACCGAGTATACCAAGTCTTATCTAACCATATTCAGCCCAAGACTAATATATTTTGGGGCAATAGCACACCAGTGCGTTATGCCGGACTTTTTATTTGGAATGACCAACAACACTTTGGCAATCGAGGGGTAAGTGGTATCGATGGGCAAGTCAGCACTGCAGTTGGGTTTGCTAGTCAAACTGACGCTTTGTGTCTTTGTATAACAGGAGATTTAGCCATGCTTTACGATTCGAATGCGCTATGGCAAATCGATATGCCTACAAACTTTAGGCTACTTGTAATTGATAATGGTGGAGGAAACATCTTTAACATTATTCCAGGTCCTGACAAGCATCCGTCGGTAAATCACCGTTTTACCTCGCCTCATAATGTAGAAATCCATCAATTGCTCGAAGCCCTTGGATTAAAAAGCCGCGTCAGCCAGGCGAATAGAGACACTTCGTCCCTAGACACGGATATGGAATGGCTACTCGATTCTTCGAAAGAAGCCAAAGGGCTCGTAGTGCGCACCGATGGCCTGCAAAGTGCCGCAATACTCAAGAAGTATTTCGCGGAAATAAAAAATTTACAAGAAAAAGATAACTAAGGTCTGACTTGGTCTTATTTTCATTTCATGTACCAAACAAAACCATGGATTCAAGCCGCTCGATTGAGAACCTTACCCCTCGGGTTGTCGTGTGTTCTTGTTGGCGGAGCATGTGCCTACTCGGCTAATTCTTTTGAATTACTTCCTTTTATTCTTTGCTTATTAACTGCCTCTGGATTACAGATTCTTTCAAATTTCGCAAACGACCTCGGAGATGCCGTCAAAGGAAGTGATAAGAATCGAAGTGGTGAAATGCGCACCGTAGCAACGGGGTTAATTCAACAAAGTCAAATGAGACGCGCCATTTTAATCACAAGCGCTTTAGTCTTTCTATTGGGTTCCGCATTGATCTTCATCGCATTCCAAAACATTCTTATCATCGTAGCATTCTATCTCTTAGGAGGATTATCCATATGGAGTGCTATCAACTACACCATGGGCGAAAATGCATACGGATACAAAGCCCTTGGGGATGTCTTTGTCTTTCTGTTTTTCGGTCTTGTAGGGACATTGGGCACTTACTACAGCATGGTTCACTCCTTACCTCTTGATCTACTCTTACCAGCATCAGGAACAGGTCTATTAGCCGTATCCGTACTCCATTTAAATAATATGAGAGATCGCGAGGAGGATTTAAAGCATGAAAAACGCACTATCGCAAGCTATCTTGGCCATGAGCGATCAAAGATTTACTTCGCCATTCTCTCCTTGATTCCTTTTGTACTTTTCGGCACCTATGCGCTTCAGCATGGCTTTGAAAACCCACAATATATCTTTTTAATACCTCTGCCAATCATTGCGAAAAACATCCGAACCGTACTGAAGAATTCCGATCCAAGTCAACTTGATGGACTACTCAAAGTGAATGCGTTAAGCAGCTTTGTGCTAGCACTCTTATTTTTGGTAGGAAATATATGGCTCGGATAAGTCCTTTTACTCTCTCTGCTCGTCGCTATGACATGGATCTGAAACATCCCGCGGGAACGTCAAGAGGAGTACTGCACAAGAAATCGACATACTTCCTTTGCTTAGAATCAGAAAGCAAAATATATTGGGGTGAGGCTGGTGTTTTTCCAAATCTCAGTCCTGAAGCTAGTCCTGATTTTGAACAGAACCTCAACAATTTAATTACGGAGGCCAACGCTAATCAACATTTACCTGAGCCTTCTGAGTGTCAGCATCTTCCTTCTGTTGCCTTTGCCTTAGAACAAATTAGCCATGGATTTAGTCATGCCCACCAAGCAGGAAGGCATCGTTTTTGCACTTATGATACTTCGTTTAATCGGTCAAAAACTGGCATTTCCATTAATGGCCTAATATGGATGGGTGATGCAGTCTTTATGCAAGAACAAATCGACAATAAGCTAGCCCTTGGATTTTCTTGCCTCAAAATGAAAATTGGGGCAATTGATTGGGGTAAAGAAATTGATCTGCTTCAAAGAATACGCTCGAGATATAGTGCAGANACCCTCACCCTGCGCGTTGATGCTAACGGCGCCTTTTCNCCAAGCGACGCCTTATCCAAACTTGAGGACCTATCNAGATTAGACATTCACTCCATCGAACAACCTATACGACAAGGACAGTGGGAAGCAATGGCTACACTGTGNAAACAATCGCCAATTCCTATTGCCTTAGACGAGGAATTAATTGGTGTAACTAAGCTTGAAGACAAAAAAGACCTTTTGCATACCATTCAACCCCAATATCTAATTTTTAAACCCACTCTGTTGGGAGGATTTAAGGCTTGCGAAGATTGGATACGCCTTGCTAGTCCTTTATCTATTGGTTATTGGCCAACCTCTGCGCTTGAGTCTAATTTAGGCCTTCATGCCATAGCACAATGGGCGGGACACTTAAATCTATCGATACCTCAAGGATTAGGAACCGGTGGCATGTATGTCAATAACATTACAACTCCATTAGAAATTCGTGGCGAAGATCTATGGCTACGAGATACCTTATCTTGGGATAGTCAACAATTTGATTCCATCTATGCTTCACCTTCGCTTTGACAAAGAGGATTGGCAGTGGCAAGACGCCTTTGTGAAGCCCAAGAAGTCGTTAGCTTCTTGGGAAAAGCATGTATTTAATCGCCTTCAATCATTTTTTGATCCTTCTATACAATATTTTTCGTTTCAAACCTCAGGGTCGACCGGAAAACCCAAGAATATCTCTATACATCGAGAGCAGATAATGGCAAGTGCTCTGACATCCTTGACATTTTTTGAACTTACAGCCGGCCAACGTGTGTTACTATGCCTCTCTACAGAACGTATTGGCGGTTGCATGCTGCTCTATCGAGCCGTTCTCGGGCAACTAGAGGTTTTTGTAACTGAACCCAGCCGATCTGTGCCTTGTGAACTCCCCGTGGACTTCACCTCCCTTGTCCCCTTGCAATTTCATGCCTTACGCGAAAACAATCCAGAGCATTTCAATCAGTTGGGTACCATACTACTTGGAGGCAGCCCGATTGATCAAGATACAGAGTCCTTTATTCAAGGATTGGACAATGAGGTATATCAGAGCTTTGGTATGACAGAGACCGTTAGCCATATCGCCCTGCGAAAGGTTGGATATGAATCAGCTTACACCTGTCTACCAAATATCTCTGTAGCAAAAGGTGATCAGAATGAACTCCTAATTAGTGCTCCTTCGATTACGGGACAAGAAATCCTCAGAACACAAGATGTGGTAAGCATAATTAATGACAAACAATTTATATGGAAAGGCCGACTTGACTTTGCCATTAACTCTGGTGGAGTAAAGATATACCCAGAAGAAGTTGAAGCGCTATGTGCACAAAAAATAGCTGAGCCCCTTGTGGTCTCCTCAGCACAAGATAAAGCCTTAGGCAGTATCATCGTGCTCTGTATTGAATCCTCTGATGGAAAGTCGCTTGAGCGAATTCAGCGAGTGCTTGATACTATTTATTTCCCTAGATATCATCGACCCAAGAAAGTCCTAAGAATATCTAAAATTCCTCGCTTAGAAAGTGGTAAAATCAATCGAATGGAAGTGGAGGAATTCCTTCGTTAATGCCTTAGATTAAAGGTTTTTAGATAATACATGGTGCATATAGTCGCGCCACTTATCAATTACCGATTGCATATCATGTGGTAAAGGACAATCATAGAGGACGTACTCCCCTGTTCTCGGATGTTTAAAGCCCAACTCCCTAGCGTGTAATGCTTGCCTCGGACAAAGCTGAAAAGCGTTGTGAACAAAAGCTTTGTACTTCGCATATACCGTACCTTTCCGAATTCTATCCCCACCATATTTCTCGTCATTAAACAGTGGATGGCCTATGGATTCCATATGCACCCGAATTTGGTGGGTTCGTCCTGTTTCTAAACGACATTCGACAAGCGAGACGTAGCCAAATCGTTCAATAGTTTTGTAATGGGTTACAGCGTGCTTACCATGGCTGCCGTCTTTATAAATCCGATATACCTTTTCATTGCGCAAATCCCGTCCAATATTTCCCTCAATACGCCCTTCATCTTCTGTTTCACCCCACACCAAGGCATAATATCTTCGATGCGTCTTACGGTCAAAAAACTGCTGAGCCAATTCTTTCATACCTACGGGTGTTTTTGCCACAACCATAACGCCCGAAGTATTCTTATCTAAACGATGAACAATCCCCGCTCTACTCGCATCGACCTTTGCCGATTCATCATCCTTTACAAACTCATTTTGCTGTGTGGGAAGATTTTTATAGCGATACATCAGTGCATTTACTAAGGTACCCGTCCAATTACCGACACCAGGATGCACGACAAGACCCGCAGGCTTATTGATTAAAAGGACATCATCATCCTCAAACATCACATCGAGCGGGATATCCTCAGGAATAAGAGTTTCATCCGGTCGGTATCTTGGAAAGTCAATTCGTACAACATCTTTAGGACGTACCTTGTAGTTTGCCTTGACTTCCTTGCCGTTTACCCAAACGCTTTTCGCCTCAATTGCCTGCTGGATGCGACTTCTTGAGACTTTATACATGAGATTAAGTAAAAACTTGTCAACTCGAAGAGGCTCCTGATTACCTGCGGCTTGGACCTCAAAGGTTTCCATCGCTTCTGGGTATGCCTTATCTCCTGCCATACTGCGAAAGTATGAGTTTTAACCTAAGTGAATGGATTTAAGATTAACGCTTATAAGCCTCTATGTATTGACCTCCTACAACGAGCAACATTTCATAGACATCTTCTGGGTAAAGAATCTCGCTCTTTCGAACAGTGACTCGACCATCTCTTGAGGTCACTTCACGCGTCCGTAAACGACCGAATTCTTTGACTTTAAGTTTCTCAGAAAACATAACCTTACCCTCTGAATCAAACTGTGTGATTTTTAGAGTAATCGTAGGCTTTAGCTTAAAGCGGACATCTTTGGGGTTAATGGTCCACTTTCCACCTCGTCCTGTGATGTTCACATCAATTCGAACAAAGTAATCTAAGTCACTATGTCTATTTCGAGCTGCTTTTAGTAAGTCTACGGGCATTCCCTCTAACTCACCATTCATACCAAGAGAGGTAACCTCTTTACCCCTTCTATTGACTTTATAAACGCATTCTGTGGGCACACCAATTACTTCTTCGGTAACATACTCCAAGTATTCCTTGACGGAATCAATAAGGGACATTGGAAATACAGGAGACTCCGAATATCCATTCAAAAAATTTCGATCATTGACGGAGATTGAGATATCACTCATTAACTCTTCGTCCATTTTAAACATGATGTAATGAATGCCTGCCTCTTCACCATCCTCTTGTGCCATTGCCGGCGTGGTCGACATCATTACAAATAAAAGTAATAATGCTGAAACAATGTATTGAATAGTATTCATAGAATTGATTTTATTGTTTTGCTAATTCTCCTTTTAAAAAGTCGATAACCTTAACCTCGGTCGCGTCAACCTCACGATAAACTGATAAATGCCAGCTCAGCCAATCGGCAACATGAATGAGGTAAAGAGCACGCTCCATATCATTATCCCCTTTAGCATGAATCTCTGTTATAGAATCGCAGTATTTAGCGATGATGGTTTTATTGATTTTCATTCGAACTTGATTACGCGAATAATCTGAATCCTTTCTCAGCAAAATCACCGCCCAATCCTTTTTTTTCTGACGCCATCCAACGAGCTCGTTATGGTTCATTTCGGGAATCACGTGATGCCAACACAACATCTTTCCGTTTTCATTGATTTGTTGACGAAAGCGAATCGCTACCGATTCCATAGAATCTTCTGAATATAGAATTGGAATCTTCGTGTAGAGCTTCTCCGCAAGGGATTTCGTGTATTTGTCAATAGAAGCTTGTTCTTCATCGAGAAGGACCATAGAAGACTGTAACTCATCGAACTTACTTGCTGTGATTTGACCGACATGTTTTAGAATATAGAGTTGCTGAACAAAGCTGTAGCCTAGACAAGCGCGAGGGGGCTTACCACCAGGAACGACAATTACATCATAGCCTTTGACTTCACAATGTGCTTTTACCTTACCACCTGAAGTAATACCAATGATTTGAGCTCCAGCAGCCTCGGCGAGCGCCATGGATTCTAAAGTCTCTTCAGTATTTCCGCTGTAGCTAGAGACAATGACTAAACTTTTCTCATTGATATAACCCGGAATCGTATATCCTTTAGAGACATTAAAAGGCACTGACATATCTGCTTGGCAAAGATCATAGATAAGATTAGCACCAAAACCTGACCCTCCAAGACCACATACCGTGATGTTTTGGAAATCATTGTAATTATGGATGAATTTGTAGCTCGATCCAATGGCATTGGCTTCGCGCAGTTGATCGGTAAAGTCTTGAATAAGTTGTTTCATAGTTGTGGTACTAACGTAACGGTTTGCTTACTGCTTAAAGGTAGTAGAAAACTCAACGAAAAACTAAGAAAACTACTCAATTGAGCGTGCGCAAATGAAAGGGGGTAAGTTTGTGAAAACTTGAAACATAATCTTGGCGCCATAGGAGAAAGGTGGGCTCAGTTATACCTGAGGCAAATAGGCATTATGCCTATCGAAAAAAACGTGCGGTATCACGGAAGTGAAATCGATATTGTAGGACTTGAAAAAGACTGTCTTGTTTTTATTGAAGTCAAAACCCGACGATCGCATCGATATGGATGGCCAGAACGCGCTGTTGATTCCCGAAAGCAAGCTCATATGGTTCAAGTAGCTCAATTCTATTGTTATGAAATGCAATGGTCAGCTCCCACGCGATTTGATGTTGTCGCCCTGTCCCTATCACGTCATATACTTTCAATCTATCACATACGTGATGCCTTTTATCCCAATTTGAATTAGGGTTTATTTACTAGCAATAATCCAATCATCTGCTTGAAACAAACTGTATGGAACTGAAGTCAGATCAACCGTTTCATCATACATAGTTACTGCCTCATTCCCGTTAATCGAACAACGACACGTAACATATACTTCAACCTCGCGATTTTCAGTGCGTCTGATATCCTCTTTGAGCATTTGCGCAAATTGCCATGTCATATCAGGAAGACAAAATACCTTGGCCAACTGCTTGTCAGTTAGATAATCTGCTGGATTAATTCGTTGACGAACTCCCGTTTCCGTATCCACGACTTCAAAAAAACTAGGATATTCCGCCGACTTAGCGCGTAACATCATCCGCCAAGACATTTTATGACCCTCTTCGGTATACGTCACATCGCCCGGCATGAGATGATGCCTCAAGGGTAATAATATATTAAGGGTTAAAAAAGAGAGAAGGAGGACCAACAAGGGCCTAGATAACGGAGGATTATCGCTTGTATCTTCAGGCAGTCTCTTTGGGAAAAATCGGCGTTGAATCTCATCAGGAGGAAAAAATAAGACCATTGAACCAATCATCATATAGGGGAAGATTCCTATTTGAAAAATGATGCTATTGGTCAAGTGAAATACGAAGGCGAGTACAGCACCAATCCAACGTGTTCGCCTCCATAGCAACATTGGAATAATCAACCCATCAAACAATATCCCTCCATAGGCAAGTAGTTTAGGGAGCCAAGGAGCCTGCAAGGAAGGCCCTATGATGGGAAGATCGGCTTTTGCCTTCATCCATATCTCAAGCGGTTTGGCAGCAAGCCAGTCAGGATAAAGTTTGTTTAATGAGGCATAAGTATATACAATCAGCAAGAGAGTAATTAGGGTATAACGAGACCACTTACCTATGGTATTGGATGGTGTGACCCTGTTGGCAAGTACATCTAAGGAAAGCGCTCTGTGTACAGGCATTAAAATCATTAAAAACAACAGCAAAACCATGAGATAGTAATGGTTATTGTAGCTTGCTTTTTGCATCAAATAGACATAAGTCCACAAGAAAAAATAAGCCGTCACCGAAATCCTGTAGAAGAATCCGAGCATGACCCCTAAGCCTAGAATGCCCATGATTATAAATACATAGAGCATCCCTTCACCTTCTAATGGTTGAAGGAAATCGAAGGGGCGGTGTACAAAGTGAAATTTAGGATCAACAAATGCCTTACGAACCCATCCCGTGGCGATTGCTCCCCAGGCCTCCACTACTAGGAGAAGTCCAAAGACTATGCGCCATAGGGCCATGGGAACGATCGATTCCTTTCCCTGTCTAAAGTCCTGCCACATTGTTGTTATCCACTGCATAATCTGTTTGTCAAATGTAGCCATAAAAAACCCCGCCGAAGCAGGGTTTACAAGTCATTTCGTTATAAAAGATTTGCTTTTAGTAAAGCATATATCCGAAGGTTACTCCTGGACGTATATTGATATTCGAAGAACCTCCTATAAACTGTCCGCCGACGCCGGTTCCTACATCCATCGTGATGCGATCACCGATAGCTTTTTGGAATCCAAGCGAAGCGCCTGCCATGGCTGCTGCATCAGCTCCCCCTCCGGTGTAAAGCGCCAAACCACCGTAACCACCGATATAAAAACCACTTACTGCCTCAGAGCCTGTAAGGTAAGCCCTCACTTCAGGAACAAAACTCAGCATAGCCGTTCCCAAGGCATAATTTACGGTGGTGCCTATAGATAGCGTATTGTTGAGTCCATACTCAAGACCAAAGCCCATTTCCCAAGGTGTTGTAGAAGCGGTTAGCGTACCAAAAAACGGCACGGTTACAGAGGTACGCTGGTAATCCAATCCAATGGGCTTAAATTTTATAAGACTTTGCGCACTTGCCGCGACTACAAATCCTGCGAGCAAAAAAGAAAGAATAACATTTTTCATAAGTCTAATTTTATTAAAAGCTACTTAAAACACGTGTTAATATCGTCCAAATGCATACAATCTTTGCCAACAGGCAGCGCTAAACTGTGTAACCTTATCTACACTCCTTTAATCGTTGATAATCCTATTTGTAAGCTGGAAAAGTTCTCATAAGTCTCAATATCTTTAGCCCATGACGTCAGAACAACGCAAAGCCCTCCGCGAGCATCTTCACTCCCTTGGGCAATATCTTTGACATCGATAAGAAGACTTTTGATGTAAGAGAAAAGGAGCGCTTATCCATGCAAAATGGCTTTTGGGATGATCCCAAAAAAGCGGAATCCATCATGCAGGCGATGAGAAAAGATAAGTATTGGATTGACCTGTATAACGTAGTGGTATGCTCTCTAGATGATGCTGAAGTACTCCAAGAATTTTATAGTACTGGCGAAAGCACAGAGGAAGAAGTAAAAAAAGCCTTCGTAATTGCCAAAAACCAATTGGATGAGTTGGAGTTTAAGTCTACCCTCAGCAAAGAAGAAGATAGTCTGCATGCTATACTAGAGATCAATGCAGGTGCTGGAGGAACCGAGTCCAATGACTGGGCGGCTATGATTTTACGCATGTACACCATGTGGGCAGAAAATAATGGCTTTAAAGTTACTACCCTGGATACACGCGATGGTGAAGTGGCAGGTATAAAATCGGTTTCCCTAGAGATACAAGGGGAATTTGCCTATGGTCAACTTAAAGGTGAAAATGGAGTCCATCGATTAGTGCGTATTTCCCCATTTGACTCCAGTGGACGACGACACACCTCCTTTGCCGCAGTATTTGTCTATCCCGTTGTCGATGATACCATAGAAATTGATATTAACCCTTCCGACCTTGATTGGGACACCTTCCGCGCATCCGGCGCAGGTGGTCAACACATCAACAAGGTGGAAACGGCGGTGCGTGTCAGACATAAGCCCTCTGGACTTGTCGTGGAATGTCAAGATAGCCGCTCTCAACACGGTAACCGCGAAACTGCACTAAAGATGCTTAAGTCGAAACTCTATGAATTAGAGATACAAAAACAAAATAAAGCGCGAGCTGAAATCGAAGCAGGAAAGATGAAAATAGAATGGGGTTCTCAGATAAGGAATTACGTGCTCCACCCCTATAAGCTCGTAAAAGATACGCGATCTAACCATGAAACCTCTCAAGCACAAAAAGTATTAGATGGAGAACTCAATCCATTTATTAAATCCTATTTACTTCACGGAAAAAAATAGTAATTATGCCCATGCACCAAGTTATCACTCTATCCCAATTTATAGCGGAAGAGCAAGCCAAACACCCCGAATCCTCCGGGAATCTATCCAGAATATTTCGCGACATTAAGTTGGCCGCAAAGATTGTCAACAGAGACGTCCGAAAAGCAGGTCTCGTCGATATTCTAGGAGAACATGGCACGATGAACATACAAGGAGAAGAGGTTAAGAAGCTCGACGTAATTGCCAATGACATCTTTATTGACTCGCTGAGTCAGTCCGGAGATATCTGTGCCATCCTATCCGAAGAAGAAGATAATTTTCGTCCCGTAACTACCCTAGCAGGTAATCAGGGAAAATATATTATTGCCATCGATCCTATGGATGGATCTTCAAACATTGATGCTAATGTGACGATTGGCACCATCTTTTCAATCTGGAAAAGAAAAAGCCCGCTTGGAAGTGAGGTTACTCTTGAAGACTGCTTACAAGCAGGAAATAAACAAGTCGCTGCAGGTTATTTGTTATATGGTTCCTCTACTATGCTGGTTTACACCACAGGAAGTGGCGTCAATGGATTTACCCTTGATGTAAGCATCGGGGATTTCTGTTTGTCCCATCCCAACATGACTACACCTCCGATGGGGCAAATTTGTTCGATCAACTCTGGCAATTACCGCTCATTTTCTGAGGGAATGCAGAAATATATTGACTATACCAACAACAAGGGATATACTGGGCGATACATAGGATCATTTGTCGCTGACTTTCATCGTAATTTGGTTAAAGGGGGCATCTATGTCTACCCTGCTACTAAAAAGGCGCCTAATGGGAAACTTCGGTTATTATATGAATGTAATCCTATGGCTTTTTTGATTGAGCAAGCAGGAGGTATTGCTACTACAGGGAAGATAAGAGTGCTTGATATTCAGCCCACTGAACTACACCAAAGAATACCGCTTATTATCGGATCAAAAGACATGGTGGAAGAAGCTTTACGCATTGCACATCCAAATCACTAAGATCAAAACACCTATGCCTCACGCAGACTCATGTGCATCAACGCGTTATTTTATTGCTGCGAAAAAAAAGTATGACCCTTACGTTAACAAAACATAACGCATTCAGTCTCTCAAGTTTAGTCCTTGGATTGCTCTATTCCTATTATATCATCTATTGGCATGAAGTATATGTAGACATTGCTGTTCATAAGCTTGAAGATATTGGACTCGACGCATTCAATATGGTGGTAATGAAGGTTGTCTTAGGCATAAGTGGCTTACTATGCATATTCATCGCATGGCGTCTAAGATGGCAATACAAGCACCAGCGACGGCCACAAATCATATTGCATGGGCTCCTGGCATTCGCGCTGTTGATTGGTCTCTGGATGACTACGCACACTCTATTGTTTTTAGAGATGAACGTAGAGCTGGTTCATGTGCCAATGTATGCCATTCTTGCCTTCTTCTTATACTTTGCATTCCGTCATTGGACGATGGTAGTGCTTGTTGCGCTGCCCATTATGCTCTATGACGAATGGTATCAGTATATCGTCTTACATGCCCATTATGAAACGTATTATTCCTTTAATGATGTTATGTGCGATGTGTTGGGTCTCGCAGTAGGATTGCTTTTGCTTGCCATCCTTGGATTCTATCCCAAACGTCGACGCCTTCATTTTGTAGAATGGATATACCTTGCTGCATTTAGTCTATCTGGTCTGTATTTTGCGTGGCTTTGGCATAAAGGTTATCTCATTGGATATCAAGCTGACCGGCTACTTCACACACGTTTTGTCTTTAATCAACTCTTAAACCCTGCTCAATTGTGGCAGATTCACTCCTATACGTTTAAAGAATACATGGTGTTTAAACCTATTATGGGTGTAAGTATAGTTTTAGGAAGTTGTATCGCCTTGTGTTTTGCTGGATTATTCTTCCGCGAGCGTTCGATCTAAAACGACGAGCTGCCATGATAAGATTATCCATGGATTAGTGTCTTCCGAATTTAATGGTCGTAAAGTTTCTGCTAGTGCTCTTGAAATCTCATGTCGATTTGAATAGCAAACTCCGTGGAGATCTACCCACTCATAGATCGTATCCACAGCGAAACTTACAGCAGCAATTCCTAATGATTTATAAAGCGATGAATCTCGACTAAAGCTTGGTGAACATAAGGCAAAATCCTTGGGAAGATAATCGACAATGTAGAATGTATCCCTGCCCTCTGACCTGTTGCCTCCCAAAAGGGTACTAATGCTGAATAAACGTTCTTCGGTTGACAGATAACTATCCTCGGTCATAGAATCAGAAGGAAGCGTCTCTGTCCATTCAATGTTTACTTGACTACTTGCTTCAGCTACCTTGAGCAGTTGATTTACCTCAAGACCTGAAGAAGTCAAGCCATTCCACTTTATAATTTCTTGCATTTTCAATCCATACATCGTAGCAATCGAATAGAGCGTTTCCCCTTGCTGAACTCGATGATATCCTGAAAAAGAATCCTTACTCGCCAGCGTTTCGCAATCCAATAGGACGGTGTCCCCGACGCGTAAACCATTGTCAACCAAAACACTATTACAGTCCATAATGTGCTGAATGTCTGCCTCATACAGGCGCGCTACGCTGTACAAGGTTTGTCCTTCTTCTGCGATATGAAATTCGATCTGGTCGTGTTGACTATAACCTACCACGGTTAAAGAAAAACTCAATAAATAGACAAAACAACGTAGAAACATCTTCATTCTTTGCGTTAAATTAGTCGATATAATTCATCTTTTCATGGGAAAACCTTTTCAAATTAGGTTAATCTTTTTCTATTGGTTTCTATTGGTTGGATCGCTTTTTACCACAATAAGCTGTAATTCAACAAATGAAGCATTACCAAATGATCAACATAGCGAAGGATTTTACCTCGCAGAGGATAGTTTGGTCTACCGGATTATTATAGATGACGAGATCAATCCATCCGTTTCTCGTTTAGTTCGCCGAGGGATTGAGGAAGCGGGAAAACGCGAGGCTGACTACCTTTTTGTCGAGCTAGAGACCTATGGAGGTCTTGTAGTGGATGCTGATGACATACGTACTGATTTACTAAACTGTCCCATTCCCGTAATTATCTACATCCAGAACAATGCAGCCTCTGCAGGCGCTCTGATCTCCTTGGCATGCGATTCAATCTATATGAACCCATCAGCAACCATTGGTGCTGCTGCGGTTGTGGACCAAACAGGAGAAGTTCAAGCCGAAAAGTATCAGTCTTACATGCGAGGTAAAATGCGAGCAACCGCTGAAGCTAATGGACGTAACCCAGCTATTGCCGAGGGAATGGTCGATCCAAGCATTATAGTCCCCGGCATCTCTGACTCTAGTAAAATCATAACCCTGACTGCGCAAGAGGCCGTAAGCGAGGAAATCAATTTTTGTGAAGGTATCGCACCAGATGCTGACTCTGCACTACGACTAGCCGGTCTAGGAGAATACGCAGTCCAAACGCATATTCCGACTTCGACGGATAATGTCATCGGCTTTTTTGTACGACCCGTGGTGTCCTCACTGTTGCTATCGCTCATTGTGATCGGTATTGTGTTAGAGTTTAAAACCCCAGGTGTTGGCCTTTTTGTCATTATCAGTCTAGTAGCCGCCGTCCTTTACTTCCTGCCTCTTTACTATGAGGGGCTTGCTGCGAATTGGGAAATTGCCCTTTTTCTACTCGGACTCGTTCTTTTGGCTGTAGAAGTATTTGTCATCCCGGGCTTCGGAGTCTTTGGCATTTTAGGGTTCACCTTTGTCGCTTGTGGATTGGGATTAGCAATGGTTCAAAATCTAGATAGGGAATCTTATGAGTTTACGCTTAAGACATCTCCCTCAACTATTATACGTCCGTTCTTACTCGTGGCATCAGTGGTTATTCTTGGATTTATCAGCGCCTTGTTTCTGCTTGGCAAAGGAATACAAACCTCATATTTATCCAAGCGATTAACCGTAGAGTCAGTTCAAAGCAAAGAGGACGGCTATGTTGTAGGTAGAGCTCATGAGCTCAATACGTTGAAAAATAAAGAAGGACGTGCAATCTCCATGCTTCGACCGATGGGTAAAGTAGAAATTGATGGAAAATCCTATCATGCTAGATGTGAGCAAGGATACCTTGAATCGGGAACACCTATTCGTGTAGATGCCATTAATGGCACTACGCTTCTGGTCTCAAAAACAACGAATGACTAATCACGCTACTGTCTTAGTATGCATCCCCTCGCGATATCACGCTCGTCGATTGCCTGGAAAAGCCTTATTACATCTTGGAGAAGAAACCGTCATACAACGTGTTTATAAGCAAGCTTCCCTTACCAACTTTAAGACCATTGTCCTAACGGACCATCCCGCCATTGTCAAGAGTATCCAATCCATTGGTGGCGAGGTGGTCTACAGAAAGCAAAAAGCAAGCAATGGCAGCCAGCGGATATTTCATTATCTCTCAGAAATAGACAATACCGTTGACCCAAGTACCATTGTGGTTAATGTTCAAGGAGATGAGCCCCTGCTAAATCCTTCAAACATTCAACGATTAGTCAAATGCTTTTCTGAAAAGGATACTTGTATTGCCTCCCTGTATGGTGATATTGTATCGCCTAACCAATATGCGATGGCTCATCGGGTTAAAGTCAACGTAAGCTGTGGCCTGGCAACAACTTTTGAGCGTATCATCGAGCATTCTGATAAACAATGGCATAAGCATATAGGCATCTATGCCTTTCGATGGAAAACGCTTAAGAAGTTAATTAAATTAGCCCCAAGTCAACGTGAAATTTTGTTATCCCTCGAACAACTTCGCTGGATGGATAATGGTTATTCAATAAAGATGGTCGAAGGCTTTTCGAATGGCATCGCCATTGATACGGCAACAGACATTCTCGAAGCACGAAATTTCCTAAATTCATAGTATGGCCGTATCGGAAAATGTACCTATTGTATTCCTTAAAGGGGCAAAAATCTATCAAGGAGATAGTTTGATTTTACATCAAGTGGATTTTCACATCGATCGAGGAGAATTTGTCTATCTAATTGGCAAAACAGGAACAGGGAAATCTTCCTTGATGAAGACGCTATACGGCGACCTGCCTTTGACTACCGGCCAGGGCATGGTGAATTCGTTTAGCTTACCCAAGCTCAAGAAAAAAGAAATTCCCTTTCTGCGAAGATCACTGGGTATTATCTTTCAAGACTTCCAACTTTTATCCGACCGCAGTGTTGAAGACAATTTACTCTTTGTTCTCTACGCAACGGAGTGGAGTGATAAGGTAGTCATGAAAGAAAGAATCCATGAAGTTCTCAGTGAGGTAGGACTCCTTGGTAAAGAATACAAAAGAACTTATGAGTTATCTGGTGGTGAACAACAGCGTTTGGTTATAGCGCGCGCCATGCTTAACAGACCTGAGTTAATTATTGCTGACGAACCCACGGGGAATCTTGATCCAGATACATCACACGAAATCATGGACCTCCTATTTGAAATCAATAAAAATGATAAAACCGCCTTTCTTATGGCAACCCATGATTATACACTCATCGAACGCTTTCCTGCTCGTGTAGTACAGTGCGCTGATGAAACCGTAAGCGAAAACCTTGACCTGTAGTCCTCTAATCTAGACTATGACAGAAAAAGGTTTATCCATTTTGATACCCCAATACAATCAAGAAGTTACCGCTCTTCTTAAACGACTTGAGGCGTCGATTCCAAATTACATTGCCTATGAAATTATCGTAGTGAATGATAACGATGAATCCTCATATCCCATGACTCAAGAGTGGCTGGATACAAGGGGATTTCGTTTTATTCAGAATGCAAAAAACATAGGTCGTGCAAAAAACAGAAATAAGCTAGCCGATGCAAGCCAATATGATTTGCTTTTATTTATGGATGAGGATATGATGCCCAAAAATTCAGTGTTTGTAGAGCGTTATCATTACGCAATTCAAAAAAACGACGTGGTCGTTGGAGGGCACGCCTACGAAGAAAAAAGTCCCATCTCCTCCTATCTTCTCCATTGGCGATATGGCACTACCATCGAAGCGAAAGCGAGCTCAAAAAGTGAGTATAAAGGTTTCTCCTCTGCCGTCTTTGCGATTAAGAAGTCCTGTTTTAATTCCATAAGGTTTAATGAGTCCATCGTAGATTACGGTCATGAAGATTCCTTGTTTGGTGCCTTGCTTGATCAACACAATTATAAGATTCAGTTTATCGATGAGCCTTGTTATCACCTCGGGCTTTACACCAATAATGACTTTGTAGAGCGAAGTTTTATCGCGATCAAAACCCTCAATCAAATCGAGCGAAGTATTAACCACCCTGCAAGCCATTCACTAACTAGACTTCAAGAATATTATACCACTAAAAAAAGGTATGGAGTCGGACGACTTCAGTTAGGACTTATCCAATTAATGCAACCCTTTTGGAAGTGGGTGGCCATTCAATGGTCTTCGGTAGATGCATTACAGCTTTATAAACTAAGTTGTTACTGCAAACTCAAAAGAGAAGAGTAAATCCTACACCTCTGCAGGCAATGGTCTAGTTTCCATATTGACGGGTAGCACCTTCGACACGCCAGGCTCGGCCATGGTAACACCATACATCACATTGACATTTACCATCGTTTGCTTGTTATGCGTCACCAGAATGAATTGAGTTTCCTGGCTGTAATGGCGGATCAAGGAATTAAACTTCTGAATGTTGCGATCGTCTAACGGAGCATCCACCTCATCAAAAATGCAGAAAGGTGCTGGCTTTAAACGATACATAGAAAATAGTAAAGCGATTGCAGTCAAGGTCTTCTCACCTCCTGATAACTGATCAATAACTACGGGCTTTTTGCCTTTAGGCTTAGCCTTAATTGTAATCTTGGATTCTAAAGGGTCTTCAGGGTTGTCTAAAACGAGATCACACATGTCCCCTTGTTCAAAGAGTAATTGAAAGGTCTCAATAAAATACTGGCGTATCTCCACAAAGGCCTCATTAAATCGTAGGGTGGCCTCTTTCTCAATGGCTTCTATAGTCTGCGTTAGATCATCCCGGGCATCCAGCATATCATCTCGCTGCTGAGTGATAAAGGAATATCTTCCTTCCATTGCCTCATATGCCTCAACAGCCATAGGATTGACATCGCCAAACTTTTGAATTCGTTGAGCTAACGATTCCTCCTGAGCTAACAGCGTTTGACGAAGTTCTTCGCTAAAGTCCATAACCTCTGTGTCACCACGAGCAGCATTAGCTTCGATTTTCAGTGGTTCAGACCACTTGGCTTCATAGGCCTTTGACAAACTATCTTGCTGGGCAATCAATGCCTCCTTCTTTAACGCGTTGCTATCAAGCTCTGCATCGAGCTGTAATCGTATTCGTTCTGCTTTTCTCAAGTCTTCCTCTAAGGCAAATACAGCGTCGCGTTGAGCATAAAAAGTACTCTCCTCCTCACTGAGACCAGCATTAGCCTCCGTGTATTGATGTACCGCCTTTTGTAAAGCATCTTCTAGAGTAGAAATATCCTTTTGAATAGTATCTACTTCCGCTTGAAGCTGTTTGCACCTCTCCTTTCGTGCATCAATTCTAGCTTGGCGCTGCTCAGTAAAGTTTTTTCTTAATGTTAACTCGCCCTGAATTCGATTACATTCTGACTGGATCGCCAACAGGCTTTGTTGAGCAGCAAAAAAAGCTTCACGGCTTTGATCTACCCTTTGCTCAGCTTGGGATACTTTTTCTCGAAGTTTAGTTACTTCTTTATCAGGGCTACCTGTCTTTTTTAATTTTTCATAGTGGGCCAAGAGTTCTTTTTCTTGTCTAGCAAGGTCTTTTAAACTCTCAGATATTTCTGTCTTACGGTCAGCATCAGCTTGGGATACCCTTTGAATCTGTTCGAGCTCCAAGGTAACTTTCACTTTGTCCTGATCAAGCATTTGTGCACGAGATCGATAATTCCCAAGATTTAATTCCAACCGACTATAAAGGAGTTTACCTTGTTGAGTTTTTAATTCTGCAAGATGATCTTCTAATTCCTGAATTCGTTTTTTCTCTTTCTTGACCTCCTTTTCAAGTTTTTCTATCTGTTGCCTACGACCTGTTCTCTTGCCTTCGAATAATCCAATCGACCCTCCTTGAATCACGGAATGCATGGCCGACCACTTGCCATCTTGGCTAATCAAATTGAATTTTGAGTACTTTTTAAGCAACGCAGGAACATCGGCTTGGTCTTCTGTTCGAATGAAATAGGTTTTATTCAAGAGCCATGCAATAACATTCTCGTATATTGAATCAACGCGCACAACATCAGTAGCAGCAATAAGATTAGAATCTAATAGGGGTTTGCTAGATTTAACTGCTTTGATTTGGTCCATTACAATAAACTGCGCCCTACCCTTAGCGCTTTCCGACAAAATTGAGACCGCTTCCCAAGCCTCAGATTCGTTGCGTACAATGTAATGATTGAGGTAAGCACTTAATGCTTGCTCAACGGCAATTCGATAATCTTTTTTGACCTCTAAGACGTCAGAAACCAAGGGGATATTACTTCCCCAATTAGCACTTTTTGTAAGATACTTGATGGATTCTGGATAGCCCTCTAAGTTCTGCACCATGGATTTGAGTAATTGCACTTCATTTTGTAATCGATCAAAGGCTCGACTTGCCTGAGATAGTCGCAATTCTCCCTGTTCTGTGGCTGTTTGGTTACCTTCTAACTTCTTGGTTAAACTAGCCTCTTTCGACTCCTCATTAACCAATAACTTTTTGTTGGATTGGATGGACGTTTTTAATTCATCCAATGTAGTCTTCAACTCTTTTTCACGAAGCAGTCGATCAGCTTGATTCGTAGAGATTAAGTCCGCTTCCTTTTCAAAATCTTCCAGCCGAACCTTTGTCAATTGGAGATCCTGTTCTGCCTTACTTAATGAGTTAACATATTCCATCGTGCGCTGCTGAGCCAGTGCAGCTTCCTGCTTAATAAAAAGCATATTTGATTCCTCCTTCTTCAATGAAACAGAATTTTTGTCTACAATGAGGTTCTCGGCTTTTACATCGGCTTTTTTTACCTCAAGCGTTTTAGCTAGTTCTTGGGCATCCTTCTTGGATTGTTCCATTTCGAGCTGATCAGATTCGATGGACTGATTAGCCTGATGCCACTGATTTTGACGATTTATTAATCGTTCTTTTAGGATTTCTCGATTTTTTTCAATTTCCTTGACCTGATCTTGCAATACGTTTGCAGAAGATTGCTTGTCTTTTAATGCATTGGATGCCTTATCCAAGGACTGATTCTCTAATTCAATGCTTTTTTTGAGTTTAGCCATAGATACCATAGCCGCACTGGACGCTTCGAGCTTTGAGGCCCTCTCTGAAGCAAAGGCATCAACAGATTGCTGGATTAAAAACCACTCAACATGGTGCCGTTCCGTAGAAACCTCCTGATATGAAGCCTTCCACTTTCGGTATTTTTTTGCTCGCCGCGCCTGCTGCTCAAGGACCTTCATATTGGACTCAATCTCTAGCAAGATATCCTCGATTCGCTCTAGATCTTGTGCCGTTCCTTTTAACTTATTATTCGCCTCCTTTCGACGCATTCTGAAATGCTGCACTCCAGCAGCTTGCTCAATCAACGCTCGACGCTCATTATTTTTGTTTTGCAATAGGTCATCCACCATGCCCAACTCAATAATGGCATACAAGTCGTTGGAAATTCCACTGCCACGTAACAAATCATGAATATCTTTTAAACGACAAGTTGTACCATTGATTTGATAGGTACTCTCACCGCTCCGATAAAGACGCCGACTAATCGAAACCTCATTAAACTGAAGAGGAAGAATATTTTTGGTATTGCTAAAGACAATAGTAACCTCGGCAAGTCCAGATGCCTTACGTGTTTTTGAACCACTAAATATTAAGGAGGCCATTCGATCTAGTCGAAGATTCGAGATGCGCTGCTCTCCCAATACCCATCGTATCGCATCGACCACATTGGATTTTCCACAACCATTAGGACCAACAATAGCGGTAACCCCTTCATTTACATGAACGATGGTTTTGTCAGCAAAGCTTTTAAATCCTTTTATTTCGAGTCTGTCGAGTCGCATTAACTATCGATTTCCTTTAAGAAAGGAATATGAATATCGGTATAAAATGATAATCGAAAGAATTGTATTTTCAACGTATGGATAACTGGTTATACTATGTCGTATTGGTAGGTTTTTTTGTCATAAGTCAAGTCATGGAAAAGCGGCGTAAACAGGGAAAAAAAGATAGCCGCCCCGTGGTACCGCCACCGCCGAATGACGCCAGGGGATCAGGAAAAAAACCTCGAAGAAACAGGCCAAAGAATTTACCTGATTCATTAGACGAAGTCTTAGCTGAAATGCTTGGAATACCTAGGCAAGCCAAACCCTCAAAAAAACAACCCACAAAAACCGCTAAATCAAGCAGTACACCAGCACCTGTAAGTCAAAAGCGTATATCGACGACTCCACCTGAATCAAGTGCGCCAATATCAGGAAGTAGAGAAAAATTAAAGACCCAGGCTCAGCCAGCAAAGGAACAAGAGACTTCAACATACGGCGACTACACAAAGCCTAAATCCGTAGCGGATGAACGAAATATGGCAGGCAATCAGGGAGGATCAACGCAGAAAGGACCTGTTAATCTTCGTCAGGCTGTGATATATCAGACGATTCTTGAACGGAAGTATTCGTAGAAGCGACATCCTCAGTTGGTTCACTATTTGATTCCTTCGTTGACACTGACTCAGTGGGTTTAGTCTTCGTTTTGTCATCCTGCCCTTCACCTTTGTTTTCTGAAGACTCTTTGCTACTTGGCGAAGGCTCATTTTTTGCCATCTGTTTTTTAAGCTTGCTCAAGGTTTTCTCGATATCTGCTTTCTTTTTAACAATTCCAGCGATCTCCTCTTCTAACATACCAAGCTTGGTTTGGTGGAGCTTCATTTGAAAGACTTGATCGGTTTTTTCCAAGGCCTCTTGGTGATACTTTGCGTTTCGCTGTAAACGTTCAAGGGCTCTTGCAACGCCTCCTACAATACGATTTAAATCATCAATTCGCTTGGAGTTACGCGCCATATATTCATCACGGCGAGAATTCTTAACCTTGTCAAACGCAGCATCTAGTGTTGCTTTAAGCTCATTTCGGTCAGATTTAGTTAGCTTTTCTTGCTTCCATAACTCATGAATATCCTTTAATTCGTTGAATAGCACATTACGCTGTGTTTTCCCTTCCTCGATTTTTGCTATGGCCTCCTCAATTTTTGCTAGGACATTCTTTTTACCTTCGACAGAAGCAATCTCAAGCTTACGCTTATCTTCCTTTCGAAGGGCTTTTAACACGTCAAACATGACATCGATACGGGCCTTAAATTCATCAGTTATTGACCGAGGTAGATGATTTTCTCTCGCAAAAGCAAAAAATTTATCCCAAAATGCCTTACAGGCTTCGAAGTGCTGGCGATCAAAAGAATCCATTTGAGCCAAGGTAGATTCTAAGTGCTCCACTTCTTGGTTATAGACAGAAAGCAAGCGCTCTCTAACTAAAAGGGTTGCCCAGTTCAGCTCGATTTGACGCACCTTTCCAACATCTCGTGTCTTCCAATGCTCAGGCAAAAGGTGCTCATGCTGACTGTCACGAACCACTTCTTCAAAAGGAGTTGGTAATTCTACCGTTGAATCAAGGTTAATCCATTGATCGAGTTTATCTTCAAGGGAATCTTCATGATCATAGGCAAAGAGATTTATCTTCAGGTCATTTGCGAGAAATTCCACGGCAACGCGGGAATTCTCTTTATTCGGAAGATCACATCGGATTTGATAACGCAGATTCATTGGAAAAGGTCAACTCGCTAAATATCGCGACATTATGAATTTTGAATATTTCTCAAAGTTAACGAAAACACCTACTATAGATGCAATACCCGGATGTCAAAGTCACGAAGAATTTGTGCGACCCTATCGAGATTTATTAAAAACAAGTCGTAAAACGTATACTTCGAGTGCCGTGATGATTTTGATCTACAACTTTGAGGGCACGGCAGTTATTCCATGTATCAAGCGAAGCAAACGCCCTGGAGACAAACACAGCGGGCAAATCGGCTTACCCGGTGGTCGAAAAGATTTAAGCGACAGAGACTTATGGGATACTGCTGTTCGAGAGTGTCAAGAAGAGGTTGGGCTTAATCATAATCCTCAATACATCACTCAACTGTCCCCTGTACGGATTCCCGTAAGTGGCTACGAAATTCATCCCTATGTTGCACTAAGTCAGCAAACNATTCCGTGGAAAATTGATTCCAATGAAGTCGAAACCTNACGATTTANCGATGTAAAAAATTTGNTAAANGCCCCCATCCAACAGTGNCCAGTCGAAGTTCAGTATTTAAGCCATGCAATAGAAGTACCAGCTTTTTCTATCGATGATATGGTAATATGGGGGGCTACGGCAATGATTCTCGCGGAATTTAGGGACTGGATTGTTCTTCAGAAACAGACAGTAGGTGCGGCATAGGCCCACCACATCCCGCCTCCCTTCGGGGAAGATCTTATCTAGATTTCACAATGTCAAGTAATAATGAGCAAGTAGTTCTCCTGCCTTAGAATTAAGCCATGTAGCTCTAATCGAAAGCCAACCTTACGCCTAAAAAACCTCGAATACCTTGATTTGGTGCAAAAACGTACGAAGGGTCAAAAGTCAATGCATTGGGGTTATCGGTTGTAGAAATCGCTTGACCGTTAGCATCAAATTGTACTTGTCGATCAAAGGGATCAAAAGAACGAGCAATGCTATTTGCAGGTGGTCGATAATTGAGTAGATTTTTCACACCACCATAAACCTCCCAACGATTTCCAAACCCTTTGGTCAATTGAATGTTCTGCAAACTCCACCATGGAGAATACTCAGGCCGATCATCTAGGTCACCCAAAAGTGGTAGTCGCATTGGGCCATAGAGCGTGCCTGTATAATCAAGCGAAAGATCAGCACGCAACCATTGGTAGCTGAGGCGCCATATCCCTTGAAACTGCTCCGTAAGTATTTGGCGGCTACGGATTTTATTTTCATAGGTTGATACATCCATCAACGTTCCTCCAATTCGTGCACTAAATCCTGACTCTGTATTAAGATCAACATTACACGAGATACCCTTAGACAGCGCATAACCTTTTAAATTATCGTAGATGATCTTATTGGGATCTGTATTGTAGTCCGGTAGTATTTGGTTGGTGAAATGCGTAAAAAATCCTGTGAAATCCAAACTTAAAAAGTATCCCTTGCTAGAATAAATGCGTTCCACAAGATTGATGTTTGCATTCCATGAAGTTTCAGGTTCTAGCTCCGAGGCAAACTCAACCGTCCTCGCTCCGGTAAGTGCAGCATGATCTTCGGTAAACACATTGGCTACGCGATAGCCATTACCCGCACTGAGGCGAATGACATGCCTTTTATTTTCAGAAAGCCATTTATAATTTATTCGAGGGCTTAAAATGCTTCCGTGCACTGAGTTATAATCATATCTAAGCCCAAGCAGTAAAGAATGTCGATGACTTAAACTTAGCTCGTTTTGAATAAACAGACCAGGTAAATGAATGGTAGACGGTTGATTGCCCATTATGCCCTGAGTCGCTACCGTATTATCATCAAAATACGTCATACGGTAAGTAACGCCCGCAAGAAACTCATTACCAGGAAGTCTCTTACGCCAGGTAAATTGGCCAAATGCTACGGACTGGTCAGCCAGATAAACCGTATTACCGTAGACTGAATTCTGATGGTGACCATTTGCGCTAAACTGAAGCTTTATCTCTTCACGTAGAGGAAGTTGGTAAACGCCGAGCACTTCCCAACGGCTTGTATAAATACTTTCTCCATATATCACATCACCTCCTCGGAAGTTTTTATTCCAATCCATTTCGCCACCCCAACGGTCTTCATACACATAGCGACCTGCTAGTGAAAACTCTCTTCCCTTCGGTCGTTTAATGCGGAACTTTTGAAATAAAGACACTCGTTGTTGAAGAGTTACATCAGTAAATCCGTCGCCATTTTTATCCAAAGGCAATTGATAGTTAAAGTAGTTAATACCTAGCAAGCCCTCTACCTTATCCCCTAAGGCAAATCGTCCTCCTAAATCTAAATTGACCTCTGCCCAACTTGTAGCCAGGACATCAGCACTAAAACGATTTGCTTGCAATGGGTTTTTTGTAATGATGTTTATCAAACCTCCTACCGCTTCTGAGCCATACAAAGTTGACGCCGGGCCCTTGACGACTTCGATACGATCTACTAAGGACTGCGGGATTCCTGTCAAACCATAGACGGTAGATAGACCGCTGACTATGGGCATTCCATCAATTAAAACCATGGTATAAGGCCCTTCCAAACCATTAATATGAATATCTCCTGTATTGCATACATTGCAATTAAGCTGAGGACGAACACCATTCACATTTTGTAATGATTCATAAAGGGATGGCGTCGGATTAGATTTGAAATAGGAGGAAGAATAAACTTCCACGGGAACGGGACTATTCATTCGAGAAACAGGTCTTAGGTTACCTGAGATCACTATATCCTCTAAGCTTCCTTCCTCTGCCTGCAGATCAATTTTGATATCACTGCATTGCTCGTCTAATCGAATAATAACCTCTTGAGAAACAAAACCTAAATAAGATACCAAAAGGCTCGCCTCTTCATTAGGACCAAGATTTATCTGAAAGTACCCGTTTACATCACCTTGCAAGCGAAGGCTATCTTCTACTACTATGATTGTAGGATACGCTAAAGGGCTGCCTTGACCTGTTACCTGACCGCTGCAAATCTGTCCCTGCGCCGATAACTTAGGAAAGCATAGCGCAAAAAATAAGGCAAAAGAAAAACGACCTAGGCACTTCATTGGTAGCGTGAAAATAACACTACAAGTAAGTTTTCGAGCACCACGTAATAGAAAATGCGGCAACTATTGACGCAAATATTGTCAAATAATCCACTGGCTTTTCATGGGTGAAATCCTAGGTTCAGTAAATTCTTGATTTAGGCCAATACCTCCTCGACCTTTAGAGCAGCATCTTTTAATTGAATAACAGGATAGACCTTTAGACCTGATTGATCAATGATATCTTTAGCTTCAGCTGCATTAGTTCCCTGAAGGCGCACGATGATAGGCACTGGGATATTCCCAATAGACTTGTAGGCATCGACAATTCCCTGAGCGACTCGGTCGCAACGTACAATTCCTCCAAAAATATTTACCAAGATGGCCTTAACATTGGAATCCTTTAAAATGATACGGAACGCAGTTTCAACTCGCTTTGCATCAGCAGTTCCTCCAACATCTAGGAAATTTGCTGGTTCCTGACCTGCGATTTTAATCATATCCATAGTAGCCATAGCCAGCCCTGCTCCGTTTACCATACAACCGACATTTCCATCTAGTTTCACATAGCTTAGACCAACTTCTCCAGCTTCCACTTCCGTAGGATCTTCCTCTAAAATGTCACGCATTTCGGCCAAGTCTTTTTGTCGAAATAGTCCGTTGCCATCTAAGCTAATTTTACCATCGACGGCAATTACCGCTTCGTCAGAGGCGATTAAACAGGGATTGATTTCAACAAGCGACGCATCACTTGACACATAAGCCTTGTAAACACTGGAAAGAAACTTACACATGTTCTTAAAAGCTAGTCCAGATAGACCGAGGTTAAACGCCATTTTACGAACTTGGAATCCTTGTAAACCTACATTGGGATCAATCCACTCCTTACAAACCTTCTCCGGAGTAGATTCAGCAACTTCTTCAATGTCCATTCCGCCTTCAGTCGAATAGATAAAGCATAATTGTCCTTTCGCTCGATCTAAAAGAAGGGAAACATAAAATTCACGAATTTCATGCTCGCCAGGATAATATACATCCTGCGCTATCAAAACCTTACGCACTAACTTACCCGCAGGACCAGTCTGACGATTAACGATGGTCATTCCAAGAATCTCATCAACAATGTCCTCTACTTTATCAATACCTTTTGCAAGCTTTACTCCACCCGCCTTTCCACGACCACCGGCATGCACCTGTGCTTTAACAACATACCAAGAGGTGCCTGTCTCATCACTAAGCTTCTTCGCTGCAATTATGGCGTCTGAAGTACTTTCAATCATTACCCCTTCTTGGATACGCGTACCGTATTTCTTTAAAAGGTTTTTTGCCTGATATTCGTGTAAGTTCATAGTATCGTATTGATTCTCTAGTAAATTTCAATCTAAAGCAACGGATTTACTAAGAAAGAAAGGATTTTTTTTAAGAGAATTCATCCACAACTGTTGTACAAATTGTAGACTTCGTATTTTTCAGTATGCTCAGCGCTCAAAACATCCATAAATCCTACAAAACACTCTCCGTGCTCAATGGAATCGATATGACTATTGAAGCCAAAGAGGTGCTCAGTATTGTGGGTAGTTCAGGTGCTGGGAAAAGTACGTTGCTACAAATTCTTGGAACACTGGAAAAACCGGATCAAGGCGAAGTTACCTTTGAAGGCCAATGCATATCGTCATTCAGCGGAAAAGAGTTAGCTCGATTTCGAAATGAAAAGATCGGCTTTGTCTTTCAATTTCACCATCTGCTTCCTGAGTTTTCCGCCCTTGAAAATGTTTGCATTCCAGCTATGTTACAGGGCATATCGCAGAAAAAAGCATCGTTTCGTGCCTCCGAATTACTTGAGAAAATGGGTTTATCAAATCGCATTAAACATCGTCCTGCGGAATTATCCGGAGGCGAACAACAACGAGTTGCTGTAGCAAGGGCCCTCATGAACAACCCAGCTATTGTTTTTGCTGATGAGCCCTCAGGTAATCTCGATGCCGAAACGAGCGAAGAATTACATGATTTGATTTTTTCCTTGCGAGCAACAGAAGAACAAAGCTTTGTTATCGTAACCCATGACCTGGGCTTCGCAAAAAAAGCTGACCGTATGCTCACATTAGACAAGGGGAAACTCATTTAAACTAAAAGCAGAGTAGACTTTTCCTTGCTGAGTAATCTGACATAAGACCTTTACAAAATATGATTCATACAAAACCCCCTACCAATGCTCGAGAGCTCTTGAGAAAGTATTGGGGGTTCTCATCATTTAGACCACTACAAGAGGATATTATTCGCGATGTGGTGCAAGGAAGAGATGTATTGGGAATTATGACGACAGGCGGAGGAAAGTCACTGACGTATCAAATCAGCGGCTTAATGCGCCCAGGAATTTGCATTGTTGTAAGTCCTTTGATTTCTTTAATGATTGATCAATTTGAGAGCCTCAAAAAACGAGGTATTCCAAGTGTTATGATTCACAGTGGGATGACAGCTCGACAAATTGAGAATACATGGAGTACTATCCAGTTTAATAAAACCAAGTTTGTCTTTCTTTCCCCCGAACGGCTGCAAACAAAGACTTTCAAAGCTCTATATCCTAAACTCAACATTGGCTTACTTGTGGTCGACGAAGCGCACTGTATTTCCGAATGGGGGCACGACTTCCGACCTTCTTATCTCAAGATTGGTTTAGTCCGCCAGTTTCAAGAATCCTACCCTACTTTAGGACTTACCGCAACGGCTACACCTCAAGTTGCACAGGACATCAAGGATTTTTTAAAGCTTCGAAATACGGTTCACCACCAAACAAGTTTTTCACGACCAAACCTCGCCTTCCAAGTAATCAATGAATCCAATAAGTACAATTGCTTATTAGAAAAACTGATTGACTCCAAAAAAGAGCGCACCATCATCTTTGTGCGAAATCGAAGAAAGTGCTATCAAATTGCTTCGTTTTTGCAGCAACATGATATTCAAGCGAAATATTACCACGCAGGATTATCCAATGCNGCGCGAGANNACATACAACACANATGGACNAANAATAAAATTGATGTAATGGTCGCAACCAATGCCTTTGGAATGGGCATAGATAAAGCTGACGTGCGACAGGTAATTCACCTTGATGTTCCGCCAAGCATTGAATCATATTATCAAGAGGCTGGCCGAGCAGGAAGAGACCGCTTGCCTGCAAAATCAATAATCATCTGTTCCAGGGAGGATTTACGCGATGCCCTCGAGCAGCAAACAAGCAATAAAGTATCACCTGGAGATATTAAAAAAGTCTACCATTATTTCTGTCTGCATCATCGTATTACAGAGGGCCAAGGCCAATTCATACCTCATCCGTTACCGCTTGACGTACTGATTCAAAAAACTTCCCTATCCGCGCTGAAAGTTTACAGCTCATTGCAATGGTTGGAACGTTGGGGACTGCTCCATCTCGCAACCAATGAATACAGCCACCATAAAGTCAAAGTCATCACGTCACGTGAAAACCTTTATAAAATGCAAGTAGAGAGCGAAGATTATCGTGTTGTAATTGACTATTTGTTGAGAAACTACCCCAACGTATTCCGGGATTTCCAATCGATTAATCTCAAGCGCATGGCAAAGGAGGTTCAGGGAAGTGAAGTACGAATTCTCAAACTCCTTGAACGGCTTTATAGCTACGAATGTATTGACTTTCTTCGTGGTATCGAAGGGAATTCCGTGACCTTACGAATACCCCGTATTGCCACGGTCAACTTACCTATCAATGCCGCTGAAATGAGACGTCACTTTAATCATCAAGCGCATCAACTAAGACAGATGGTTGATTATATTGCCAATGACCGCCTATGTCGTCAGCGGATGCTATGTAGCTATTTTGGCGAAGAACTTCAGCAAGATTGTCAAGCATGTGATGCTTGTAAACCGACAAGTAGACCCTCGGTATCCCCCGCATTAAAGAGCCATTGGATACAACGGATCAAAACGCTAACCCAAAAACCGCATTCCTTGGTTTTTGTATTAAGTCATTTTGAAGCGGATGAGCGCCCCGAAGTAAAAGAAATCTTTAACGATCTCTGTCAATGCGGTGAATTACATCAGGCCGGAGCCAATACTTTTACATCAACACCTCAAAGCTGATGGGCCAAAGTATACATAACAATCCCACTTGCTGTGTTGCTATCACCAACAACTACATGTATGACCAAAGGGTGCAAAAGGTCGTGCGATACCTTGTATCCGTTGGATATCATATCACTATTATTGGCAGAAACTTTCCGGTATTGAGGCAAGAGGATATAGACTCTATTCATCCTGACCTTCATGAATCTGTTTCCATTGATTTGCTCTCTCTTAAATTTTCTCGGGGTTGGCGATTTTATCTAGAGTTTAATTGGAAACTTTGGAGGCTTTTAAGAAAGCAGAAATATGATGTCTATCTAGCCAATGATTTGGACACAATCCTTGGATTATTTCATGGTAGTACGCATCATGCTAAGCGGATCTTTGATGCTCACGAATGGTTTGAAGAAGTAGATGAATTGCAAAAAAAACCTTTCGTGCGGTGGATTTGGAAGACCATAGCTCATCGATATATCCCAAAATTCACACATTGCTACACAGTAAATCAATGGTTAGCAGACACCTTTTCAACAGCGTATTCTAAGGACTTTGCTGTGGTAAGGAATATACCAGTAAAAAGAAGGCTCGAGGAAGCATTAACCCAAGCCATTGAGGAGGCTTTACCAAAAGATTTCATTCTTTACCAAGGGGTGATTAATTCTGGAAGAGGGTTAGACAAGGTGATTTCTGCATGGACCAATGACCTACCACCCCTTGTTATTGCGGGTTATGGGGACAAAGTCGACCAATTTAAGAGGTTGGCCCATCAACAGGGCAAATCAGATCTAATTATCTGGTTGGGAAGAATCACTCCTGGCCTACTTCCAAGCATTACCAAAAGAGCTCTGCTTGGGCTACACCTTTTGGATACCGCGTCTAAAAACTATCGTTATTCCCTTGCCAACAAGTGCTTTGAGTATATGCATGCTGACCTGCCTATGCTTACCGTTAAAACCCCAATACACGAATTGCTTCATGAGAAAGCACCTTACTTTTTGATGCTTGATGATATTCAGCCAGAACTTATAGCGCAGGGCATCAAGCGTTGTCTATCAGCAGAATCTCAGCAAGCCATGCGGCAAGCGGCCAATGAGGCAAAAAAGAACTTCACTTGGGCAAATGAATGCCAACAACTAGAAACTATGTACGCCCTTTAACACCTTATCTCCTTTCGTGGAATCATGGTGGATTGTTGGTGTATTTCTTAGACACAGATGTTTTCATTTAATCTTACCTTTTGGTTATGAAATGCACATTCTACGGACACGCCTGCTTTCTTCTTGATACGGGCCATCATAAAATTCTTTTTGATCCCTTTATTCGAGGCAATGAAAAAGCTGCGCATATCGACGTGGACTCAATTGAGGCAGACTTTATCCTATTATCACATGCTCATGTTGACCACGTTGCAGAAACAGAAGAGATTGCAAGGCGTTGCGGGGCAACCGTAGTATCCAACTATGAGGTGGCGATGTATTTTGGAGGGAAAGAATGCCAAATCCACCCCATGAATCATGGAGGTAGCTGGTCATTTGACTTCGGCCGTGTGCACTACGTACAAGCTGTACATACCTCTTCACTACCGGATGGTAGCTATGGCGGCCAACCTGGGGGTTTTGTTATTGAATTTGATAATATGCTATTCTATTACAGCGGGGACACGGCAGTTACCTTAGATATGACCTTGATCCCCGAGATGATCGGTCCCATTGATTTTTCAGTACTACCTATTGGTGGAAACTTTACAATGGATCATATTGGAGCAATTAAAACCTCAGAACTTGTTCAGTGCAAGCGCGTATTAGGTATACACTTTGATACGTTTGGATATATCGAGGTCGACCACAATAAGGTCAAGGCAGACTTCAAAAATGCAGGAATTGACTTTACCATGCTGGCCATTGGCGATAGCATGAATATTTAAAACCGGAAGGAAAACAAATAAGAACATGGGAAGAGTTATTGCGATAACCAATCAAAAAGGAGGAGTAGGAAAGACATCTTCAGCAATCAACCTTGCGGCTAGCTTGGCAATTTTGGAGAAAAAGACCCTTATTATCGATGCCGATCCCCAAGCGAATGCTACATCAGGTATTGGAATCAATCCTAAAGAGGTTAAACATGGAATCTATGAGTGCCTAGTTGGTGATGCCGCAATAAAGGATTCAATTATATCGACTGAAACACCCCACCTAGATATCCTTCCATCACATGTCGATTTGGTAGGTGCAGAAATTGAATTAATCAATGTCCCCTCGCGGGAACGCATCATATCCAAACTCATTGATGGTATTAAAGATTCATATGATTATATCATTATTGATTGCTCGCCATCCTTGGGATTGATTACTGTCAATGCCCTTGCAGCAGCTGATTCTGTAATTATACCCGTTCAAGCAGAGTATTTTGCCTTAGAGGGGCTCGGCAAACTGCTTAATACCATCAAAATTGTTCAGAAACGCATCAATGCAGACTTACAGATCGAAGGGATTCTGATTACCATGTTCGACCAAAGACTTCGATTGGCAAATGATGTAAATCAAGAGGTCCGCAAGCATTTTGAAGAACTCGTTTTTGAGACAATTATTCATCGAAATACACGTATTGGGGAAGCGCCGTCGGTTGGCAAACCCGTTATCCTATTTGATGCAAGCTCAAAAGGAGCACAAGACTATCTTAACTTGGCAAGAGAAATTTTGGTGAAGCACGGCCAAATCAGTGAGGCTGTTGCAAGCTAACCCCTAGAGACATTAAGTTATGGCAAATGGAAAAAGAGAAGCAATGGGAAAAGGCATTCGTGCTTTACTTTCTGATATTGCAGAGACACCGAGCACTAGTTCAGTAGGCAGCCTATCAGGCCGATCAAAAAGCATTGGAGAAGTACTTAACATTCCCATTCTTGAGATCAAGGTAAATCCCTTTCAGCCTCGTGTAGAGTTTGACGATGAAAAACTCGAAGAATTGGCAGAATCCATTCGTATTCATGGTGTGGTTCAACCCTTAACAGTACGAAGAGAAACAAGCGGAAAGATAGAGTTAATCGCCGGGGAGCGTAGACTTCGAGCATCAAAACTAGCGGGACTACTGGAAGTTCCCTGTTATGTCAGAAATGCCAGCGATCAAGAATCACTTGAAATTGCCCTCATTGAGAACATACAGCGCGAAGATCTAAATGCGCTTGAAGTAGGACGCAGTTATGAGCGGCTCATTGAGGAATGTTCGCTAACCCACGAAGAATTATCCCAACGACTAGGGAAAAAGCGTGCAACGATTAGTAACTACCTTCGGCTGCTAAAGCTTCCTCCAGATGTGCAAAATGCCATAAGTGACCAACGAATCTCTATGGGACACGCTCGTGCACTAGCTGGTTTAGAAGATGTTTTACTCCAACTCGATCTGCTCCATGAAATTCTAAGTGACAACCTATCGGTAAGGGAAGTCGAACGGCGTATAGCGAGTTTATCTAAGCGAAAGCCAAAGGCTAAAAACAAAAAGAAATCTTCTTCGTTTAAGGCTATGGAAGAAAAACTTTCCTCACAGTGGAGTACTCGAGTTCGTCTCAATCAAAAGGCCAACGGATCAGGAGAGATGAGCGTATACTTCCATAATGAAGAAGACTTACAACGTATTCTTGATTTATTGCAATAACCTTAGCATGATCGCTGCGTTACGCAACAAGCTAATCCTAACTTTCATGTTCTTGTTAGCATTGAGCCTTCAAGCACAAGAAGCCGTAATGGATACAACCCAACCGGCAAAGGATAGCGTCCTTAGTCTATCCGAAGAAACCGTTGACGATTCCTTTCATCCAAAAGACTTTAAGCGAGCCATCCTGTGGGCAAGCACATTGCCTGGAGCAGGTCAAGCCTATAATGAAAAATATTGGAAGATGCCCATTGTTTATGGTGGACTCGGTGGAATAACCTATTGGTTAGTTAGCGGTGTAAAAGACTTTAGATGTTACCGTGGTGCCCTAAGAGCTTTGAATGATGATGATCCTAGCAATGATCTAGGGTGTAATGGGTTTACATCCTCTAGCGCCTTACAACTTAAGCGAGAGTCCAGTCGGCGACAAATTGATTATGGCGTACTTCTGCTTAGCTTAGGGTATGCACTTCAAGTCATGGATGCCGCTGTAGACGCCAGACTTAGTCATTTTCAAGTTGACGACAACCTTCTTCTAACGTGGCATCCTGTGGTGCTACCAAGTCCTGTTGGAACGCCGATCGTAGGATTATCTGTATCATTACACTTAGAGTAAAATCAAATCTATGCGTGTCGCTTTACTTGGTTATGGAAAAATGGGCAAGGCCCTCCACAAAACCCTTGAAGAACAGGGCCATACAATAGGCTTTATCCATGAGACGCAAGATGTAATTGAGGTATCCGACTCACTCTTGTCTTGTGATGTGGCCATAGAATTCACAGGTCCAGAAAACGCCGTTCAAAACTTGACTATCTGTGCTGAGCAAGGACTACCTGTCGTATCGGGGACCACAGGCTGGCTCGACCAATGGAGCGAGGTTCAAGCTGAACAGGAAAAACATCAGGCTAAGATTCTTTATGGTAGCAACTTCAGTCTAGGCGTCCAGTTATTTCTGGAAGCCGCCAAGAACCTAGCCCAGTTTATGAAGGATCGTAGTGACTTCAAGCTTCACCTTGAAGAAACGCATCATTTAGAGAAAAAAGACACCCCTAGTGGCACAGCAATAAGTCTTTTTCATGCTTTACAACAAGGCGACTCATCACTTAAAAAGTGGTCATTAGCTAATAAAAAGACCGATGATACGACGCCAATAAAAGCCTCCCGGGAACAGGGGGTGATTGGAAACCATCAGGCTATTTGGGATGGTGCGATTGATTATATCAAACTTGAACATCATGCTAAAAGCCGACAAGGCTTTGTGCAAGGAGCTATTGATTCTGCGAAATGGTTGATTCAAAAGCAAGAACCCGGTTTGTATTCCGTTCGTGATGTATTGGGATTGACGTAAATTCGAAGAATGATTACAACTATCATAATACTCTTACTCACCGCTGGCTATCTCGCTGGATTCTATCGTTTTTTTGAACAGGCAGGATACAAGGGTTATCTCGCCCTCATACCTATATACAGAGCATGGATTTTGCTCAATCACTTCAATAAGCGAAAGTGGTGGATTGTATTTGCCGTGCTACCTGGATTTAGTCTTTTTTTATATGCTCACTTGATTGGAGAAATTTGCGACAGCTACCGCAAGTATTCCTTCTGGGAACATAATGGTGCGGTCCTTTTTGGATGGGCACTCCTCCCTTACTGGGGGTGGTCAAAAGGCGCATCCTACCATGGAATTGGAGGAGTTACCGAAGGAGAAAGACGTCCTTTACGTAATAAAAGTCGCGAGTGGGCTGATGCCATTTTGTTTGCTGTATTTGCTGCATATTTTATCCGAACATTCTTTATCGAATTATATACGATTCCCACCTCATCTATGGAAGATAGTTTACTCGTGGGTGACTTTTTGTTTGTAAGTAAAATGCACTATGGCCCTCGAGTTCCTCAGACTCCGATTGCCTTTCCATTAGTCCATCATACTTTCCCCAAGATCCTTGGAGGCGGGCAGGCCTACTTCTCCAAACCACAACTTCCCTATTATCGTTTACCAGGTTTTCAAGATGTTAAGAGAAATGATTTAGTCGTCTTTAACTTTCCAGCAAATGACACGCTCACCATGGAGTTTCAGAGCCAAGTAACCTATTACGACCTTGTTCGACGGGCCTATTATGATCCATCCAATGGCATTACCACGTGGGATCAAGCACGCAATGCCATTGAGCAAAATTTCAGAGTAATAAGCAGACCCGTTGACAAGCGTGAGAACTATATCAAACGATGTGTTGGCATTGCCGGAGATACACTATCGATTCGCAACGACACCTTGTTTATTGATGGTAAAGTTGCCTACGAGCCCGAGCACGTCCAATATTCTTATCGTATCAAAAAAACGGATGACTTCAGTGTTCAAAAGCTAATTGATGCTGATATTTATTACAATCGCAATGCCCCGAATGGTGGAAATGAGATTATGGAGACATCGGACGGCTATGTACAATTCAATGCGTCCAAAGATAATTTGGAAGCCTTATGTGAAACTATGGACTGTAAAGCAAACCCACCGAAACGAGTCGATTTTGAGGCCTTTATGAGGCGATCAGTCCAAAATACGTGGGAGGGTGTGTCGGCATTAAAGTACTATCCGCATAATGAGCGCTTTGGTGAGATGTTTGGCTTAGACAATTATGGCCCAATTGTTATTCCCGCAAAAGGCATGTCAGTCAATTTAAAAGATAGTCTCAACTTTGCCATGTATAAACGAGTTATCGAGGCCTATGAGAGGCATACGGTACGTCGCAAGCCTGGTAATATCATTACAATTGACGGAAAGGAGCAAAATACCTACACCTTCTCGATGAATTACTATTGGATGATGGGTGACAATCGACATGGCAGCCAGGATAGCCGATTTTGGGGCTTTGTACCCGAAGATCACATCGTTGGAAAAGCTTGGTTTGTTTTATTTTCCTTAAATGCTGATCAAAATTGGTTTACAGGTAAAAAAGTTCGATGGAAACGTTTCTTTCTTCCTATTCATTGGCGACTAGCTGGGTAGCGCTTACTCAGAATAAATCTATTCTTATGCCTCATTATATATTCATCTTGACCATTTTGATATTATCTAGAAGTCTGCTCTATGCACAAGACCATGTAGAACCATCTTTGGATGATTCTAGGGATACAAGTCCGGCTGTCATTCCAAACGACCAATGGCTTGAAGAAGAATCATTGAGTGAATCCATGCTCAAGAATATGTTTATTGAACAATGCAATCAGAACGGAGATATGCTACTCTATTGCATGTGTACATACAATAACATAATCACAGAATTTGGATCACTTTTGGACATGCCAG
>PAPS01000003.1 GCA_002708985.1 Saprospirales bacterium | reverse complement strand
GCAGTGACAACCAGAATCTTACCGCCGCTAACCTTTCAGGGAACACACTACAAATTGATATCGAAAACGGAAACTCCGTAACTGTTGATCTTTCTTCTATTGGGGGTGCACAAGGCCCTGCCGGTCCTCAAGGTCCTGCCGGTCCTGCTGGTGCGGACGGACAAGATGGTGTAGACGGTGCTGACGGAACTGATGGCGCAGATGGTGCCCCAGGCCCGGCTGGACCTCCAGGTGCGGATGGTGCTGACGGCGCAGATGGTGTTGACGGTGCCCCAGGCCCTGCTGGACCTCCAGGTGCAGATGGTGCTGACGGCGCAGATGGTGCAGATGGTGCCCCAGGCCCTGCTGGACCTCCAGGTGCAGATGGCGCCCCAGGCCCTGCTGGACCTCCAGGTGCTGACGGTGCCCCAGGTCCTGCTGGATCTGATGACCAAAATATACAAGGCTCTGGATTAGCGGGAACTATCCTAACCATAGGTATTGAAGGGGGTACTTCAGAAACAGTTGATTTATCAAGTCTCATTTCTTCAGATGACTGGGCATTACTCGGCAATACAGGTACAGATGAAAACACCAATTTCCTTGGAACCAATGATAATCAGGATCTAGTCTTTCGAACAAATGGAGTAGAAAACATGCGCATTAACACCAATGGCAATATCGGTATAGGAACAACCGACAATTCTGCTCGTGTATATGCTAATATAGATCCAGCAGATGCATCCACACTCTATGGCGTAAGAATCTTTCAAAACGGAGGGGGAAATGGAACAAAATATGGTTTGTTCAGTACGGTTGGATTTAATGGAACAGGTGATCGGACGGGAATCTTCAACCAAGTTTACATGAACAGCAACTCAAATGGATCTGGAACAGGAATTCATAATTATGTATCCTCCCATGGATCTGGCGTTCATAGAGCAAGCCATAACTATTTAAATGTACAGGGAACAATCGCAAGTAATGCTAACTATGCTTCTTACAACGAAACAGATGTGGCTTCAATTGATTACTCGGGAGATGTCTACGGGGAATACAATGATGTTGACTTCGGAGCGAATAGGAGCTATGGTGAGTTTAATGAAATGAATACTAGTTCCTCAACGGGGGGAACAGGGTTTGTATATGGCCAGTACAATCAAATTGAAGGAGACGGAAGTAATGTCCGATATGGCACCTATAATTCTTTGGAAGCTACTGGAGCTGGAAACCAATATGGAGTATATAATAATATGCAATCTGGAACTGGTACTAAATATGGCGTAAGGAACGAATTTGCTAATATTGATGGAACCAAATATGGAGTATTTAATTATTTCGATAATGGAACTGCAACAGGTACAATTTACGGTGTTTACAATGATATAAATAGCGATGCCAATGCAACTAAGTATGGCACTTATAACCGCATATCTGGTGGTGATGGGCTATTAAGAGGTTCTTACAACTCGATATACCCTGCAGCTAGTAATACTAGTACTATCTACGGTGTATACTCCTTTGTAAGTAGTTCTGGCACCGGTACGCACTATGGAGGTTATTTCAATGCTTCGGGCGATGACAACAGAGCGGTTTATGGCGTGAATACATTCTCAAATGGATATGCCGGATATTTTAATGGAAATGGCTACTGGGACGGAGATATGGTTTTTAATGAGTCGGGAACTGTGGATCACAATTTCAGAGTAGGATCCGATACTAGAGAATATGCTTTATTTGTTGATGCCGAAGATGATTTAGTACGGATTGGAACAAATACCGGATTTAATCAAGGTCAAACAATTAATAATGGAAACTCAGTAAATAATATTTTAGTCGATTATGTGGTAGATATGGATGGTGGTACCACAACAGGTACGGCAATCGGTATTGGATCAGTTGAATATCTCCTGGACGCTTCTAGTCTTACAACAATAAATAACAATTTCGCTCCTTCGACAAATGGTAGTCGAACATTAGGTACTAGTAGCCTCAGGTGGAGTGTGGTATATGCTGCTAATGGGACGATACAGACGTCTGATGAGCGAATGAAGAAAAATATTCGTGATATAGATTACGGACTAAATGAAGTAATGTCCCTGCGACCAGTATCGTATCAATGGAAATCGGATGAAATGGGTATTACACAGATTGCACCTCATGAAAAAGAAACTAAACTTGGTTTCCTAGCTCAAGAGGTTAAAAACATCCTTCCTGAGATTGTACAGGATAAAGAGTGGTTACCGATTAGCGAAGATCGCCCAGAGGAATATCATCTTGTGCCCATGGAAACTTTAGGAATGAGTTATACTGAAATGACACCAGTACTTGTCAGAGCCATCCAAGAGCAACAAGAGATTATTGAATCCCTAAAGACAGAGCTCAAAGAAGTTAAAGCCTTATTGGAGCAAAATGGAATCAAGTAGGTAATCTCCTACTCTACCTTGTGATTAAAAGATATTCCTTTGGATTCAAGGTATTGCAAAGAAGGTTTATAGATACTTGGTAGGGTTGGCATTAAGACACCACGTTCCATTAACTGATTATCGATAATCAGTTTGGCAGCAATAACAATGGGTAAGCCTACGGTTTTAGCCATAGCAGTTCGCATTTGGTCCTCACCAATCACTACAAGACTGCTTGTCATACGCTGCTCGACTTCTCCCGTGTTTTCTTTGGTGTAACGCACATCGTGCCACATCACGATCATATCCTTATCCTCGGGCTCTAAGCGCCATTTGTCCTCCAACAAATCTTGCAGTATTCTGGCTGGAGAAGCCTTCTTACGTTGAACGAGTTGGTCGGAGAACAATCCTAACCAGTCAAGTAATTGCATGGGCTCTGAATTTACCTTTTTATCAAGATAATGTGCCATTTTTAGCTCTACCGAATCATAGTCGCGATACTTCAAAAAGAGATTAGTAAAGTCTCGGTAGGTCATCCCCTCCTCGATAAGCATCTCATAGGAATCATCGGTCATACCTAACTGCACAAGCATGTGCCATCCTGAACAAAATGGAGGCCTGCGAAAGGTACCGCGATACATGGTATCGATATCTTCCAGTCCATAAATTGATCTGTAGGATAATGAATCACGATTGGCATATCCTTCAAAGGCTCCATATCCTTCAATATCAATGAGCTCCGTGCGATCAAATAGTTTGTGGTATGGGATGTATTTCAATCTTCCCTCCTGCTTAAAGGCAACGGCAGGACCTTGCCCAGCAAGTATAACATTGCGTGGATTCCAGGTAAACTTATAATGCCAAGGATTAGTATCCGACTCAGGAGCCACAAGGCCACCAGTAAAGGATCGAAACCCTGTGATTTTTCCTCCTTCCGAGCGCAAATCATCGAGCATTTCCATAGCACTCATATGATCGATTCCCGGATCAAGGCCCATTTCATTAATAAAAATGAGGTCATTTGCCTTTACCTTGTCATGCATCTCCTTCATATCTTGCGAAGTGTAGGAAGGCGTTATAAGATGGCAACGGTGATGTAAACACCATCGAGCAACGATGGGATGAAACCGGGCTGGCACCATAGAAATCACTAAATCATTGGCCATAATAATTTTGCTGAGTGCCTTTTCATTGGTGACATCTAAGTCATTCCATTGAATACTATTCTGAATAATCTGCTCGAATTGGGGCTTGAGCTGTTCATAGTTTGGATCACAGAGCGTGAGTTTTATTCGACCATTAGCTTCCCACTTCGCTAATTCCTCGATAAGCACTGTAGCACTTTTGCCTGCACCAAGGAGTAAAATCTTGGCCATTGACGATAAATCCTTCATGACGTTGAAAGTACTTAATATTTAGTGGCTTACCTATACTAGTGGAGGAGTGGTGTAGGCTAAATGGTGGATAACCATTGAAGGATGAGATGTATTTTGCCCACGGATGGGGGCCGAATGGGGTGTCAACACACAAAATCCAAAGCTATCTGATTCAAAATCACCAAAATAATATTCTGCACCCATCAAAGATTTTACGGTAGAAAACAGCACAAATCCTTAACTTTAGCAACATGTCAGAAGCGCGCAGCATTCACATAGACTATCAAGTAGTTTCTCAATTGGCTGATCTCACTAAAGACGACCAAAGCCTTTTAAACCAAGCAATTGAAGCCTCAAAATTAGCCTATGCACCCTATTCAAAATTTCATGTGGGATGCGCCCTTCGCCTTGCCAACGGCAAGGTCATCAACGGTTCGAACCAAGAAAATGCCGCCTACACCGTATGTCAATGCGCAGAACGTGGAGCATTAGGATATGCTTCTGCAAAGTATCCAGACGTTGCCGTAATTGAAGTCGCGGTCTATGCTCAAGGTGCTTCGGTAACTACACCTGTAGCCACACCCTGTGGAGTGTGTCGACAAGCCTTGCTTGAATATGCCGATCGATTTGATCAAACGATGCGAATCATAGCTCAATGCAACAATTCTTCCATATACCTCTTCAACTCCATTAGGGACTTACTTCCTCTTGGATTTAGTAAAAACAATCTCATCTAACCTTTGATTTAGTATCCTTATGAATACATCAGAACTTACTGCAAGTCAACGTGCCATCGCCAAAGAAGATAAATATGGCGCCCATAATTATCACCCCCTACCTGTTGTCTTAAAAAAAGGAAAGGGAACTCGTGTTTGGGACGTTGAAGGCAAAGAGTATTTTGACTTTCTTAGCGCCTACAGCTCTGTAAATCAAGGACATTGTCATCCGCGGCTTATCGACGTTATGAAAGGGCAAATCGAAGAATTAACACTCACTTCGAGAGCTTTTTATAATTCTTTGCTCGGAGAATTTGAGGAGTACATTACAAACTATTTTGGCTACGATAAGGTGCTTGCAATGAATACGGGTGTTGAAGCTGTCGAAACTGCGGTTAAACTTTGTAGGAAATGGGGATATTTAAAAAAAGGAATTGAGCCTAATAAGGCTAAAGTCATTTTTGTTCAAAATAATTTTCATGGGCGTACGATTGGAATAATATCTGCATCCACTGAGTCAGACAGCAGAAATGAATTCGGTCCATTTCTTCCTGGTATTGAAATAATACCCTACAATAACATCACGGCTTTAGAAAAGGCATTAGATGATCCAAATGTTGCTGGTTTCTTAATTGAGCCCGTTCAGGGTGAAGCTGGTGTAATTGTTCCAGATAAGAATTACGTATATGACTGCCATTCTTTATGCAAATCTAAAAATGTCCTGTTCATCGCCGATGAGGTTCAAACAGGCCTTGCCCGAACGGGAAGCATCCTCGCCTGTCATGGATATACTGCCGGTATTGGACACAAGGCAGAAGGCAAACCTGAATCTTTTGATGAATTTAAATCAAAGGAAATAAGACCTGATATAGTGATTCTAGGGAAAGCCTTGAGCGGAGGAATGATGCCGGTTTCTGCTGTTCTCGCTGACGATGATATCATGCTTTGTATAAAACCTGGTGAACATGGATCAACATATGGAGGGAACCCACTAGCATGTAGAGTAGCTATGGAGGCTCTTCAAATCATTAAAGATGAGTCATTGACAGATAATGCAGAACTTTTAGGAAGATATCTTAGGAAAAAATTATTTCAAATTGATAGCCCTTGGATAGAGGGCGTTAGAGGAGCAGGATTGCTTAATGCCATTGTAATCAGAGCAAAATCAAAAGACACTGCGTGGAATATTTGTATGAGGTTTGCAGAGAAAGGATTACTTGCAAAACCTACTAGAAACACGATTATTCGTCTAGCTCCTCCCCTTGTCATTACCAAACAAGAAATCGATGATTGCCTTGCCATTATTGAGGAGACCTTTATGGAATACACAGAAGAATAACTTTACACCTACACATAAGAAACATTATGAGTAAATCAGCACAACTAGGACGAAGAAATAGCATCATTGTAAGCCTATCCTCTTATATCGCCGCTACCATATTATGTTTTATAAGCTACACGAGAATGCCCGAACACTGGGAGATGATGCCCAAGTTTATGGTAGCTGCTGCTATCGCGACCATTTTCATCTTTATCATGAGTTGTTTGATGAAGAATTCGAGTATGTACGATCCTTTTTGGAGTGTACAACCCATGGTTTTCGGAGCTGGACTCGTCGCAGTATATGGCATCGAAAACGTTTCCACACATCAATGGATTACAGTAATTGGCATGCAATTATATGGCCTTCGTCTCACGACTAATTTTTATCGTGACTGGCCTGGACTATCCCATGAGGATTGGCGGTATAAAGACTTAGCTAAAAAAAGTGGTAAAGCCTATTGGTTTGTAAACCTGTCAGGAATACACTTCTTTCCTACTGTTCAGGTATTTATGGGCTGTCTCCCGGCCTTCTATCTTTTTGCAGCAGAAAGCGCAGGAAGTAATAACTACTTAATCCTTTCTATTGCGGGGTGGATAGTGCTCTATGGTTCTGTGCTGCTTGCTTTTGTAGCTGACGAGCAAATGCGAAATTTCCGTAGAAACCCGGAAAACAAGGGGAAAACCATGGATCAGGGACTTTGGAGCCGCAACCGCCATCCAAATTACCTCGGAGAATGCCTAACATGGGTAGGTCTATGGATATTAATTCTCGCCTACAATCCTAACTACTGGTGGACGGGATGTGGCGCAATTGCCATTCTCATAATGTTTTACGGAGTATCCATTCCGTGGATGGATCAACGGTCTCTCGAGCGCAGACCAGGCTTTAAAGAATACATGAAACGCACAGGGCGACTTTTCCCTAAGTTGTTTTAAATCAACTATTACACGGATTATTCAGCCTTTATAGAAACATCATCTTCAATAACCTTGGAGATACGCCATGTAAATAAATACATAAGCGGGGTATCAATAAGGGCGAGAAGCGCCTTAAATCCATATTGAGCAATGATTAATTCTCCAGCTAAGGTCCAGGTGATTGGCTTAGTTGACGCTATACCGTCCATTAATGGGTAAATGATCAGCGCTACAATAACCACAATTGATGTATCTAAAAGCTGACTGAGTACCGTTGAGCCATTATTTCGTAACCAAAGGTATTTTCCACCTGTGAGCTTTTTCCAAAACTCATAAATACGCACGTCAATAAATTGAGCCGTGAGGTAGGCACACATCGATCCAAAGACTATTCCCGGCGCAAGACCAAAAACATTGAGAAAGGATTCCTCCGTAACATAAGAGTCCTGAGCAATTTGCGTTTGTAAGGCAATAAGGAGCACAATGGTTACAAATACACTTGCCACAAAACCAACTTTAACCGCTAAATCCGCCCGCTTCCTTCCATAGATTTCCGAGATTAAATCCGTAACTAAAAAGGTTACGGGATAAGCTATAACGCCAGAGGATAAAGTCCATGAACCTATGGTAAAAAAGCGACCTGCAATGAGATTTGTCAATACTAAAGCAGCAATAAAGACTCCGACCAACGTGACATAAATGCGCAAGGCCTTAGGCGACTTATCAAAGGAAATGTCCATAACTTTAAAGGTATGCAGAAGTATTCAATACCTTCACATCATGATTTATCTCTACACGGATGGCGCTGCTCGAGGTAATCCCGGTCCAGGGGGGTATGGCATTGTGCTAAAAAGCGGGCCCCACTACAAAGAGTTATCCGAAGGATTTAAGCATACTACCAATAATCGTATGGAGTTATTGGCTGTTATTGTTGGGCTTGAGGAAATCAAGATGGAAGGTGCGAAAGTGACGGTCGTAAGCGATAGTAAATATGTCGTCGATGCCGTGACTAAGGGTTGGGTCTTTAACTGGATAAAGAAAAATTTTAAGGATAAGAAAAACCCAGACTTATGGAGAAGATATCTCTCCATTCATGCAAAGCATACCGTCACATTTCAGTGGATTAAAGGTCATAATGGCCATCCGGAAAATGAGCGGTGTGACGAACTCGCAGTAGAAGCGAGCTACGGGAGTAATCTCTTAGACGATCATGGGTATTTAGGATAGAATTATCCTCTGCAAAATTTGCTACCCCAACAAGCAACTTCTAAAGACAATCCGCGTTATCTTTCTACTTAATTCAAGAATTATGGCAAACTGGGAAGTTGACAAGTTTGGAGGAGCCTCCGTAAAAGATGCTAAACGATTAATGAACGTGGCTTTTCTTATGGAAAAGTTTCCTTCAGCACAGCGCATGGTTGTCGTTTCTGCCATGGGTAAGACAACAAATGCCCTAGAAGATGTACTCAAGACCTTTCTAGATGGAGACGATCACTACTTAGAACTTTTTGAGCAAATTCGACAATACCACCTTATGGTGGCCGAACAACTTTTTCAAAAAAACGATACAGTTTTTCATAAGATTCATGCGCTTTTTGATCAAACTATGAGCTTTATGCAACATGTACCAGTTAATCATCATGACTACATCTATGATCAAGTAGTAGTATTAGGTGAATTGGTTTCAAGTAGAATTCTTAGCGATTTCTTAAATGCACGTGGAGTTCATAATCAATGGCTTGATGCCCGACGTATCATCACCACAAACAACGACTATCGCTCAGCCAAAGTAGATCTCCGTTTGTCTAAAGAAAACCTTCAGAAGGCTTTGGAAAAGTACAGTTATTCCTGCTTTGTCACCCAAGGATTTATAGGAGCAAGTGAAGAAGGGATTTCGACTACCTTAGGTCGAGAAGGTAGTGATTACAGTGCAGCACTATTTGCCAACATGTTAGATGCCAACAAACTCACCTTTTGGAAGGATGTAGATGGTATTTGGAGCAAAGATCCAAACATATTTAAAGACGCAGTACAGCTTTCTGAAGTTAGTTTTCGGGAGGCTGTAGAGTTCACGTATTACGGAGCAAAGATCCTCCACTCCAAAACCATTCAACCCCTAGCCAATCTAGACATCGAACTTCACGTACGTTCATTCCTGGCTCCAGAAAAAACAGGAAGTAAAATTGTCCACAAGAAAGAAAATGCGGAAGAAGCAACCATAAATGTGATGGAGGCACAGACCGATGGCATCGTAGCTACTCAGCTGGAAACGAAGGACTACAGCTATATTTCGCTTGGTTCACTCATAGAAGTCCTTGAGCAATTTGATAAGTTAGGAATAAATATTCTACAAGTTTCTCGAAGTGCCACTACTCTAACGATTGTCCACCAAAACATAAAAGGGCTTTCCAAACAGCATTGGATGGGAAATATTTTAGAAGGCCACAATCTATATCAAAGTGAACTTGGGCACTTAGCAAGTCAAATCAATACACAAAATATCTCAGGAAAACTGTTACCCTTCGCTAATTTTGACGTACAATATGCCGGAGGTTCTATAAAATTTCAACAAGAAGTTAAATTTTAAGTGCAACGTCCGTTAATTATTTATATATTTGAGTCCTAAACAAGAATTATGAATTCTTCTAAAAACACTAAGATAGCCATATTCGCCACGGTTGTATTAGCAACCTTAGTATCTATTGCGAGTGCACAACCGCCACCGCCACCGCCGCCGCCACCGGCAGCCGGTGTGCCCTTGGACGGTGGTCTTTTGGCGTTACTTGCTGGAATAATCACCTTTGTAGGTAGTCGACTTTTTCGCGCTAAGAAAAACTCTTAAGGATTATTCACGCATAAATTTTTTGAGGGGACTTCGGTCCCCTTCTGCTGTTATATAATTTTTTATTTAAATAACCTGCATATAACGCTTTGGCTAGCGCAATACGATATTGACCATTCGACCTGGCACTACAATCACTTTCACAATTACTTTACCTTCTGTCCATTTTTTGGCCACCTCTGAAGAAAGCGCTACCGATTCTATGGTTTGATTATCAGCCTTGGCGTCAATCTCTATTTCTCCCCTCCGTTTCCCATTAAAACTTAAGGCTAGTTTTATTGAATCTTTTTGAAGAAGAGCTGCATCAAACTCCGGCCAGCCCTGATCGAGCACGTAGCCTTTCCCGTTTAGTAATTCCCATCCATACTGAGCATAAACGGGTGCAAAAGGCGCCAATAACTTTAAGGCCTGTTTCATGGTCTCTTGAGGAATCTTATCTAGCTTTTGCCAATCATTGACCGCAATCATAAAAGCGCTAACACAAGTATTCAAGCTTAATTTTGGTAAATCTCTGTCTACCTTCTCAATTAAGGTGTGCAGTATCTGTAGACTTGCTTTAGCCTCGGAAGCATCGAGGACAATACCCTTAGATGCCTCGATAAGCCTCCATAATTTATTCATAAAACGATACACCCCATCAATTCCTTGATTATTCCAAGGTTTATGCTCCTCAATTGGTCCGAGAAACATGGAATAAAGCCGAAAACAGTCACTTCCGTAGCGATGGACAATCTCATCCGGATTGACTACATTGTGTTTAGACTTTGACATTTTTTCTGTCTCAAACTCCCCAAGGAATAATCCTTTGTCATTACTGTGAAAGACAGCATCCTCAAATTCTGGCCTCCATAAGGATAGCTCATCAATATCAACTTCACCCTTATCATTAGCCAAGCTCGAAAGGATTCGAATCCGTTGGCAACGATCACTTACCGATGGGTGGTCTGCACTGTAGTATGTTTTCGCTTCCTCTGCATGCCGATAAATAAAGCATGTTTGCCCTTGAATCATACCCTGATTAAACAATCGCTTAAAGGGTTCCTCTGTTGAGACCAAACCAAGATCGAATAAAAACTTATGCCAAAAGCGGGCATACAATAAGTGACCTACAGCGTGTTCTGTGCCTCCAACGTAGAAATCTACGTCTTGCCAATAGTCCGCCTTATCCTTGTCCAAAAAGGAATTTGTATTTGTCGGATCCATAAACCGAAGAAAATACCAACTTGATCCAGCATAGCCTGGCATGGTATCTGTTTCTAGTGGAAACCCTTTGTAGGTCCAATCTTCTACACGTGACAAAGGACCTTCTCCACCCTTAGGGGTAAAATCATCAGTATCAGGCAGTTGAAGGGGTAAATCTACTTCATCTACAGGACAAGCTATCCCCTCTCGGTAATAGATTGGAAATGGCTCTCCCCAATAGCGTTGTCGACTAAAATTAGCATCACGAAGCTTCCATGTTGATGCAGCATCACCTATACCCTCACCCTGTATTATTTCAATACCACGTTGTATTGCTTCCATCGGCGCGAGGCCATCCAATGACGCTGAATTCACCATTTTGCCTTGTTTGTCACCTCGTTCCCCTCCCGAATCTTTCCGATTAATAACTTCTTGAATAGGAAGGTTAAAGTGTTTAGCAAAAGCATGATCTCTATCATCCTCTGCTGGCACTGCCATTACAGCTCCTTTTCCATACTCAATAAGCACATAAGCACTGATATAGATAGGAATCTTGTCTCCGGTTAGTGGGTGAATGGCAAAACTTCCTGTAAAACGACCATCCACTGATTTATCCTGCTGTCGTTCAATACTTGATTTACGATTTACGGTATCTATGTAGACCTCAACCTCTTTGCTATTTTCTGAGGTGGTTAATTGAGTAACTAAAGGGTGTTCTGGTGCTAAAACCATGAATGTCACTCCATAAATCGTATCAGGACGCGTCGTAAACACTTCGATTCCATCATCACTGCCCTCAATTGGAAACGTGAGGTTTGCTCCAATAGATTTGCCAATCCAATTTCTTTGCATAGCCTTTAAAGCATCGGTCCAATCCAAAGCATCGATTGCGCTGTATAGACGTTCAGCATAAGCCGTTATCCGCAAAGTCCACTGAACCATGGGTTTCTTAACCACCGGATGTCCACCTCGCTCAGACACTCCTTGCACTACTTCATCGTTAGCTAATACAGTTCCAAGTGCCTCACACCAATTAACCATCGACTCCTTACGATAAGCTAAACGATATTTCATGAGGATGTCCGCTTGTTGCTTTTCGTTCATTGATTGCCATTTTTCAGCAGTAAAATGAGGTGTATCCTCATCACAAGCAGCAGCTATGCCAGCGTTTCCATAATGTTCGAAGATCTTAACTAGTCCTGCAATCGGCAATGCTCGATTTAACGAAGTACAGTAATAATGATTAAAGAGTTTTAAAAAAATCGATTGTGTCCACCGATAATAAGAAGGTGAAGAGGTGGTTACTTCTCGAGACCAATCATAACTCAAATCAAGGTTCGCCAATTGCTCTTTGAAGCGTGCTTTGTTTTCCTTAGTGGTATCTCTTGGATGTTTGCCCGTTTGAATAGCATATTGCTCAGCAGGAAGACCAAAAGAGTCAAAACCCATAGGATGAAGCACATTAAATCCTTTTTGGCGCTTATATCGCGCATATATATCTGAAGCAATATATCCCAGAGGGTGTCCTACATGAAGCCCCGATCCAGAGGGATACGGAAACATATCAAGGACGTAGTATTTTGGTTTAGAAGCATCTTCTATACAACGGTAAATACCGACTTTTTCCCAAGAGGCTCTCACCGCGTTTTGTGCTTCGTTAAATGGATATTGCATTCAATATAGATTAGTTAGCTCTCGCTATGACTTCTGCAAAAATTAAAAAGTAATTGGATAAAAAGAAGGTTATTGTCCACAGGATGGGGTAAATCTATAAATCTCATCGATACAATCTGTACCTTTAGACCGTGAGTAAGCAGCATTCCAGGCAGAAAAAAAGATGGCAAATCCGCGGCCTATCCTCCGTTATCAGTATGTCGCTGATGCTATGGCTTCTTGGCATAAGCTTTTCTGTATACTTGGAATACAGGCCTTTTACGCAAACCTTAAAAGAACGGCTTCCGCTCATTGTCGAACTTACACCATCCTTTAATGAGTCTGATGCGCCATCCATGCGACTGCGACTTATGGACCAACAGGAAATAAAAGAAGCTGTTTTTGTATCAAGAGCAGAAGCATCGGAAGTTGTCCGTGCTGATTTGGGTGACGATATTGGAGAGTTAATTGGTGACTCACTATATCCAACATTTACCGTGCATTTACATCATCAGTTTGTAAGCAATGATCAGTTGGCAACAATTAAAGGCAGTTTAGAAGGAATTGATGGGGTATCCTACGTCTTTATTCCTGAGGTCAACTTGGATGTTGTTAACGCTAATCTAAAGCGCGGGGCTTTGATCACAGGTGGTTTAGGCCTACTCTTTTTATTTGTATCCTTAATATTATTAGACCACTCCATTCGTCTATCACTTTACAGTCGTAGGTTTCTAATACGATCTATGCAACTTGTCGGAGCTACAAGCTCCTTTATAAAAAGACCCTTTCTTTGGAGAGGATTGTTGAGGGGATTTTTCAGCGCCGTTTTGGGTATTGGCCTTCTTATAGGTACGTTGTACGCTATCGAGGAATCCAACTACCCTATACAACTGCTGCACTCCTATGACAAATTGGGTCTTCTTACCGCCACCATTTTGTCATTTAGCATGTTCGTTTCATTAATTAGTACCTATCGTTCAGTTAATCGTTATCTTCGTATGCGTTTAGAAAACTTATATTCATATTATGGCTAAATCAACTAAGCAATCTTCGAAAAAAGCTTCCACGAATTTTTTACTATTTGGTTCCATGAATTACAAACTCATGATCATCGGTGCATTGCTAATTACTGCTGGATTTGTTCTCATGTCAGGGGGAGGTGCAGAGCTATCGGGAGAGGCAAATACTGCCGAAACATTTGATTCATCGATATACAGCAATCAACGCATTGTTCTAGCACCTATTCTTGTTGTATTGGGTTTTATCGTGGAAGTATTTGCCATATTTTACAAAGCGCCGAAGTCTGAGGCTTAACTTGATTTTTTCCCTTGGCTGAAACCCTTAAAGCAATACTCCTAGGTATCCTTCAAGGAATTGCCGAATTTCTCCCTATCTCAAGCAGTGGGCATATTGAAATCGGTCAAGCGCTGCTAGGAGTTGACATCGGAGCTTACGACCTAGCCTTTTCGATAGCTGTTCATTTAGGAACCGTTTTAAGTACCATCGTGGTTTTTTGGGACGAAATCTTAGGGCGAATAAAAGGGGTTTTAAAAGGCAGTACTATTGATATTCAATATGCGACCCTAATCATTATAAGCATGCTACCTGTCTTATTTGTTGGACTTTTCTTAAAGGATCAGATAGAGTCAATTTTTAATGGAAACCTTCTTTTGGTGGGTACCATGCTCTGTGTAACAGCTCTCCTTCTTATGGTAACGATGAGAACGCGCCCTTACAATGGCAATTTAAGCTACGTAGGAGCATTTATCATGGGTGTTGCTCAAGCCTTTGCCGTCTTACCAGGTATATCTCGATCGGGTGCTACCATCTCCACCGGGCTTGTTTTGGGAACTGACCGGAAAAAGGTAGCAAGCTTTTCATTTCTAATGGCTATTCCGCCTATTCTTGGTGCCTCAATACTAGAGATCAATGATCTTATCAAACTTGATGCGGTTGATGCTGTCCCATGGGGCATTCTACTTGCTGGAGGTCTTAGTGCCTTCATTGTCGGTGTGATTGCTTGTCGCATTATGGTCCAGCTCGTTCTCCAAAACAAATTGGTATACTTCGCAGCGTACTGCGCAATCGTCGGAGCAGCCACAATCTTATGGCAAATACTCTAACAATCAAATCGACCCCCTTCCTATCTGAGGAAGCACTGAAAAGTGGTGTAGTCCTTGCCATCAAAAAGCCTATTGGATGGACATCATTTGATGTTGTAAATAAAATACGATGGGTGATCCGTAAGCGATTGGGAGTAAAGAAATTCAAGGTAGGGCATGCCGGAACGCTAGACCCCCTTGCTACAGGAGTCCTTGTTTTATGTGTTGGTAAAGCAACCAAAATGATTGAATCTTGGATGGCAACGACAAAGGGATATTCTGGAATCATTCGATTTGGTGCTACCACACCAAGTTTTGATTTAGAGACCAACATTGATAACACCTATGCAATACCTGAGTTAACACAAGAAAACATTACGCGGCTAATCAGGAAATTTACAGGAGAATTTCAACAACGACCTCCACGCCATTCAGCCATTCAAATTGATGGTCAACGGGCATACAAACAAGCAAGAAAAGGTGAAATATTTGAATTAGCACCAAGGCCAGTGGAAATTCAAGATCTATACCTAAAGCCACACGATGTGGATTGCTTGGCGTTTTCATTGACCTGTAGCAAAGGAACTTATATACGCAGCTTAGCAAGAGATATGGGTACAAGTCTTGGGAATGGTGCTCATTTGATTCAGCTTACTCGAACTGCTGTTGGTGAGATTCAGCTTGAAGACTGCTTTGAAATCGAAGATTGCATTGCAATGTTAGAGAGAAACAATACCTTGGCGTCGTGAAGGTCTACACTAAACTAGAGGAGCTTAATAGCCTTGAGCATTGTATCCTGACCATAGGAAGCTTTGATGGCTTGCATATAGGTCATCAAGCCTTGATAAAAAAAGTAACGGAATTGGCCAAGGCATCTCAGACTGACTCTGCAATGCTTACTTTCCATCCTCATCCAAGAACCGTTCTAGGAAGGGATGGGAAACTCGTTGAGCTGATCACTACTATAAAGGAGAGAGTCCGACGCCTAGAGCAACTTCAATTAGACCACCTTGCGATTATACCATTTACCCGTGATCTATCGGAAATGCAACCTCTTGCCTATGTTGAGCAATATATTGTCCATGCCTTTAAGCCAAAGCGCGTCGTCATTGGATTCGACCATCGCTTCGGATACCAACGCAGTGGCGATGCTTCCCTCTTGGCTCGCCTTGGCAGAGCGTATTCCTTTGAAGTTGATGTTATCGATGCACAAAAAGTGACAGAGCTTAAAATAAGCTCGTCACGAATACGTGAAGCCTTAGCTAACGGATCCATATCGGAAGCGAACAGCCTTCTAGGCTATGCTTTTGAATTGGAAGGCATAGTTGTACACGGAGAAAAGAGAGGAAGGCAATTGGACTATCCCACAGCTAATCTTCTTTTACCAGATGTAAGAAAGCTTATTCCTAAGCCAGGTGTGTATTGGGGAATTTCTACTGTTGACAACAAAGAGTATTGCGCCATGGTAAATATAGGCCATCGTCCCACCTATGATAATGGTGCATTAAAAGTGGAAGTTCACATTCTTGATTGGCAAGGTGATCTCTATGGATCCAACCTTTGCGTTTCGTTTATGGAACGCATACGCGATGAAGAGCTTTTTAATAATTCAGATGCTTTAAAGACTCAATTACAGGCAGACGAAATGTTATGCCGTGCGCGCTACGCTCAAATTCTTGGAAGCAGCAAGTAAGGAAGGATTGACCACAATCATACAGAATTCCGTAAGCAACTCGATTGACTTCGTTGGGGAATTACGTACTCCAATTCCTTTTGCTTTTGACTCGTAGGAAGATAAAAGCATGAGCACTCTGGACAATTCAGGTAAGGTATAATTCGCAACCTGACGTAAAATAGACTGTTGAACTGGGAAGGCATGAATATTCCCAATGACTTTGACATCTTGAACTGTCGGTGATGAAATCATCTTAAGCTGATACAAAACAACCATTTGATTATATATCGTAGCTAAAATTAGCGGGAGGTAAAAGGCTTTACTATTCCCTCTATAGTAAGAAAGGATGCGCATTACAAGCTCTGGATTTCGATTACCGAGGGCATCTTTTAACTCAAATTTATTGTATTCCTTAGATATACCTATGTATTGCTCAATGATATCGGCATTGATATGAGCGTTATCCGGCAGTACGAGTTTAAGTTTCTCAAAGGCTTGATAGATGGTACTTAAATCGTTACCTAAAAATTCCGCCATAAGAGATACCGATTTACTGTCCAAACGAAATCCTACGGATTGCGCATAATGACCAAGCCACTCTTCCAACTTATAATCAGGAATAGCTTTCGATTCTAGGATGCATAGATGTTCGTTTTTCTTAACGCCTTTGGTGTAGAATTCCCGACGCTTATCAATTTTTCGTTTCCAGGCCAACACCAAAACCGTTTTTGGATTAGGCTTGAGCATATAATCCAATAAATGTGTTAGATATTCTGTTGGGATATCCTGTGCCTCCTTAACTAAGACGTAACTGCGCGTTGCCATCATTGGAAGACGCGCACATACCTCATTGAGTTTTTGTCCTTCAATATCCGCTCCATAAAATACCGCCTGATTAAAACCTCGTTCGGCCTCACTTAAGACATACTCATCAATAATGGATACCGCTTTATTTATAAAAAAAGGTTCATCCCCGTAGAGCAAGTAAATTGGTGCAAACTTTCCTTTTTGCACATCATTTCGTATTGTTGTGAGGTTCACAGCCATGAGTAGTAAAATACACTTTCTAACATTAGAACCTAAAGAAAGAGCCTTTCGCTTTCGAAAGAATGAAAATTACCGAGAGGTTTTCGACATTATTCGAAAAAAATGGGTGATATGGACAATGGAAGAAATGGTTCGGCAACATATTATCCATTTCTTGGTGGAAGATTGGAATATTCCCAAAGGCAAATTTCAAATTGAAGGAAGCATCCAAAATGCAGAAAAGCAATTTCGCTTTGATATATTGCTCACCTCCTTTAAATATCCTTGCCTTCTTTTGGAGTGCAAAAACCCAGAGATTTCAATCAATGCTAAGGCAATTGATCAATTGCTAAACTACCAATCCCTTATAGATAGCCATTTTATCGGCTGGTCTAATGGGCAGCAGACGGCAATTTATGATACGCAAAAGGCGTCTTGGATCGAATCATGGCATTACCTTGTTGAAGAAATTTTAAAAAAACGACGAAACCATTAAACAAACGGAATATTTAGTATGTTTAACCCTCATAAAATAAAACACATGAAATATTTATCAACTCTTTTCTTTGGCGGTTTCGCTGTCATGGCAATCTCATTAACGTCTTGCGGCGAGGATGATGGAGGAGGAACAACTCCCCCACCAGCTGCAGACAACAGCATATTAGGAGTCGCTGCAGATCAAGGTTACACTGATTTTGTAGCAGCAATTGATGCATGCGGCCTAACCCCAGCATTAAGCGGGGACGGACCGTTTACTGTTTTTGTTCCAGCCAATGCGGCAGTTAGCGCAGCTATTGGGCTTTTTGGAGCAACGGATCCAACAGAAGTTGGTGCAGATACGCTATCAAGTGTCTTACTAACACACGTTCTAATAGGTGAAGTATATGCGGCAGATTTAGCAACAGGCTATGTAAAATCCAATCGCCCTGTAAGCACTGACTGGACTCCCAATGAGCACGTAGACCTTTTCATCAATACAGCAGGTCCTACCGTTGCCCAAGCAGGGGAGGTAATTCTTCCAGATGCGGCCGGAGGTGTTTCAAGAATTCCGTTCGCAGCAGCTAATATCGTAGTTACCGATATTCAATGTGATAACGGAGTAATCCACATTGTAGATAATGTTGTTGTACCTGGTGGTCTTGGACAAATGCTAACTGCTAACCCTGATTTCTCTACGCTCGTTGCAGCGCTCGAGTTTGGTTCGGAATCGTCGTTGAATACCTACGGAGATTTAGTAGCAGTTCTTTCTAATCCTGATATGGCATTTACGCTATTTGCTCCAAACAATGCGGCGTTCGAAGCATCTTTAGACCAAGATCAAGATGGAGATGTAGATGGAGATGACTTAAACGCACTAGGTGCTGACGCAGTTTTTGGTGTATTAGCAGACCATTTTGTTATAGGTCAAATGGTGCTTAGTTCTGAATTGACAGATGGTCAGTCAGTAACAACTGCATCGCAAAATGGCCAATTGTTCGATGCTACGGCAATGACAATAGGTGGTGCTCCACTAAATACTGGCGGTTTAGATATCTGCGGTACAAATGGTGCAATTCACACTATCGATAGAGTCATTGGATTCTAAATGATACTTTTTTTATTAAGGGCGGTCATATTTGGCCGCCTTTTTTTTTGCCTCATTCCAAAGAGTATCCATTTCTGCCAGCGTCATATCCTTTAGATCTTTGCCTTGCAATTTGGCTTGTTCCTCTATGTATTGAAAGCGATGCTTAAACTTTCGGTTGCTTCGTTCTAGAGCCGCCTCAGGGTCCAGCTTCAAGTACCTGCTATAGTTTACCAAGGCAAAAAGAACGTCGCCATACTCACCCTCAATATCTTTTTGTACCCCTAATCGAATCGCCTCGTCAAGCTCGGATAGTTCTTCTTCCACCTTCGCCTTCACATCAGCAATATTATCCCATTCAAATCCAAATTGAGCTGTCTTTTCCTGTAAGCGATATGCTTTTATCAAAGATGGCATGGCATCAGGGACTCCAGCTAAGACTGATTTGATCTCATTGCTCAAGCCTTTTTCATTTGCGAGCTTTTCTTTACGTTTAATCTCTTCCCAATTAGTCTTTACATCCTCTTCGCCGTCTACGGTAACATCTCCATAGATATGAGGATGCCTGCGAATCAGTTTATCACACACAGCATGGAGTACGTCTGCTACGTCAAATACTTTCTCCTCCTCACCTAACTTGCTATAAAAAACCAAATGGAGCATAAGATCTCCTAATTCTTCCTTAACAGCCTGTAAATCATTCTTCAGAATCGCATCGCTTAATTCATAGGTCTCTTCAATGGTAAGCAACCTTAGGCTTTCTTTTGTCTGCTTCATGTCCCATGGACATTGAGCCCTTAAATCATCCATTATTTCAAGTAGACGGATAAATGCTTTAGCCTTGTTTTGCATTCTTAGTGTATTTTACTCAATACTAGGAAAGATATATGGCGAAAGACCTTAACTTTGTGGTATGTTACAAACAATTATAGGGAGCTTCGTAGTCTTATCTGTCGTAATTTTTGGAATGGCCATTCGGATTGTTTTTCAGAAAAATGGAGAGTTTCGAGGGGGATGTGCTTCTAACAACCCTATGTTGCGCAATGAGCTCGGAGAATGCAAACTCTGTGGTAAGACATCAGAGGAGTGCGACAACCCAGAGGAAAGCGCGCTTCCTAAAATTAGCCAAGGTTCAATCTAATAGGCTAAGAAAGCATTAAAGCCTGAAGACATTACCGTTTGATATTGCCCGTTGGGAGCAGAAAGAATAAGCAAGATCTCTGTATTGGGAATTTGCTCAACCATCTCAAGAGACTGTTGCTTGCCCAAAACCATGCTCGCTGTAGCCATGGCGTCAGCAGACATACAATCCTTTGCTACGATTGTAGCACTTAAAATATCAGTCTGCTTATTTTTCCCATCCCTAGGGTCTATGATATGTACCCATTTACTGCCATCATCACCTTCTCTATAATTATGGTAATTCCCAGAAGTAGCCATGGCAAAATTGCTGAGTGATACCTTAGCGTAGATATCGGTAGCAAGAGAAGTATTTGGCGTTTCAACCCCTAACACCCACTGAGTATTTCTTGCATTGTATCCTTTGGCGACCACTTCACCCCCTATTTCAATAAGATAGTTTTCAATTCCTAGATTATTAAGCGCTTTGGCGATGGCATCAACCCCATAGCCCTTAGCTATAGCCGAAAAATCTAAGGGAAGAAAAACATCACCTTGATTTTCAAAAATTGACGGAAAATTCGCAATAACCTGTACTATGGAATCCACTATAAACTGCTCTTCTTTACTTAGTAATTTATGAACATCGCGTTCTTCGTAAAAAGACACTAAGGCCATTACTGCCGGATTAAATGCTCCAAAGGACAACTTGTGGAAACGTTTGCTAGCAAGAATATTATCTATTAGCACGTATTCCTTATCCTTAAAAGGGTTTAATGACGTGTCGCCTGTATTATACCGGCTGAGATAGGAGTTTGGATCCCACGTGTTAACCGATTGATTGACGGCTTGAAGTTCTGCCTGAATAGCATCAATTATAGCTACAGTATCTACATCAATATTAGAATCAACTACTATACTAATGTGACCCATTGTACCCATTGTAGGGAAAGTATAAGTCCATATTGCACTTGTATTCTCCTCAACATGAGTAGTGCACTGTGTAAGCAGCGTAGCTCCTAAAAAACATATTATCTTTGCAAGACGTGATAGGTTCATTTGAACTATCTATCCTCCGAAGTCGTCAAAGGATACTTGATCCTCTGGTATTCCCCAATCATCACACATTTTGATTACAGCCTGATTCATAAGCGGTGGTCCACAGAAATAGACTTCGATTTCCTCTGGCTCTTCATGCTTACTTAAGTACTGATCTATTACACAATTGTGAACAAAACCTATGAATCCATCACCATTTGTATCATTGACACCATCTTTGGTAACCCAATTATCCTCTTCTAAAGGCTCGCTAAGAGCTATATGAAACTTAAAGTTTGGAAAATTTTTCTCGATTTCTCTAAAGTCATCAATGTAGAATAATTCTCTTTTTGAACGGCCTCCATACCAGTAATTTACTTTACGGCCTGTTTTTAAAGTATGGAACAAGTGGAACAGATGAGAACGCATTGGTGCCATACCCGCTCCTCCACCTATGTATAACATTTCACGCTCAGTTTCCTTAATAAAGAATTCTCCATACGGTCCAGAGACGGTAACCTTATCCCCAGGCTTACATCCAAAAACATAACTCGAACAAATTCCTGGATTAACGTCCATATATTTATTGGCCTTACGATCCCAAGGTGGTGTTGCAACACGAATGGTTAGCATTACGATATTGCCCTCAGCTGGGTGATTAGCCATTGAATAAGCACGGAAAATAGGCTCATCATTGACCATTTTAAACTGCCATAGCTCAAACTTATCCCACTCCTCTTGAAACTTCATCGGATCGTCACCATGGTGATCTGGATGAGCAGCAATATCAATATTCTTGTATTCTACAACCGTTTCAGGTACATCGATTTGGATGTAGCCACCCGCTTCAAAGTCTAGACTCTCCCCTTCTGGAAGTTTCACCACAAACTCCTTTATAAAAGACGATACATTATAGTTTGACACTACTTCACATTCCCACTTCTTAATACCGAAGATTTCTTCAGGAACATGCACATCCATGTCGTTTTTAACTTTAACCTGACAACTCAAACGCCAATTATCTTTCGCATCTTTTCTGCTAATGTGGTTTAGCTCGGTAGGTAAGATATCTCCACCTCCTTCTGTAACTTGGCATGTGCACATAGCACAAGTTCCTCCCCCTCCACATGCAGAAGGAAGAAAAATATTTTTCGTAGAAAGTGCAGTTAACAGTGACGCACCAGGAGCAACCTCAATTGGGTTCTCTGTATCTCCATTTACAATGATTTTAACATTACCTGCAGGAATTAGAACTGACTTTAAATAGAGTAGAATTCCCGCTAAAACAAATAGTATAGCCGCAAATAAAACGACTGCCGTAATTAGATTTCCAAAATTCATTGCCAACATAAAGGTAATAGTTAGATTTTAGAGTTTTAATCCCATTAAACTCATAAAGGCTAAGCCCATAAGTCCTGTAATAATAAAGGCCATTCCAAGTCCACGAAGTGCAGGAGGAACCGCCGAATACTTAATCTTTTCTCGGATAGCGGCTAAAGCGATAATAGCTAGAAAAAAGCCAAATCCCGAACCAATTCCAAATACGGTGCTCTCTACAAGACTATATTCTTTTGTAATCATAAATAAGGTTCCACCAAGAATAGAGCAATTAACCGTAATAAGCGGCAGAAAGATTCCTAGTGCCATATAAAGGGAGGGAGAAAATTTTTCGACTACCATCTCCACAACTTGCACCATAGAAGCAATAACTGCTATGTAAACAATTAAGTCCAAAAACATCAGATCATTAGGCACTAAAATGTACTCTCTTATTAACCAGTTTATCGGGGCGGTAATTGCCAATACGAAAACTACTGCCGCACCGAGTCCTAAAGCAGTTTTTACCGTTTTCGAGACTGCTAAGAAAGAACACATACCCAGAAAGTATATGAGTACCATATTTTCAACAAAGGCCGCTTTTATAAAAATATTAATCAAGTCCATGCGTACATTTTATGAAATATCAATTAGATCTTGGTAGAAACTTCTCTGAACCCAAATAAAAATACCAATGAGAAAGATTGATGCAATCGGTAAAATCATGATTCCATTATCCGTGTAACCAAAGTCGTATATCACATTAGGTATAACCTTGTAGCCCAAAAGCTTCCCCGCACCAAAAAGCTCCCTAAAGAAGCCTACAGCAATAAGGATAACTCCGTACCCTAAACCATTGCCTATACCATCTAGCAAAGCGGGAAATGGGCGATTAGCCATCGCGAAGGCCTCTAAACGTCCCATGACAATACAATTTGTAATAATCAAGCCAACATATACCGCTAGTTCTTTATACACCGGAAAGGCAAAAGCCTGGAGCGCTTCTCGCACTGCTATAACTAATGCAGCTATAACTACTAGCTGAACAATCATGCGAACTCGGGTAGGAATGAGATTTCGAATAGAGGATATAGTGACATTGGCAGCCGCTGTTACTAAAATCACCGCTACCGACATTACAATGGAATTTGCAAGATTGGAAGTCACGGCAAGTGCCGAACATACCCCAAGAACTTGGACTGTAATCGGATTATTATCATTTAATGGGTCAGATACTAATTTGCGATCCTGCTTGCTTAATAAGGGCTTTTTTGATGCTACTTCTGCCATAACTAAAGGTTTACAGGGTTAAATTTTGATGAATACATATCAACAGTTGCACGAACCATCATATCGACGCCCTCAGTGGTTAAGGTAGCACCTGACATGCCGTCTACCCCATTTTCACCTGATGTGTATTTTCCTGCTTTGTATACTTTGAAGGCATAATTTCCTTCTTGGTCAAAAAGTTTCTTATTGATAAATTGACTAGTGAACCAAGGCTTAACTAATTCAGCTCCGAGACCGGGAGTTTCTCCCTTATGGTCAAAGGCTACTCCCTTAATCGTATTCCAATCGGAACCGATGCACAGATAACCATTGATTTCATCCCATAGTCCCATACCAATCATTTGAACGATATAATAAGTTGAATCCTTCTCGTCGGTGTATGAATAGATTGGAATCTGACGAGCATCTCCCTTATTTTTAACCTCATTGCGAAAGTCGTAAGATCCCTCAGGAACCACATCTGCCACAGTATCTCCATTAATATCAATAAGAATGCCTGAAATAGCATTTTCATAAGTATCATTAATCCATGTTTCATCTTTGGTCGCCACTGAGTTTGGGTCACTAACACAGGACATAAGAATCTTCTTGCGAGTATCTAGTTTGATATTAGCATCAGATAGAGGCTTGAGTGATTGACTGAGCACCCCTAGTGTAAGGGCAACTACCAAGGCCAAAATAGCCAAAAAGCCTATGGTATATACATTGGAATCTTTATTGAATTTGGACACGAGCTTCTCTTCTTTTGATATTTGATTGTAAAACGAAGTAATCGATGAGTGGCGCAAAAACATTCATAAACAGAATCGCCAACATCCATCCCTCCGGGTAGGCTGGATTAAGTACACGGACGACCATACCAACAGCTCCTATACCTAATCCATAAAATAACTTTCCTAAATCTGTACCACTTGCGGTAACAGGATCAGTTGCCATAAAAGCCATGGCAAAAAGGAAACTTCCCATAAATAACTGATAATACCAAGGTACCTTGATAAAATGGTCTTGATTTGGGTAGATCGTCTCACCTAGGATATTCATAAGAATAGCAACGGCGACTGCTCCTAAAACCATTGAAAGCATGATTCGCCAACTACCAATACCAGAAACGGCCAAAATAAGTGCACCACCAATGACCGCAAGCTTGTTCATTTCCCCTATTGATCCTGGCATTACACCCATTACTAAATTAGTAGTAGAGTATTGCTGAAATACTTCCGCTTTGTTCGTTACGGGATCTATAATAGTGTAGCTTGCCTCTTGCACTGCTGACCAACCTCCATTTGCCGCTAAGCCTAATGGAGTTGCACCTGACCACCCATCAATCAATACTGATGAATTCGCGATAAACTGACCCGCATCGTCAAACATAGATTCAAAGCTTATTCCACCATTGGGAATACCTGCCAAATAATCAACCGTATGGGCCTTTATACCTAATAAGCTGTGGAAGATATTATAGTCATAAGATATCCAACAAATTTCACCGGAAATTTCCGAGGGATACGCAAAGAAGACAAAAACCCTTGCCGTTAATGCAATATTTAAAATATTCATTCCAGTTCCACCGAAGGCTTCTTTGGCGACAATTACAGCAAATGCAGTTGCGATGGCAACCATCCACAACGGAACATCTGGCGGCATAATCATTGGAATCAAAAAAGCACTAACCAAAAATCCTTCTTCGATGGAATGTCCCTTTTTCGCAGCAAAAAAGAATTCTATACCCAATCCTACAACGTGAGCCACAACAATTAGAGGTAGCACTTGCAGTAAACCGTAAGCAAATTTCCATCCAAGTCCTTGAAATGCGCCACCATACATTCCGAAAGCCGTGTAGTGCTGATGACCAATATTTACAACTCCAGCAATAAAAGCAAGTTGCATTGCTAACACCACGTGAATCATAGTGCGCTTTAGGTCCATTCCATCACGAATGTGAACTCCATTTTTAGTTACCGAGGCTGGAGCATACAAAAACGTATCAAACCCATCCCATAAAGTATGAAGAAAGGGGCTTGACTTTTTATCGGGTTCAATACGATCAAGAAAGTTTCTAATCAGTTTCATAATTTCTTGTTAGCGTTGGGACATAATAAAATTCAGTCCCTTGCGAAGGGTCTCTTGAACTGGTTGCTTGGATGTACAAACGAATTCACATAAAGCCAAATCCTCCTCTAATACTTCATATATACCAAGGCCTTCAATATTTTCAAAATCCTCTGCCAGTATTGACTTTAACAAATGTTGGGGATATAAGTCCATCGGTGTTACGGACTCATATTGCCCTGAAACAACAAAGGCTCTTTTCTCTCCATGTGTGTTGGTATTTGCCTTAAAGGTCATAAAGGAAAATAAGGACCAAGGAATAGTTGGATTAATCGATGGCCTTGGATAGGAAGGCAGAAGCCATCCAAACATCTCATGCTTATCTCCCTCTTCAAGAACAGTAACATGGGCATCAGAATTGCGAAGGAATCCCTCACCTTCAATTTGTAAGCCAGATAAAACATTACCACTTACCATACGATAACTTGTCTCTGCCTTTTCTTCAGCATCGCGATCATCAGTTTTCATAAAGGTATCAAATCGCTCCTTTACAATATCACCGATTGCAGATCCTGAAGGAACCTCAATGTAGGCTTTATCGGATAAGCAATCGCCTGTTAGCGCAACAATACGTTTCGCTTGCAACTTACCTGTTTCAAACAAGCGACCAATCATGATTACGTCGTCTGGACGGAGAGTCCACACCTTGTCATTTGGTCCAATAGGGCGAACATGATGCAATTGAACACCAGGATTCCCTGCTGGATGAATTCCCCTGAACCAATGCTTTGTAGCATTATCAGCCTCTGTGAACGCAGCATGCGGTTGCTCACTAGCATTAAGACCTAAATGGACTTGCTCGGGGGAAAGGACATTTAAAGCATCGAGTCCCTTTTGGAAGTGGGTCTCTCCATCCTTCCCTTGCCACGCAATAATCTGATTATAATCCGGTGCTAGAGGCGCCGTATCAAACGTTGAAATGTAAATAGAGTCAGGTTGAGTACTGCGATCAGGCACAATACCAAATGGTCGCTCGATAAAGTTTACCCATAGACCGCTTTCAATAAGCTTTTCAACCACACCTTCGCGATCCATTGATTTGGGATCACCACTACCAAAGTCAACATAAGAGTTTCTCTTAGAGACCTCTATAATTACATCGGTAATTGCTCTCTTTGCTCCTCGGCGAATTTCTTTTACCTTTCCAGCAACTGGCGAGGTAAAAAAGAAGCTATCTCGCTTACGATCATGGAAAAGTTTTTGACCGATTTTGACTGAATCACCTTCTGCAACCAACATTTTTGGGATAGGCTGCATACCTATATAATCCGTCGGGCGAACACTCACCAAGTTGATTTCTGGATGTTGCAACGTGACATCAGCACGCCCATCAAGTTTTATCTCGTGCCCTCGGGCTAAGGTATGAACTTTAGCATCACCTGCAATTGGATCATCATTGATTCCAAAAATCTCTTTTTTAGAAGGAATAAATGATGGGGGAAGATCTTGTTCATCCTTAGCAAGCGTCGAGCGACTTATGCGAATAGACTGGTCACCCATTATAAGCGCTAGAAAAACCAGTAGAACAATGACAAAAGCAAGGGAAGAAAAAACGATAACATTGGACACGCTATCATCAGCAGCGAAGATGGGTGTTGCAACAAGATTGAACCACACAAGTGTTAAAGTATTTCTAATGGTTCGCTTCATAGGGTTCGGTCTATTAAGAAACATCATAAAGCTAAGACTTGATAAGCAATTCTTTTAAGACTTGAATATCATTTTTTGTCGTTTTTTTAAAAAATGTGTGGAAAAATTCTTAGAGCACCATGGCTTGCGATTGCTTCATTATATTGGAGGTCTATTATGTGGGACTACAGAAAAGAAATACGAAAACCGCTCAATCAGGGTTCATTGTTGCTCTCTCAACCTTTTTTAAAGGATAGCGAATTCGCACGAAGCGTTAGTCTACTGTGCTTTCATGACAAACAAGAGGGTTCCATGGGATTTATCCTTAATCGCCAGCTTAAGGTCCAACTCCACGATATCATAGACATTGAGACGCCCAACAGCTTTCCTGTATATAGCGGTGGTCCCGTAAGTCAGGACACCCTGTTGTTTATTCATAGAGACCTTCCCTTAATTGAAGGAACCATGCCGATTGCCAACGGTTGGCAATATGGAGGTTCTCACGAACAATTACTAGCTACTTTACAAGAGGAAAGTACAGATCCTAATTGCGTCAGACTATTTTTGGGATATTCGGGTTGGGATGCAGGCCAATTAAGAAAGGAAATCATTGAAAATTCATGGATCATCAATCACTTGGACACCGCAAACCCCTTTGATTATTCGACTCCAAAGATGTGGAAGTCTATTATGTGCTCAATGGGAGACCCTTACAAATCAATGGCTAACATGCCTATAGATCCCTCGTTAAATTGAGCCAAATGAAACGATTTTCCTCCATAGTATTCTATGTACTAATAAGTTTAGTCATTACTTCTTATGGACAAAACATCAATCTCCATCAATACTTTGATGACCTTGAAAATCTTGAAGTTTCCCTCATCACTGCAGCCCCCTCTGATCTTGTCTATGGAACATGGGGACACTCTGCCCTTAGACTTCGTTCATTAAATGGTACAACTCGTCAAGACCTTGTTATTAACTATGGAATGTTTGATTATCAAACAGAGCACTTTGTCTCCAAGTTTATACGCGGAATACTCCCATATTCATTAGGTATTGAGCCCTACAACTCCTTTGTAGTAAGTTACCTAGAACGCGATCAACGCTTAACGGAGCAAGTGATTAACTTAAGTATTGCAAAAAAGAATACCCTGCTAGATCTCATCAATATAAATCTCCTTCCCGATAATCGTATTTATCGCTATGACCACTTTAAAGACAATTGCGCCACACGAATTCGTGATTTAATCGAAACATGTTATGCAGATAGCTTAATTTATCCCTGGGGACAATCAAACGAAGTAAAATACTCCGACGAGTCCTTTGTTGACCTAATCGAGCCCTTTGTTAAAAGAAAACCTTGGCTTCAATTTGGTACGGATATTATTTTGGGCTATTCCGCATCACAGCAGGCCACCTTTAGGGATGGAATGTTTTTACCTGATAACATGATGAAGGCATATGAAAATACCCACATCGTAAGCAATCAAAAAATAAAACTCATCAAAGAAACAAGGATACTTAATTCCGGCACGCCTTTGGAAGAACCTTCTGGATTATTGGGTCCCATGACTGCATGCTCACTCCTACTGCTAATCATGCTTAGCTTGTTTATTGTAGAGTACCGCTGCGGCAAGTGGTTTTGGAAGGTAGATATTTTGTGGCTTCTCTTTACAGGACTTGTTGGATGTCTCCTTCTCTTTATGTGGATAGGAACGACTCATTGGTCAACTTATGCCAACCTTAATTTGCTTTGGGCAAACCCTCTAGCTCTTGTAGGTATCTTCTTAGTAAGATCATCTTTTGCGCGTTACATTGCAAGTGCTCTGCTCTGGTCTACCATCTTAGTGATAACGGTGGGACTTGTTGGATGGCAGCACATGGCACCAATGGTCTACCTTATAGCAATTATCAACGGTTTGCGAGGGTATAGAATTCTCCGATTCTCAAACTAGCTTCTATCCTGCTCTTCTAAAATATTCAGCATCATTTCCTCAATCCCCTGACGAAATGCAAGCGCTGAAGAATAGCGCTGTGGTTCGATGACCTCACTCCAGTGACTATTTACTATGCCAGGTCGAAGTTCAAGATATTTACCTAAGGGATTCACACGATTAGCGCCCACTACGGTATTCACAACTACAGGAAAGTTATGCTCATATGCCAAGGCTAAACTCCCCATTTTAAAAGGGGCTAATGCGGACGTGGTACGATTGCGTCCACCTTCAGGGTAGATTAATACCGACTGACCTCCCTGAATAGCCTCGACAATAGCTTGCTTTGACGCTTGCCGGCTTTCTGTAGAATCACGGTCAACCAAAATGGCACAGCGCAATGCGATAGAAGATAAAACAGGAATTTTTGAAACACTTGATTTAGCAAGAAATTTAAAAGGAATGGCACTTGGAATGCCCATAGCTTGGATGGGAATATCCATCGCTGTCGTATGATTGGCTAAAATCATATACGCCTTATCCTCGTAGCAGGTGGCGCCATGACGGCGCACAAAAATCCCCGACCCGTAGAGTACAAATCTGCCCAATACTTGGTACCAATACCGCTGAAAATACTTATCATATGAGGAAGGAAAGAAAAGATGGAAAGGCAATATTAAGACCAAGGCAAGACCGCAGATGATGCCAAACCAGATAAATCCCCAGCATCCCCATATACGACGCAGGAGTATCATATCATAGCAATGGCTCGTTTATAGAGGCCATGTGTGTTTTCCAATCCATAATACAAGCAATCCGCGACAAATGCCTGACCGATGGAAACCTCTTTGATATCAGAGTAGGCCTTAATTAGCGGACCAAGATTTTGAAGATTTAAATCGTGACCAGCATGAATAGAGAGATTGAGATTGCGTAATCTGTCCACCGCTTCACTAAGCTTGACAAGCGCTCCTTCACCTTCATTTACAAAATATTCAGCATACGGTCCTGTATAGATTTCTACGGCATCTACTCCTATATCCTGAAGCCCATCATACTTCGAGGCGTCGGCATCCATAAATAGACTTACCCGAATGCCATAAGTATGGAGTTTTAAAGTTACCTGCTTAAGATAGTCTCGATGAGATACTACATCCCATCCATGATTACTTGTCAACTGGTCAGGTGCATCGGGAACAAGGGTACATTGCTCTGGTTGGATATCACATACAAATTGAACAAAATCATCTGTTGGATAACCCTCGATATTTAATTCACCGTGGTAATCTTTCATGATCTGCTTAAGCATTTCGACATCCGACCATCGAATATGGCGAGCATCTGGTCTAGGATGAACGGTAATACCATCAACATTGAACTCCATGAGATGCTTGGCAAATGTCTCTACACTAGGAATATTACCACCTCGTGCGTTGCGCATAAGCGCCACTTTATTGATATTAATGGATAAGCGCGTCATTACATTTCTTTAAACATTGAATCAATAAAATAATTGACATCGAAAGGTTTTAAGTCCTCTTCTCCTTCACCTAACCCCATGTAGCGAATAGGAATACTAAACTGATCGGTAATACCCAACGCCACACCTCCTTTCGCTGTGCCATCCATCTTGGTTAGCGCTAAGCAAGAGACGTCGGTAGCTTTAGTAAACTGCTTAGCCTGTTCAAACGCATTTTGCCCTGTAGAAGCGTCAAGTACGAGCATTACATCATGAGGAGCACCAGGAATTCCTCTATCCATAACCTTGCGAATCTTAGTTAACTCATTCATCAAGCCAACCTGATTATGAAGCCTACCCGCGGTATCAATAATAATCACATCTGCGTTACGAGCTTTCCCCGCATTGATTGCATCGAAGGCCACACTTGCCGGATCAGCATTCTGCCCTTTCTCAACAAAATCGGCCCCTGAACGATCGGCCCAAATACGCAGTTGAGCAACAGCAGCTGCCCGAAAAGTATCCGCTGCACCTAACACCACTGATAATCCTTGTTTGTGCAACCGATAAGCGAGCTTTCCAATAGTCGTTGTTTTTCCTACACCATTTACACCAACTACCATCAAGACATAGGGCGTGGGTCTATTAGCCGGCAAAAAACGGTTTGGGTCATATGATTCCTGATGATTAAAAATGGAACTAACCGAAGCTTTTACAATGGCCATCAACTCATCTTCAGTAGTTGCTCGACTCGATTCAGCCTTATGCTCAATAGCCTCGACAATTTTGACGGTAGTATCCAATCCCACATCACTTATTAGCAACACCTCTTCTACATTGTCTAGGAAGTCATCATCGACCTTTTTGCGGCCAGCAATAACCCTTTTTAGTTTGCTAAAAAATCCCGTTTTTTTCTGTCGTTCCACGTTGTTTCTTTGAACAAAAAAAGGGCTTTTGTGAAAAGCCCTTTGTATTGATTGGTATTTTTTCTAACTAGTCTTTCGCCAAGAAATCCTTCACGCTATCCTTGTGAACGATTTTTTCAGCAAAGCTATAGCTGCTACTTTTCTTTGTCTTAACCGCCTTGATTACACGAACATAGTCTTTAGAACCTTCCTGTGCTTTACGGTTTGTTTTAGCGTTTTTCGAAACCTTACCCATTATATTATCTTTCTAATTAGTTAATAGATTATTTAATCTCCTTGTGTACCGTGTACTTTTTAAGAATAGGATTATACTTCTTAAGCTCTAACCGATCAGGTGTATTTCTGCGATTTTTTTGCGTCACGTAACGAGAAGTACCAGACATACCTGATGCCTTGTGCTCTGTGCATTCGAGAATGACTTGGCCTCTCGCATCTTTACTTTTCTTCGCCATGATTAATCGTTTTCTTCAACTATTGTAATCAATCCCTTTTTCTCTAAGTCCGTAAGGTACTTGTAGATACCAATCTTATCGATGGTGCGAATCGTGCTTGCTGCAACGCGTAATGTTACCCACCGATCAAGTTCTGGGATGTAGAATTTCTTTGTTTGCAAGTTTGGAAGGAAGCGTCGCTTCGTCTTTCTATTCGAGTGCGAAACGTGATTTCCAACTAAAGGACCCTTGCCTGTAAGTTCACAAAATCGTGCCATAGTTTTATCCTCTAAAATTTTTGGTTATTGCTAACCGGTTACCGATTAAAAGCCAAAAACCTTTCTTTCGGGATGCAAATATCGAAAAAATAAATGGTATTTGGAACTGAATGGAAAATATTATTCCATCATTGTTTCAATGGACTTTAGATCAGATGGAAGAACAAGTAAATCTTGCTTGACTTCATCGGAAATCATTGTCACGCTTCCTTTTCTGTAAATCGAGCCATCATATCGATCAATTACTTCCCAATACAGCGGAAAACCTGCGATATCATTGACATCCATTGAATGCATAAAAACATTGTCAACAAACATATCAATGTATGGTGTAAAATCGATATCTATGGAAGAAGCGATGCAAAATTCCCCTTCGAGGTTCTCATTAACCACAGTCCAAACCTCACAAGCTATGCCTTGTACATTATTCGTTGCGCGTGTCTTTGTCATTCGAAAACCACGATTCATCAACGATGAAGTAGCACTTCGCTGACCTCCTTTTGACGTAAAAAATACTTCGGTGCCGTTTGCCGTGCTGTAAAGATTTAAATCCCCATTACCTGTATTGGGTACGAAAACCAAGCTTCCACCACGTCCGTCGGCATTATGCAACTCCATGGTCAAATTCTCTGATCCGACATGCATTGACCAAATACTTGACTCTAATTCACCAGTATTAGGGCTAATACCTTCTAAATCAAATTCAATTTGTCCGGTAAACTGCGCTAGCATCGATCCGGCTGTAAGTAATAAGCAAATTGTAAATACTGTTCTCATATTATTGTATGTTTCCTAAAATAAAGAGATTGGGTACCTGTAAATTGTTGACCGTATTTCCGTTTGTTCTTACCGCAAAACCACTTTGTCCTCCATTAGCTATGCCAATAGGAAAAGTAGGATTGAAGTTGAAGATATCTGTACAACCAATAAAAATCACACATAATTCCGCAGCTAATGTCGCAGAGACGTTAGCACTTGACGCTTGTCCAGCCTGACCAAAGGCACCACCATCACCTGCATTGATTTGACCACCAATAGCCGCTGTAAAGTTAATCGACCCTACTCCTGCATTTATAGAGCTCGGTATACCTAAGAGATTAAGTAAATCAAGATTAACTGTAAAGTCAGCGCCGTCTCCAGGAATGGAAAAGACAGAAGCCGTTGCATCCTGTCCAGGATCAAGCTGACCGATGACGGTAACACCTGACGGAATCTGCCCACCAATACCAGACTCCGATCCACCGCCTCCACCAAAGCCAAAACCAAGGAAGAGATCAGGAAAACTAATGATAGGAATTTGGCTTAAAGGTATGGTTAGTCCCACACCAACACCTGCTCCACCACCACCTCCAGCATATATTTCACCACTAAGGTCAAAGGTCGCTCTTGTTGTTAGATTAATCGCGTCACCCCCATCTTCTCCATCTTCACCGAATTGCAATTGAATAATATTACCAACTCCCCCGCCATTGCCACCGCGACCAAGAATTGATCCCTCATGAATAAATCCAACATGAGACTGAAGATCAAGATTCCCCGTATTAAAGGCCGGTTGTCCTGCGTCTGTTGAGCCAATTTGTACGCCATCAGCTATATCTACGATAATACAAGCAGGATCTCCAGGAAGGCCGCGGTTTACATTGTCCGATAACAAAAAATTGTCTGTACTCGCATTTAATGGCACGAGCTCACAAGGTTCTACGATAACCGTAAAGGCAATAAATTGAGTAAACTGACCACAAACAGCCTGCACAATGACCGGGAATGTTCCATGTTGAGCAAAGATATCGGCCGTTACAGTAATGGTCGATGTTCCAAAACTGTCTATTACAAAGCTATCTGCTGAGTAAGTAACACCAGCAGGAAGTGAGGTTAGTATAACTAAGTTGATGTCATCTGTCCCATTGGTTTGCTCTACTGTTAGTGTAAACGAGGCACTATCGGTAATGGCTCGATCGATTACTGCTTGTGTTTGGTCAATCGTCATAATGAATTCACAGTCATCGCAACTACGCTGATAAGGCTTTATCCAACATTCACCGTTCCAATACTCAACTAAACTATCCTCTGTGTTATATAACACTAATCCTTCAGCCGGATTATTAATACCATTCATTTGTATATCATCGAGACGAGGCAGCAACAATCCCCTATCAATAGATTCTAAATGAAGAATTGCAGAAGAGTCGGGCTCTTGAATGTTGATACCAACTTGAGCAAGTGTAGTCGAGGAAATTACTAAGAAAAAACTCAGTAAGATTCCATGGCTTTTGCAGTGTTTAATCATTACGCGTATTTGACTTAAACAATAATACGAACATTGCTTAAATTAGAACAGGATAAATCCAGTATGACCACCACGCTTCCCAACATTCGGCACATTATATTGATTATTGGAAGTCTTGTACTCCTGAGCGCCACGACCGTCTTTGCGCAGCCAATGTTCTCTTTAAGCGAGGGATATATCAGTATAACCAACGAAGCTTTACTCAATGTAGATGGCGACGTTTACCTCGACGTCAATACGGTAATTTTCAACGAAGACACTATACGCAACCAAGGGGATTGGATTAATGAAAGTAATGGACTAGGCTTCGATCCTAGCTTACCTGGATATGTCTATCTCGATGGAGACGATCAAACGATTACAGGTAGCTCTATCACAAGATTTCATAACATTGTCCTGGAAAACAATGGTACAAAGTATGCCACGATTAATGTAGAAGTCGATAGTCTCTTAGACCTCGGAGACCGTCAGTTTGACGTGGATACCAATACTGTCTTTGTGTTTAATACAGAATCCAATGTCGTAAATCGCAACAAAGGCTTCATTCGCGCATTAGGCAATGGAGGCATTGAACGCTCACTAAACTCGACAAATCGCTATGTTTTTCCAGTAGGCTTTGCGTTAGGAGGAGATACAATTTATCGGCCAGTGGATATAATTCCTAATACTTCAGGTAGTTACATCTACCGAGTGCGACTTGTTGAAAATGATCCTAACCTAGACAACTTAAATCGACAAGAAAGAGATCTCCTTATTTGCTCTATCAACGACCGATTTTACCATAAGATTTGGGAAGATTTAGGTACAGACTCAGTAGCCATCGACTTCACCTTTAATCCATTAGAGGATGGTGATTTCAACGATATTGTCCACTGGAGGAACCTACCACAATGGGAAATTGCACCATCATTCTCCTCCACCGATATCAGTGCTAACGAGCGTGTAATACGGATGACGCCTTGGAAAAACTATCTCTCCGAAAACTTTGCACTATCGGAAACCACTGGTCCGTTTGCTCAAGCAGGTAATGACACGACGATTTACTTGTTGGATACCGCCTATCTTTCAGCTAGTGGAGGAATCGACTACACGTGGACACCATCTGATTATCTAAGCTGTGATAACTGTCCTGATCCATTCTTCTTCCATGATTCAACAACGAGTTATGTTGTATTAGTGGAAAACGATCGCGGTTGTAAGGACATTGATTCCATAACCATCTTTGTAGATGACCGCTTTGACCAAGATCCTTTTATTCCCAATGGACTAACGATGAACAATGACGGATTAAATGATTTTTGGTATATCCGATGGCTTTACCAATTCCCCGAAAACTCAGTGAGTATTGTTAATCGCTGGGGCGATGTAGTATACAAGGCGGCTCCTTACAACAATGATTGGAGAGGAACTTGGAGAGGGCAACAACTTCCCGCGGGAACCTATTACTACATCCTGAACCTTAATGAGTCTGGTCAGACCCGGCAAACATATACCGGACACATAACGCTAGTCGAATAATCTATGAAGGCTCGTAATTTTACATTCTTGATCATAGGGATCCTGTTTATGCTCAACGGAGGGAAAACTTACGCACAGCAGTTACCTGATTTTTCCTTCTCTAAGGAAAGTATGTTTCTATATAATCCTTCGGTTGCAGGCCATGCCCAGGGGATGTATATCTTTTCTACATTTCGATCACAATGGGGGAAAATTGAAGGATCTCCCTTTACCGCGAATATTGGATTTCACACGCCACTTAAAAACAAACGGATAAATCTCGGAGCCTCGGTATTCAATGACTTTACTGGCCCGACTAGTTATAGCGGGATTTCAGGAAGCTTTTCTTACCGAATAATACTCGACAAAGGACTTTGGCGTCAAAGAGCAAGAAAAGCATTATCCTTTGGCATTAGTCTTGGAGTCAATAGTTACAGACTCAATGCAGGTTTATTCCAATTGGACCAACCCGATGATCCTGGAATATTAGCCAATACCGAATCAAAAATGTATCCTGACGCCTCTTTTGGTGTACTCTATGAGGGAGGTAAATATTATATCGCAGCCGCCATACCCCAGTTACTACAGCTATCCGTCCCTTTTGAAGGGCGCAATGGTCGTACAACGAACTTTACCAAAATGCAACATTACCATTTCGGAATCGGAGGTAAAATTTCACTGCGAGACAATTACAGCGCAAGGGATATAACCCTTGACCCAGACATAAACATTCACTATGTTGTTGGGGCACCCCCTCAAGTCACAGGTAGTCTTCGGTATAGTTTAGAATCCCTGCTCAACGTAGGTCTAGGATATCGATCAACTTCCCACCTAATGGTACTTGGAGGATTTACGATATTAGACCGTTTTTCTATTGGCTATGCCTATGACATGAATTTGTCGAATAATCGAGCAGCCCTCGGCCAGATTCATGAAGTCCATATTTCCTATGACTTTAGAGACAATCTCTTTGGATACTAAACCAATGGATGCATACAGGTACCCAATGTATATGCCGTAAAGACTATTTTTAAGAGGTACATCATTCAATATAAGACGGCGACGTAAAAAAGCAAGGACCACAGTTTCCCGCAGCCCTTGTTTTTGTATTAGAAGAAGTTAAGAAGATCTTATTCTTCAGATGATTCAGCTGATTTATCTGAATCAGGAGCGTCTTTCGCCTTCGCCTTTTTCGTCGTTTTCTTAGCAGACGCTTTCTTGGCAGGCGCCTTTTTAGCCTTAGGCTTTTCTTCAGAGGTCTGCTCCTTATCCTTGAGCTTCGCTTGGAGATCAGCAAGTGCGGAGATATCACCAAGTGTCGTAGTCTCTATATTGCTTTGAAGCTTCTTCACTTGCTTATTAGTATCGCTAGCAGACTTACGCTTTTCTCTAATCACTTCATCTGACCATACTTTAGTATGCGATAAGATAATTCGCTTATCACGCTGATTAAACTCGATTACTTTTACTTCGATTTTATCATCAACTGCAGCCATCTCATTGTTCTCCTTCTTCATATGACGCGAAGGCATGTATCCTTCAAGTCCATGCTGAAGTATAACCACTCCGCCTTTTGAATCAGCACTGATTACTAAACCTTCATGAACTGATCCGACTGGGAAAACCGTTTCAAAGGTACCCCATGGATCCTCTTCAAGTTGTTTGTGCCCGAGAGATAGCTTGCGATTTTCGTCATCAATTTCCAAGACGATAACCTCAAGATTTTCTCCTGATTTAACATACTCAGATGGGTGGTTGAATCGCTTCGTCCAAGAAAGATCTGATACGTGGACCATTCCGCCAATACCTTCTTCGAGTTCGACAAACACGCCATAAGGAGTGATGTTTCGAATTTGACCATTATGCTTTGTATCTACTGCGTAGCGCTCAGCAACAATTTCCCATGGATCCGGTACAAGACGCTTGATGGATAAACTCATCTTACGCTCCTCAGCACCTACCGTCATGATAACCGCTTCATATTCTTCACCCATTTTGAAAAACTTGCGAGAATTGATTTGCTCTGAAGACCAACTTACCTCACTAACATGGATGAGTCCTTCGACCCCTGGCTGAATCTCCAAGAAGGCTCCATAATCCTCCACATTAACAATCTTTCCTTTAACCTTATCACCAATCTTAACAGTATCTACGAAGGCAGTCCATGGGTGCTCCTGCAATTGCTTGAGTCCTAAGGAAATTCGCTTTTTATTATCATCAAAATCAAGCACTACAACATTAATGCTTTCATTGATAGTCAACACTTCATTAGGATGGTTTATACGTCCCCAAGAAATATCGGTAATGTAAAGAAGTCCATCAATACCACCAAGATCGATGAATGCACCGAAATCAGTGATGTTTTTAATGATTCCTTCAAGAACCTGTCCTTTTTCGAGACCAGAAATAATCTCAAGACGTTGCTCTTCAATATCACTTTCAATCAAGGCCTTGTGAGAAACAACAGCATTTTTGATCGTTTCGTTAACCTTGACAACTTTTAGTTCCATTTGCTTACCTACATACTCATCATAATCCACGACAGGCTTGACGTCAATCTGAGATCCAGGTAAGAAGGTTTCAAGACCTCCGATATTCACAATAAGGCCGCCTTTGGTTTTCGAGGCAACTGTTCCTTTAACAATGGTGTCATTTGTATGGGCTTGTACTAAGGCATCCCATGCTTTTAGCAACTTTGCCTTACGACGAGAAAGTTCTAATTGACCTTTGGCATTCTCCAGTGTAGACACATATACATCTACCTCCATACCTTGCTTGAGCTCCTCCATGTCGCGAAACTCATTAATCGGCACCATTCCATCGGACTTAAAACCGATGTTTAACACAACATCTGTACTTGTAACAGAAACCACAGTTCCTGTTACGATTACATTTTCTTCAAGAATCTTAAGATCCTTAGTGTACTGAGTTTCCATTTCCTGAATGGTATCAGCACTGTATTCTGTGACATTACGCTTACCTTTTGACCAGTCAAAATCATCATGACTTGTCCCGGAATCATCTTTTTTGACCTTTAGCTCAGGCATTTCGTCAACGTCTTCTGCCTCTTCAGCTGCAAGTGCTTCTTCTGATACCTCTTCAGCTGCAGGCGCTTCTTCTGCTACTTCTTCAGCTGAAGGCGCTTCTTCTGCTACTTCTTCAGCTGCAGGCGCTTCTTCTACTACCTCTTCAGCTGCAGGTGTTTCTTCTGCTACCTCTTCAGCTGCAGGCGATTCTTCTGCTACCTCTTCAGCTGCAGGTGTTTCTTCTGCTACCTCTTCAGCTGCAGGCGCTTCTTCTGCTACCTCTTCAGCTGCAGGCGCTTCCTCTGCTACCTCTTCAGCTGCAGGTGCTTCCTCTGCTACCTCTTCAGCTGCAGGTGTTTCTTCTACTACCTCTTCAGCTGCAGGCGCTTCTTCTGCTACCTCTTCAGCTGCAGGCGCTTCTTCTGCTACCTCTTCAGCTGCAGGTGTATCTTCTGCAGATTCCTCCTGATTGGAAGGCGCATCACCTTCAGGAAAGAATTGATCACTATTCAGATCAAAGGCATTATCATCGTACATCATAATCTTCAAAATTTGGACTGCGCGGCTCTTAAACTTGAAGGTTGAAATGCTCCAAGCCTACAAGAGTTTTACACCCAATCCAGGGTTAACAAAAATTTAAGATGCGAAGGTAAGATAATTAATCTAGTTCTCGACTGAATTTTTTGGTTTTTTATGAAACCGCAAAGTAGTGCGAATTCCATGGAAACCTGAGGCGAGATGATGCTTAGCATAGCTGTAACCAACAGCCCACCGAGTAAGCTCCAAGCCAAAGCCTAAAGAGAACCCAGCAAAACCATTTCGATTGGGAATAGCCATCTCCATTCTCCGTTGATGATTATAACCTAAAGCAAACCAAAACTTGTCTTGAAACAAATTAAAATCTAATCCAAAGTTGAAATGCCTAAAAAAATTATCCGTGAACTTTCCAAAACCTCGAACAGATTCATCCTCTGGTAGACCAAAAAGATTGGAGGAATTCGACGATAAGCTGTCCTCAAAACGTAAATTCCAACGATACAAATCATGCAGCGTACAGTGAATGCTCAAGGGAAGATATTTTAGCTTTCGACTAAAGCCAAACTGAAGATCAGTTGGAGTAGCTCTTCGCTTACCAGCATACGGAATAATCTCACCACCTAGATTACGCAATGCAAAACCCACCGATGTCAAGCCAGAACTATCCTGCCATAAAGCGGTAACGTCTGCCGACAAGCCCATACTATTCTGCGCCTCCAACTGGCCTATTAAGCCATGTATATTAACACCAAACCGATAATTCTCCCAAGTAAATGCCGTGCCGACATAGAGATCTACTTCATTGGCTGAAAATTTTCCTTGATATGTATTTAATGCATCACGGCGATCAAGTAGACCATGGGTCAAATACCGCGTACCAAATTGTAAGACGCCAAAACGCCTATGAGGCAAAATATATTGCACGGCAAACGCCGAAGATGAACCATAGAGTGAGGTATAGCCAATATTCAATTCTTTTTTTCCATGTTGCAGAGCTGATGGAAAATCCATACCAGACATCGACGTCGTCGTTTGCCCAAGCACCATTCCTCCCAGACTACTAACGTGGGGCTCAAAAGCCATTGATGTGAAGCCAAAAGCGTTTCGTCCTCCTATTTGCCCATAGGAAATGCTAGTCAGCCCACAATAGAGACATAGGACTACAATAAATTGATACCCGTTAGATAAAGACTTAGGCATTAGTATTAAGTAAAGCGGCACGAATTACTTCATCCATGTGTTCCACATAAGTTACTTCGAGATCAAGAAGATGTGCTTTATCAATTTCCTCAACATCATGAGCATTCGATGCACACAGAAGAACTTCAGAAACTCCATATCTGCGGGCAGCAAGTAACTTTTCTCGAATACCACCAACAGGAAGAACATCACCACGTAGTGTTATCTCTCCCGAAAAGGCGAGTTTATGGTTAACCGGTCGTTTTGTCAAAAGGGAAGACATACACACTAACAGGGCGATTCCTGCCGAAGGACCGTCTTTGGGGGTAGCCCCTGCCGGAACATGTATATGAATGGAGTATTCGTCTAATAAGCGCATTACCTCATTATCCTTTCTGTAAAAAGATTGGAGAAAGGTGTAAGCCGCTTGAGCAGACTCTTTCATGACGTTTCCAAGATTACCTGTGAGTTTGAGCTTTTGCTCACTGCGGTGCAACGATGCCTCGATAAAAAGCAAGTCCCCTCCTACTGGCGTGTAGGCCAAGCCCGTTGCAACACCAATCTTACTTTGAGTTAGTGCCGTCTCATGAGCATACTTAGGTGGCCCTAATCGCTCAACCAGATAAGGCCTTCGAATTAGACTTTTGGAAGGAAGTTCTTCTACAATGTCTTTTGCCTTTGAGCGCATGAGCGAACCAATTACTCGATTGAGCTGGCGTACTCCAGACTCTCTTGTGTAACCTTGAACAAGATCCGGTAAAATCTTACGATCTATTTTTATTTGCTTAGCCGACAAACCATGGTTTTCCCGCTGTTGAGGAATCAAATGTTGGGTGGCAATTTCAAGCTTTTCCTCGATGGAGTATCCTTGAACTTCAATAATTTCTAGACGATCTCGAAGCGCGAGCGGAATTGAACTAAGATCATTTGCGGTGGCAATAAAAAACACATTGGAGAGGTCAAATTCATATTCAAGATAATTATCGTAGAACTTGACATTCTGCTCGGGATCTAACATTTCAAGTAAGGCAGACGAAGGATCGCCGCGGAAATCCTTACCAATTTTATCGATTTCATCCAAAACAAACACTGGATTATTGCATTCAGCACGCTTCAGCGATTGAAGGATTCTTCCAGGTTTCGCTCCGATGTATGTTTTACGATGTCCCCGTATTTCTGCTTCATCATGTAAACCCCCGAAAGCCATTCGTGTATAGGATCGGCCGAGGGCTTCTGCAATAGATTGACCTAAGGATGTTTTTCCAACACCAGGTGGGCCAACTAAGCATAAGATCGGTGCCTTAGCATCCTGCTTTAACTTAAGCACCGCCAAATACTCCACAATGCGTTCTTTTACATGCTTTAAGCCAAAATGATGCTTGTCGAGAATTTGACGTGTATGTTTTAAATCAAAAGAGTCACTTGTGGATTGATTCCAAGGAAGTTTTAATGCAAATTCTAAATACGCCGTTTGACTTCCATATTCCGGAGAACCCGTATGCATTCGCTCAAGCTTTTGAAGTTCTCTATCAAAATGAGCCTTGAGTTGTTGATCGGCGATCTCCAAACCGGCTAGATCTTCTTTAAAACGCTCTACATCATGATTTTGACCAGTTCCTAACTCCTCTTGAATCGTTTTTAGTTGTTGCGTTAAAAAGAAGTTTCGTTGTTGTTGCTCAATGTCTTCCCTTGTCTTTTCATGAATCATTCGCTTTAGCTCAATGATTTGTAACTCGTTACTCAAACGCTCTTGGATTGCTTCCAAGCGCTTCACAACAGAAGATTCCCTTAGAAGTTCTTGCTTTTCATTGCTTGGCATGGGAAGAGAAACCACCACAAAATTCAGAAGATGAAGTGGATCGCTAATATTTTTTAGCGTATACAAAGCCTCGGCTTTGATATCGTTGCTACTATGCATCAATTCGAGCGTGGAGTCTCTAACATCTTCCATAAGGGCCATAAAGCTTTTATCATCCATGGTATTTTCCTCCTCGTATGCCTCTATCTTTCCCTCATAATAAAGCGTATTGCTGTGAATGCGATTAAGTTTGACTCGTTGATGACCACGAATTATAGCATTCATTCCACCCTGAGGTAAGCGAACAATTTTATCGATTGAACACAATGTACCTACTTCGAAAAGTTGATTTACGTCAGGTTCCGCATCTGATTCCTCGCGCTGAGTTACTGCTAAAATCCACTTGTCTTTTCGATAGGCTGCTTGACACGCATCAATAGATTTTTGCCTTGTCATAGCAATCGGCAAGGAGACCTTTGGAAACATGACAGCACGCTTCAATGGGAGAATCGGAAGGCGATCATATACCCCTTCAGAAAGCACATGGTGCTTGCTTGATTCAAGGCTGTTCTTCTTAGAAGATGATTTGTTTTGGGAGTTTGCCAAGCTTTTTATTCTTTATAAAGGTGAGAAATTCTTTGGACACTTTCTATAAACCCAACGAGCTAAGTACGTCATCTTGTACATTGTCTTGGCGAAGAATTAGTTTTCCGTCAAAGGCATCCACAATCCATTCGAAGTGAACATCCTCTTCTCTAGCCATAATTTTGAGGGCTAATTCATCTGTAACCGAACGCTGCAGGAGACGACGCAGAGGCCGTGCGCCATAAAGCGGATCCATTCCAGCCTCTGCTAAACATTTCAAGGCCTCCTCAGTAATGGATATTTGATACCCTTTGGTCTTCGCCCTAATGGCTATTTCATCAAACATGTCCTGTGCAATTGATAGCAGTGCTTCTTGAGCCAATTGTCGAAAAACAATGACCTCATCAATCCGATTGACGAATTCTGGTCTTAATTGATTTTCAATAGCACCAAGTACAATGTCTTGTGCCTTTTTAAAGCTCTGCTCCGTATCCGAATCATCATTAGCATAGTGATCACTTAGCGACTTTGCACCAATATTGGCCGTCATCACAAGTACGGTGTTTTTGAAGTTAACTTCCTCTCCCCTGCTATCGGTGAGACGCCCTTCTTCCATTACTTGTAACAGAATGTTGAGCACATCGGGATGAGCTTTATCAATTTCATCGAGCAGCACAACGGAATACGGCCTTTGCTTTACCGGCTTTGTCAGNAGTCCGCCATCATCATGCCCCACATATCCCGGAGGAGAGCCAATAAGCCGCGAAANACTATGAGCCTCTTGATACTCGGACATATCAATGGTCAACAAGGATGCTTCACTGCTANACAAGGTAGAGGCAAGAGCCTTTGCAGTTTCGGTTTTACCTACACCAGAACCTCCTACAAATAAGAAGGTACCAATAGGACGATTGATATCGTTTAAACCTGCTCGGTTTCTGCGTATCGCACTAGATAAAGCCGATAACGCTTGATGCTGACCCTTTACTCGGTCTTCTAAAATTGATTCCAAATGCATCAAGGTTTCGCGCTCCGTACGAATCATTTTTTTGAGAGGAATCCCTGTCCATTTCGCTATTATCTCCGTAACAGCCTCCGCGTCAACGACTTCTTTTAACATACGCTCTTCATCTGGAATGTCATGGAGCATACGCTCTGCATCATCAATACTTTGTTGTATTGCTGCCATTTCGCCGTATCGTATTTCAGCCACTCTTGCAAACTCGCCTTGTCTTTCTGCCCTATCTGCTTCTAGTTTTGCCTCCTCTAGTTTTGCTCTTCCCACTTGGATGGCATCCAACCACTCTTTTTCACGTTTCCAAAGGGCCGATAGTTCTTTAAGTTCCTTTTGTTTTTCTTTTAGAGAAACATTGATAGCTTTCAAAGAAGCAGGACTTCCATCATTTTCTTGGCCAGCCTTCTCGATTTCAAGTTGTTTTATTCGACGTGATAAATGCTCAATTTCTTCAGGCATAGAATCCAATTCCAGGCGTAGTCTAGCTCCCGCTTCATCTAGCAAGTCAATTGCCTTGTCTGGTAACTGGCGATGAGGTAGATAACGAATGGAAAGATCTACTGCGCCTACTATCGCATCATCTAGGTATTGCACCTTATGATGGTTTTCATAACGATCTTTTAACCCTCGAAGGATGGAAATGGCATCTTCCTTACTAGGTTCATCTACTAAAATCACTTGAAACCTGCGCTCCATAGCCTTGTCTTGTACAATGTGTTTTTCGTATTCCTGAGAGGTTGTAGCACCAATTAAGCGTAAGTCCCCGCGGGCTAGAGCAGGTTTTAGAAGATTCGCTGCATCCATACTTCCTCCTTCTACCTTTCCTGCCCCCATCAGCATGTGCATTTCATCAACAAACAAGATGATTTCTCCTGCAGCACGGCGAATATCATTGAGAATCATTTTGATACGCTCTTCAAACTCACCACGATATTTTGTTCCTGCCATAATAGTAGCCAGATCTAGACGATAAAGTATCTTTTTATCCAGCGTTCTTGGCACATCACCGTGAGCTAGACGCAAGGCAATTGCTTCCGCAATAGCCGTCTTCCCAACCCCTGCCTCACCAACTAATAGGGGGTTGTTTTTCGTTCTTCGCGCTAACACATTAAGCACACTACGAATCTCATCTTCTCGTCCAATAACTGGATCAAGTTTTCCGTCCGAAGCAAGCACATTAAGGTTATCAGCATATTTGTCTAGGTTCGCGTAGATCGACGCTGCAAGGTCATCCTTTGGGTACGCTTCACCCTTTTTATCTTTATCCGATTCATTGAGCGCATTGACCGCTTTACGCACATCATCAGCCACAAGGCCAACCTCCGAAAGTATTTTCGTCACGCCATCGTTGTTGTCCATAAGTGCCAAAAACAAATGATGTACTTCAATCAGCGAATCTGTTGTTCTCTCTGAAATCGATTTGGCCCTAAGAATCGTCTGACCCAAGGCCGGCGATGGCATTTGAAAAGCACTTTCCTTTTCTGAAGAGGCTTCTTTATTATACAAATTTGGCAAACCCTCCTTAAGTGCCTGATCACTTACACGCTTAGTAGCAAGTGCATAGTTTAGCACCTCGTCGTTGACATCCAATAATCCATGGAGCAAATGACAAGTATTGATTTGCTTATGACGTTTTGAGGCGGCCATCTGCTGTGCACCTGCAATAGCAGCCATTGCCTTTTGTGAAAAGTTTAAATCACCAGGAAACATAGGACATTCTTAGCAAAAGCTATTCCAAGGCAACCAAAGTGCCATTATGGCGCTTTTCTATTGTTTCACAAAGGAAATACGGCCTTGCTTACCTGTCATCATGGATTGATACTGAACTACGTAGACGCCATTTGTCCATTGCGATACGTCGAGGGAAAGAGTATTTCCCAACCATTGCTCTTGGAATAATAACTGTCCCTTAGCATTGTATATACGAACCACTGAACCCTCCTCATTGACTCGTGACAGAGATAACAACTGATCAACAGGGTTTGGTGCAATAAGTATTCCACCTTCATCTAAAGCGAGGACTGACGTCGAAGTACAACCTGCCGGACCTACGATGGTTTTGTTTACAAAGACCAAATTATTAGCTGAATTTTCATCCGTTACTCCATTTGGGTTGCTTACACGTGCTTCATAAAGGATCGGACCAGGGTTTAACGACACAATTTCTAAATCAACAACCTCAGAACTACCAGATGCTAAGTTTCCTGACCAATTTAATGTTTGCTGGGTCGAACCGTTTAGACCATAAAGAATATCAGCACTGGTTAGAGGATCAGTTCCTGCATTAACCAACACTAACTTTGCGATAGCGCCCGATGCGCAGGAATCCTCAAAACCGAGAATCTCTCCAGCCATAGCATCGTTAGCATAAACATCAGCATTGGGATCAAAGCCGTCTAATAAGGTTAACCCAGAATTATTCGGGTCAAGATAAATATCTAACCGTCCTGAATTTTGACTTTGACAGTCCCAGGAATAAGCAACCTTACCATACAAGTCAGAAAAGTCATTCCCACAGAGCGCAGCTCCCCCGTGCAACTGGCCTACAATACGCTTATTTTGGTCAAACAAGGGACTACCGGATGAACCACCTTCTGTTGTTCCAATGTCCCAATCAAGCACTTCCCAGTGGGTATTTGTACCGCTACTACCCCAACCACCCCACTCAGAGGACACTGAAGCATCGCTATCATAAGACCACTTTTTGATATCACCCGAAGGATGATGGATTCCCACAGTAGATGTTGGCGCGGTATTAACCGCAGACCAACCCGCATAATATGGATTATATTCCAAGGGTACTGCCTGACTTAGCTCCAGCAAGGCAAAATCCGAATTTGAGCAGCTCGCGAGCAAAGTAGAACCTGAAATGCCGTCGTACGAAGAATTCTGTGTTGGATTACAAGTGGGACTTTCCCAATTGAACCAAAACACCCAATTTGAGACACTCCCAGTTAGGCAGTGGTTAGCTGTCAAGAAATATGGTGTTGCATCGTTACCCGTATTATTGATTAAAGCTCCTGTGCAGTGGTCACCTCCATTAACTACAATTCTCGCTACGGATCGACGCTCATCCGCCCAACCTGAAGCTTCAGGACAATTAACGTTCACATTACATGAGCCGGACTGACCGAGCCCTTTGTCCAAGGATTGATTGAATAAATCTTTGTAAGCATGGGTTACTGTTTCTAATTCAATAACCGTTAAATCTGTTCGACTACCCAGCGGCGCATTAATCTCCAATGTAAGAATATCGCCTGGCAGAGGCAGTGTACTGAATGACCGGTAGGATTTGTTGTTTAGTGAAGTAAAGGCCCCGATGACGTCCTCCCTTGACTCATTGTATAAAAAGAGAGCAACATCTCCTTCGAGATGAAAGTCGTTAAAAATAAGGTTAATGCTTCTTGCTCCTTCGCTTTGAATGGATAAGCGACCAATTTCGTGGGTCGAAGTCGTTTCCCAAATGCAGGAGGATAATACGTCGATGGCAACCTCATGATTATAGCCAAAGCGAGTAGACTTTTCTCCATTGGCAAGACGTGCCTCATCTTCTAGCAAAAGCGCGGCCTCGTCAACGACTGGCAGTGTGATAGGTACAGTGGCAGTGTAGTGATCACTATTCCATGATAATGGAGTACCTCCAACGCTTACTTGAGCTAAGCCATCCAAGGCCGTGAGCATGACAACTACACTTAAAAGTACAATCAACCTAATTTTATATTTCATCAGCATGCCGAAAAGATACAACTCTCACATTATGTTAATGGGTTTTCTTCAAAAAAGTGGATGGATTCTGGGTGAACTTTTACAAACTTACTCGGCAATGGCTTAAACAAAACAAAATAGACTAGGGCTACAATAAAGCCACTGAGCGCTCCGCCGACATGCCCCTCCCACGATATTTGAGGGACAGCACTAGGGAACAAGCCCCAAAACAAACCTGAAGCAATTAATATTACCGTAAGTGCCATACCAATTGCTTCTGGCCTTCTGCTCAAGACACCATGACTGAATAGATAGAAAGAAAAACCGTATACGAGCGTACTTGCCCCGCCATGAATTGACTGAGAACTACCCACCCAATAAATGAAGGCTGCACTTCCAAACACAACGCTCAAAAGTAATGGAATAAAGACCTTTCTGTTTTGCATCCGAATACCAAATACTAGCGGTACAAGTAGCAAGGTATTGTTCCATATATGACCCAGATCACTGTGTATGAAATGCATCGTTATCCAACGCCAATACTCAGCATGTTGGTTAGGGATTAAGCCATAACGATGAAACGAATCAATAGTATCCTCACTATTCATCGCATAAATCAGCCAAAAAACCAACGTAAAAACGAGGGACTGTAAAAGCGAAAAAAGCAAGAACTTGCGTTCCATTTCCAACGACGAGTTATGACGCATTACCTATATTCGTTAGCCATTGAATAAACGATTTAACCTTTGCAAAATAAAGCTTTACAATTTGTTTTAACCGTTCTGTTTGGAGGATTTTTTGTAGCCCTCAGTTTTACAGGATCCCATCGAATTACCCTTGGTGATGGTCCGATTCCCCCATTAGGTAATCTTCTTTATCCTGCTTCGGGCATCTGGCGGCAAGCGGAGTCCACTGACGCTTTGCCAATGAAATCAATAACCAATACAAAGGGACTTCGTGACGAAGTATCGGTCTATTGGGATGACCAATACATCCCCCATATATGTGCCCAAAATGAGCACGATATGTTCTTTGCTCAAGGGTATGTAGAGGCCTCGCTTCGTCTTTGGCAAATGGAATTCACCATTTTTGCCGCGGCCGGTCGACTGTCAGAAATCCTTGGCGATGATCCTAATCTCAAGGATAAGCTTCTAGAGATTGATATCAACCAACGTAGAATGGGTATGATCTATGGTGCAGAAAAAAAGCTTGAGGCCATTGAAAAAAATCCAGAAGCCCGCACCTTACTTGATGCTTACACAAAAGGAGTAAATGCCTACATCAATTCCCTAAGCTACGCAGACTATCCCTTGGAGTATAAGTTACTCGATTACCAACCAAGCCCTTGGACCAACTTAAACTCTTGCTTGCTGTTAATGGCTATGAGCAAGGATTTAACAGATCGAGAATTCGATTTAGAATACACCAATCTAAAAAATGCACTTGGCGAAGAGATGTTCTTTACAATCTATGGAGAATATTACCAGCCTATGGAGCCCATTTTCCCGCCTTCGACCTACCCTCGTAGTGATTCCACAAACCATAGTAGTCCTCAACAAAGTGCCCATCCGTCGTCTTTCGATTTAGCTATGCCTCAGCGTTTGAATAATCCTCCTGATAAAAACATTGGCAGCAACAATTGGGTAATTCATAAAGAACGCAGCAAATCAGGAAAGCCATTGCTTGCAAACGATCCTCACTTGAGTTTCAATGCACCTTGTATCTGGGTGGAAATGCAAATAAGTTGTCCAGGATACAACGCATATGGTGTCAGTTTTCCCGGTGCTCCAGGAATTGTTATTGGGTGTAATGATTCCATCGGATGGGGTGTTACTAATGCAGGTCGAGATGTAAAGGATTGGTATCAGTTAACTATCAACGACGATCGGACACAATACTACCACGACTCCGTATGGAAAGACCTAACCTATCGTAAAGAAGTAATTCATTGCCGAGGCAGTGAAGATGTCATTTTGAACATCCCCTATTCTCATCATGGGCCTGTTGTTTATGACAAGACGACTTTCCCTTCAGAAAAGTTTACAGGTGACTTGGCCTTGCGCTGGAGAGCCCATGATCCAACCGAAGAGTTTTATGCTTTTTATCAGATAAATAAAGCCAAGAATTGGGATGATTTTCTGAATGCACTAAGATACTATAGCTGCCCTGCTCAAAACTTCATTTTTGCCTCACTTCAAGGCGATATCGGATTGCGCCAGCAGGGAGATTTCGCCGTATTAGAGGAGGGACAAGGGTATTTTGTTATGGATGGAACCTCCTCAAGTTTTGATTGGAGGGAAAGCATTCCATTCGAGGATATGCCTACCCTTTACAATCCCGCATCGCAGTATGCATCATCAGCTAATCAGCATGCCGTGAGCCCAGATTACCCATATTATACTCATGGAGAATTTGAACACTATCGCAATCGGCGCTTAAATAACTTATTAAACAATTTGCATGAAGCAAGTATCGAAGATATGGTCAGCATACAGTATGACAATTATGATCTTTTTGCATCGGAAATGCTACCGCTCATGCTATCCTACTTGGATGGCCATGATAGGGCAAATCCTGTCGCTCAATCCCTTCAAGCATGGGATTTCGTGGCCGATGCAGAAAAAGTGGCTCCTAGTCAATTTCACCTATGGTACACACTGTATACAGACTCACTGTACAAGGATGAAAGATTTGACAGTATATGGGTTAAGCCTAATGAGTATCAGACCTATTTCCAGCTAAAAGATAGCCTTAGTCATCCTTTTCTAAAAGGAGATATTGTGGCTGCTCAAAAAAAGCTGCTGAATAATACATTTGATGTGCTCTGCACATTTCAAGACTGGGATGCGGACTCGTCTCAATGGGGACAATCTAAAGCCTCAACTATCAGTCACTTATTGCGCATTGATGGGTTTAGTTATGAATTACCTTCTGCTGGCGGCGGAGAGCATATTCTAAATGCGAGCAAGACATCAACAGGCCCATCATGGCGTATGATATTAGATTTTTCAGGAGATAAAATACAAGGACGTGGACATTATCCTGGCGGGCAATCGGGTAATCCAGGAAGTGCACATTACATGGGATTTGTCGATGACTGGTTGAATAAAACGTATCATTCCTTTGTTATGGAAAGTTCATCCTTTTTTCAAGACAACGAAGCATTTACTAAGACAGCATTACTACCATGAAAAAAAATAGAAACATACTCATCATGGTATTCTTCTATATCATAGGTAGTGCCATAGCCGTCAGCTATCTTCCTTGGTGGGGTCTCGGCGTTATTTTTGCTCTTGGTGGGTTTCTGTTTGTAAAACCCTTATGGCAGGAATTACTTCTTGGACTGCTACTTGGTGCAGCGCTGTGGGCAGGTATAAGTTTCATCATGTCAGCACAAAATCATCACATCCTTTATCATCGATTTGTAGAAGGGAAAATCTTACCGCTAAATCCATTTTTACTCACCGCAATACTGGGAGGACTCCACGGTCTTCTTGGAAGCTTATTTGGTCATATGCTTGGGATATATCTTAAAAGATCTTAGGAATTAGCCTCAATGCAATAGGTCAGAGCCTATGCTAGGGTTTTTCAACCAAGAGTATAATATCGAATTTCGTCGCAAAGAGGGCCTCATATTGCCCCTTCATCCCGACGATACCTGACACCATTTGATAACCACTCTGCCCCATGGATGCATAACCAATCACCTTCGCTTCGCTTATCATGCGAATACCAAGACCAAAGCGCAATCCACGATTTGACGATGAGGATAACAAGAGCTTCAGGGCGGCTTGATTTTTTTTCCATTCCTCCACGATTCCTTTGGCGGTAGTACGGTATGATGATATATCCACCATTTTCATGACCACTAACTCCTCTTGATTATTTGGTGCTGCTACATATTCATCATTAATCTGATGGCCGTATTGATTCCTTGTTTTGTAAAAGAGCGATTGAACTTCAACTTTTTCATTACCTGTTTCCCTTTGTAAAGCACTGAGATATCTAGGTTTGGCGTACCGGATAATATTAGGCAAAGTCTCTACTGTGTAAGATTTCCCTCTTTTTGCACTAACGCGCAATAAACTGTCGGCAACATGTAAGGTAAGAGTTGGTGAGTATCGGAGCGTATCAAGTCCCTCTCTTCTTCGAAAGTGATTGATTTCAACCATCACGCAGCGCGCTAAGTATTGATAATCCATTGAACAATCTTTTTGGATTATTGGACATTCTTTGTCGTGTAGTACAATTGGACTATCCCGACTAACTTGTTGAGCATGCAGCGGAGAAAGAGACAGTGTAGCAAACAATAGGAGAACGTACTGCATTGATTTATATAATGCGCTCGGGCTCATCAATTTTTCTTGTATTTTATCGAAGAACATGCTCTCTAAATCAAATTTAATGCCACTTATGCTTCCAAAACTACTACGATTTGTCCTTTTCATTGCGATACAAACTATGTGGTCGCCGATTCACAGCCAGAAGGATGATCATCAGAACAAACCCAGACTCCAAATTCTTGCGGGCTACGGAATACCGGCCCTACAAAGCAATATTGGATCACCAATTGATGAAATAACACGGTTTACTTACATTCAAAATCAAAGCGCGTACACTTTTAAGGAAGAGAGAGGGAGTCGAGGTGCTGGTGCAATGTTTTCAGTCAATATGAGCTGGCCCTTAAAAAAAATACCGGGCCTATCCTTGGGATTAGAATGCAATGCCTTACGTTCTTCTAAGGTTCTAAATGCAGAAAGGTTTATTGATACCGGGTTCATAGAATACCGCGGAAGACAAGATACTTACACACAAATGCTGAGCCTTTCCCCCTATGTAGAAGTATCTACGAAACTCGGAAAGTTTCGTCCCTACATCAGCTTTGGACCATATCTACCCATTTTTGGACAGACTTTGGTAGAACTTTACTTATATGACGAAACGGGCGTATTAGCAGAAACGTATTTGCCGCTGATAGACCCCGCACTACAGGGACTCAATGAAGATAGTGAAGCCTTGGGAGCAAGTATTGTGATTGACGTTGATATACAAGCAAAAACAAGCGGAGGACTGAACCTTGGCTTTAAAAGTAAGGCAGGACTTGACTACGCATTATCTCCAAGAATTGGAATTTTAGCCCAAGTAGACTTTGTAGCACTTGCTGTACCCTCCTTAAAAACAACAATTACTGAGGCTACTATACAGGGTACTCCCGCGCAGATTGAATTTGGAAGAGCATTAGGATATACCACCTTAAAGGATGTATACACTGAAGCCGACCTACCTATGATTATAAGAGAAATCTCTTACCAAAACACGCTCGATCAAAACAGTAATTCAACGTATAATATTGAACGGAGAGATGAGGCGCTTGAGCGTCTTTCCTTTAGAGATCCATACCATACAGCAACCTTTCAAATTGGTCTGCGATGCAGTTTAGGAAAAAAGTAATCAATGAATAAAAAAGCCCGACTTTCGCCGGGCTTAACTGTAAAATGTAGTGATACTAGTTTTTGCTTAGATAGTTAGCAACACTTTCGTGAGTCTCTTTCATAGTATCTTTTCCTTCTTCCCAATTTGCTGGGCAAACGTCACCATGCTCTTCGTGGAAACGCAACGCATCGACTAAACGCAATGCTTCATCAATACTTCGGCCAAGAGGAAAATCATTCACCAACTGATGGCGAACCACCCCTTCTTTGTCAATTAAGAATAATCCGCGATAGGATTGAGCCACACCATCAAAAGTCCAATTCCCTTCTTCATCCATGTCATAGTCGCCGGCAAGTACACCGTAATTCATAGAGATGGTTTTCGATAAATCCGATACAATCGGATAGGTAACACCCTGAATTCCTCCTTGATCTTTGGGAGTATTAAGCCAAGCCCAATGACTTTGGTGAGAATCCACAGAACAACCTACTACAGCAGTTTCGCGAGCTTCAAAATCCGCCAAGCGATCTTGGAATGCCAGGATTTCTGTCGGGCAAACAAAAGTGAAGTCTAATGGATAGAAAAAGAAAATCACATTCTTTTTTCCGATGAATTGTTCAAGCGAAAAATTTTCAATAAAGTCTCCTCCACCTTCTACTGCCGTACAAGAAAAATAAGGAGCTTTCTTTCCTACTATTGCCATGATTTGTGTATTTAATTATTTATATGTAAAATGCATCAAGGAGCCGTATTGTTCGGCAAGAGAAGGTAAATTTATATCCACAAATCTCATCGCATAGTTAACAAGTTTATAATCTTGTATTCTCTATCTTTCTTTTATGAAATGTTTTCAGTCTTTTCCTTTTCGATATCAACTCTTTATTGTAATCTTTCTAACTCATAGTATCTCATGCCTTGCTCAGAATAATATACTCTATGATTTTGAAGCATGGGATGACCGAATTAATGTTATTAATCAAAGCGGCACCATCCTCGGTGTACCATATGCGATCATAGGAAGAGCTGAATATTCCGACCCCACCGGTTGGTCCACAATCAATCAACTTTCCACAGCAGATAGTCTTGGAAATGACACCTTAGTACGTCCAAAATTACCAGGCTTTCTTAGCGATACCGGAGTAAGCATTTCCTCTCGGTCCCTTAATATCATAGTAGAAACGGCCTTTGGTCCACAAACCATTTCAACTGTGGCACCTGGGATAATGGTCAACGGTGTGTTTGATATTGACCTTGGGCTTATTGAGGACTTCATTGCCCTCGGAAGTCTTGATGTATTTAATCCCTTTACCTATCCTAATACGGGAGTTCCCGTAAGTAATCGACCCAAGTCATGGTCTATGCGTTATGAATATCAAGGCGTGTCTAATGATTCTGCAATTGTCGCCATCGCGGCTAAAAGAAATAATCAAATTGTTGGTTACAGTCTTGAAAAAATAGGGTCTACTCCTTCCAACCTTTGGGGAGAAATTGGGGGTGACCTTAACTACATTAGTTGTGATGCGGTAGACAGCATGGTTGTTTTTGTTTGCGCTTCAAAGCTAGACCTCACATTGGAGGGCGGAAATTTTCAATTAACTAGCGATTTCACAGGGAATAATGGCTCAACCTTGATTATCGACCAACTCGACATTGACATGTATACAAGTGACCTACCTCCTATAGCCAATAACGATCAGCAAACTGTTTACAGCGAAATAGAAGATACCATTGATGTTTTATTAAACGATGTTTTGTGTTCATCAGGAGCCTATACAATTAGTTTAGTAACACCTCCTTTGTCAGGAAGTGCATCGGCATTAGGTAGTCAAGTGGTGTATACTTCCAATCAAGGATATCTGGGAAGTGATTTTATAGAATATGCTGTTTGTGATACAGCAAACCAATGTGATACAGCAGAGATTTCTCTTCAAGTTGCACCCATTCCATCCTGTCAGGTGGGAGATGTATCTGTAAATCTTTGCCTCGATGATGTAGAAGTCTACGAAGTAGGTATTAATGATGCCAATTGCGAAATGAATCCAATACTCGTTGACAGTCCATTAAATGTAGTAGCTCAAGTACTCCAAGATGGAAAAATAGCCATTAGTTCCAATGCCACATTTATTGGAACAGAAGTATTCACCTATGCCAAATGCTCTTCTCTTGATTCATCAGACTGTGATACCGCCGAAGTATATGTCAATGTTGTACCCTGCAGCTCTATAGAAGATGTAAATAGCTCCCTGGCCTACATTTATCCTAATCCAGGGCGAGAAGCTATCAATATACATGTTCAAAAGGCACTTTCAGCCATCCAAATTATCAATCATTTAGGGCAGGTCGTGTTTTCAAAAGACATATCCAATACGGTCTCCATTAACCATACCCTGAAGACAAGTAATCTAGCGCAAGGATATTACACGATTACCGGCGTGGTACCCCAAGGACAAACCCTCTACCTAGGAACGTGGCTTAAATGGTAGGTAGTGGTTGGCTCAAATGGCTTTGTTTTGCTGTAGGATGGCAGTTTGGGGGTCCTGGATTGGCCTTTATGGCCTTTGCTGCTGGATACTACCTAGAAAAACACTGGTTACCCAATGGCAACCATACCAATCACAAACAAGGTCAGGACTACCGCATTGCACTGCAAGAAATTGCGGTGTTACTTCGTGCTGCAATCACTCACTCCGCAGAAACCCAAAAACAACAATGGCTCTATATAAGGCAAGAATTTCGCAAACGCTATGGAAGGCAAGAAGGAGATGCCTTATACCTTCATGCTCGACAAACCAATCCTACAGCTTCACGCATTGCCCATGCAGCTGAAACATTGGCCTCCTTACTCAACCCAAATTCAAGGCTTCAAGTGTATTTATTGTTTTGTAGAGTACGAAAGATTCAACCAACATTAAGTCAAGTTGAACTGCAGAAAACACTTTTGATAGGCAGAGGGCTTGGCCTTAGCCCTGAAGATGCAAAAAGAGGTTTTCAACAAAGCCAGCGCCCCTTTATATCAAATACAAAAGTGGAAAATCCAAATAATAATGCTCGTTATTACTCCGTATTGGGTATACCAACAAATGCTGACAAAACCCAGGTAAAGAAGGCGTACAGAAAACTCGTCCTGCAGTATCACCCCGATCGAAAAGGTGGTCAAGCCACTGCAGAAAAATTTCGAATAATTCAAGAAGCCTACGATGCATTGATGACATAATCAGAACTCGACGTAATATATGCTCAAGAGACTTATGAATCTTTCTACCTTCGTGCCATGCGCAAACCGTTTAGAGAGAATAGAGATCGCCGAAGCCGAGGTAAAGGGGTCACCACAAGGCATTATAAAACCTATTTACTCAATAAGCCATATGGCTATTTGAGTCAATTTACCCCGGAAGGAAATCACCCAGGACTTAAAGAACTTCTCTTTGTACCAAAAGATGTCTATTCACTTGGACGCCTCGATAGAGACTCAGAGGGCCTACTCCTGCTCACTAATGATCCTTCACTCAACCAACGTATTTTACATCCAAGAAATCATATTGCTAAAAGCTATTGGTGCCAGGTTGAAGGAGAGTTCAGCGACGATGCTATTCGAAGCTTCAATTTAGGCGTTACCTTTTCGATTAAAGGAAAAGCCGTAACGACGCTGCCAGCGCAAGTAAAGCGACTTGACCAGGTTAACCTATGGGAAAGAAACCCTCCGGTTAGGTTTCGAGCGAATATCCCCACCTCATGGATCGAAGTTACCATTCGAGAAGGGAAAAACAGACAGGTGCGAAGAATGTGCGCTGCCGTCGGCTTTCCAGCACTGCGCCTTGTGCGCTGGAGCATTGGACCTTTTAACATTGACGGTCTTCAATCAGGAGATGTGATGGAAATGCCCCATGGAGAATTCCTTCAAAAACTCGGCAAGTACGAAATATAATTTGACTATGAAAGCCATCACTCCTTCAGTGCTGTTTGAAGATGAAGCTATTCTCGTATTGGATAAGCCCGCAACCTGGTTAACTGTCCCAGGTCGTTTTCCGCAAGGACATAAAGTGGTCAAGGATTTAAAAACATGGGCTGACCAGCAATATGAATCCGTCTATAGTGTACATAGGCTGGATCGAGGAACCTCAGGTGTCGTTATTTTCGCCAAAGACGCCAAAAGCCATCGCGATCTAAGCCTACAGTTTCAGAACCGTAGCGTGAGCAAAACCTATCATGCCTTTGTTCACGGCTTTCCGAAAAAAACTAAAGGATACATCGATTTTAGAATAGCAGAAAAATCCTCAAAGGGTAATATCTACAAGATCGATTCAAATGGCCAAAAAGCTCATACCGATTATCATTGCCTGGCACGCTACGGACAAATTTCACTCATTGCCTTCCAACCCAAAACTGGGCGAAGTCATCAAATTCGTGTCCATGCTAAATCTCTAGGGACTCCCCTGCTTGTTGATGAGCTCTATGGCCCACAAGATTCATTTTATCTCTCTAGTGTTAAATCAAATTATAAGGGAAAGCGCGATGAACGGCCATTTATCCAACGCTTGACGTTACATGCTCACAGCATTACCGTATCCCACCCGATTAACTCAGATCCATTAACTGTTAATGCTCCTTGGCCCAAAGATTTTCGTGCACTACATAAGCAACTTAAAAACCACAGTCCTTTCCAAGAACTAGTAGAGGGAATTGATGGTTACGCTACAATATAATCGTATACCAATGGGTACACTCCGAGAACACAGCGTAAGTTATGAAAGTTATCTGCAAGATTTCACCTCTATTGTAGAAGGAAAGAGCGAAAAAACATTTTACGACAGTCCTTATTGGTTGGACTATACGCGTGCTAACTACGAACGTATGCAGCGTTTTGGGAGTCGATTCAGACTTAATAAAAAGCTATACAACCTACTGATATGTATAGAGCAGAAGCTTACAATGTATTGCATCACGGAACCTTGGTGCGGAGATGCTGCCTTTGCCCTTCCTGTATTAGAATGTTTTGCCGAAGTAAACCCTGGTCTTATTGAATTGAGAATTATCTATCGGGATACTTCTCCAGAAATTATGAATAACCATTTAACCAATGGAGCAAAAGCCATACCCAAAGTCTTAATTACCGATGACGCGGAAAGTGTATTATGGACATGGGGTCCGAGGCCATCTACCCTACAGAATCTAGTAAAAGATTGGCTTAGCAAAGGTGCAACAAAAGAGGAGAAACTCAAGAAGACAACACAATGGTATCTGAAGGATCAAGGAGAGACCATACAAAAGGACTGGATTGAAGGAATCCAATCTCTGAAATAATACTTTATTCCTAGGATTCGCTTTAAATCTTCACACTATTACCTTCTACTTGTGTAACTTGCTCCTATGAAAAACGAGGTTAAAAATTGGGAAGAAATCAAAATCAAAGTTGGTCTCAATGAAAACAACTTGCCCGTTGATTTAAAATGGTCTGCCAGCGCGAACTCATCACAAGGTGTCAAAGACTGCAAGGCATTTAATTTGGGGATCTGGGACCCAGTTATAAACAATTCACTAAGTATCAATCTCTGGACAAATTCTATGACCGTTGATGAGATGAATATGCATTATGTACGCAACCTGATAAACCTCACAAAATCCTATGTGGATGCGACAAAAAATCCTTTGGCACAAAATATGATGAAGACCTTCTGCCAAAATCTAATGGAAGAAACCAATAAGCTTAAATCGTAGACCTATGCATCATCGCTCAAAATTATATAAAGGACTAGGACTTATTTTACTCTGTGCTCTACCGCTATTCAGCCAAGCACAAAAACGCCAGAAGAGTCATGATATATCCTTTCAAATTGATGGTTATCCTAATAAAAAAATCACAATAGCCTATCATCAACAGGGCAAACACTATATCGAGGACAGTTTATTTACAGATGGCAGAGGACGCGCCGTATGGAACCACATTGAAGACATTCCAAGAGGAGTCTACCTAGCAGTCTTCCCCGAACTAGGTAATATCTACTTTGAGTTTATCGTATCTGGCAATGAATCCTTTGATATTCGCACATCAGCAGATAATGTGGTCGATAACCTCGCCTTCCAAGGAAGTGCAGAAAATGATGTGTTCTATCAAGACATGGATCAAATGGCTGCACTGAGTAAGCAGGCCAATGCACTCAACGCCCAAATCCAAGGAGTCGCCGATGCAGAACAAAAGAAAGCCCTTCGAGATCAAATAGAAGTGCTTAGCCAAACAATTAAAGCCTCACGTGCAGCGCTCATGCGTGAACATTCCACCCTATTTTATGCCGCGCTGCTTGGTGTAATGCAAGAAACAGAAATTCCAGAATGGCTGAGTGAAGCAGATAATCGAATAAAGTTCCAATACTACCATGACCATTTCTTAGATTATATTGACTTTTCAGATCCAGGAATTATCCGTACCCCGGTATTTCACAACAAAATGATGAATTACTTGGACAAGGCTACTGAGCAAGTCCCGGATTCTCTGATGAGGGCTGCAGTTAATATCGTGGAACTGTCTAGAGCTAATGATGATGTTTTTCAATATGTCCTAGTACAAGTCCTCAACAAATACGCAAATTCAGAAATTGTCTGCATGGATAAAATCTATGTGGAGCTTGTCATGCGCTATTACAAAACAGGATTGGCTTATTGGACGGACAGCGCCCAAAATGCAAAGATTGTGGAACGTGGTATGGCCTTAGCCCCCATTGTTTGTGGTCAGATTGCTCCAGAGATGTGTTTGTATGACCATAACTTTACTTTTCCAGCTAATCGGCTTAATGAAGTATGCCTCGACAATATAAAGTCTGACTATACTATCCTTTTTATCTATGACCCGGATTGTGGGCACTGTAAAAAGGCTACGCCAAAACTGGTTGATTTTCATGAAAAATTCATGGACTATGACATTAGTATCTATGCCGTATCCACGACCGTACATGATTCTGCACAAGTTGAAGAATGGCATGAATTCATCGAATCCAAAGGCCTAGAGAAGTTCTACAACGTGGCTGATCTATTCAATAACCGTGGTATGCGTGACAACTATGATTTATCCGCAACACCTGTAGTCTTCGTGCTTGACGCGGAAAAACGAATTATCGGTAAACGTCTTGGAGTCGAGCAAATCGAACAATTTATTCGAAGTTATTGGTCGACCAACGACCGAGAGCGTTTTGAACGCGCAGAAAATGATTTTGGACCACTCAAGGATCTTATCGAAGAATTACGTCGTCAGCGCGAAGCTGGAGGAGATGATGGGCAGACATCAAACTCGGAAGAAACAAGAGAAAAAGCTGAAACAGAGGCGAGAAATCAAGAGAAAATACTACAGGAACAATTAGTCGAAGTAAAAGAGGAATTGGCCGAATCTCTTCCAATTTCATCAAACATTATAACAGGTGTACGGGCTTCAATTAAAGAAGATATCCAGGATGCTAGAAATCCTGAATTAAATCTACATGTAGAGTATTTCTACGAAGTGGTCAAAGCCAAATTAGAAACTAATACAAATGATTATCCCGGCGGAGCATACAGATTAGACCAATCTAATTCAGCATTACTAACCTCAACTTTTATCAAAAGAACACTTGAAAACGAGTTGAAAAAGTATTTAACACCTGGACGAAACGTTAGTGTTATTATTACGGGGTCTACTGATGGCACTCCTATAACTTCTAGGTTAAAATATAGAGGTGAATATGGTAATCTTGACAACTACTATTTTAACGACGGTGATTTAAGAACGATTTACTTAAATCAAAATGATCTTATTAAAGAAAATGAAGAATTGGCATATCTCAGAACTCTTGGCTTAAGAAATTATTTAGAAAGCAATATATCTACACTAAATTCTGTTAACCTTGACATTGAACATAGGACTGTCGTTCATGATGAAAGAGGTGCTGAGCATAGAAGAATTTCCGTTGAGATTATCGTACATGATGTTATGAACCAAAATATAGAAGAGAGTTTAACAAAACTTTTCTACAAAACTAAAGATGCAGTATTCTATGTCTTTGCTGGAGATGGTTCTGATCGTGGTATAGGTTCAGGTTTTTTTATTAGCTCAGATGGAATTGGTGTAAGCAATTATCATGTGCTCAATAAGAAAAACTATAGGGGTGCTGAAATCTTATTAGAAAATGGTGAGATTTTTGAAATAAAACGAATAATTGAAGAGAACGAGGAAACTGATTTTGTCATATTCGAAGTTGATAACAATGGGCAAGAATTTCCAAAACTAGATATCTCATATTTGAGCAATGTGATTGGCGAAGAAGTTTATGCTATAGGGAATCCATTTAAATTAGAAAAAACCTTATCGAACGGTATTATCTCTGGTCTTAGAGAAAATAATAATCTGATTCAAACTACGACACCGATTACACACGGCAGTAGCGGAGGACCACTCTTTAATAATAAGGGTCAGGTTATAGGAATAACAACTTTTGGATTTCGTGAGGCCGCGGCTAACTTAAATTTTGCTGTCAATATTAAACTGCTTCGACTTGAACGATTTAAGTAAAGAAACTTACTTAAAGAATCGTAGCTTGAAAAAAACTTTGAATCAATTAAATACTTGAGATATTTGAATCTTGAGCACGAATCTCTGCACGCTTAAGGTAAATTAAACCACCTAAGCCGATCAATATCATTGGCACACTGAGCCATTGCGTACGGCTCAATCCGAGGGCTAGATCAGGACTTTCCTTCATAAACTCAAGAAGGAGTCGGCCTGTAAATACAACAGAAAGAAATAGGCTGGCGAAAAAACCATCGTTCCAAGCCTTGAGCTTTGTGTAGAGCAACATAAAAATTAGAAAACACACCATCAACCACACGGACTCGTAGAGCTGGACTGGATGCCTTGCAATGGTATCGTGCACGGTGAATATCACGCCGTAATCACTACCGGTTGGCGTACCATACAATTCAGAATTCATAAAGTTTCCAAAACGAATAAAACTTCCTGCAGCCAGCACGATAATCGCCATACGGTCAACCAACCATAAGAAGTTGATTATTTCATATTTCTTCGACAGATAAAAAACGGAAAGTATAGCAGCAATGACCGCCCCATGACTTGCAAGCCCACCATTCCATACCCTGATAATTTCTGAGGGATATTCTAAAAAATAATTCAAGTCATAGAAAATAACCTGACCTAGTCTCGCTCCTACAAGACAACTTAAAAAGATGGTTGTCACAACATTGGAAGGATCTGCACCCTCAACATTTTCCCGTGTAAACATCCAGCTAGCAAGATAGTAGCCGACAAGTATAGATAATGACCAAGTCAAGCCATACCATGTAAAGGCCAACGGCCCAAACAATTCAAAAGCAACTGGGTCAGGATTCCACGTAATGGCAGCAAGTTGGCCCATAAAAAAGCTTAAGTCGCGGAGCGCTGTACTTTGCGAATAAGCCCTGTCAAGACTTTACCTGGTCCAATTTCAAGAAAGTCTGACGCACCATCTGCAAGCATTTGTTGAACGGACTGAGTCCATAAGACAGGAGAGGTTAATTGGGCAATCAAATGCTTCTGAATAACTTCAGGATCTTGAGTAGGTTTGGCCGTAACATTCTGATAAATGGGACACGTTGGTCTATAAAACCTGGTGGCTTTAATTTTATCAGCAAGTGCTTCACGAGCGGGCTCCATAAAGGGTGAGTGAAAAGCTCCGCTCACAGGAAGCGGCACTACCCTCTTTGCACCCAATTCTTTTAGTTTTTCAGAAGCAAGGTCAACACCTGCTAAACTTCCGGATATTACGACTTGTCCGACTGTGTTGAAGTTTGCCGCTACAACCACTTCTTGAGTGATTGCATCGCAAGTATCCCTTACTAACTCATCACTAAGCCCTAAAACGGCTGCCATTGTCGATTCGCTTGCTTCGCAAGCTTCCTGCATTGCAAGGGCCCGTGCGTTGACCAACTCTAAGCCCTGCTCAAAAGGGAAAGCCCCTGATGCTGCAAGCGCGCTAAATTCACCAAGGGAATGACCGGCAACGGCATCTGCCTCAAACTCTGCCTGACAAAGTGATTCGATAACAGAGTGAGTATAGATAGCAACTTGAGTGTATTTTGTTTGCTTCAGTTCCTCTTCACTTCCTTCAAACATTACTTCGGTTAGGGAGTATCCTAAGGTCGCATTTGCTTTATCAAACCAAGCACGCGCTTGCTTTGATTCATCATAAAGCGTCTTCCCCATACCGGGGAATTGGCTACCTTGACCAGGAAATACAAATACGAACATGCAGTTAAATTTTCAATGAAAGTACAAAGAGGTATGCACTTCGTATACCTGAGAAAGTATTCCTAGAAAAAACATATCCAGCATCTGCCGAACGGTATGGGAATCGTATTACGAATTGTGGATTAGACTAGACCACACTTGATGAGGCACTTCAGCACAAAACCTACTATTTGGCGCAAGAATAACCGACACTGCATCATGAGAGTGTAAGGACTCTTGGTGTGAGCAGATCACTCTAAAGTCTTTAATTCTCTTATCATTGATTAATTGCTCATATAAGAGTCGAGCAGCGTCTTCTACAAATTTAAGGTATGATCCATTGAGTTCAGCAAAAGCCATTTCATCCTCACGCTTAACCATGACCTGCGTTTCGGTGTGTAAAGCCTTAGCACACATATCTCTCAAATCTTCAATCCACACTGCATCATCAAATTCAACGGAAACTCTTGTGACCGATCGCTGAGAATGTGATACAGTAGCCTTATTTCGGGTTTTTCTAGCAAACTCAGCCAGTTCATAGGAACAAGGACAAGCGGAAGAATAGACAAAATCAAAATGAATAATCTTTTTGAGGACACCATTTTTATCGAGATTGCCTTCTAAGGTTACATCATAATATTGGTACCCTTCAAGTCCAGACCTTAGAGATTCCTGTAGAATTGGATAGGCAAATTTTAAAGCAATTTTCGCATCAAAAGAGTTTAACTTTTCCTTGTAATGCGAGAGTACCGTATCTAGGGTATCAATACTAAACACGTCCTCCTGGAATTCATAAAAGGACCGAATGATTCTCGACATATTTATACCCTTCTTATGTGCTTCAAGAGAGACCGTTCCTGTAACCTTAGTCTCTAGTTCGACTTCACCGCCGTCTCTTTTCTTGTAGCGCAAGGGTAAACGAAAGTTATGGATACCAACTTGCTGAATTTCAACTGGCGCTCCTTGTATCAGTGATGACGGTCCATTTTGCAGATCTGGGAAGTTCTCAATATCATTTTCTGTTGGACGATACTGTTCATCATAATCCCTACTCGGTTCTTTGGATGACGAAAATTGGCCGCTTTCCTTTCGAATTATCGAAGGATTTTTCGAGCGCTCACCTTGATACTCACTACGCGTATAGCCGTCAAAGTTCTCTTCATGTTTAAAATTATCATCCTTCATAGTAAAACCTTATTGTTTAGGACCAAAATACTCCACATAAATACGCGGGGTTTCCTGTAACCGTATAGAGTGTAAACGCGCAGAAGGTATAAGTGGTTCAATACGCTCCCATATTTTCATAACTACCACCTCACAGGTTGGATTAACACCTTGTAGCCATTCAACCTCCAAATTGAGGTTTTTGTGATCTAACTCGTCACAGATTTCGCGCTTCATAATCTGAGATAATTCGTGAGCGTTCATTATGAATCCAGTTACAGCATCTGGATCACCTTTTATTGTTACAAAGACCTCAAAATTGTGTCCGTGGTAGTGTTCGTTGGCGCATCTACCAAAGATTTCTTGGTTTTTTTCTTTACTCCAAGCATCGACATATAAGCGATGTGCCGCATTAAAATGTTCTTTCCTTGTCAGATGCACCATAGTGCTAAGGTAATTCTAATCCTCCGTATCTTGCAGTCAAATCCCATAAATGGAACACCCATTAGTGCTAATAAATGAACAACAAAGACGTATAGATCGCTTTCAACGACAGGTTAAATCCATTGGATTTCGGTTTTTTCTACTAAAAACACTTCCCATGGCTTGGCTCGCCGGTCTTCGTGTGAAGCACCTTTCTATGGAACGTTGCGAGACGACTATTCCTTTTAAATGGCTCAATCAAAATCCATTTCGCTCCACCTATTTTGCTGTATTATCTATGGCAGGCGAATTCGCTAGTGGACTGCCGGCCCTCATGATTACAAGAAGTCATCCTGTAAAAATATCTCTGCTTGTAGTGGATCTCCAAGCAACATTCTCTAAAAAGGCAACGGGCAAGGTAACTTTTGTATTTGATGACGTTCCCGCTTTGGCCAAAACGATTCAAGATGCCGTTGAGAGTAAAGAGGGTCGAACCTATCAAGCCACCTCTATTGGGTCTAATTCTCAAGGAGAAGAGGTAGCACGGTTTATGGTCACCTGGTCCTTTAAGACTAAATCATAACGCTCTGTCAAGCCGTGAATAGCAACAGTACATCTTCCGTTTCAATGCAAGGCCTTGCCTCCATGCATATCGCTACCCTGCTCTTTGGGTTTACGGCCATTTTGGGGAAACTTATTACTCTGAATGCGCTAAGTCTTGTGTGGTGGCGTATGGGAATTGCTACCATCGTTTTCATGTTAATTCCCAGCGTTTGGAAGGGCTTACAAGCCATGTCCAAAGCGAAGCGAATCCTTTTTTTGATAAACGGAAGCTTAGTGGCCCTTCACTGGATCACCTTCTATGGTGCTATAAAAATAGGCAACAGTGCTTCTCTTGTATTAGGCGTATTTGGCATGGTAGCCTTTTTCACGGCAATATTAGAACCTTGGATTATCGGAAGTCGATTTAGAAAACATCAATTAATACTAGGAATCATAATACTACTTGGATTACTCTGCATTAATAGAGCAAATCCTGAAGGCGCATTAACCTGGGATAACAATTTTGCTCTTGCTATCGGTGTAGGGCTCCTATCTGCTTTTCTTGCCGCCCTATTTTCTGTATTCAATAAAAAGTGGATTGGACATGACTCAGCCACTAGTGCTACGGCCTTGCAAATGTTGGGAGGTTTTTTAACGATATGTCTTTTCCTACCTTTTTTAGGGCAACTCGGATCAAGTTTTGAATGGTTGCTTCTACCCTCCGACTGGTTTTGGATGATTATTCTTTCCGTACTATGTACTAATCTTGCCTTTAGTTTGGAAATGACTGCATTAAAATCAATGTCGGCATTTACGGCTAATATCATCCTTAATCTAGAGCCAATATACGGCGTGGGCATTGCAGCGCTCGCGCTTAAAGAATACCAAATGCTCAATGGTTGGTTTTATTTGGGGACGACATTAATCATAGCCACTGTCTTTCTCAACGTAATCCTTTCAAAACGTTTAGAATCATGATTCTTCACTGGACTCCATTTGATAGTGCATTATATCATCAAAGCATGAAGCTGCGAGAAACGGTATTAAGACATCCTCTTGGCATGAAATTCACTCAAGAAGACTTGGAAATTGAACAACATCAAAATCATCTTGTCATCTATTCTTGGAAGAAAAGGGTAATAGGAGGACTTTCTCTTGATGGCCTAAGCACGGCTTCAGTCAAACTTCGACAAATGTGGGTTCTACCTGAATACCAAGGCATGGGCGTCGGACGAAGAGTTGTTAAAGAAGCACATAGGTTGGCAAAGTCACACAAGGCTGAAGGAATCTATTGCCACGCGAGGGAAAATGCCATGGGCTTTTATGAAAAAATGCTATATTCTAAGGAAGGAAGACCTTTTTTAGAAGTGGGCTTGACGCACTATGTTATGCGTTATCGCCTGACATACAATGAAGAAGAAATCCACGGATGAAAGAAGAACAGGGAAATATTATCTCTTTAAATAAGGCGCATATGCTCAGCGAAAGTGATTTAGCAAAAGTTAATACACGGGAAGAGCTTCTCGACCTGCTTAAGCAAAAGAATCACCCTCTCGCCGAAGAAATGCATGCTTACCAAACCTATCGTAATGAGCTCAAAGGATTGCAAATCGAACTGCTTAAGTTTCAAGAATGGGTAGTCAAAAACAATAAGCGAATCGCCATACTGTATGAAGGAAGGGATGCCGCTGGGAAGGGAGGTGCAATACGACGATTCAGAATGCACTTAAACCCCATTCATTTGCGCGTAGTAGCCCTGAACAAACCTACAGACCTCGAAAAGGGACAATGGTATTTCCGTCGCTACATCAAAGAATTACCCAATGCGGGAGAAATTGTACTATTTGATAGATCATGGTACAATCGTGCGGTCGTCGAGCCGGTGATGGGATTTGCAAATGATGCTCAGTACAATCGATTTATGACTCAAGTCACGGAATTTGAGAATATGCTTCACGAGGAGGATACAACTGTAATCAAATTTTGGTTTTCCATTTCTAAAAAAGAACAGAGGGAACGCTTTAATGAAAGGATACTTAATGACCTTAAGCGATGGAAGTTTAGTCCAGTAGATCGAAAAGGACAAGCGCTGTGGGATGAATACACCTATTATAAAGAACAGATGTTTAGTCGCACGCACACGACATTTTGTCCATGGGTAATTGTGCGCGCCAACGTTAAGCGTCAAGCACGAATTGAATCCATTCGGTATGTGTTGTCAAGATTTGAATATGATGGAAAATCGGAATCGAGTGTATCGACCCTAGTCAATCCAGACATTGTCCAACGCTACCATCGATCACTAAACCAAGATGATATCTAATGGGCTACAGTAAAGAAGATATATCCTTGCTTAACAGCGCACGCGGTCTAAGAAGTCTTCTTTATAAAGGAAAAGTAGATATTGATGATGGACTTCGTTTCGCACGATATTATCAAGAACTGGAAAAACTCCAAAAAGAGTTGGTCCAAATGCAAACGCATTTGATTCAAGAAAACAAACGGGTCATCATCCTTTTTGAAGGCAGAGACGCAGCGGGCAAAGGTGGGGCTATTCAGCGCTTTGTACAATTCTTAAACCCACGTCATTATCGCATCATTGCCTTAGGAAAACCAGAAGATGAGATTAACCAGGAATGGTACTTCCAACGATATATCGAACATTTTCCAGCACCAGGAGAAATGGTGTTTTTTGATCGAAGTTGGTATAATCGAGCAGTTATTGAACCTGTGAATAAGTTTTGCAGTAAAGCGGTCTATGAGCGCTTTATGCAGTCGGTTAATCCCTTTGAGAAAATGATTACCGATGATGGGATCATATTCATTAAATTCTACTTTTCAATTTCAAAAGAAGTTCAAGCAAAACGCCTTGATGACTTAAAATCAGACCCATTGCGATTTTGGAAGCATGGTAAACTAGACCACTACGCGCAATCGCTATGGGAGGAATACACAAAATATAAATCCAAAATGCTCGAAGAAACAGATACTGAGCACGCACCGTGGAAGGTTATCGATGCAGACAATAAGCATCACGCCCGATTAGAGGCTATTCGACATGTTTTAGCGCGTATTCCAAAAAGACAAGAAATCACCTTCGAGGACGAGGATATCTTTTAAGTTTTTAACAGTATTTTTTTGCAACAAAGTTGCATTTAACGGAAAACAAGTTATCTTGGCTACGTGAAAGAGATGAGATACTTTTCGGTTTGCCTTTTGTTCTTGCTGACTGCCTTAGTTTCCTATGCTCAATCAACAGAGTTCAACGTATCCATTCAATTCATAGACCTTCACGATAAGAGTCCACTACCTTTTACCTCCTTGACTCTTGAGTCTTCAGACGAGGTTGCTTTAGCAGATTCCGAAGGTAAAATTGAACTTTCCCTTCCCGACTCGTTAACTACAATAAGTGCTTTGGTTAGTTATGGTTGTTGTCTAAATAGCCACACAGAAATTACTGTGCGATCTGACACGAGTATCATAATCATGCTTGAAAGTCACGGTGAGTGGATGGACAACGTTGAAATTCATAGTGATCAAAATCATCATGAACATGCGAATATCACTATTGCATCAGCTACATTGATTAAGCAAGCAGATCAGAGCTTTGCTCAGTTAGCATCACATATTCCAGGAATATCCATGTTAAGTCATGGTGGGCATATTGCTAAACCAATGATACACGGTTTATATGGTCATAGACTTCAAATGATAAATCATGGTATCATTCATCGCGACCAAGACTGGGGGATAGAACATGCCCCAGATGTTAGTCCTTGGGCAGGCAATCATATAGAAATTTACACCAGATCGGCCGCTGTGCGATACGGAACCGCCGCTATGGGTGGAGCCTATGTAATTTCCACCGACCTACCGACTGACCAAGACCACTGGCACGGTAATATTATTAAGTCAATGTATTTAAATGGTTTAGGGCTTGGAGTTCACGGGCAAATCGCTGGTTCCATAACCAAAAACATAACCCTCACCTACAGTGGTGGTATCCAAGGACAAAGTGATCATCGAAGTCCGGACTATGTCCTTACTAATACTGGTATGAGACAACACGTTCAAAGAATAAATCTGCACAGCAAGTGGAAAATTTGGCAACACGAAACCCATGTAGGGTTTTTTTCTAGAAATACAGGGATTTTAAGAAGTGCCCATATTGGAAACTTAACAGACTTTAATGACGCACTTAGTCGAGAAATTCCTTTTTACACAGAGGACAAGCCTAAGTATACTATTGACAACCCCAAACAGAATACTCAACATTTTACCGTTGGCTCAAATAGCCAACTAAATCTAAGTCCAAAGACACACCTTCATATTGCTGCAGGATATCAACAAAATGAGCGCCAAGAATTTGATATACGGAGATGGAATCGAGACAGCATTCCAGTAGTGGACTTAAAGCTTAGAACTACCCATGGAGAAATTTCTTTAGATCATCGAAACTCAACAAACTACACCAAGGTAGGACTACGATACAGCCATGAGGAAAATCGACCTCAAGATGGAACAGGAAGAAGACCGTTAGTTCCATTTGCTAATACTAATACAATTGCCATGTATGTTGAATCTGAATACGGGGCAGAATCAATTACTGTTTTTGGTGGTCTTCGTTATGAGTACGTTCAGCGACAAGTAAAGTATTTCACACGGCAACGCGAATATATAGAGTCTAGTGAATCCCCTAGCTTGTATGCGGGTAGTCTTGGCCTGGCATGGAAGAGCTATCGTCTAGACTTATCGACCACAAGAAGATTACCCAACCTATATGAACGGTATGCCGACGGAATCCACCCAGCAGCTGCTGTCATTGTTCGCGGTGATTCAACTATACAAAGCGAACAAGTTTGGCAAGTAAATCTTAGTTTACCTTTCGATATGAGTAATGGATGGGAATTATACACAGGTGTATACTACAATTATTTTCCCAACTACATCTATACGGCCTCGAGCACCATACCAGAATTATCGATATCAGGTGCTTTCTTTGTGCAAGAATATTTGCAGAATAGAGCGCAACTAGGCGGACTCGACTTCAGTATTTTAAAAAGTTTTGAACTTTTAAATATAGAAGCAAGCCTTACCTCATCATTACTTCTAGGACAAAATATTGATTCTAAAGATGCCTTACCAGACATACCACCGCTAGATATAAATCCCGGATTAACCTGGACACCCTCTCTCAGAAATAACAATTCACTAAGTCTCTCAGTAGATTATCAATATCTTGCAAGAGCTTGGTTCTACCCGCGTAATCAAGTAGCTGTTATACCTCCAGATGCAGCGCACCTTGTAAATGTGAGTGCAGAATTATTTATCAGGACAAAGAAATATTTGTCCTTCAAAGTAATTGCCGAATGCAAAAACATCACCAATCACCGATACAGAACGTACCTCAATCGTTGGAGATATTTCGCTAACGAGCCAGGAATACAACCTACAATCAAATTTTTATCTTTTTTTTAACCCCAATTTTTATATTATGAATTATAAATTTTTACCCTTTTTTGCAGCAACTATAGCTCTAATAATGACCTTCACTGCATGTAGTGAAGATGACACTCCTCCACCACCTCCAAATGAAGAAGAAGTTATTACAACTCTCAATGTATTCTTAACAGATGACAATGGAAATACTGTAACTTTTTCTTTTGAAGATCTTGATGGAGAGGGAGGTAATGCACCTACAATTACAGGTGGTGATTTAAGTGTTGGAACAACCTACTCTGGAACAATTACTTTACTTAATGAGACAGAAACTCCAGCAGATGACATTACACTTGAAATTCAAGAAGAAGACGATGAACACCAATTCTTCTTTTCTTCGGATGATGCGACTTTTGCATATACAGATCAAGATGGCGATGGAAATCCCTTAGGATTAACATTCACAATGACTACGAGCAGTATGGTAAATAATGGTGCTGCTATGACAGTTATTTTGCGTCATGAGCCAGATAAGTTTGGAACTGGTGTTAGCTCTGGAGATATTACTAATGCGGGCGGTGAAACAGATATTGAAGTAACTTTTCCATTTACAATTAACTAAGTAAGAGACATTTACCTCTAGCATAAGCGCCGCACTTTTCATGTGAAAAGTGCGGTTTTTTTATGCGATAGATTGAGCCAAATAAAGATTCAATTTTGACTAGGAACAGCGGCCGCATTGACCATTAACAACAATACTTTCTCTATCTATCTTATAACCCTTAGGAAGGTCTATATCTAAATTAATCTCACCCTCAATACACTCCGTTCTATCGCAATCGGAACAATGAAAGTGAAGATGCTCACTATGTTTTCCGGTCTCCTTACAACTTTTCTGGCATAACGCATACCTCGCATACCCGCCCTGATCCATTACTTCATGAATCACACACCTATCTTTGAAGTGCTTTATTGTTCGGTACAGGGTAACTCGATCAAAACTCTCAAGGCTATTTTCAATAGTTAACCTTGAAATAGCCTCTCCTTTGCAGGTAAGAAATACTTCGAGTACCTTCTCACGTATTGGCGTAATCCTTAGGTGATGGTTTTTTAACAACTCGTGACTTTCCATAGTGTAAAGGAAAGGTATGATTTTATGGTGAAAAACGACCCATAGATGGACGTTTTAAACGTCCTTAACAATGCAATGTGACACAATTATTTCAACAATTCGATTTAGCCAAGGGATATAAAGAAGTTCAACTGGCATTATTCATAATCAATCAACTATATACATTGAGTGTTGAATAGGTCCACCACGCACCAACAGACCATTCGAATTTAGCGGTATGTGTAGTAGAAACTGCGCCATAACGAGATGTTGAACATAGTAATGTCTTATGGTGTGCAGGAGAATTGATCCACTGCAAAAGGATTTTTTCACTCTGTTCTTCGTCTGTTTCATTATTATATCTATCTGTCACTGCACAATTTTCTCTCGTCAAACCCCATATAACGCCTTGTCGCATAAGCCTATCCCCGCCGGTGTATGTTGAGTCATTCCCTTCTTGATAGTGAGTACATTGACCTATATCCATTAAATATCTATTGTGTCCATAAGATGCTTCCCACACCTTTTGATCCCAAAGCCACGACTCTAGCCCATAAGAATTTCGATATGCATTAATCTTTTCAAAAAGCAAAAAATCTAAAGACGTTTGAGAATAAAGACCTGTAAAACTTGGAAATAAAAAGGCCAGAAATACAATTTTTTTCATGGAAACAATTTTTGAGATAAAACAAATAGCGCTTTAGGTCTTAATGTACAGTCAGCAGTACATCATTCTCAACAGGAGAAATCGACGGTCCAAAGTAATGCGTAAGAAGCCCCTCTTCGTTGATCAAATATTTACCAAAGTTCCAGTCCGGCGCATGATTATTCCAACCGTTTTGTGATTTATCAGTAAGCCATCTGTAAATAGGTTGTTGCTCTGCCTTTTTACGAACGATTCCTTTCTTAGCAATGAGAAAAGTAACACCATAACTCGTCTTACAAAAGGCCTGTATGGAGGCATCATCTTTTCGTTCCTGCATGCCAAAATCGTTAGCAGGAAAGGCAATAATGGCAACCTTATCACCTGCTGTTTCATGCAATGCCTGCAATTCCTCATATTGACCGGTATAACCACAATCAGAAGCTGTATTGACCAAGAGTATCTTTTTACCCTTTAAATCAACCATATCCAAAATAGATCCACCACTTAGAACTACCTCTAAATCGTATAATGAAGTAGTCGGTGCTATATTTTGATTATTAGTAATCACTACTCCATTTCGAGTATTCTTAGCAGCCTTTCTTATAAAGGGATACAGCTTCTTAAGTATGCTTTGTTTAATGGACGACATAATACGCTTCAACTATTCTTTAACGGATAATCTCTCTCTGTAAGTATTTAATGCTCGTTCTCGAGCTACTTTATGGTCGACCATCATAGGAATTTCCCCGTCTCGCCATCCTGGATTAAATTGATCGCGATACTTTCCGTCTTTATCAAATTTGTCTGCTTGAGTGATTGGATTAAAGATTCTGAAGTAAGGCGCAGCATCTGTGCCACTGCCACTAGCCCATTGCCATCCGCCATTGTTGCTTGCTAAGTCAAAATCTAAAAGGTGGCGAGCAAACCATGCTTCACCCCAACGCCAATCAATCAACAAATGCTTAGTCAAAAAGCTAGCAACGAGCATGCGAACCCTATTATGCATGAATCCCGTCTTCAGCAACTCTCTCATTCCTGCGTCTACCAAAGAGTAGCCGGTTTCCCCTTTACACCACTTATCAAAATCCTTTTCGTCATTGCGCCACGCAATCTCATCATATGCCGGACGAAACGCTCTCTCGGCAACATGTGGAAAATGGCTGAGAATTTGAGCATAAAAATCCCTCCATATAAGCTCATTGGTAAACGCAAAAGACGATATTTCCTCGCTCTGCTTTAAAATTTGTCTTACAGATATTGTCCCAAAACGGAGGTGTATACCTAGCCGCGTAGTGCCCTTTACTGAAGGAAAATTTCGGCGTTCATAATAATCTTTGAGCACTTGGCACTCCGCCGTCTTTTCAGGAAATACGAGCTTTTGGGATTGAAAACCCATAGATTCCAAGGAGGGCATATCTTCGGTAAAATCTAATAGATGTTGAAGATTGTTCTCCGAAGGATAGGATGGTATCCCCTCAATATCTAGACGCCTACGCCATTTTTTGCTATACGGTGTAAATACAGTGTAGGGTTTGCCATCATCCTTAGTCACTTCGTCTCGTTCAAAAATCAAGTGATCTTTGAAATCCAGCCATTTGATTCCTTGACTCTCCGCCAAATGGCGCACCTTTTCATCTCGAATCTTTGCATAGGGCTCATCATCATGATTACTGTATATAGCTGATATGCAATACTTATTAATCAAAGATGACCAGACATCAATAACATCACCATATATCACACAGATGTCTTTTTGCTCAATCTGAAGTCCTGCCTTAAGCGCAGATAAATGATCGTGTAAAAAGTTAACCCGACGATCGTCTTTGTCTTCCAGCCTATCCAATATATCCCGGTCGAATATAAAGATCGGCAAAACCTTATGTTGCTTTTGCTTTGCGCGAAGGAGGGCATTGTGCAGGGCATGATTATCAAATAAACGTAAGTCCCGTCTCAGCCAAACAGCAATTACGGGCGAGGTAGAATGTTGCATATCTACTTAACCCCTAAGGAAGAGCAGAGTTCACTTGGTGGATAAATTCTTTGGTAATTTCCTTCGAACGATTGATTTCCTTTCCTTGAATACTTAGAACAGGAATTAGTCCTTGTATAGCATTACACAACATTAACACCTCCACATCCTTGATCAAAAAACGGGATAAGACCCCTTCTTGTACAAGATTTTTATCCAAAAGAAAGGCCCGAAAAACTCCATGTACCATCGGAAACTCTGCACTAGGCGTTTGCCATAAACCATTTCGGTAATATATAATGTTTGTAAAGCTTCCTTCCGTCATACAATCTTTACCATTGTAAAATAGGACCTCTTCGTTTGCGCCACGTTGTTTACTTGGCGTCACATAATCCCCTTTTCTTGGTCCCTTTCCCGGTATAATCGCGTTATCTGAATTCCAAGGAAGCATATGTAAAATATCTATTGGCCTTGCATTATTCCAAGCATTTTTCAATGGCTCAGCTTCAATGTAGAATGCGGCATCTTCATGCAGCGCTTTATAAAAACCACCTCTTCGTCGAACCACTACAAGACGCAGTCGATAAGAGGAAGTCTTTCCCAACCATTTAATGAGTTGGTTCAATAAACCATCATCTGACGGCAAAGAAATTTCAGCAGGGACTTCAAAGCCAAGTGCTTTACAAGACGATTGTATACGCCGTAAATGATAGTTCCAAAGAGGAATTCGTCCTTGATCGTACCGGATGGTTTCAAAGAATCCATCACCGTACATCAGACGCTCAAAGGGTGTAAAGTGTAATTGATCGAGGGATATTATGTTGCCTTGATAAAGACAGTACTTATCCATCTTAGAATGTCATTTCACAGACATCATCAGCAACTACAAGATCGCCATCTGTCAATGATTCAACCTCCTTTACACTCACACCAGGAGCTAATTCTCTGAGTACAAATGCTCCATTTTCAATGGTAAGATAGGCCAAATCAGTCACAACCCTCCTAATGCATGCGCGCCCTGTTAAGGGAAGACTACATTGCTTAAGCAGCTTGGATTTCCCATGCTTGTTTGCATGAGTCATAGCCACGATGATATTTTCAGTACCCGCTACAAGATCCATGGCACCGCCCATTCCTTTGACCATTTTTCCAGGGATTTTCCAGTTGGCAATATCTCCATTTTGGTCAATCTCCATTGCCCCTAAAACCGTTAGGTCCATGTGTCCACCACGAATCATCGCAAAGCTCTCAGAAGAATTAAACAAAACAGATCCTGGGAGCATGGTAACCGTTTGCTTGCCTGCATTAATCAAGTCAGCATCTACTTTATCTTCTGTTGGGAAGGGTCCCATACCCAAGAGTCCATTCTCAGATTGTAAGGTAACATTAACCCCTTCAGGGATATAGTTGGCTACCAAGGTTGGAATACCAATGCCAAGGTTCACATACCAACCATCCTTAAGTTCTTGTGCTATACGTTGTGCGATTTGTTGTTTACTTAAAGCCATATCTATTGGGTTATTGTGCGTTGTTCTATACGCTTTTCATAATCTACTCCTTCAAAAATGCGCTGCACAAAAATTCCAGGAGTATGTATAAAATTGGGATCGAGTTCACCGGGCTCTACAAGTTCCTCTACTTCGGCAATGGTAATTTTGCCCGCCATGGCCATAACAGGATTAAAATTGCGCGCTGTTCCTTTAAAAATCAAGTTACCGTACTTATCTCCCTTCCAAGCCTTGACGTAAGCAAAATCAGCTGTCAGACCAGGCTCTAATACATACATCCTACCGTCGATCTCACGCGTCTCCTTTCCCTCAGCAACTTCAGTACCGTATCCAGTAGCTGTAAAGAAGGATGGAATTCCTGCACCTCCAGCCCTGCACTTTTCAGCAAGTGTCCCCTGTGGAAGTAGTTCAACTTCTAACTCACCCGATAGCATTTGCCGTTCAAACTCAGCATTCTCTCCAACATAACTCGAAATCATTTTGACCACCTGTCGTTGTTGAAGCATAAGTCCAATGCCAAAATCATCGACTCCAGCATTGTTAGAGATGCATATCAATCCTTTGATATTCAACCGTACGAGTTCTCGAATACAATTTTCCGGAATGCCACAGAGCCCAAAACCACCGAGCATTAGTGTCATGTTATCCTCTATTCCTGCCAAGGCTTCTCGCGCATTGGCATATAACTTTTTACTCATATATTTTTTGTTTGTCCTGTGTTTTAGTAATCTAAGTTTAAATCTTCAATTTTTTCAGCATCATAAACCTTCTTTTTCAACCTTTCTTGCATACGCTGAAATGCTTGGTGATCCTCAGCATAGAAATCATAGGCCGCATTATACTGCTCCCGTGTCACATTATGCTGTCGAAAGACATCTTCCATAAATAAATCTCGGTAGATATCGTGACTGTCCACAGGATAAGATTGCACCAAGGCCTCTGCTAGCTGGATATCCAGAAGAATATTTTCAAAGTGCTCTTCATC
>PAPS01000002.1 GCA_002708985.1 Saprospirales bacterium | reverse complement strand
CAGCACCATCTGCACCATCGACACCGTCAGCGCCGGCAGGACCTTGTGGACCGGCAGGACCAGCAGGGCCTTGTGCACCATCTATTCCATCTTGTCCATCTGCACCAGCAGGACCTTGTATACCTTGTGCTCCGTCTATTCCGTCTGCGCCATCTGCACCAGCAGGACCTTGTATACCTTGTGCTCCGTCTATTCCGTCTGCGCCATCTGCACCTGGAGGTCCAGCAGGACCTTGTGCTCCGTCAGCACCATCTGCACCATCGACACCGTCAGCACCGGCAGGACCTTGGGGACCGGCAGGACCTTGGGGACCGGCAGGACCTTGTGCTCCGTCAATACCGTCAGCGCCGTCTGCACCTGGAGGGCCAGCAGGGCCTATTGCAGCAAGAGGGGTTAAGTCAACGGTTGCTGAGTTACCATTACTTATAAATACTTCAAGAATACTCCCTGTAAGTACCACTGAATCGATATCCTGCTCATCTAAGTCTAGGGGCATAGGTAGCCATGCACTTCCATCCCAATAATAAAAGAGATTGTCGGTCTGATCAAATACAAGGAGACCACTCTCGACATTGGTTAAACCAATAATTGCAGCCCGTTCAGCTGCATCTAAACGCGGAATTAGTAAACCTTTGTCGTTGGACTCAATATCAAGGGCAGCATTAGGATTGGGGTTAAGGGTTCCGATACCAACATTATCCTGCGCCGACAGTGAAAACGTGACAAAAAGTAAAGCTAGAGCTATAAAATATCGCATAGTCATGATGTTCTTAAGTATATTAAGGTAAGATTAAAAGCTTTTTAAGAGATTGTGATGTTAATTGTTCGTTAGTAAATCTCTTGACACCTTAAGCAAGCTTGCAATACTCAAGGCATCTTTGATATCACCTCGGTCAATCATAGATAGCGCATCATCTAATGGAATGCAATGTTGCGTTAAGTTTTCAGTGTCTTCAGGCCTTGCCTCAGATTGGGTAAGTCCAGTGGCAAGATAGGTGATGGATTGCTCGTTGGTTACTGAGTTAGACGTCGCCATACGAAGTATTTCTTTCCATTCGCTTGCCTCAAGTCCGCATTCTTCAAGTAATTCTCGTTTGGCTGCTTCCAATGGAGCTTCATCTGCAGGACATCCACCTTCAGGAATCTCCCATTCATAACTATCCAATGTAAAGCGAAACTGTCCGACAAGATGAACGTTTTGCGCTTCATCTAAGGCGACTATGGCTACTGCGATATTCTTAAAATGAACTACACCATAAATTCCTTCACTTCCCGTGGGATTGGTTACCTCATAATGGCCAACCTCAATCCAAGCATTTTCATAGGCAGTTCGCCGATGGTTGATTTTCCAATCACCATGAGGCTTGGGCGGATCAAATCTTCCATTGTCCTTAAATGATGGTTTATCCGTGGATCGATTGTCTTTCATAATTAATTACTTCGTTTTCTTTAGTTGGTTGACCCATTCTTGAATCCCTTCGCAGGCCTTCATAGGGTAGACCGTAAGTCTAGGAATGGTAAGGTGTTCAGGGGGGTAGGGGTCAATTAAAATATGTTCTGTGTGCGAGGCGGTATAGTAGATAAGATTGGCAGCAGGGTATACTTGTAGAGAGGTTCCGATCACAACAAAATAGTCAGCTTTTCTCGTCCATTCAATGGCTGTTGGAATGGCGGCAACATCCTCCCCAAACCATACAATGTGCGGTCTCAATGGAAGACCGTCGTCTCCAAGGTCGGATAGATCTAAATCTTTATCCCAAGGTCGGACACCATCTCCTCGTTGGTTGCGTACTTTACGCAATTCACCATGGAGATGTAAGATATTCCGAGAACCAGCACGCTCATGCAAATCATCGACATTTTGTGTGATGATCTTTACGTCAAAGTCTTTTTCAAGTTGGGCTAAGTCCATGTGTCCGTTATTAGGTTTTACTTCAAAAAGTTGCTTTCTGCGTGCGTTGTAAAACGTATTGACCAATTTAGGGTTAGCCCGCCAGCCCTCAGGGGATGCCACTTCCGTAATTTCGTGGCCTTCCCAAAGTCCATCCGCACCACGAAAGGTTGAAAGACCGCTCTCTTCGCTCATTCCGGCCCCAGTCAGTATTACGATCAAGGGTTTGGCCATACATCAATAATTTGTTGAATATTGGTTAGAAAATAGGTGTATTGGCCAGATGATGAGTTGTAGATACCATTATGGTCGACTCGGTCAATTTGAGCCACACTATCTACATGAAGTACTTGCTGGTTACCCCAATAGAGACCGATGTGATCTACAGGACCTCCCTTGTTAGAAGAAAATCCGAGAAGGTCACCAATTTGAGCTTCTTGAATAAAATTAAGCGGTTTACCTATAGCAGATTGTTTATCCGCAGTTCTTGGTAAGCTTTTGCCCAAAAAACAGTAAAGAATATGGACAAGCCCAGAATCGTCAATTCCAAAGGGTGAGCGACCTCCTTTTCGATATGGAGAACCTAAATATTTTTGGCCAAGACGTTTAAAACGCTCCAAGCCAAGATCTTTGGCGTGAATGGATTGACCGGAAAAATTCCATTGATAGTCAGCATATTGAAGACGTATACCATCATAATTTGGGAGTTGACATCCAATAAAGATGGGAATTCTACGTTCTTTGTGGTGAATAAATTCAGTGAAATCGATGCAACGGATAGAGCTGTTATTGTCTTCGGTCACAGGAACGAAATGGTCTGTGTGAACCCATCCTTTACATTCGTTGTTTTGTGACTGAATCTCGGACCATTTTTGTGAGAAATCAATTATTTTTACACTTTCTCCAAACAGGACCATTGATACCACATCGCTCGAGTCGTTTGGCTCGAAATAAATGGTTGAATTGGATACATGACATATTGAAAGGTTCGACATGAGGGATTTGCGTATGTGGGATATTGTGCAACTTAAAAATATCAAGCTTTATAGGCCATCATCGAAGATGTTTTGGTCATTGTTGATAAGCCTACTTTTATCTAGCTTTTCGCAAAAAGCTTCTGCACAGATTACGGCGGATTTCACGGTGTCGAGAAGTCAAGGATGCCCAGAACCCCTAGTCACGCAGTTGCAGGATGCCTCTACATCAGCGAATCCAATTCAAAGTTATGTTTGGACGGTTATTGGGCCCAATGGTGTGCTTCCAAATAGTCCGTTTTTTGCGGCGAATCCATTTATTGCACTAAGTGTTCCTGGCTTATATACGGTCAGTCTTACGATCACGGATAATCTCGGTAATTCTAGCACGCTTACTCAAAATGATGTCATCGAAGTTTTTGAGCCTCCTAGTGCTTCACTCTCGGCAAATACAGAGTTTTTGTGTTTTGGGGATTCTATAACAGTTAACTTATCCTGTAATCCAGGATGCGGCAGCATTGCAACATCATTTTTTCAACCGATTCCTGGGGTGCTAATTCAAAATGCCTGCGATACCTCAGTTACATTACCTTACACTTCGTCGAGTGTTTTTTCTCCTAATGCTATTCTTACCAATTCCTGTGGATGTATAATTCAGGATACTGCCTCATTTGCTGTAACACCTATTCAGCGGCCTAATGCTCAGTTCAGCCTTCCAGAAACAGATTTTTGCATTGTTCCTGCATCCGTATCGGCAACCAATTTATCCTCATCAACAAGTGCTGGAACAAATTATACCTGGAATTTTATTGATAGCCTCGGGAATGTTGTATCCACCCAAACGGGATTTGAACCCTTAGTAACCCTTAATGAGGGAGTATACAGTTTGGAGCTTATTGCTGAAACAAATGGTTGTACTGACACCTTTTTCCAGAACCAGGTGATTCGAGTATTTAATGCCATTATTGATTTTTCTATATCCACAGATACCTCCTGTGCCTTGGAAAATGTGGTCTTTACAGACTTGTCAGTTCCAACACCTGATCTGTGGTCTTGGACCATGCCTGGAGCTAGCCCTTCCAATGCATCTACTCCTGTAGTCAATGGAAGTTATGCAAATGCAGGGAGCTATGATGTAACACTGACTGTAGGTTTCCCTGGAGGCTGTTCCCTAACGCAAATCCAAACGGATGCAATTGAGATATTGGACATTCCTATTCCAAGTGCCACTTTTACTGTAAATGAGGATTGTAAGGTACCCGCTACGCTAAACGTGCAATCAACTTCTATCAATACGGTACAAACGGAGTGGACTTTTCCCAACGGGACACCCTCTAGTGCAACAGGAGTAGGCCCAGTCTTCGTTACCTACGATGGCTTTGGTTCTTACGAGGTGGTATTAACAGAGACAGCTTCTAATGGCTGTCAAGTAACGGAAACACTAAATGACTTTCACGTAGTTCAACCCTATAATACATCGATTGTACCCGATGTCGTGGATGGCTGTGTTCCGCTGAATGTAAATTATACGGCCTTGTTTAACAATTTACCTACTGGTGAGAGCATCCAATCCTATGCATGGAATTTTCCTGGAGCAGCTTCCGTGACAAGCTTAAGCAGTCCTGGCCCATCGGTGATCTACTCAGATACTGGATGTTTTGATGTAGAGCTCATTACAATTACCACAACAGGTTGTACAGATACGGTTTTATTAGAAGATGCTATTTGTGCTGGTAGTCCACCGATTGGAATGGGTATGACGGATACGTTGGAAGCATGCCTTCAAACGGAACAAGTGTGTTTCTTTTATAATGGAATTAATGCGGATACTATTTTTTGGGATTTTGGAGACGGTGCAACAACTAGTGCGTCTCCCTTTGATACGGTTTGTCACAATTACAATAACGGTATTGGCCCATCAATCCCTTCCTTTACAGCGCTTCAGTATAACTGCCCCAATGACATCAATCCAACATTGTTACCAGCTGTCAATGTGTTAGGCCCCTTTGCGGAATTTACTGATAGTATTGGGTGTGATAATGAAAACACCGTCTTCTTTGATGCATCTAACTCATCGGATTATTCTTCGGTTAGTTGGGATTTTGGTGATCCAAGCACTACCTCAGATGTTTCCTCAAATGTGATAGATAGTTATACATATCCACCCGTCTCGGTAACTACTGATTTTGTGGTGCTACTTACCCTTACCAACGCTACCACTGGTTGTGTTCAGGAGGTTTCAAGGACTGTAAGAATTTATCCGGACACTATTATTGCAGGAATAAGCGATGATTCTATTTGCGCCGGTGAAGTGATTTCCCTCTTTCAGAATTCTCCAGATGCTACGGGCATTGGAGGAAATACACGGTGGACCTTTGATGGTAGTTTAAATTTCTTTAACGGACTTGGAAATGGCCCTGTACCTCCTCGAATTCGGGGCACGGGCCAAGCACTCACTGTTCTGTTTGCAGAAGCTGGTATCTATCCCATCAATATGCGCTACGTCAATCGCAATGGATGTGCCGATACCTTTTCAACTTCTCTCTATGTGGCAGGAGCCTCTACCGGAGCTGTTGCTGACAATGTATCTGGGTGTGCTCCGCTTACGGTAAATTTTTCTGATACGTCAACGGCACCCTTTTCCGGAATTGAAAGTTATTTGTGGGATTTTGGGTTGAACAATACAATCTCAGATACGAGTGATCAAGCGGTTACCTCCTTTGTCTATGATACCTTCGGAGTCTTTCAAGTGAGTCTTACTTTGATTGACTCGGCGGGGTGTGCTATAAACGACAATTCAATCGTCATCAATGTGTCTGACCCAATGATTGATTTGACCTTATCGGATACGTTTATTTGTCAGGATGCTTGTGTAACCTTTACGGACAACTCAACTGGTACGAATGTTACGAATTATTCGTGGAATTTTGATCAAGGCGTGCCAAGTACCATATCAGGCGCTAATGAATCCAATGTGTCGGCATGTTTTCCGGTAGAAGGAAACCAGACCATTCAGTATCAGATATCAGATAATAATGGCTGCGGGGCGGATACAACCTTTGAATTGCCGGTGTTTGATATTGTAGCGGATTATGCCATTTCCCAAACAAGTCTTCCTTGCCCATTTCCTGTTCAGGTTGTTCAATTCACAAATCTTTCACAAAATAATGTCGATACGAATTCTCTTCTGTGGGACTTTGGGAATGGATTTTTCTCTACCGAAGTTAATCCTGAGCAAATCTATGTTCGAGCGGGAAGTTATCCTATTTCTCTTACGGTTTCTTCGAATACAGGGTGTTCTGATACGCTTATTAGAGATACAGTAACGGTGGGAGGGCCTTGGGCCAATCTCCGTGTTCTAGGGAATAATTCTGGGTGTGTATGTGACTCTTTTGATATTGAATATTCCCTATATGGAACCCCTTCGGCAAGTTTTGTTTTAGGAGATGGAACAGAAATTCCTCTATCGGTCGTAGGTAGCCTAACAGATACGATAACGGATACATTGTTTGATGTTGCTTTTTGTAATCTAGGCGTCTTTGCTCCTGGAGTATTTGTTGATGATTCAAATTGTTCATATACCTATTTTCTTCCTGATTCATCAATCATTATTGACAGCTTTGATTTTGATTACAGTGTGAATGATTCGGCATTTTGTGGAGTAGGTCAAGTTGACTTGGTAAGTAATACGGTATCATTCCCAGGAAATTTTCCGCTAACCGATATTTTTTGGGACTTTGGCGACCTCAGTACTACTGCAGATACATCCTCCCAAGCCGCAACAAATTATAATTATCCAAGTCCGGGATATTATGAGTTAACCCTTACTGCAACAAGCAGTATCGGCTGTACACAGTCTTTTACTGATTCTATTTATCTACCGGAGGCTCCTAGCATAAGCCTCACGGGCGACACTGCAGGCTGTCTAAATGGAAGTGGTTTTGATGCGACATTTACGTATACGTCCCAAGCGGACACGTTGTTTGGAGCATCTATTGTGCAGAGTATTTGGGATTTTGGAGACGGAAGTCCATTAACAGTAGCTAACGATTCTGTTCAACATATTTTTATAAATCCTGGCACGTTTTCGGTAATAGTAAGTCTTACTGATTCTCGAGGTTGTGCAAGCAGTGACAGTACATTTATTGAAATATTAGCTGATCCAGTTATTGGAATTCCCAATGATACCACGATTTGTCGTGGAGACTCCATACGTCTTTTCGCTACGGATATTGAAACGGTATTATGGTCGCCGGGATATGGAATCGAGGATACCATGTCCTTAGCTCCATTGGTTTATCCAGATACCTCAACAACTTACGTGGTCTTTGGAATCGACAGCAATGGGTGCTCTAGTCAGTTAGGTGGTTTCGTTCAGGTTACAGTCGATCGAGTAATCGCCGATTTCAGTGTTGATCAGGCATGCGCTGGAAGTCCAGTCAGCTTTACAGATGAAAGCAGCGGTGGATTGGGATCAATTGTGCAATGGAATTGGGACTTTGGAGATCCTGCTTCAGGAGTCAATAACACAAGTGCTCTCCAAAACCCACAGCATAGTTATGCTGTAGATAGTATCTACTTGGCCTCCTTAACGATTCAAAATGATAATGGATGTTCTTTTGATACCACAGCAAACATTTTAGTTGGGCAGGGACCCCAAGCAAGTTTTACATTTAATGATACCTGTCAAAATGAGCCAGCCTTCTTTGATGCAAGTGCATCGTTTGGCGGCACAGGAAATATCACGGATTATATTTGGATTTTTAACGATCCGAGCAATACGCAGGATACGCTAACGGGTGCGAATGCGAATTATACTTTCACGGGATCGGGAGACTACAATGTTTGCCTGATTGTGGAGACAGATTTAAATTGTGCAAGCAATCAGGATACAGTATGTCAGTCTGTTCATATTCGATCACTTCCTTCTGTAGATGTAGTAGTTGATTCTGTGTGTTTGGGGACAGCTACTTCATACAACCAACTGTCTTCTGTCGCAGAAGCTCCATTTACTTCCTACACATGGAACCTTGGTATTTCTCCTTTTGATCTTCTCACGATTGCAGCACCTAATAGCCCTGATACATCGAGAATTAATCCTATTGCTGGAATCTATTTGGTATCCTTATCAATTACGGATAGTTTAGGTTGTGTAGGCATTGCAAGGGATACTGCGGTTGTCTATGATTTGCCTGAGGCTGATTTTGAAGTACTAGCAACGTGTACTGAAACAGTCTCCACGGTCAATGATTTAAGCCAACCTGCAGCTCTTGATCAAGCTCTATTGACATGGACTTGGGATTTTGACGAGGGGAGCGGTGATGAAGTGATTATACCACCAATAACCACAACGTTTACTCAGGATGGTATTCATAATATTCAATTAGTTGTTGAGGACAATGTTGGATGTCGGGATACAGCTTTCCAAACTATCGATTTAGTTCCTGCCCCTGTCGCAGTAATCACGCCAAGCGATACTGCAGCCTGTGAAGGACTTACCTCAGTAATTCTTGGTGGATTGAGTCAGGTGTCTACTTCGACCGCAACCTATTCTTGGGATTACGACTATAATATTCAACCTGGATTCGATCAGGTGGATGCAGTTAATCCAGGATATACACAGATCTATCCCATTGGTACGTATACTATTTTATTAGAGATAGTTGATGAAAATGGATGCATAGATTCAGCTTTTCAGGATATTATTGTTTTTGAAAATCCTGAAGCTATTATTGAATTTGGTCCAGCTTGTGAGGACTTTCCTGTTGATTTTACCTCGGTTTCTTTAGATGGTGATGCCCCTATCTCGTCAGCTAATTGGATTTTTGATGATGTAGTAGGTGTTAATGGCTTTAACGCCGTACACAATTCTCCGAATGATATTACAGCAGAGCTATACATTGAGGATGCTAATGGTTGCGTTGATAGGGATTCAATTCAAGTTATTCAAGACGTACTTCCACAGGTTGTTGTTGATCCGTTAGTCGATACGATATGCTCAGGGGAAACCGCTGTTTTTGCGGTGAATGGCTTTGATTCCATACAATACGCTTTTAATCCGAACCTTCAAGTGACGTTCAATGGAATATCTTCACAATTAGAGGTCGAACCTCTACTAGAGGGGCTGAGTGTATTTTTCTTTGAAGGACTCAGTGAAAATGACCACTGTCCAAGAGATACATCGCCTAATCTATCCGTCTTGGTTCCTGTGATTCCAATAGCTAGCCCACTGGCAGAGCCTGATACCATATTACAGGGGAGCTCATCTCTATTATCGGTGGAAATCAATGGGTTATATGATACACTAATTTGGGATTTGAGCGCAAATTCAGGTGTAGTAGACAATGAAACACTACTCGTTAACCCCTCAGAATCAACGATTTATGAATTTGATATTGAATATAGTGTCAATTCTGTAACCTGCACCCTAGATTCTTTCGTATTAGTAGGTGTGGAGAATAGCTGTGCCGATGGGTTCATCTTTCTTCCGAATGCGTTCTCTCCAAATGGTGACTTATTACACGATAACTTTTATCTGCAGGGCTCGGGCTTGACAAATGTCAACTCGTTTGCTGTGTATGATCGTTGGGGTGTTCTTTTATTTGAATCGCTCAATACTCTGCCAAATAGTGAAATGAATGGTTGGGATGGACGGAGTAAAAATGGAGAACGATGTAATGAGGGAGTTTATATCTTTCGATATGAAGTCCAGTGTTCCAATGGAGATCGCGTTCAAGGTAGTGGAAACGTAACATTGATACGATGAAAAATGTGATAAAAACAATTGGCATTTGGCTTTACATTCTAGGGTGCTTAGTTGTGGGATCTGTCTTCGCCCAAGATGTACACTTTACTCAATACACCGCGACTCCTGTATATGTAAATCCAGCAATGAGTGGTTTTCACGGTTCGAATTATCGTGCAGGGGCTAACTTCAGAACGCAGTGGAACGCAGTATCTACAGGAAATACATATCGAACATTTAATATGTTTGCCGATTTCGCCCTAGGTAAACCCACTTATTACAGCAACTATGCGGGTATAGGTATTAACTTTTATTCAGACCAAGCCGGTGATTTGAATTATAGCACGAATAAAGTTGATCTTAATGTAGCGTATCACTTTATTTTAGATAATAAAGGAACTAACTCTATTTCTGCAGGAATCCAAAGCGGATTTGGTATGCGTAGCATTGATCTGACTAATGCTGTTTTCGCTAATCAAGGTGGGGGCTTTGACCCATTGGGTGGAGAAACCATTAATCGTGAACGTTACGCTATGTTCGATGTAGGTATGGGCTTTTTATGGAGTTATTCTCCTAACAAAGACCGCAGTTACTACCTCGGTACGGCTATGCACCACCTTAATCAGCCTGAACTTTCCCAGTTTACTTCTATTGGTGTAAGTGATCGCATGTATGCTAAGTTTTCAGTTATTGGAGGAATGCAAGTACCCGTAGGAGAGCGCATGCATCTTCAACCGAGCTTTATTGTTAATCGGCAGGGACCGTCTACTGAAATCAATTTGTCGACATTAGTGTCCTATTCCTTTAATCGCGAACCCTTTGATAAAAACTCCATCGCCTTCGGTATGATGTACAGAGGACCTCTAGATGCTATTGCATTGCTGACTAGAGTAAATCTTGAAACTCTTGCCATAGGGTTTAGTTATGATGTAAACATCTCTAGCTTATCGTCTGCTTCACGAAGTAATGGCGGACCAGAAATTAGCCTAGTATATGTAGGGAAACCCAAAAATCGGGGAAGCGAACGTTATTGTATTCCCTTTTAAAAGGGTTTAGATTGTAGATCCCTCAATGTAGTATCCAGTAGGGTAACCCATGTTTTATGTTAGCCTGTTGCCATTCATTTTCTGAAATATGCAATCCAACGCGATAATAGGTACCATTGAATTTATACTCAATCTTATCAGCTAAGTGGAGTGATTCAAATTCATTGATTGCTCGATTAGCATTCTCTTTTTGACTAAACGAACCGAGGACTACATAAACTTCAGGTCCATTGATTTCGTTGTCTGGTAATGAACTAACGGATTCTTCATATGAGAGGTTTTCATTCTTTACTTCTTTGGATGGTAGTGGAATATTTGGTGTTGATTCAATTTCTTCCGTGTCCAGAGCAAGTCCTTGATCAATCGTTGATTCAGGGACGGTTTTTTCAAACTTAAGTTCAAAGGAATGATCTTCGGCAGGTTGTTTGTTGATGGTTTGTGAAGCTTGCTGCACCGGGTGTAACATATTGTAGAATGGACTTCCTACTCGATTCCCTTCGAAACTAAAGAGGCTCAGTGTTACAACGCCAAGAATAAAGCTTGCTGCAAGAGCCCTCGCAGAGGTTTGCACGGGTTGTGCGACTTGCTTATTAACCTCTTTTTCGTAGCCATTACTTCCTTGTTCTATGTCATGATCTATAGCTATGACTTTGGCTTTAGAATACCCAATTTCCTCTTTTTCTTCGGTTGTCTTGTTTTCAATCAAATCACTAGGTACTAGTGTTTTGGGCAGAGCCACACGAGCAAATCCGAAGTAAGTATAGTCTTCATTATTAAAGGCCTCTTGATTCAACAGGACCTGTACACCATGTTCTGTATTGATTATCTTTCCAAAGCTATTAGATGACCAAACAGCATTTGTTCGTAAGGAACTTTTTACATTTCCTAACCACCGATTTAAAACAACTTTGCTGTCAAACTCACTGAGCTTCAAACGACGAGCTATTGTATTTATCTGACCTGTCTTTATCGATACGTTAGCATTTGTTTCAAAAGAGACGACATTGCGCTTGAATTCAAGATGTTCTTTAGCTTGTTGGATCGCTGTAGCTTGATAGTACAGACAGCCAAAATAGGGTAAAGCAAGTATACCATCCTTAATTAGGATCTCTTGTAAGACTTCTTCTAAATCTTTATTTATGTTAGAATTGAAAGGTTGCACCTACTAAACCATTTACACCATAGCTTGGGTAGTTATAGAATTGCTGATATTGATAGTTTTCTACAAATCCAAACGCATTGTTAAGGTAGGCAAATATTATAAAATTCTTGTTGAAGCGGTACTCGCTTTTAAGATTGATATCAACGGGAACAGGAATGGTTTGAAGATTACCTGTTTCGTCCAATCCCTGCGCTCCTGCAAAGATGTTGAGCTCTCCGCGCATAAGCAACTTGCCATCAAGCACAGACATCTTGACTCCTGTGAAGGTCTTGAGTTTGGGTAGATTGAAGGCTGCTTCATTATTGCTTACTTTGTAAGTGAAATAATCAGCTCCGAAGTAGAGATGTATATTCTCCTTTATTTTGACGCCTAAATCAACATGTGCATTGTAGGTAATCATTAATGAATCATAGACGACCTCAAACTCACTTAGGTTCTGTCGGCTTACATCGTAAGAATTTCTGTACAATGCTTGATTTCGAGTCGCTCTTATTCCAAAGTGAATATCATAGTCAAATCGTTTGATACCTCCTTGAAAACCGCTAGTTAAGTGATCATAGCCAGCATGTTGAACATCTACACTATCAAGAATCATCCAAGGATTGTAGCGTTGAAGTCGGTCTAGGCTTATCAAATCAATGTCCCGATCGTATCGTGCAAAGAATTGGAGCTTATTATTTATAATTTCTCTTCGTGCCTCAATTTTTGGGAAAAAGTCAAACTTGCTTTGATTCTTTTTCTTTCTCGGAGAAACATCGCCTATGCCAAAACCAAGGGTTGCATCAAGTAACCAATCATTGGTTCTATAATGGTAATGTCCTCCGAGTTTAAATACTGATCGCTTGAGGTCACCATAGGACTGATTGGCATTGCGGGTGATATAATTAAAGCCCGTTATGATTTCAAAGTGCTGAAATTTATCAATTTCTTTCCCAATTCGACTATCAAAATTTATGATGTTTTCCTTGTTTGACCAGTTATCTTGATAACGATTGTAACCTAATGTATTGTTGAATGTGATGTCTAGATTGTTTGCCTGATGATTAATAACTTGGACACTTCCACCGTATCGCGTAGCACGCTGTCGGACATCTTCATCCATATACTCACCTTGTGTTGTGTCATAGACATAGTTGTGGTCAATATCGTGTTCGAAATTTCCCTCTATATGCATGGAGATGTACCGTGAGTGGTAATTGAGAAATGAGTTTACTCGGGAATCCATAAAGGTCATATTCGGCAGTCTTCCCCAATTAGACGAGAAATGACTTCCCATTATACCAAGCTGGCTTCTTTTCTTTTTTCCAAGATCTTCATAAAAGCCGAGCTCTCCGAGGGCAGATAGCTGTGAGCCAAAACCAAAGCGAAGGAAATTATCTTGTGTTTGAAACAAGGCCTCTAAGTCAACACGGGTCGGGCGTGTTTCAGGTGGGGGGAGATCAACATCAAACTTTACCTTGGGCATGGTGTAGTTATGCGTAATATCATCAGCCTCGGGTGGGCTAACATCTAATTGAAGTTGCAGTTTGTCAGCATCCTCAATAGTACCCTCGTAATCTCTTACTAGATTAAAATCTGCATCATTAAGCCCATTATTTTGAGCAAAAAGACTGCCACAAAGTATAATGAACAGTAGTGGGGTGAAGTAATTTTTATTGTATTGCATAGGATTAATCTTGAAATTCAGTATTGTCAGCATCTTCTGAATCTGCTCGCCGCTCTAACATTCTGGCTCGCTCAAGCTTTTGATTCGCTTCATCGATTAATGCTTGGTCTCCTTGATAATTGTTTACAATCGACTCTAAGGTGAGAATAGCCTCATTATAGTTTTTAAGACCTATCCAGCAGTCACCTATAAGGATGTAAGCTTTTACAACCCAGTAGCTGTATGATCCATAGGTACTAATGATGTTTTTGCAGTCCTCTTTTGATTCCTCAAATTGTCCATTGTCATAAGTAATTTTAGCAAGATGCCAAGCAGATTCTGCTTTTTTCGAACTCATGTCGAGGCGTTGGATGCACTGCTGGAACATAGACTGGGCTGTTTGTATATCACCTTTGTTATAATAGGCCTTGGCGCTAGAAAACAAGGCTAAATCTTGAATATCTTTTGCCATACCATTGGTCTGTTGAATCTTTTCTGATGCAATGATGATTCCATCATGATCTTGGAGCTCTATACTTGATCTTAAGTAGCCTTCTAATGCTAGTTCAACATTACTTTGTACACCGCCTATCTCTGAGAGCCTCTTGTAATACTGTTGGGCTAACGAGTAATTCTGTTGACGGTTAAAGGTTACAAATCCTGCGCGTACTAAGGCCGTCTCAAGTTGAGCTCCCGATCCCTGAGATATAACGGTTTGATAGTAGGGGAGTGCCGTGTTAAAATAACTAGTATTGTTCTCTGATTTACCTAGTTCAAAATAGCATTCAGCGGTATATAGATTTACTTCCAAGTGGTGAAATCCCCGACTAAATTCACTGAGATAATCTTCGAAAGCTTCAACGGCCTTCTGGTAGTCATTGGCATTATATAAATTCATTGCATTGGTAAAAAGAAGGCTATCTTTTTTACTTTCATTTAGGGTAATTCCAGATTGGGAGTTAATGAAATCCAAAAAAGCCTGAGGCTGTCCCGTAGCGAGATACACTCTTTCAAGGGCTTTTACGGCGCTATTTGCTGATGGTGTTCCTGAGAACTCTGTAATGGTCTTTTTATACCATGTTGCGGACTCATTGTATTGGTTTTGTGTCTCATAAATCAGACCAAGTTTATTGTATATAATGGGCTTGTATGGACTTGATCCGTGGTCATCTACAAAATCTAGAAATCCTCTTTTTGCATTCTCCAAGTCACCTAGTGCAAAATAAGAGTCCGCGCTTTCAAAATCGGCGTCATCGCGATATGTGGATTGCGGAAAGTCAATTGACAATTTATCCATTCGTGCAATTTTTGACGAAAGATTGTTATTAAATCCGTCAATTAAGCCGGCTTGATATAAGGCATAATCATCTTTGGGATAATTGTTTTGATAGACTTCTAGATAGAGTTCTTGAGATGAGTTGTATTCGTATTCCATAAATAAACAATCCGCCCTGCGCAATACGGCATCCCGGTAAAATGCTTGAGCCTTTGGGAACTGAGCTTGGTTCAGTTGATCATAGGCCACCTCGAGCTTGCTTGCTGCATTCTTGTAATCTTTTTCTTTGAAGTAGGTATAGGCCACTCCGTAAGATGCATAGGCATTGACAGCCCATGGAAACTCGGAATTGTCAACATTCGTCATAGAAAACTGGTTGTAGTGGTTGCGCGCTTCAGAGTATCTCCCTTGCAAATGTTTTGCATCTCCCATTATTAAATGCGTAATCTGAAAGAGGGTGTTGTCAATATTCCTCGATTGGGACTTGAGCGCACTCTCAATAGCTTTTTCATAATGATTACTATTCAATGATTCCACTGCAGAGTATAGGGTAAGGCGCTGATAGATTTCTTGAAAGGCATTCGTGTTTAGGTTTAAATCTTCGATTACCTGGATGCCTTTCGCATAATCTTTAGAATGTAAGGTAGCGTTGAGTAATAACTCGAGAAGTTCATCCTTGTAAGCAGAGGTTGGATAGAGTTCTAGGAATGTTTCAATCAATGCAATGGATTGACTATGATCTCCCAAATCATCTGAAAGTCGGATGTATTGTACGGTAGCTAATTCCTTAAGTCGTTCATCAGGGCCGGTTCCCGCTGCATTTTGAAAATATGCCTTAGCGCTTTCCTTATTATCCATGTCGAGATAACTATTTGCGATTAGATACATCGCATGTTGTCTCATGGAGTCTGAATTGGCAGAAGTAAGCTCTTTTAAATATGTAATGGCCTTTTCATATTGTCCGCTATTATAACTGCAATACCCAACCTGATAATACAGTGCGTATTCTGGATTCCTTAGCGATTTGATATATTCTTCTAAAAGTGGCGTTGCCTTCTCACAATCTTCGGCACAGAAATAGGCCTGACCGAGTGTCCCTTTTATGGCAGCTTGTTTACTTCGAGGAGCCGAACTCACCATAGGCTCAAGATGCCGCATTACTTGAGTGCATCGGCCTTCCATTAAGTCAATTTGTGTGAGATAAAGCGCGGCATCTTCTCGGAACTCAGGCTCATTGGCAATCATTATAAAGTATTCCTTCGCAGCTGCCATATTTCCCTTTTTTAGTTCGATGACTCCCATGTAATAGACAGAAGGGACTTGGTAAGGATTGGAGTAATTAGCGGTTTTTTCTAAACTGGTTCGAGCAGCAATAAAGTTATCACGCTGAAAGTGAGCATAGCCTGACAAAAAGTAGAATTCATCCTGTTCTGTTTCGCTTAATTCATTTGGATCAACTTCGTTAAAATGAATAATGGCGTTGTTCTTGTTGTTGTTATCCATATACACCATACCCAGAAGGTGCGAGACATTGTCTGAAAAAGTATTATTGGGATAATCAATTTTAAATTGCTGTAAAAGTTCAATAGCGTTGGTGTGCTTTAATCGTGCTGCAGCCGTTGCGTAATAAAAATCCGCTCTCATTCTCCATAGCATAAATTCGTCGTCCCATCGAGGAATTGGGTCGCTTCGATACATATCAATACGCTGCTGGCAGGACGCCCATAATTGGTTCTCTGCATCTTCAACGGCATCAGCAATGAGTTTGGTTTGCTTGCTGTATTTGATCGTGGCTTGGCCTAGCACACTGGAATTGACTTGCATCAGGAACAGGGCAAGAAGGAATACGCTAATTTTCTTCATATCTCAGATTGTGTATGGTGTAATAACGTCAATTGACTGGAAAGTTATTCTCTAAACCTTGATTATCAGTATTCATGTCTTAATAATTGTAAACAAATAAATGATTGTGGTAAAGGAATCTAGACAGATGTATATTTGCAAATCAATTAGAATTATGGAGAACGTTTCAAACAATTTTAAAGTAAAAGACATAAGTCTAGCCGAGTGGGGGCGAAAAGAAATCACCTTGGCAGAAGCTGAGATGCCAGGACTAATGGCCCTTCGCGAAGAGTATGGAGCTTCCAAGCCATTAAAAGGTGCTCGGATTGCTGGCTGTCTTCACATGACGGTGCAAACTGCGGTATTGATTGAAACGTTAGTTGATTTAGGAGCCCAAGTTACTTGGTCAAGCTGTAATATCTTTTCTACCCAAGACCATGCTGCGGCTGCCATTGCGGCGGCAGGTGTTCCTGTATTTGCTTGGAAGGGTCAAACGGATGAAGAGTTCTGGTGGTGTATAGAACAAACGCTTTTTGCCTTTGAAGATGGAGATGGATTGAACCTTATTCTTGATGATGGTGGTGATTTAACTAATGTGGTATTGGATAATCATCCTGAATTGGTAGAAAACATTCTTGGCCTTTCAGAGGAAACTACTACAGGAGTCCATCGGCTCTATGAGCGCGCACGAAAAGGTACTTTACCCATTCCGGCTATCAATGTGAACGACTCTGTTACCAAGTCAAAGTTTGATAATAAATACGGCTGTCAGGAGTCTCTTGTTGATGCTTTACGCCGAGGAACTGATATCATGCTTGCAGGTAAAACAGCAGTAGTCGCTGGTTATGGTGATGTAGGGAAAGGTTCGGCAGCCTCATTGCGAGGGGCAGGCGTCCGTGTAACGGTTACAGAAATTGATCCAATATGTGCGCTTCAAGCCGCCATGGATGGATTTGCGGTAAAGCGCCTAGATACAATAATTGGTGAGGTTGATATAGTAGTTACGGCCACGGGAAATAAGGATATTGTTCGTGGAGAGCATTTTGAAAAAATGAAGGATAAAACCATTGTTTGTAACATTGGCCACTTCGATAACGAAATTGATATGGCTTGGCTTAATAAGACACATGGTGCTTCAAAATCAACAATCAAGCCTCAAGTTGACATGTACACCATCAATGGAAAAGATATTATTGTCCTTGCCGAAGGTCGTCTTGTGAACTTGGGCGTTGCCATGGGGCACCCATCCTTCGTTATGTCGAATTCATTTACTAATCAGGTACTGGCTCAAATGGAGCTTTGGCAGCATCATAAGAAGTATAACAATGAAGTATATGTACTGCCCAAACATTTGGATGAAAAGGTTGCCAAGCTGCACTTAACTAAAATTGGTGTTGAGCTGGAAACACTACGTGAAGACCAAGCAGACTATATCGGGGTTAAGGTCGAAGGGCCTTACAAGCCAGAATATTATCGCTATTAGATTAGTATAAAGCAATATGCGATAACTTTTAAGCGGATTATGTGTTCTTTTTAAAAAAGTACACATGGTCCGTTTTTATTTTTTAGCTGCTTTGCTTGGGATTAATTTTCTGCCGACTGCTATTTGGGCTCAATCTACGGGTCAGTTGTATGGGACGGTCTATGATGACATTAATGGGGTGGTCTTGCCTTTTGCAGAAGTCCTTGTTGAAGGTGGTCCCTCTGTAATCAGCGATATAAATGGCGATTACCGAATTGAAGAGGTTCCTGTCGGTCTCGTTGATGTATCTCTTGTATTTATTGGGTATGAGGGACAAACGATTACGGAAGTGCGTATTTTGGGTGATAAGGCGACAAAACTTGATGCCTATCTAACCGCCTCTACCAAGGAGTTAGACGAGGTGGTTATTCAGGGAAAACCTTTTGAAAAAATAGAAGAATCGCCACTGTCTGTTCGAGTAATTGGTACGGATGAAATTGAGCGTTTCCCTGGAGGAAATAGGGATGTGTCGAGGGTTATTCAAAGTTTACCTGGTGTATCTACGGGCGTCTCGTATCGAAACGATATTATTGTTCGAGGAGGTAGTCCTAACGAGAATAGGTTTTATATCGATGGTATTGAGATTCCTACTATTAACCATTTCACGACACAAGGCGCATCGGGTGGTTCGAATGGGTATATCAATGTAGATTTCATAAAAGGCGTAGAATTTTATTCCGGGGCTTTTCCTGCGAGCAGAGGGAATGCACTGAGTAGTCTAATGGCATTTACATTTAAAGAGGGAAGTACGGAACGTTTCCGAAGCCGTTTCACCTTGGGTGCAACAGAGGCTGGATTGAGCTTTGAGGGGCCTTTATCTAAAAAAAAGCATGGGAGCTTTATCATGAGCTACCGCAGGAGCTATCAACAACTCCTATTTAAAGCGTTTGGCCTACCCTTTTTGCCAACCTATAATGATTTACAGTTTAAAATCTATCAGCGATGGCCGAGTGGTCACGATTTGACAGTTATCGGCTTGGGGGCGCTTGATCGGTTTGATTTAAACTTAGATGCCAACGAAACTGAAGAACAGCGTTATCTCTTGGGCAGCTTGCCTTATTTCCGACAGGCCAACTATACTCTGGGAATGCGCTACAGAAAGTTTTTAAAGCAGGGAAATATAGCGATTGTGTTAAGTCAGACACAAGTCAACAATAACAATTTTAAATACCAAGATAATGCAAATGATGACCCAGCTGCCCTCGTATTTGATCTACGCTCTAAAGAGATAGAGCAGCGGATACGTATCGAACATAATTTGCGAACGAAGGGCTGGAAAGTTGTGTATGGTCTCAATGTAGAAGGATCTAATTACCAAAATGATGTAATCTATCCAACCTATAACGCTTCTGGGCTAGGTAGAAGTTTTTACAATGCATCATATTACACTGTCTACTATGGCTTTTTCGCTCAGTCCAGTCGACGATTTTTTGATAACCGGCTTTTACTTTCCTTAGGTCTTCGATTGGATGGGTCTTCTTTCAACTCTTCGATGAGTAATCCGTTGAATCAAGTATCTCCAAGGGCTGCGCTATCTTATGCGGTGACTGATAAGTTCAACCTCAATCTCAGTGGAGGTCGATTCACGCAGCGCCCCCCTAATACGACGATGGGATATGAAGATTCCTTGGGCAATCGGGTAAATCAAGAACGCCTCCGATTTATCCTTTGCGATCAGGTGGGTGTGGGTTGGGATCTTGAATTAGGAGGAAAAACATTGCTAGCCGTTGAGGGTTTTTATAAGTCCTATTCGCGATATCCCTTCCTATTTCAAGAAGGTATCTCCTTGGCAAATCTTGGGGCGGAGTATGGTATAGTTGGTGATGCACCTGCTGACGCCTCATCAAATGGACGTGCTTACGGAATGGAATTATCAATTCAGCGCAAACTACATAAGAAGTTATTCGGACAGGTTTCCTATACCCTTGCTAGAAGTGAGTTTACCGATGGTTCTGGGGCTTATCGCCCCTCGTCTTGGGATAGACGGCATGTAGCAAGCGTCAACATAGGGTGGAAGCTTCCCAAGTCATGGGATATCGGTGGACGTTTTGGATATGCTTCAGGAAGTCCCTACACTCCATATGACCTAGCTACTTCTTCTCTGATTGATGTCTACGATGCGCTAGGTGAGGGTGTACTTGATTATTCTCGGCTTAATGCTGTTCGGGTTGCTTCAGGCTACCAGCTAGATATCAGAATTGATAAGCGTTGGTATTTCAAATCATGGAGCATGAATCTCTATTTTGATGTGCGCAATGCCACTAATGCTGTAGTGGCTCGTGAACCTGATTTGCTTTTGCAACTTGATGCCAATGGTAATGCGTTAGTAGATCCAAATGACCCCAGTCGTTATCTTCTAAAGTCGGTGGCGGAAGAAGATGGCTTTTTACAACCATCTATCGGTTTAATTCTAGATTTTTAAACTAGAATATTGTTAAAAAAATGACGATTAGAAGGGCAAGTCATCAAAAGCATCATTACCCTCTTGGTTTGCTGGCTGATCTTTTTGAGTAGGTGGTGGAGGAATAAAATTGCCATCTCCAGCCTGGCTAGCTGGCGCTTCGGACGATTGCCCATATTCTAATTTCCATGCTTGAAGATTAGTGAAGTACTTACCTTGCCATTCACGACCCCTTAGATCAAAGTATACCTTAATGGATTCTCCTTCTTGCATAGCATCCATCGCTTCACACTTGTCCTGAACTAACTGAAATTTTACATACTGCGGATACTGCCCATCCGTTTCAATAACGAATTCTCTTGCTTTAAAAGACTCTGTTTTTTGTTCTGTGGGAAAAATTTTGTGCAATGTCCCGGCAATTTCAAAACTCATACGATTGGATTTATCTGTAAATAAAGAGGGTGGGGGGATTATAACCAATAAGGAGTCAATCTATTTATTCACAAATAAATTTATCTTCTTCGTTGACTCGACCAATTACTCGAAGCTTTAGCCACAGAAACATTTTGAACAGGTTTATCGTCAGATTTTCCAATTAACGTGGCCCCTAGTTTTCCAAGATCCTCTAGCCAAGGTTCATGCTTGTGATTTGCTTGCTCCTTTAGGGATTGCACTTGGGGTGTAAAGTGTTCATCTACGAAGTGCGTAGTGAAATTTCCCTTAGCAAATTCTGGGTGTTCCATGACAAATGAACCAAAGCTCAGCGTGTTCTTAACCCCGGAAATTCTATATTCTTTTATGGCTCTTTTCATACGGTGAATGGCCTCTTCCCTAGAGTTTCCGTAAACGATAAGTTTAGAGATCATTGGATCATAGAAAATTGGAATCTCCATACCTTCCTCAAAACCATCGTCCACACGAACACCTGGACCCTCAGGTTTTTCATAATGTTCTAAGGTTCCGATGTCAGGAAGAAAGTTATTTAAGGGGTCTTCTGCATAAACCCTTAGCTCCATTGCGTGACCCTGTAGCTTTACGTCTTTTTGAGTTAAGTTAAGTGCTTCTCCACGAGCGACTTTTACTTGCTCTTTAACAAGGTCTAATCCAGTAATAAGCTCCGTAACGGGATGTTCTACTTGAAGCCGTGTATTCATCTCAAGAAAGTAGAAGTTCATATCCCGATCGACAAGGTATTCTACGGTTCCTGCACCAATGTAGTTGCACGATTCTGCCACACGAACAGCGCTTTCTCCCATGGCTTTTCTGAGTTCAGGCGTCAATAGCGCACTTGGTGCTTCTTCCACGACTTTTTGATGCCGTCGTTGGATTGAGCATTCTCTTTCGTGGAGGTATAGGCGATTACCGTGTTGGTCACATAAGACTTGGATTTCAATATGTCTTGGGTCCAGAACGAATTTCTCTAAGAAAACTGAGGCATCTCCGAAAGCATTTTGTGCTTCACTCATGGCCATTTCAATTTGTTGGTCAAAGTCTGCTTCTTGTTCTACGATACGCATACCCTTTCCTCCTCCTCCAGCAGAGGCCTTTATCAGAACGGGATAGCCAATCTCTGTGGCGATCCGCTTAGCATCATCTTTATCGGTAATTGCTTCGGCGGTCCCTGGGATAAGGGGTGTGTTATAGGCCGCAACGGCTTCTTTCGCCGCTAATTTTGAGCCCATAGTGCGGATACTCTCAGGGGATGGTCCAATAAAGGTGATACCCGCTTGCGTTACTTTTTCAGCGAAGACAGCATTTTCCGATAAGAAACCATAGCCAGGGTGGATACCCTCAACTTGTAATTGTTGAGCTCCTTCAATAATGGCATCCATGCGCAGGTAAGATTCAGTGCTTGGCCCAGGTCCTAATCCAATAGCAAAATCCGCAGCGTTAACATGCGGGGCATATTGATCAGCATCGGAATAGACAGCCACTGTCTCAATGTTCATTTCACGTAATGAACGGATAATGCGTAAAGCAATTTCTCCGCGATTAGCAATAAGAATTCTGTTCATTTAAGCAATGTTTAATGTTTTAAATACGGTTTTCCTTCTTGAAGATCCCTTGCCATGAGCTTGTCAATTCTTGGATGCATAACCCAAAAAAATAATGGAGGAAACAAGGAGAGCAACATAGATCCTGGGTAGCCTGTCGGCAATTGTGGGCTTTCATCAAAATGTCGAAGGATTTGATACTTTCGGCTCGGTATGTAGTGGTGGTCGGAATGACGTGACAATTCAAAAAGTACAATTCGACCAAGGGGGTGATTGCTGTTCCATGAATGTATTGGACGAGTTTTTTCATAACTCCCATTGTCATTGCGCTCTCGACGGAGGCCATAATGTTCAATATATTGCACGGTTTCCAAAAGCAAGATGCCAATAATAGCTGCAATGACAAAATACACCAAGGTCCATAGTCCAAAATACCAAGCAATGCTCGAGCACAAAAGGACTTGAATAGTCTGATATTGCACCATAGCATTTGACCAATGAAACAGGTGCACATCTTTTTTTTGCAAACGCTTAAACTCTAATTTCCAGGCACTAATCCACTCTCCAATCATCGATCTAAACCAAAAGAAATAAACCCACTCACCCCGTCGCGCTGAGGCGGGATCCTCTTGCGTTGATACGTGTAGATGATGTCCGCGATTATGTTCTATGAAAAAATGAGTGTTAAGCGACGTCAATAAAAGCGCCTTAGCCATAAACTGCTCATACTTTGATTTTCGGTGACCAAGCTCGTGAGCTACATTTATTCCAAAGACACCACATGCGGTACCAAAGGCTAGGATATATCCAATCATCTCAAGTGCACCCATCGCTCGCTCGGTGACAATCCATAGAAAATAGACTAGTAAGCCATATTGCATGGGAACAATGAGGTAAAGCAATAGGTCGTAGAAAGAATCCTCGCGCGAAACTGCTTCTTCAAGTTTTGTCAAGTTTGTCGTCGACATAGGAAGCACTAGCTCCAAAATCGGAAGAAGTACAAAGGTGAAACCGACTACAATAAAAGGCCAATAGCCTCCAGCATAGAGGCTACCAAAGACCATACATGGCATTGATAAAGCACCTATATATTTCAGTTTGTTCATCTTGACAACGTTTCTTCTGTTAAATTAGGGTTTTGGATTGATTTTGAAAGAAATGGCGAATAGGTAACTTATGGAATCCTTACAAGCTTACGGTGGAAACATGAAAAAACCAGATACTGAAAATATACACCTTGGTGAACATGCTCAGCAGATTTTGCTTGGTGTAACGGGTACCAATGGCGCAGGTAAGGGGGTTTTTGTGGCTTATTTAAAAGAGCAATATGGTGCAAGTCATTATTCTGTTCGAAACTATCTCGTTCAATCACTCCAGAAGCAAGGATTGGCTAGAGACCGTCCTGCTATGCGTGCTCTTGCCAACTCCATACGGAATAATCAGCATGGGGCATATATCATCGAAGCTCTTTGTAAGCAAGCTCAGCAAGACCCNGGAATAGTGATTATTGAAAGTATTCGTAATCCTATGGAGATTGACTTTCTCAAGCAGTGGAATNCAAAAAGTAAGCTTGTGGCAATTGATGCTCCACAGGAACTTCGCTACCAAAGGGCTATNGATCGTTCATCATCTACCGATGCTATTGATTTTAAAACCTTTCAAGCGCAAGAAGCAAGGGAATGGATAAACGATAATCCCAAAGCACAGCAAGTCGGTGCTTGTATGCAGCTTGCAGATGTCACCTTAATGAATGCAGGAGGCTTACGTGATTTTCAACAAGAAATCGATGCTTGGTTGTATTCAGCTTATCAGTTGAGTCCTATTCAACCTTAAGCTTTTGACCTGGAAAGATTCGATCTGGGTTGTGGATTCCATTGAGAAACAATAAATCTTCTACCGTCATTTTTTTCGTGGACGCAATACTATACAATGTCTCACCTTCTTTTACGGTATGAACAGTTTCCCTGGTAGAAGTATATCGACTAGGTCCGCTATATCCTGAATCACCCCTCCATCTCAGGGTGTGAAAGTCTTCTCGGTTTAACACGAGGGTATCCATCTTTAACTCCCAAGTATTCTTATCGATAAATAGCATTGGGTCGAAGGCAAATTCTCGATACCTAACCTCAAAGTGTAAGTGGGGTCCACTAGATCGTCCTGTCGTTCCTCCTAGGCCCACAATCTGTCCTGCTGATACCATTTCATTTGGTTCAACGGATATTTCATCAAGATGGGCATAATAGGTTTCGAGCCCATTACAATGCCTTACCACGACTAAATTCCCATAACCCCCTGTATTAAACTTCGCGTACCTTACTTTTCCATCGAAGGCGGCATATACTGGAGCACCAATTCGTAATCCTAAATCAATTCCCATATGCATTTGACCACCCCATCGTGGGCCGAATCCCGAATTAAAGGAGTTATAATAAGTTCCTTTAAAAGGTTTTAGAGGAATCACAAGTTGGTCAGGAAGGTTTGTATAGGATTCGTAGGAAAGAAACAAACCATTGTTGTTCCAATTTCTTGTGAAATGCTCGCTGTCCTCACATTCTGCTAATCGGATTGTTTCTGCTTGAGTATGCGGAGCAACTTCATTTACTCGCACAATACCATTACTCAAATCATCCTCTTCATTCGAGTAGTCATGGTCATGGTCATCTTCGTCCGAGTTATCCAAAAATTCACTAATTGAGCCGTCGTCGCCATTCTCTTCAATATATTTTCTCAAAAAGCTCGCAAGCTCTTCAGTGTACTCAAGAAGTTCTTTTGCTTGGTTTTCACTATTTGGTGGTCGTCTTACACCACGTCGTACATCGTTGATTATTTCAAGAAACTCTTGATTTTTAGTTAACTCTTGAAAGGGATCTTGTCCAAAGGAGTTGGAGAAGCTTACAAGAATAAGCAGCAGACTGCCAATGATTTTATTGTTCATCTTCATGTTGTTGACTTCGTTCATATTCATCACCTAATTCAAAGTATGCTTGCTGAATATAGCCATTCTTGTAATCCCCTGTTCTGCCGAGTTCAACATGTTTTGCATAATAAGGGTAGTGGTCATTAACCCATTCGCGGAATAAATCACCCTCTTCATTGGAATGAATAGGATAGAGGTCAGCAATATTTACATCTGTCATGAGCACATGATACCGCTCGGGTTCATACGCGACAAAAAAGTTGCAATCTTGAGGAACCCACCAGCGCACGAACTTTGATACATAATCAGAAACGCGAATACAACCTATGCTATTGCATGTTCCAAGCATATTTCGTGGCATTTGCCTCAAGCTTACCTCGTGGATGCCATTCCTGTACATGGCATCGGTAAATCGTTTGTGGGGTTGCATGGTTAGGAAATTAGGAAGTTCGACACGTCCTTGGTAAAACACTACATGATTGTGTCCGCCACTGAGTAAACTATCATGTTTGATGTCAATGGCCTCGTAGGGACGACTTCGCTCCCAATGTTTCGACGATATCGTATACTGCCCGCCGTAATATCTTCGAAAACGATTTAAGGGTAGAAGCTGAAAGTATGATTTAGCGTAGGTGCTGTCGGCTCGCATAACTTGTTTTACGTCTAGCCTCTTAGAGGAAATGCCGGCAGAAGCCACCCAAACTAAAGTGTCTTCATAGGCTTCACAAAGACACAGCCGCTGCCCACTAGCGTAGACTTTACTTCCGCTAAAGCTGTATGTTTTATCAATGGGTTTACCATAATACCGCCAAATCTTATCAAAAAAATTGAGCTGGCCTTCAGGACTTATCAAATGATTGTGATTCACATAATTTACTAAACTATCTCTCGCTTGGTCAAGTATGGAGTCGGGCTGGTACAAAGGAAAAGTCATTACATCCTTTAACCATTCGCTTTTATAGGGCTCCCAGCCAAACAACTCCTCAATACGAGGTAAAAACTCCTTGATGCCGCGCACACTTTCATCTGTATTTAATACCATAAAGTCCCCAACGAGGTACCGGCGAACAAACATTAGGGAGTCATCTAATTCAGGGTTTGGCTTTATATTTTCATTAAATAGATCCTCGGCGCGAAACATGGTCGTACTGTCATATCGTGGTGGCCAATAGTTTGGATCGCGAACAAGCGGAAGATAACAGGGATTGGAGTCCACACGATGCAGGATTTGCTCTTGGGTAAGCTCCGCAACAGGTATGCGCGGGATTTCCTCAACAAGACTTGATGAGTCTATCATCAATGCCTGGGTCGTCCCTTGCTTAGGCTTTTTTATGGGAGGGTGCTGACTAGAGCACTGCTTTGTATTACATGAAAGCAAAGCGGCTAGTATAATAAAATACAGGGTGCTATTGGGATATTGTGGTATCGCTTTCATAGATTCTCTGATATTTTTGGTATTCACTGCCTAATTCAAAATACGCTTGTTGCAGGTAGCCATTTCTCGGGTCTCCTGTTCGATCTAATTTTACATTCTCTGCATAGAAGGGGTAGTTATCATTAATCCAAGCCCTAAATGCGTTACCCTCTTTTTCCGTCTTAATAGGGTAGAGGTCATTTGCATTGATGTCCGGTACACGATAATGATAACGGTGGGGTTGGTAGGCAACATAAAAATGGCAGTCCTGAGGCACCCACCAACGCAAATATTTCGCCATGTAGTCCGAAACTCGAATGCATCCTATGCTATTGCATGTACCTAACATATTACGTGGCATCTGCCTTAAGCTTACTTCATGAATACCATTGTCCTTCATGGCTTCAGGATAGAAGGAAGTGGGTTGCATCGTTAGGAAATTAGGTAATTCAACCCTTCCTTTATACATCACGACCCGATTGTGACCACCGCTCATTAATGTATCATGAGAACGATCGATTGTTTCATATTTGCGGCTGTATTCCCAATGTTTGGATGAAATGATGTAAAATCCTCCATAGTAGTCTCTAGAACGGCCTATTGGAAAATGATTGTATGTAGAGGTGGTTTGCGTGCCATCTTCATGCTCAATAGTACTTAATCCAAGCCTTTTGGATGATACAGCTACAGAACCCACCCAAACTAAAGTATCCCAATAAGCTTCACACATGCATAATCGTTGACCACTTGCATAGACGGTATTCCCAGAAAAACTATATTTTTTCTTGGTTGGCCTTCCATAGTAACGCCATATTTTGTTAAAAAAGTTGATTTGACTTTCTGCTGTGAACACAGGGTGGTTGTCGTTAACATAACGTGGTATGCTATCACGTAACTGATGGATAACAGAGTCCGATTGATACAATGGATACCGCATGTGTTCTTCCATCCAAGTGCTTCGATAAGGCGCCCAATCAAACAATTCTTCAATTCTTGGATAAAACTCCTCGCTACCTCGAATGGATGAGTCTGCATTGAGTACCATGAAGTCGCCAACTAAGTATCGCCTAACAAACATCAATGAGTCTGGTAAATCTTTATTGCCTTTTATTGAGGAATTAAACAGGTTGTGGTAGCGTATATATTTCGTGCTGTCGAATTCTGGGGACCAATAGGATGAATCTTGAATCAGCGGCAGGTAGCATGGGTTTTCTTGAGCGAGTCTTACGATGCGCTCCTGACTGTAGCTAAGAATTGAATCTCTAGGCGGTCGATCTTCTACCGTAAGGTTGGAGCAATTGGCACATTGATCGTAATCCCCAATGGATATTTTCTTACCGTAATCATCATAAACCCTATTGCTTTGAAATACACGAAATCCTATGAAAACAATCAGCAGAGTTCCAATCGCAAGAAGCACAAGTGTTTGAGGATTTTGTTTCATTGAGGTAAAGCGTTTGAGGATTGCCCTTCTTCGCTTGGCAATTTGGGTGTCTCTTTAACTCTTTTCTGTTCAGCCTCGACGGTTTGAGTTCCAATCCACCACCCGATCAATAACATACTTAAAAAAAGCAAAAGATATAAGAGGGGCTTACGATTCATTACGATTTAGCTTGTTTGGGAGTTAAGTCATTATTTCGATTCAATCGAGCATAGAGATATAGACTCACGAGAAGCATGACTAAGCTTGCCTGCATTCCTTGTTGTCGAACAATTAGAATAAGCATTCCAACATTGAGTAGGATAAAGAGAATATGAATCCAAGGAAAGAATATAGAACGCTTTACTCCGGGATGCCTAAAACTGTACTCAACATAGCTTAAAACCGTTAGCGTGGCCATAATGGATAAAGAGGATCCCACCGACATAATGAGGTGTTGAATTGGTAGTAAGATAAGTAATAAAGCTATTCCTGTTTGTATCCAGACAGCACGCAGGGGTAATTGACTCTTATCATCTGTCTTCGCAAAATATTGTAACATTCGATTGTCTTCTCCCATGACCTTAAGTACACGAGGTCCTATGATGACCATACCGCTCAATGTTGCTAAAAGACTTATCGAGACAAGAAGCGAGAGATTGGATGCCATACTCGGGCCAAAAAGATGTTTGCCGGATTCGTAGATTACCGTTAACTCTAAATCATCTCCTGCAATAAAGGCTTCACTCGGGATACTGCGCATAAAGGCTAAGGTGAGTAGGACATAAAGAATAGCTACTACGCTTGCTCCAATAACTAAGGCCCGAGGGATTAATCGCTTGGCATCAGGAATTTCAGAAGCTACGTAAACGGCAGCATTCCATCCTGAATAGGCCAGCCATACCCATACCAATTGCTCAGCAAAGCCTATGTCTAATGTTTTATCCCAAAAGACGGAGTCCAAGGTTAGATTAATCGGTTCTCCTCCTTTGGCAAAAGCGCCAATCAAGATAAATCCTAAAACCCCTAGTTTGACTGTGGTAAGAATCTTTTGGATGCTTCCGCCCATTCTTAGGGATATGCTATGGCACGCGGATAAAGCCAGTAGGACAAGGACGCCGATACACTGTGCTGGACCTAAGACAAAAACACCCAATGAAATAGCTTCAAATTGAATTCCAGAAAACGCATCGGATTTAATAGCATATTCCCCTAACGTAATTGATGCAATGGCTAGTGGACCTGCAAAACCGGCAAAAACGGAAATAAACCCCGCACTAAATCCAAACGAAGGGTGTAATAACTTGTCCAAAAATGCATATTCTCCTCCCGAACGAGGTATTAGACGAGAGACATCGCTGTATGAAAGGGCTCCGGTTAATGCGATTAATCCGCCAATAAGCCACAAGGCGAGGATAGTCGGTTGATTTTGTACAAATGCGGCTTGAAAGGAAAAACTAATAAAGATTCCCGTACCAATCATACTTGAAACGACAAGCGAAACAAGTGTCCAAAAACCGTATCCCGACTTCATGGACTACTTCTTCACGATTAATTGATAATTAAAGCATGGCGCACATTCTTTTTGGCGCTTTTGATAACCGAACTTAAATGGTGGCTCCTCAAGAATTAAGTCTTTGTTATTTCTAAAATAGGAGATGAGACAATCAAAGGTGATCCAGTGGAAGTGGTGTAGTGGCTTACACCCATTTTTCATATCACCCATAACATACATTATGCGACTTGTATCCCTTGAAGCCATGGAGCACTTAATTCCTGTTGGATCCTGGAAAATTGCCTCACCATTATAAATTGCATCTACAGCAATACTAAATCCACGCGTGTCGTGAGGGATATATGAAGCAGCCTTTATAAAGCTATTGTGCACAGGAAAATTCTCAAAGTATGCGCGTAAGTTCGCGTTCGCGACTAATCCTGCCTTGCCACCATACTCTTCATTTCCAATATTTCCTGAATAGTAGATGTACTGTTGCACCTTGTTATCAGGGTATCGTACACGAATGCTTACGCCATTAGCTTTGCCATTTTCAATGGTGTCAATCGCTCCCTCTTTGTCGGGCTCAAAGAAAAATACTTCTTCTATTGTTCCTCCTTTGATTTTAGCTGTTACAAGCATCATTGGAAGCACACCTTCTACATCAGATCTCAATTCGGATGACATATAACTTGTGATGTAGTACGAGTCGCCCACAATATTTTCGAAAGCTGCTTTGATATCTTGTTGATACTTCTCAACCTTATTAACTGAAAATGATGTGTAATCTGGAAGGGCATTAACTGGCTCTAAGGCGCACATGTAGACATTGCTTGCATCTGGGAAAAAGAGACGCGGGTAAAGAACATCAGGACCTGAAAATAGATAAACAAGGTCTAATGATTCATCAATTTTTGAATTAAGAACGCTATCTCGCCATCGATCAACTCCTTGTCTAAGGGCATTGTCAGCGCGAACAAATCCTTCTCTGAATTTTTTACTGTATTCCATCCATGAGG
>PAPS01000001.1 GCA_002708985.1 Saprospirales bacterium | reverse complement strand
TCAAACCAGTGATGATTTATTCTTGCGTTGGTCGGCTATTCTTCATGATATCGCTAAGCCGAAGACAAAACGCTTTGATGCTAAAGTAGGTTGGACTTTTCATGGCCATGAAGTTGTAGGGGAGCGCATGGTCAAGCCAATTTTTAAACGATTTAAACTTCCATTAGGGGAAGATTTAAAGTTTGTCGAGAAAATGGTTCGACTTCACCTTAGGCCAATCCCTTTGAGTAGAAGTGAAATCTCGGATAGTGCTATTCGAAGGTTGTTGTATGATGCGGGAGAGGATTTAGAGAGTCTTTTTAAACTCTGTGAAGCGGATATTACTTCAAAAAATAAGGAACGTGTAAAACGGTACATAGCCAATTTTACTCTTGTGCGTCAAAAGTGTATTGATATTGAGGCCAAGGATCAAGTTCGGAATTTCCAACCCCCCGTAACCGGCGAAATGATCATGAAAACTTTTGGTATTGGTCCTTGTCGGGCTATCGGTGATATAAAAAGCCAGATTAAGGAGGCTATTCTTGAAGGAGATATTGAAAACAATGTCGAAGAGGCCAAAGCTCTTATGATTAGACTGGGAGCAGATCGTGGTTTAACACCAGTCCAATGAAAACGCTATGGATTATTGGTGGACCCACGGCATCTGGTAAGACTTCTCTTGGAATAGACCTTGCGATGGGTCTGCAGACTGAGGTCCTATCCGCCGATGCCCGCCAATTCTATCGAGGTATGGATATAGGTACAGCTAAACCGAGTGCACCAGAGCTTTCTAGCGTCAAACATCATTTTATAAACTCACTAGATTTAAATGAAGACTATGATGTGGCAGATTATGAGCGTGACGCCTTACTTCAGTTAGATGCAATCTTTAAGACTTCAGATCATGCGATTATGGTTGGAGGCTCTGGACTTTTTATTCAAGCGGTGCTTTATGGACTAAGTCCCATGCCTTCTGTTACGGAAGACATTCGTAAAAAGTGGCGGAAAATAGAAGCCAGTGACGACCTTGAATCGTTGCAAAAGGCGTTGGAGGATATAGATCCTGAAATTGTTAGGCATATTGATATGCAAAATCCTAGGCGGATTTTACGGGCCTTGGAGGTTATGGATTCAAGTGGTCGCTCACTAAAAGCCTGGCAGGATGAATTTGTTCCGAAAAAACGCTTTTTCTCATGGAATATGGTTGCCATAGATTGGCCACGGGACCTTTTGTATGCAAGGATAGATGAGCGAGTTGATCGCATGATTCAAGAGGGCCTTGAAGATGAGGTAAGTAAACTTAGAAACGAAAATGCTCCAAAACTAGATGGTACGATTGGGTACCAAGAATGGCTGCCCTTTTTCTCTGGCAATCGCTCCAAAGAAGAAGTCATTCGACTTATCAAAAGAAATTCAAGACGATATGCCAAGCGCCAACTTACCTGGTTTCGCAACCAAACAGACTGCCAATGGGTTACACCTGAAGCAAGTAGTCTATGGTTGTTAAAGGTTTTAGAACGTCACAGAATGGGGCCGAATGAGTAAGTTTTTAAGGGAGGTATTTCAGCCCTTTCTCCGCATAGAATCTTCGATCCGTATGCTCGTTTTAGGGGATCTTTTTCTTCAATTTGGAAATGTTGCCCTCTTTCTGCTATTGAATTATTACTTAATGGATCTTGGTTATGAGGATGCTCAAATCGCAAGCCTACATAGTACTAGATATTTTGGGGTCATTTTGTTTGCCCTTCCCTTTGGAATGTATATCCGAGGTAAGCGATTGCGCCCTGTAATGCAGTTGGGTGCCATTTTAACGCCAATATTTGGCTTACTTCTGATTCTTTCAATTGATACGTCTTCAGTGTTGATTCAAAAGGCGTGTTTTATGAGTTGGGGTATCAGCTTTTTACTTTTCCATGTACCAGGTATGCCATACATTCTGAAGACCGCAAAGGCTGAAAACCATACAGCGAGTATTACCCTCTACTTTCAGACTTTTAGTTTGGCCACATTGACTGTAGGTATTTTGGTGTTTTTCCTTCGGTCTGGAAGTTTACAATTTGATCTTAAAAATGTTTTGCTCGCCTTCAATTTCATTAGCTTTTTAGGCTTTGTCTTTTTACTGCGTCTCCCTAAGCACGAGTTAAATGTTCAAAAAAAGCGGTCTCTAGGCCAAAGCAGCCTATCGTCGGTTGAGCACGAAGATATTCGACGTATAACATGGGCCATCCTTCCAACGCTTTTGATAGCTGTCGGCGCAGGGCTTACGATTCCTTTTATCAATATGTTTTTTGCTAAGGTTCATGGATTGCGGGATGCTAATTTTGCGCTTTTTGGTGCGCTATCGCATGTACTTGTAATGATTACTGCCACCTTTATTCCTACCATTAAAAAGCATCTAGGCTATGTTACTGGAATTACAGGTCTTCAAAGTGTAGGAGTACTGATTTTAATTGTGTTGGGTACGACTCAATTTTATGCTGACATGCCTTGGGCTCTGCCCATTGCGTTAGGGGCTTTTATGATTCGTCAACCCTTGATGAATTGCGCTGGACCCCTAACAACAGAAGTGAGCATGTATTATGTTGGCGAACGAAATAGGGAACTGGTTGCTTCAGTTCAAAGCGCAATATGGAGCGGTTCATGGTTTTTTTCCTCCATGATTTTCGGGGAGCTACGCGATTACGGAATAGACTATGTATTTATTATACTTGCTACTGCATCAATTTATGTTTTGGGTGTAATCGGGTATCATAAACTCATACGCCGATTAGAACGTGAAGGACGATATGAAGATCGCACTACTCAGTGATAGCCACAGTCATATAGACAATGCTATTCTAACGGCCATTGAAGGCGTGGATGAAATCTGGCATGCTGGGGATGTAGGATCCTGGAATGTCATTGATGAGTTACAGATTATTGCTCCACTTAGGGTGGTCTATGGTAATATTGATGATCACACGTTTCGCGCGGAATATCCGCTGGATCTTCATTTTGAAATCCAAGGACTTCGAATATTTATGACCCACATCGGGGGATATCCTGGCCGTTATGCCTCAAGAGTGCGTGCCATCTTTACTGAGACACCTTGTGATATCTTTATTTGTGGTCATTCCCATATATGTAAGGTAATGCGCGATCCCAAGTATAATCATCTTATGATGAATCCTGGTGCTATCGGACATCATGGTTTCCATGTCATAAGAACCCTTCTACTGTTTGAAATCAATGAAGGAAAACTTGACCATCTTCAAGTAGTGGAGTTAGGGCGAAGGGGTCGTAAAAATAAATTTAAGGGGTAATCGCTTAGTTTCTTACGTCTCCTTAGTTTTGGAAAGAAGTAAGCACATGAGTAAGTACCTAAACTTTATCCTATTTATCGGATTATTTACTATTCAAAATCAAGGGTTTAGTCAAGGGACTAGTAAAGAGTTGATTCATATATCTCATGCATCAGGACATTATGAAAATCCCTTTTACCTAAAGGTCAGTGCAGTTGAAGGGGCATCACTTCGATACGCTAGGGGATTGAGTACGATGGCCAGTGAAGGAGCACGCATGCCGGATTCTATTAAGATTGCTGCCACAACTCCCATGCGTTTATTCTTTTCCAATGAAGACACGTCGTTTAGCGTAGAACTTTTCTATGCTATCAATTTTAAGACGAAATTTCCTATTGTCTCCATTGCGATTGATCCAATCGATATGTGGGATTCAATTCAGGGAATCTATGTTCCCGGTCCTGATATACATTATGACTCGGTTGCCGATAAATGGCGAGATAACAACTTTGAAAAAGATTGGGAAAAACCTGTATCCATTGTGATGTTAGATACAGCAAACAATGAAATGATTGCTCAAGAAGGTGGATTCCGAATCTTTGGCGGGAATTCAAGATACTATGCAGAGAAGTCAATTCGTCTTGTGAGTCGATCAATCTATGGCAGGAACCGATTCAATTATAATTTTTTTAGAGATCGTGACCGTGAAAGTTACAAGAGTCTCGTACTGCGAGTCAGTGGCCAAGACTGGAAGTCTACTCGTTTTCGTGATGCCCTAGTCACTCAGATTAGCAAGGACTTTAACATTGACATCCAAGAATATCAGCCCGTTATATTGTTTTTAAACGGTCAAAATTGGGGAGTCTATAACTTGCGTGAAAAGATTAATGCACGCTTTGCCAGTGAAAGTTTAGAAGGAGGTAAAGAGGAAAACATTGATTTGCTTCAAGGTCATATGACGGTGGAAAGCGGCTCGTCTAGGCCCTATCGCCAGTTTTGGGATAATCTTAAGCGCTTCCAGCCCAATACGCAGGCATTTCGAAATATGGTTGATTCATCGATTGACGTTCAAAACTTCATTAATTTTCATATCGCGCAAATCTATTTCAGCAATGCAGATTATCGAGGGAATATCCGATTTTGGCGGGAAGCGCCACATGGTAAGTTGCGCTGGATAATGTACGATACAGATGATGCTTTCGGTTTAGCTTATAAGCCTCATGTGAACTTCCTAGCCATGAGATTAAGTCCTTATTCAACCGCATATCATAATCCACCTTGGTCTACCTTTCCTCTGCGCAGGTTAATGGAAGATTCTGTGTATCGCCATGAGTTTATCCTGCAGTCATGTTATGCCATGAGTGAGATTTTTCCTGTGTCTAGGGTCCTTCGTTACATTGACGCCTTTGAGGACGAATATTACTTTGATATAAAAAATAATCATCCGCAAGGTAAATGGTCTAAATGGGAGGATGACATAGACAAGATGCGTCGTTTTGCCGAATTGCGACCGGCTTACTTTATCGACCATGTAGCCGCCTCGTTTGATTGTGGTGAGAGGATTCAGGTGATCTTTGATAATCCACTTCCACATGTCGTAGAATATCAGATTAATAATAATCGTTGGATTAATCATACGGTCTTGGAGGGTACGTACTTTAAAGAGTTATCTATTCCTTGGAAGGCTAGAGTAGTCGATCACCATTATTATCTCGAGCGTACGAGCGACACCTTGAAAGGTAGTGACGTTGAAGATTCGATACGGATTGTATTCCATCCTGTTCAACGAGAACTCAGTGAATACAATGGTCAGATTTTAATCAATGAAATTAGACCGCACAAGGATAGCTCAAAACAATGGATAGAGTTTGTTCTGCGTAATGAAAACGAAATCGACTTTGCNNGCTGGAGTATAATTACNAAGCANGGGCAAAGCTATTTTAAAGACACCGTGCTAGCGAATCAGCAGATTGTAGTGGTGGACAGTCTATGGTTTGCTTCTGGTTTTTTTAATCTTTCAAAAGAGGAGGACTATGTATTCCTTTTGGATGAAAAGGGCCATCTAATCGATGCCATCAATTACAAGGGCGGTAGGTCGCACCCTTTTATCTTTAGACGCGTTGTTGAGGAAGGCATGATTTCAGAAAACATGGTCTATGTCTCAGGAAAGGGTAGTCCAGAAGGGGTTAATGATCCGTGCATAAAAGAATGGCTCGATTCAGGCAAAGTAGATCAATCGGATAATGGATCTTTTAATAGGGTTTTGTTGGCTTGTGTAGTTGCAGGATTTTCAATAATCTTGGCTCTAGGCGTCTATGTCTATCGTCGCCGCAAAGTATTCAACGAAAATCAGCTGCATCAGACTGCACAGCGGAGTTGTAAAGCTTCGGACAGATGAATTATACCGACCTCGTCGCATCCCTCAATATCGGCAATAGTGCGGGCTACTTTTATTGTGCGATGTACAAGGCGTGCTGACAGATTGAGTTTGTCTATGGTGTGTTGAAGTAGTTTTTTACCTTGCTCATCTAGCTTTACAAGAGCTTTTATCTGACCACTAGACATCATTGAGTTCAGCATGATTTGATCGCTCAGTCCTGTTGCATTGAATCGACCCACTTGTCTTTGTCGAGCTTGTAAGACACCTTCTCTGAGTAATTCAGAAGATGTATTCTCCAATCCCTTTGTAACGCCTACTTCTAAGAGTGTTTTGGCATCGATGGGTTCAACGCCAATTTGTAGATCAATTCGCTCCAAAAGAGGCCCACTGATCTTTGACTGATATTGTACAATTTTCCGAGAAGAACATGTGCATTGTATAGCAGGATGATTGAGGTAGCCACAAGGGCAAGGATTAACACTTGCAATTAACATGAATCGGGCAGGAAACTCAACTTTTCCATTGGACCTACTTATAATAATCTTATGAGATTCAATCGGTTGTCGAAGTACCTCTAATGTTGATCGTTTAAATTCGTACATCTCGTCAAGAAAGAGCACGCCATTGTGTGCCAGGGAAATTTCACCAGGCTGAGGGAATCTCCCACCACCAACTAAGGCCACATCTGATGTAGTATGATGTGGGTCTCTGAAGGGCCGTAATCCGGTTAATATTTTATCAATATTTTGACCTGCAACTTCATGGATAGAGAGCGTTTCGATGAATTCTTCATAGGATAATGCGGGAAGTATACTCGGTAAACACCGACTAAGCATTGTCTTCCCTGCACCCGGTGGACCAATGAGCAGTAAATTATGACCACCAGCTGCCGCAATTTGCATAGCCCGTTTAGGAATGTTTTGCCCATAAACATCTTTAAAATCCGGAATATCTGTACTTGACATACCGGAGCATTCTTTCTTTAAAGTGGGTTTAAAGCATTCTTCTTTCCGATTTTTTTGAGCGAGAAGTTCTGCAAGGGAGGCAATAAATATGATAGGCATTGACTTAATCCACTGGCCTTGTAAGCGATTCTTTTCCGGTAAAATGAGACCCTTCAAGTTAAGGTCAAAAGCAACTCTACTCATCGCAAGAATTCCTTGGACTTGTTTTACCATACCGTCTAAGGAGAGTTCGCCTAATATCAAGTATTGCCTAAAGCATTCAATATCGATTTGTCTTGATGCACCCAATATGCCAAGGGCAATACAGAGGTCAAAGGAGCTTCCTTCTTTCCGCAGATCTGCTGGAGCAAGATTAACAATAATCTTTTGTCTCGGCATCGAGTAACCTAGCGTCTTTAGTGCGGTTTCTATTCTATGCCAAGATTCTCGAATTGCGTTGTCGGGAAGGCCTACCATATGGTATCCTATTCCTTGATGAACGGCCACTTCAATTCGAATGGGTTTAGCTTCAATTCCATGGAGGGCAGCTGACCAAAGTTTCACTAGCATGCTGCTAAGTTTCTCCAATTAAATCAATTTGATTCGATTTACTGATTAAGGGTTAGCCACAAGAGATTATTGATAAGTTTTGAGTAATAAATTGGTCTTTTTTCTTATCATATAAACTGTATGAAAAATATCCAAGTCACCGAGTTAACTGCTTATATAAAATCCGCTTTACTAGGGGTGGCCGTAGGAGATGCCCTAGGAGTTCCTGTGGAATTCACAACCCGAGATCAACGTAAACTTCTTCCTGTAAAGGAGATGAAAGGGAATGGAACTCATTATCAAGTCAAGGGTACGTGGTCCGATGACAGCTCGTTAACTTTTTGCTTAGCTGAGGGACTGTGCAGACCTGCTTTTGACTTGCGTCAAGTAGCGGATAATTTCGTCCGATGGAGAAGAGAAAACTATTGGACTGCCCGAGGATCAGTTTTTGACATTGGAAATACTACTAAGCGAGCCCTTCAAAACATTCAAAATGGTGAGGATCTAGACCATTGTGGGCTAGATGACGAGTACTCTAATGGGAATGGTGCACTTATGCGCATTTTACCCCTTGTCTTTTACACTAGGAATATGTCAATAGAGAATCGATTCTTATGGACTAAACGCGTTGCTAGCTTAACTCACGGGCATGCCATTTCTGTGCTTTGTTGTTTTTATTACCTAGAGTTTGCTCTTCAATTGATTGAGGGTAGACCGAAGGTTGATATTTATAAAGAATTACAAGGTGATATTCCTTCATTCTTTCGCGACAAGACATCCATAAACCAAGAGCTTGTTGTATTAAATCGACTGCTGACGGAAGATATCTCTGCAATCGATGAAAAGAACATCTACAGCGGCGGCTATGTTGTGCACACGCTAGAAGCAAGTATATGGTGTCTACTTACTACAGATAACTATGCCGATTCAGTACTTAGAGCGGTGAATCTTGGTTGGGATACGGATACCACAGGTGCGGTTACAGGAGGCCTTGCCGGATTACTTTATGGAGAATCATCGATCCCAAAACCTTGGCTTACTGATTTGGCACAATTAAATCATATAATCGATTTGGCCGAGCGCATGGCACAAGGCGTTCACAATGCATAAGGCAGATAGCCTTGGCTTAGTCCTGAATAAGCACGGCATAATATCCAATTCTGCTCGCTGATAGGGAATCAGCGACTTCACAATGATCTAGTGCTCCCTGTTTTACGCGATACAATCCTTTCCAAGAGCATAAGTGCATTATATCATTTGCAGAAAGATCACAAGATAACATGGCCTCAAATTGCTTTCTCGTGCAATAACTTTCGCAAAATTTGATAAAGTAATCCTGACTTGATGCTCTAACGTAATACTCCGTTTCACCGGTGGCCTGCCCTTTTTGGCTTATTTGGTTCTTCTTGACAATGAGCAGCCCGCCCTGTCGCTTCTTGTTTATTTCAAGACTTTCTTGATCGAATTGACTCATGGCTTCTCGATAGGAGTTTTTTCGACAACTCATTAGGCTTGTTAACCCCAACAACATAAAGAGTAACACTTTAAAAGAAGGTGAATACATAGTAGATGATTTTGTTATGGCATGTCCTGTTCGAAAAACCATTGAAATGAAGATACATATTGATTTCATGTTTTACATTTAAGGATGCCTCAGCTAATTGCGCCCCATCATATCGAACCTGGAATAAAAAAATATCAAGGGGTCATTGATCATCATTTAAAACAACTCATAAATAATGCCAAGTTGGAGTATACACCTTACGTATTTAATGATGGTAGAATCTTATTGGTAATGCCTGGCAATCTCTCGGCATTTTTATATGCAAGTAAAGAAGAACTTTACGACAAGCTAAGTTTAGAATAGATGATTTTGCCATCACGGTTTACCAAGTTTGGTAAGCTCAATGTACATCGTGCTAGGCGGTAAGGGCGTAAAATCAAAATTGGCCCAAGTTTCATTATAGAAATCTGCAGCAGTAATGGATAAGACTGGTCTGCTATTGGCCATAAAAAAGGCAATAATATGTCCTTCAGTACTTATATCAAGGCTTCGTGTAAAGCTATGGTAGGTAGAAAAGCTTCGCGGAATAATCACAGCACCACTTTCTTTTGCATAGAAAAATACCTTACCATAGTCTGCACAGGGAAAGTCCACCGATAAGGTCGGGTTTTCTTTTCGCTCAATGGGTCTTCCAAGACCGTTCCATCCGTTATTGAGTACATGGGCATACATGGGTCGCTCCCTTAAGTTTCGTGGGCTGTCTTGATTGTCGCGACGATTACTTGCTGTATTCATATAAATTTCTTGAGGGAAAAAGAGGTTGTGCCAACCCATTAATACTCCCAGCCCTTCATCACCTAATATATCCGCTTTGCCCCTCATAAATTTGGGATAATTAGCCATGACTTGCCAGCCTTCGAACAAGCCTTGCTTTTGAAGTAGATTAATACTCCTATAGATCAGGGCTGATTCATATAAGGTTGTGAGCTTTTCTTCCAATTCCTCATTACTATATACTTCTTTACATGCTTTATATAACTCCTTGTGATTGGACTTGAGTTCACCAAGACTTACCTCTAGAGATTTTCTAGCCAATTCATACAAGCCTTGGTCGACAGCCAACGGATAAGGGGCTATGCTCGTTGTCTTATCAAGAACACGGCCTATAATTTCATTTTCCTTAGAATAGGGTCGGTTATATTGACTAAAAAGCTCTTTTGCTAGGCTATATACTTTCGTAAAACTAGGAAGCCCTGCGTCTGAAAAGACCGAAGAAAAGTTTGCTGTAAGGGCTTCGATATCCCTTACTTGGCTTGTAATGACATCATTGAATTGTTGTTTCGTTAACTCACTAAAAGCTTTTGAATCGCCATCCATGATTTCTCGGAGATTATGAAGGTTTGATGTGTCTCCATTCTCGATAAGGTGCAGCATACCAGAAAGGATGATAGGATCTCGGACACTTTGTATCCAAAATTTAGAGATATTTTGATCTGCAGTAAAATGAGATAACGTGTCAGGTTTAGCCCTGTAGCTTGCAGCCATGGCTTCACCAGGCATTAAGATTAACCATGAATCGGCATTTTTGGGCTGAATGACTCTACCGTCGAAAAGAGCGTAAAAACGATTTACATATACCGGTGAAAAAGCTCCTTGATCTGTGGTGGTATGCATGCCATTGCTGATAAGTTGTTGAGGTTCGATACCCTCGGATATCAATAGCTCAATATTACTTCCTGCTGTAAAACCAGGTGGAAGAACTGCTGAGTTTTTTGGTAGGTAGATGAGCGCTCCCTGTTCCGTAAGAAAGAATCCATCTTGTGTTGGATTCCAATAGCGTACGTCATCTACTTGCTTAAGTCTATCCATTATGTATGCAATAGATTCTCTTGGTGCATATTCAAACACAACATCTAGGGTGTTATCCAACTTTCGAAAGTCCTGTCCAAATCCCGCATTGATTCTAACATCATAGTTGATTGCGTTGGTTATTCGATTGGATGCATTCTCGTAGCGAAGTTTATTGACGGCTTCAGGTATGGCGTGCATCGTGAAAAAGATTCGATTGACAAAGAATGCGGGATTTTCTCGAGAGAATTGATCTAGATGATTGTGTATTCGCTGAATATCATGTTTGTTCGGGAAGGTAAGGCTATCTAATCCTCCATAATCAAAGCGAACCGTAAAGGTATCGTTGGTAGGTATTTCTTGACCAAATGATTGTTGAACTAATCCTAAACAAAGCGATAAAAGAAGGAGTGTAATGTTTTTAGTCATGCCTCGAATCTTATACAAATAACGTCACCCAAATTATAGATGTTTCCTGGATTTGTACTTTCATAACGCAGAACAAGTCAAAATAGCATAATGAGTAGTAAAATTTCTACATATTGGGTCTTTCTTGGCAACGAGCTTAGGGCAGAACTTCGACACTTGCAAGGCCTGGCGGCTCAGACCATGTTTGTAGTGGTAGCTAGTTATTTGTTGTATGCAGGACTGGTTCTTCTTGGGCGTGCTGGTGCATCGGGTCAGGTGATTCATGTAATTTTTTGGTTGGTTATGATTTTTACCATAGTCAATTCTACCTCGTCCTCTTTTTTTCGAGATGCATCGGGTAGGGACTTGTACTATTATTCCGTGCTACACCCTCTGGTTTATTTTGCAGGAAAATTATTGTCGTCTCTTGTCACGACGCTTTTTCATTCCTTGCTGCTCACCCTGATTTTTCATCAAGTTTTTGCTTATAGTTATATGCTTAGTATTCAATGGATTGCCGTAATGTTTTGTGGTGTTTTGGGAATGACTACACTGTTTACATTGATTGCGTCAATGGCCTCGAAGACCACTCAAAGTCAGATTTTAGCGGTGGTACTTGGTTTTCCTTTGGCTATTCCTCTGCTGCTATTTATACTCAAAAAATTGAGCTCAATTGATCTTGTGTATGCGCAGGGTTTCAGCCTTTATAATCTTTCTTCTCTGTTGATTTTTGATGGCTTAATTCTTGGCTTAAGCTTACTGCTCTTTCCCTATATTTGGGGTGATTAACTCGGGAAAATTTGAATCGATTATTGCGACATTGGTGGTGGAAAGTTCTTGGGCTGTGCTTAACATTCTATGCCATATTTATGGCCTTGGCAACTCCCTTGAGTTCTGGTATACAAGTGAGCCTAATAGAACAAAACACCGATACCTTGTTATCTGTCAAGGCGCACAATGCTGATTTTGTTCTCGGCGAAAATACATTGAAACTTTGGGCTCATAGCCCCGACGGATACTATTCCATTACCGACTACTCCATTGAAGGAGCAGATAGTTTAATCATTCCACTCAGTAACATTCGTTTTTCCGATAGCAGCGGAGAGGCGGCATATCTCGACTTGGTTGTCTTCTCGCAGACAATGGGTTTAGTGGGCTCAGACAATGCAATTCCTTCTAAAGGTGTTCAACGGGTTGAGAATTTGACTAGCGAGGATATTTCATCCTTTTCAAGAGGGAGTGAAGGATTTGTCTTCCCCAATCGACGTATTTTAGATGAGACCATTCGGAACCTTATGTTTCATGTTACTATGTGGTTTGGTATGGTTGGTTTATTGCTTTTTGGATTTATCTATGCCATCAAGTACATTCTTGGAAATAATCTTGAGCGCGATGTTTGGGCATCCTTGGCTAATGCTGTTGGTCTTGGATTTGGTATTCTGGGACTGCTTACCGGTATGGTGTGGGCGAAGTATACGTGGGGCGCATTTTGGGTCAACGATGCTAAATTAAATGGAGCGGGTCTTGGGGTTTTGATGTACTTGGCATATTTCCTTTTAAGAAACAGTATCGATAATCCTCGAAAGCGAGCCCGCATAAGTGCAACATATAACGTGATTGCTTTTGTGATTTATATCATGTTCATTTTTGTTCTTCCGCGATTACAAGGCGTAGATAGTTTACATCCAGGGCAGGGTGGTAATCCTGCATTTTCATCGTATGATTTAGATAATGCGCTTCGCATCGTATTTTATCCTGCCGTTATTGGATGGACATTCATTGGTTTTTGGATCTTTGATATCCTCCGAAGGATGCACGCTTTAAAAAATATAAACTAGCAGAATGATGATAATTTTAATGCAGCTATTGGCTCTACTCAGTAAGGTAGGTTTTTTTAATCCTAGGGGTGATGGAAAATATCCCGTAGTAATCATTGTACTTCTTATTGTATTCCTTGGATTAGGAGGAGTGCTTGTTTACCTTGAGAGACGATTGCGTAAGCTCGAGAGTTAATCATCTTCGATACATTGTGCTCAATCATTTTTTTAAAATATTTTAAAAATTAGGGCTTTTTCCTGCTTACCTTCATTTAGTCATAAAAACATAAACTATGTCGAATTATAGCTTTTACCAAGATGTTGAATATTATGTTGATCAGGCGTCAAAGTATACCCGATTCCAAAAGGGAATACTTGATCAAATACGCCAATGCAATAGTGTATATCGCATGAAGTTTCCCATTAAGATGGGAAATGAAGTACATGTTATTGAAGCCTATCGGGTTCAACATAGCCACCACCGACTCCCAACAAAAGGAGGTATTCGCTTCTCAACTGCCGTTAATCAGGACGAGGTAAAAGCGTTGGCCGCTTTAATGACTTATAAGTGCGCCATTGTAGATGTTCCTTTCGGCGGTGCAAAGGGAGGAATCAAGGTAAGTCCCTCCAAGACCTCACCAGCAATGATGGAAAAGATTACGCGTCGTTACACGACGGAATTGGTTAAGAAAAATTTTATTGGTCCTGGATTAGATGTTCCTGCTCCGGATTACGGATCAGGTGAGCGGGAGATGGCTTGGATACTCGACACCTATTCTGCCTTGAAGCCTGGTGAGGTGGATGGATATGGGTGTGTTACTGGAAAGCCAGTAAATCTCTACGGAATCCGAGGTCGAACAGAAGCAACGGGACGTGGAGTAGTCTATGCCCTTAATGTAGCCTGTAGCTATAAGAAAGACATGGAGGCCTTAGGTCTAGAGGTGGGCCTCGAAGGAAAAACAGTGGCTGTTCAGGGCCTCGGAAATGTAGGATATCACGCAGCTCGAATCATTCAAGAATATGGGTGTAAAGTAGTAGGTATTGCAGAGCGTGAGGGCTCTATCTATTGTGCCGAAGGATTTGATGTGGAGAAAGTATACAAGTTTCGTCAAGCCAACGGGTCATTGCTAGAATATCCTGGTTCAACAGTACTCAAAGAAAGAAATGATATCTTATATATGGACGTCGATATTCTGATTCCAGCAGCACTTGAAAATCAGATTAATAAGTCTAACGCAAAAAAGGTCAATGCAAAAATTATTGCTGAGGCTGCCAACGGTCCAATAACGCGCGAAGGGCAAGATATTTTACTCAAGAAAAACATATTAATTCTTCCGGATATCTATGCAAATGCAGGTGGTGTGACAGTTTCTTACTTTGAATGGCTTAAGAATCTATCACATGTTCGCTTTGGTCGAATGAAGAAGCGTTTTGAGGAGAATACGCAACTCAATTACATTGAGATGGTTGAGGATATGACGGGTAAATCAGTAGGTGCTCGAGAAAAGAAAGCCATGATTCGTGGTTCCAATGAGACGGATTTGGTCAACTCTGGGTTAGAGGATACTATGATTGAGGCCTACCACGCGATTAAGGAAACACAGAAGCGCACCAAGACTGATCTCCGTACAGCGGCCTTTACTTTGGCTATAACTAAGGTTGGAGTCGCCTATCAGGGCATGGGTATCTTCCCATAACCGATATACACATGCGCTATTTGGTAGCAAATAAGTAAGCTATAGCTAATCAGCTATTTTTGATTACGTCTTTTGTAATTGAATTGAAGAATAGCCGGTTTACTATTTTTTCTAACTATTCGCTCAGCAATAACAGTTTCTTGCTGCTTTTAGTAGTACTAATTGTCCAGTCACTACGGCGATTGTGAAAGGAACTTCAGTAATCAGAATAGTGGTTAGTGCATGATCTTCTAATCCTAAGAAATGCCCTAGTGGGTGGCTTAGAAATATTCCAAGTATGCCTAGGAATAGAAGTAAAATCCAGGCTTTGTGACTTCTCCATAATATCCTGTTTTTTATCACAAGGTTGAAACTCAAAATGACTACCAGACATAGAAAAAACTTGGATATTGCTGCATTTAGCTCATGGCTGACACTGATTAATGGAAGAAAAATAGAAATCAGTGGCAATGAGATACAATGTATTAAACATACAACACTCAAAATCCATGAGAGATTAAAAAGTTGGAACTGTCGGTTACTTAACATGACGTTAAGATACAATTAGTGCAACGCTGTTGCAAAATAATGATCGCAATTCCTTTATCGAGTAACTTTTTCTTTAATACGCGCCGCATTACCACGAAGTCCTCGTAGGTAAAATAATTTAGCGCGCCGCACTTTACCCCGTTTAGTAACCTCAATTTTGTCCACGAAGGGTGAATGCAGGGGGAAGACACGCTCTACTCCGATTCCACTAGACATTTTACGCACAGTAAACATTTTGTCTGTTCCTTCACCACGAACATTGATTACAACGCCTTTGTAGGTCTGAATTCTTTCCTTTTCCCCTTCCTTGATTTTGTAGTCAACAGATACAGTGTCTCCTGCCTTAAACTCAGGGTGGTTAAATTCACTCGCTACAGCTTCTTGTACTTTAGCAATTCTTGCGTCCATGGTGTCTATTCTAAACGTTTAATAATGTTTACCGATAACTATCGGACGCCAAAGATAGTGTAATCCCTTAAATTCTCGAATATTTTCTCAAAAAGAAGAGAATCTATCTACTCAAAAAGATCGGGTCGGCGCTCTTGAGTTCGTTTTTCGCGTTGTTCATCCTGCCAATCTTGAATTTTCGAAGCATTTCCTGAACGTAAAATCTCAGGAACTTTTTGGTGTCTCCAGATTTCGGGTCGAGTGTATACGGGAGGGGCTAAAAGCCCATCTTGAAAGGAATCGGTCAATGCAGAGCTTTCATTGTTTAAGGCGCCGGGAATCAACCGGCCAATACTATCTACGATAATTGCAGCTCCGAGTTCGCCACCTGAGAGCACATAGTCCCCAATAGATACCTCTCTTGTAACATAGGTAGCTCTTATGCGCTCGTCAATTCCTTTGTAATGACCACAAATCAAAATAAGATGTGAGGTAAGCGATAGCTGATTAGCTGTGCCTTGATTCCAAGTTTCACCATCGGGAGCTAAGTAGATGATGTCATCGGCTTTTTCCCAATTGGGAATGGATTCAATTGTCTGAGCCAGCGGTTCGCACATCATGACCATGCCCGCTCCTCCGCCATAGGCATAATCATCAATTTGTTTATGTTTTCCCACACCAAAGGCTCTTATATTATGGACATGCACTTCGAGTAACCCCCGTTCTTGAGCTCGTTTAAGGATGGAATGGTTAAAAGGGCTATCAAGAAGATTAGGTACTGCCGATAAGATATCTATGCGCAACATAAGACTTTAAAGATACACATCTAACAAGCCATCGGGCAGTGAGAGCGTAAGTTGGCCATTTTCAGCGAGTAGAACAACTTGAGGAGTGTGGGGCACAATAATCATAGATCCAGACGTATGTTGTATTTCTATAATGCCATTGACTGTGCTTTGGTCAATGCTATGAACTACACCAATAGGCTGACCATCGGCATCCACGGCATTCCACCCTATCCACGATTCGATGTTTTCTGATTCTGGTAGTAGATGTTTGAAATCTTCTTCACTAATAGCTAAGGAAGCATTCACATATTGTTTGACCTCCTCTTCGCTTGAGCAATTTTTGAGCTTAATCACCCAATCTCGGCCCTGTTGGCGTATGATTTCCTCGATAGTAAATGGAATAAAGTCATAGCCAAAGTCAAGCCAGAGCCAGAGAGGGCTATCAATAACGAGATCATAGTCAAGGAAAACCCTAAGGTTTCCTTTATAACCGTGAGGTCTTCCTACTTTACCAATGGTCTTAAGCGTTGGAATTGCGCCTTGCATTCCACAAAAATAAGAAAGGGAGCACCTAAGTGCTCCCTTCCATGAAAACCATTTATGTTGGTTAGACCTTATTTTGCGATAGCCACCTGTTGACTCATCATCCCGTCATTATTGCTTACGACAACGATGTAAATACCGTTATTTAAGCTTTTAGTGCTTAAGGTGTGCACTGAACCAGCTGCTGTTTCGTTAGCAACCATTTGGCCTGTCATGCTGTACATCGCGATGTTAGCATCAGCAAGCGTTTCACTTAATCGAACTTCAACATTGCTTCCGTTAGAGAAGATAGATACTTCTCCTGTGGCGAAGTCATTGATCGAAGTAACACCCTCATTCACCTTGATCGTCATTGTTTCAGATGACTCACAACCTTCAGCGCTTATCGCACGAACTTCTACAGCGTAGTCACCAGCTTCAAGAGAACCTGAGAAAGAAGCACCGTTAGAAGAAACTAACTGTCCGTCGATGTAGAATTCGATAATATCACCTTCAGTAACGTCAGCATCGATTGTGAACGATTCACCAGCTTCTACTTCAAGATCAGCTGGAAGGATGATAGAAGGAGTAGCTGCTTGGTTAAGATTGATAGTAGCATTCACTGAGTAATCAAGGAATTGAAGCGTAACGTTCTGAGCACCGTCAAGACCTACTGTTACGTCGGTAGAAGCAGTACTTGAACCAGATACAACTTGTCCATTATCATTCGAGATTGAGTAATCCCAAGTTACTTGCTGTCCATTAACGATATATGAAGGGATATCCATAGAGATCATTGAAGAAGAAGAACAATCACCATCCGTACCGCTTACTGTAATGCCAGGAGTAACGTGGATTAAGAAACGATCTGGGTTATCTCCAGCATTCATTGAGAATGTGTAATTAGGAGTCGAGTTCAAATCAGTCCATTCGTTAGACACTTTGTCTTCGAGGAACATAATAGAACCTGCTGGGAATGACTCGTGGTCAAAGGCTAAGGTGAAAACACCATTGGCGCCGGGAACAAGACCTAAAGGAATTGTTTGACCTAACTGAGAAACGTTACGACCGTTAAGCGACTGCATTACATCATAAATCTCAGTATAGAGAGTTGGTTGACCTGGAGCAGAAGGAAACTTGTAGGCATCATACAAAGCGTCAAATGCTGCAGTAGCATCGTCGCTGTAGTACAATGTTGTCAAATCGGCATAACCGTTACCTTGGACAGAAACGTCCATTTTGTGAGAATACCACTCACTTTGAGCGAATACTGTTGACCCTGCGAAAAGGGTTGCAATAGAGAGTATGGCTAGCTTTTTCATGGATATAAAAATTTAAGGTTAAAAAATAAGCTATGCATACTTCTACGGCAGATCGATTAAAAGAGATTCATTATTCGATAAAAAAAATTATAATAGTTAACAATGCGTTGTTTATCAACAGTTTATAACTATTAAAAAATATAGAATTGAGTGGAAATTTATGTTATGCGTTCTGAACAATCTCTTTAATATTGGCCTCAACCTTTGCGCAAAGCTCGTCCACTGGGAGGTCATCATCATCGTAACCAAATGGATCTTCTATCTCTTCTGCAATCAGTTCAAGGCCAACCATAGTGTAAAAAACAAGCATTACGATAGGAACAACAATATAGATCGCTTTAATATCCTCATCGGTGTTGTCCAAGAAGGCAAATGGAAGCATCATGGAAAAGAGTAGCACTACTCTTTTAACGTGTAATGCATAGTTGAAAGGGATTGGTGTATTTCGAATACGCTCGCAAGCACCGAGAATGTTAATGAGTTCTTGCATCTCATTTTCCAGAATTCTTAATTGATCACCATCAATGGTTCTGGATTGGTAGGCCTTATGAATTATTTGAGCCATATGTTGTAAGATATAGTTTGGTTTATGATCCGCTTCTTCCCAGCTTTTTTTAAGAGCTAGAGGAATAGTGGATTCTACATTCGAAAAGTTACCACTGCGAAGGTGCTCTTTTACCGTGTAGAAAAAAGCGTAGATGGATTGATTGAATTGTTCGAAGGATTCATGATCTTTTCCGACCATAGTAGACCACTTAATGGCAAGGTTCCGTGTTGTGTTGACCATTTTGCCTAATTGCTTGCGTCCTTCCCACCACCGGTCATAGGCACTGTTGGTTCTAAAGACCAAAAGCAGACCCAAGACAATACCTAGCATTTTAAACACGGTGTTGTCCAAGCTGAGTTCTGGAAAAAATCGCTCATGGGCGAGAATAATAAATGCGGTGTATATCCCTACAACAAGTACACTTGAAAAGTGGCCCCGAACATGTTTTAAGCCATGTCGAAATAAAAAGAGAAACCAATTTTTTGTGTTATACCTTATCATCCCTGGTTAATTAGAATGCAAGTTTAGCCATTTATCCTGTAATTCCTTATTTGAGTAGGTAGGCGTTTAGTCCAAATACTTTCGTTGCTCTTTTTTGGGAAGGCCTGATACAACGAGCTTATAGCTCATTTCAATCCAAGCCTTTATATGTCGATGCAATCCATTGTGTTTCGTATCAACTTGTATCCAATGATTTTTGGAGAGATAGGCAGGTTCTGAAATACCATTAAGAGACTCCTTTAATTCTTCTATGCCACGAGAGTAGTGCTTTAAAATGATTATACCTTTTTCTTCTAGGGGAATTAAGGCAAACATCTTTCCGCCGATTTTATACACGAGCGTTTCCTCATTGAAAGGAAAACACTCTTCGGCGTAGGGTAGCCCCTCGCATAAGTCCATTAATATGTTATGTGTCACGATGAAAACGTTACAGAAGCCCTTTTATCCCTTCGACGACAAGCTTGGGTACAAAGGGCGAAACATCCCCTTTCCCTCTAAGGATTTCACGGACAATGGTAGAGCTGATGGAAGAATATTCCGGCCTTGAAATGATTAGGAAGGTTTCTATATCCTCAGCCATTGCATGATTTAAGTGAGCGATGGTTTTTTCATATTCAAAATCTGATGCGCTTCGAATTCCTCTGACGATGTAGTTGGCGTTAACCTTTTTGCAGAAATCTACAGTCAGGCCTTCGTAGGTTGTTACTTCAAGTTTTGCTTCGTTGGGGAATAGACGCTCAATCCAAGCTTTCCGCTCCTCGATTGGGAAGAGCCCGCTCTTTTGACTGTTTTGACCAATGGCAACGATAATTTTATCAAACAACGGAAGCGATCGCTGTACTACATCAACGTGGCCAAGTGTTATGGGATCGAAAGACCCCGGGAAAACTGCAATCTTACTCATTTATCCACTTCTTCTTTTGTAAAGATGGCAAAAATCGTTTGACCATAGTTACGAGACTCTAAAAAATGAGGATGATGGGTGAAGTCATGATTTGGATTATGCTCTAAGATGAGGTAGCCAATATCATTAATCATATTTTGCGCTATAATGACATCGGGTATGATATCAAGCCTCGGCATCCCATAAGGAGGTCCGGCAAAAATCAAGTCATAGGAAGTCTCGCAGCGCTCGATATACTTAAATACATCCATCGCGAAGATCTTGTGGTTGGGAATGCCAAGCGTTTGGGATGTTTGTTTAATAAAGTTAAGACAGGGTCTATGCCGTTCAACGCTGGTAATATCTTGACATCCCCTTGAGGCAAATTCATAGGAGATCGATCCTGTGCCACTAAAAAGATCAAGAAAAGAAACCTTATCAAAATTGAAACGATTACTTAAAATATTAAACAACCCCTCCTTGGCGATATCTGTTGTGGGTCGAGTTGGCTTGAATTTAGGTTGACGTAGTGGTCTGCCACGAAATTTTCCTCCGATTATGCGCATGATTACCTTGGTTAATTGTCCACTGAATTAAGTAGGCCTTCGAAGCTATTTCCCAAAAATACATTGGCAATTCTCGCTTGAAGTTCATGACTTACCGTATTATCAAGATCCACCTCCGTTAGACACTGAAAAAAAGTAGTTTCAGGTTCGAGATGGAGTTCTTGTATGCATTGATAGATATAGTATAACAACATGGAATGGTTTGGACACGGAAAGGATTGGTAAAACAGCAATCGATTATGGCGAATATGGGCAATGTATAGCCAATCATTTATCTCCATACAATGCAGCGTGTCTTCTGCCGTCTCAGAATGCAAGCACCCTTTAAGCCAGGGCGATGCAATATGATGCTTTGGCAAGTGCTCATTGCTATCTCCCCCTACCACCTCCAGTGTTCTTTCATGTGCAAATGCCCAAAACAAGTAAAGACCCTTTGAGACCTCTTCGTGATGTATCACAAAATCGGTGGCTTGGAAATGACTAAAATGGGCCTTAAATACTGTCTCCTTTTCCTTTGTGCTTAGTTGTTCGGGGTGAAATAAATGAAATTTACTTGAAAAAAAACGATGACTATCTCGCTCTATTTCTTGCTCATCATGTAAAGCATTCCATTGCCTTCCGTCGAAAGCAACGGGTTGGCAAGCTTCGTCATAGAGGTGAATTGTATGAGTAACCAAGCCTTAGCCTTTATTCGTCCCCCTTCTTGTCCGAAGCCCAGTTTTTTCTTTCATCACCTACCTCAATGCCTGAGTCTGCAGGTTTTAACTCACCTTGTACGGTAAGCGCAGCGGGACTTTGATTGATTAATGTCTGTTTAGCATTTTGTAATGGGCCTTTAAAGACAACATAGCCAGGAGGATTAATTCCATCTAAGAATCCTAGATAGTCATCTCGACTAATTTCTATAGCCAATACATTGAATTTGCCCAAGCGAAGGTTGAAATTGCTTTTTTCAATCACTGCATCGCTAAAAGCATCCATTACAAGTTGGTTATGGATATCTCGTTGAACCTTGGTGTAGTTTTCATCGACCAAAACGCTAAACTCTCCAAAGCTTGCATCATCTCCTATTCCATCACTAGTCACGCGATTAGCTAGACTTAGAATTTTTTCGAAGTTCATATCCCACTCGATGGAAAAGATTTGCCATGCTGTTGAATCTGCCGTTGAGTCGGCAATCACTGTATTGAATCTTTTGAAAGCCTCAATTTTATGCTGATTGTATGCGTCATTAAAGGTTTCTCCAAAAGAGGCTTCAACGGCCTCTAGTCGACTCTGAAAGCTGTTTTCATCAAGATTTACCAAATGTAGATTACTTGCCAAGACATCCTTGAAGTCCATAAAACGTCCTGAAGAATTACTGAAAAGATTTCCTGCATACTTCTCATAAACGGATGCATTAGCCTTGTTCTCATCATTGGTGGAGAGATCAATACTACCCCGTACGCCCTTCAAGTAATACGTGTAAAGATCCTCGTATATTTTGATAAAGCTACCCTCGTGAGATACTTTCTGAAAGGCCTCGGTAATGTAGTATCCCGAAGAATTCACGGAAAATGTAAAGGACAGTGGGCCGATGTCGTCATTAAACATCGAGGCGATATCGGCAATCCCCACCGTTTTTACTTTGTCTGAAATCTTTTTGTTTGATGTAAAGATGTTGTTTGCAATTGATCGCCAAGTATTGAAATTACTTCTGTTTTGTTCTAGTTCATTTCGGTAAATCTTAGTGAAACCGTCAGCTTTAGAATCTTGAGTATACAACCAAACAGAGAGTGTGTTGCTATTCCCTCCATTAAGCTTTGAAGCAACTTGGCTTCCCAAAGAAAATCTTGTGTGAATCGCCCGGGCTATACTATCTGGTGTACCCAATTGTTCGAGGGATGTCAGGTCGGCAGTATCCAAAGCATCTTGTTCGAATTCCATAACATCTTTGAGAAAAGCTAACTCATTAAAATTGCTATCAGTTAAGGTGTTTTGAATGGATTCTAGGGTATTGGCCTCTGGATATCTTGCTATCCAACTATTATAATAAGCGAGGTCGGTTTGTGCTAAATCACGAATGATATAATCCATACTTAACAAGTCAGCAAGTGTTCTTGCTATTTCTGTTTGGATCTCAAATAGACGACTTTTTCTAGGAGAAAGAGGACCGTTACTCACAAGAATCGCTTCTTGATTAAGAATATTGGCTAGATAGGTGTTCGCAATCTCGGCAAGCTCTTCTTGATATACTTCAAAGTTTGCCATAATCCATTCTTGGGTCAAACTAAGAGACACGTCATCCAATCGAACTGTATTTTCTTTATTGTAGACGGCTTTCAGTCGATCAATTAGTCGGTTACCCGAAGAGAAGATAAATTCAACATGACCGCTTGTTGGTCTAACAGCACTGACGATTCTTCCAATTCCCTCATTATTAAGCTGAGTGAGTACGAGATCTTCAAGTTCCACTGCTGAATCACGTGAAGAATCTGTAGGGCTTGAAAGCGCTTGCTCAAGTTTTGCAATTTGTATGCTGTCTTGCGATCCGAAAATTATAGCTACAGTGGTTTTGGGTTTGTTGGTGTATAAATCAGCGACATATTTGTTAGACAAGTTGGATAGGACCCATTGCTTTGTCAATGCATTTAGGGTGTCTTCAAGTGACTCTTCATTAGCCTCGTCATAAAGCCCGTCAATTTGACTTGTAATGATGGAAATTCGATGTAAAAAACTGAATTCAACCAACATCTCTAGCTTTGCTTTATCTAAGATGAGCGCATCGGTGATTGCTGCGGCCATCGCTGTGTTGTAATTTATCCACGATTCAAGCTCCTCAGAGCTTGTGGCATAGGCTAATTGCGCGAACGCATTGTTTTGCTCGATATGCAGTTTTTGGAATTCAATTAAGCTTTCCATTTTACTTCGTACCGATTTATCTTGCTCGCTAATAGAAATCTGAACTTCGTTGTAAAATCCTATATAACCACTAATCTGATTTACTAAAATCACTGCTAGAATAGCAAAGACGCAAATTAGACCGATTTTAATGTTCTTTAGGTTGCTTGCATTCATCGTAAACAATTTGAGTGGAAAGGTAATGATTTTTGGCGCTTTCAAGAAGATTCTTGAGCGGTTTGGATCCAAAAAAAGCGGGAATTGCTCAGGGCATTGACTACCTTGCCGTCTCATGGAAGATAAATGAGACAATTGAACTATTCGTATAGACGAATTTTTAATATTGCCCTCCCACTGATTCTTGGAAATCTGGCCTACTCCGCAATCGGATTTGCCGATATGTATTTTATGAAGTTTGTCGGCCCGATAGAGCAAGGTGCTATCAGCTACGTTGGCCACTTGTATACCACCATATTTATCATGGGATATGCCTATTGTAAAGGGGTTCAAATTCTGGTAGCAAACCAAGTTGGTGCGAATGCCTTGCACAAAGTAGGAGCCATAGTTGATCATGCGTTGATCACCTTGCTTGCTATGGCCATGTTCCTTATTTTGCTCGTGGATCAATTTGGGTTGACCTTATTGTCGGCATTGCTCAATACACCGGAAGCGATTGAATCCTCGTGGGATTACCTCTCCATTCGAAAAATCGGATTTGGATTTTCTTTTATTGGTTGTGTAATGTTGGCCATGTATAGCGGAATTGAGCGTACTAAAATCCTTGCTGTGGCCATCGCCTCTATGTCCTTGACAAACATCTTTTTGAATTGGGTATTTGTTTTTGGAAAATTTGGTCTTGAGCCGATGGGAATTCGGGGTGCTGCATGGGCTTCAAACATTGCAGAAGTTGTTTCACTTGGAGTTTTCACCGCTGGGTTGTTATATCAACGATTGATTCCAAGACTCAAGATTTTTCATTTTAAAGCGTTTAGTCGTCAACTATTTGCTCAAATCAATTGGACGTCTTTACCGCTTATCTTTCAGGCGATTATTGCTTTGACTACATGGTTTCTGTTTTTTACCCTTGTTGAGCGAAAATTGGGGTCAACGGCTTGGGCTGCTTCTGGACCGGTGAAAAATTTTTATACCCTTTTTGGAGTAACTTCCTATGCCTTTGCCTCCACAACCAATACTGCGATTGGTAATCTAGTTGGAAAGGGAGCCTATGATGAGATTATTCCTACCGTAAAACGGATGATCGGCTTGAGTCTTTTGGTCGCTGTTTTAGTTACTCTTCCTGTCCTTCTAATCCCCAAAACCCTTCTTTTGTGCATTACAACCCCTGAATTAGTCGAAGTAGGTTTGGTAACGCTCTATGTCTCCATGGCCTCATTGTGGACGTATTCCATCGGGACGATTTTGTTTAATGCTATTGTAGGTTTAGGCCAAACCGCGTGGTCTTTAGTTATTGAAATTTTGAGTTGCATTGGCTTCATTGTCTTTTTGATTCTATTGTTTTATGGTGTTAATTGTACCAGCCTAGCCTGGGGTTGGTCTAGTGAAATTATCTATTGGGTTTTAACCGGGGGTCTTGGCTTAGCTTGGTTTAAGTGGTTCTTTCCTAAGGCTATCGAGCAAATCAAAAATTCTTAGCGGGCCTTACGTGTGCAATTTTCTATCTTCATCGTTTAATGGTATTTAGAGCACCACGGTAATTCGTTGGTGAGACTAAAAAATTGATCTAAAGCAGATGAACAAACAAAAGGATTTACAACAACGTAAAGAAATTGCAAAATTGGGTGGTGGTGAAGAGCGGATTGAAAAACAGCATGCCAAGGGAAAACTAACCGCTAGAGAACGAATAGAGGTCTTGCTCGACAAAGGTAGCTTCGAGGAGATTGGTATGTTCGTAGAAGCACGCACAAGGCAAAATAATCAATCATTTTACGGAGATGGAGTCGTTACTGGTTTTGGTAAAATTCAAGGAAGATTAGTATATATATTCAGCCAGGATTTTACCGTTTTCGGTGGTTCATTAAGTGAGACGCACGCAGAAAAAATATGTAAGATTATGGATCTTGCCATGCAGAATGGTGCGCCGGTTATCGGATTAAATGACAGTGGAGGTGCGCGGATCCAGGATGGGGTTAAAAGTCTTGGAGGGTATGCAGATATTTTTTATCGCAATACAAGAGCAAGCGGTGTTGTGCCTCAAATCAGCGCGGTTTTAGGTCCCTGCGCTGGGGGAGCGGTCTATTCGCCGGCCATTACAGACTTTATCTTTATGGTTGAAAAAACCTCCTACATGTTTGTTACTGGACCTAATGTTGTAAAAACAGTGACCCATGAAGAAGTTACTTCTGAGGAGTTAGGAGGCGCTCAAAGCCACGCCAGTAAGTCTGGAGTGACTCATTGCACCTTTGCCGATGAGATAAAGGCCTTACGGGGTATTCAGCAACTATTGGCCTATATCCCTCAAAACTGTGAAGACAATCCTCCGTTAGTCGAAGCATGTGAACCTGCTTTATCAGGGGAATCGCTGCAAGATATAATGCCTTCGTCAGCATCTCAGCCCTATGATATGCGTGAGTTGCTCTATGCGATTATTGATGAAAACAGCTTTTTTGAAATCCACAAGGATTATGCTGAAAATATTTTGGTTGGATTTGCCCGAATAGAAGGCAGGTCAGTGGGCATTGTTGCCAATCAGCCCGCAGTGCTCGCTGGTGTTTTAGATATTGAATCTTCGAGAAAAGGAGCGCGATTTGTACGCTTTTGCGACAGTTTTAATATTCCTTTAGTTACGCTAGTAGATGTTCCTGGATTTTTACCCGGAACCGATCAAGAATGGAATGGGATTATATCCAATGGTGCCAAGCTGCTTTACGCTTATGCAGAAGCCACTGTTCCTAAAATCACGATAATAACCCGTAAAGCCTATGGAGGAGCCTATGATGTTATGTCTTCAAAACACATAGGAGGGGACTTAAATTATGCTTGGCCAGATGCAGAAATTGCTGTAATGGGACCACAAGGTGCAGCGGAAATCATTTACAAGCATGAAATTAAACAATCTGATGACCCAGAGGCTATGCTGCAGGAAAAGGTAGCGGCTTATCGAGATGAATTTATGAATCCTTATAAGGCCGCTTCTCGAGGGTTTATCGATGCGGTTATTCTGCCGGAAGAAACTCGCGCTAAGATTGCTCGAGGGTTGGATATGCTTTCTCAAAAGGTCGACAACTTACCCCGTAAAAAACACGGCAACATTCCCTTGTAATCTGACGTTTTCTAAGGGCTATCCACAATTATCCATTGTCGTGAAGAATATTTACAAAAGATGCACAAGGCATTATCTATCTTTCATATTAAGATCTAAGAGAGCATATGTTTGATAGGGATTTTGATGGATTTATGAGTGACCTCGGTCGCATCATTCAAAAGTATGAGATGGCAAAAGCAACGGGTGATTCTATTTACCTAGAGGTCTCCGAGTGTGAGGAGCTTTTTGATCATTATTTTTCTACTGGTGACTTTGAACAAGCTATAAGTTTAATCCAAGCAGGATGCAAAGCTCATCCCTATGCAGGGTCATTAAGTTTAAAGCATGCAGAGGTTTTGTTAGAACTTGGTCAATTGGAACAGGCCGAAGAGTGGCTTGATATTGCTGAAAGTTTACAACCCAATGATCTTCAGATTGTGCTCAGTCGAGCGGATCTTCTTGCCATGCGGGATAAGCATCAACTGGCTATTGATCTTGTGAACGACCGTTTGCGAATAGCTTCTAATGATGAGGCCATTGAGTTATACATCGAATTGGCTGACATTTATGAAGATGTCGAGCACTATGTTGAAGTTATAGAGGCTCTTGAGGCATTGCTAAAGCTCCATCCTAAACATATCGATGCACTCAATCGGCTATGGTTTGCCGTGGAGTTAACTGGTATGTATGCAAAGAGTATAGAAATCCATCAAGAACTATTGGATAATGACCCATATCATGAGGCGGCTTGGTTTAATATTGCTCAGGCTCATATCGGAATGGAAAACCTCAAAGAGGCGATTTCTGCCTTGGAATTTGTCTTGGCTATCAATGAAGGACACGATGCGGCATCGATTTTATGTGCAGACCTCTACATGGAATTACAGAATTATGAAAAAGCGTTGGCCTTGTATCATTCAGTACTTGAGTTAAACCTTCCTAATCGTGATGTCTTTCTTCGTTTAGCGAATTGCTATGCTATGGTGAGTGATGTGGATGAAGCCAAGGTATATTATCGAAGGTGTATATCATTAGATCCAAGAAATGACGAGGCCTTCTATGGGCTTGGTTGTTGTTTGTTGGCTGAAGAAAAATATGAAGATTGCCTTTCTCCTTTGGAAAAGGCTGTGCGATTAAATCGTAGCAACCTCGATTATTCCATCACGTTGATTGAAGCCTACAAGGAACTTAGTGACTGGGAGTTGGCGATTTCGCTACTCAAAGATATCGTCAAGGATAATCGTGACAATCAACGATTAATGATGGAACTCGCCATGCTCTATGTTGAAGCGGGGGAGGTTCAAGATGCTATTGAGTTTTTAGAAGATTGTATCGAGCTTTTCCCTCATGAGGCGGATTTCTATTTTGCCCATGCCGTATACTGCTACACCTTGGGCCGAAGAAATCAGGCCATTGTTAGTGCAGAACAAGGCATGATTTGTGACGAGAAGCGAGCAAGTCATTGGATTTTATCTGATCCTCACATGGCCGAAGATCCTCTTTTTGCCAATCTTTTGCGCACATAACCATACATTGGGCGCATGTCAATTAGTCGATATATTCAGACGTTTGCTGTAGGTTTAGCCATGGGAATAGCGAATGTCATTCCAGGAGTCTCTGGTGGAACCATAGCGCTGGTTGGTGGGGTATATGCTGAGATATTTTCCTCACTTAAACAGATAGATAAGCATTTTATTCGATTATTGCTTCGCTTTCAATGGTTTGATGCCTTCAAATATGTCAATGGCGGATTTCTAGCGATGTTATTTTTTGGTGTGGCGTTAGGAATCATTGCCTTAGCCAACATTTTATCTGGTTTTTTGTGCGCCTACCCGATGCAAGTGAATGCCCTCTTTTTTGGACTCATTTTAGCTTCGGTTTATACGGTTGTAAAACGGGTCGATGAGCGGTCTGTGCTCACCACTGCGCTTTTTGTAGTAGGTGTGGCTATTGCAATGGGTATCGGACTCCTACCTCCAATGAAAGGAGGTGATGGCTTTTTGTACATGACCTTGTGTGGCTTAGTAGCTGTTTGTAGCATGGTCCTTCCAGGGTTAAGCGGGTCATACATATTACTTCTGATGGGAAGCTATGCTAACGTGGTCAATGCGGTTTCAGACATGGAGTTTTCCATATTGGCGCCTCTTGCCCTAGGCGCAGGATTGGGGCTTTTAGCCTTGACTCGAATTATTGCCATGCTTTTTGAACGAGCTAAAAGCGAAACACTGGCATTGATGGCGGGATTCGTCTTTGGATCACTTTATGTCATCTGGCCCTGGAAGAATTCAGTTTATCACAAAAATGCGCTTGGCGAACCATTAGATAAATATGGTGAAGTGGTGGCCAATGCTTGTGAAGAAGGTTTGATTGTTGACTACGTGCGATGGATTCCATCTTTGGATAGCTTTGGTGACATAAACTTTTGGATCATGCTGGGGTTGATGGCTCTCGGAGTAGGTGCTGTTCTCGGCATAGAATATCTTGGAAAAGAAAATAACGGTTAAGGATGAAACTCGGACTTTTGGGAAAAGATATAGGGCATTCGCTGAGTCCAGACCTGGTTGGCAAAAGAGTAGAACCTCTGAATGGGAACTATTCATTATGCTCGTGTAATAGTCTAAAGGATGTTTCTGGCTATCTTATGCAAGATTATGACGGCTTTAATGTAACAATGCCGTATAAGTCAAGCATCATGGACTTGCTCGATGCACTCGATCCAGAGGCAGAGGCTATTGGGGCAGTTAACACTCTGGTTCGTTGCCAAGAGGGTTGGAAAGGCTATAACACAGACATCAAGGGTATAGAAGAAACCTTATCACCTCACCTTACGACTTGGCATACGAAAGCACTGATTTTAGGTACAGGTGGAGCTGCAAGGGCAGCAGCTCACGTACTCCGAAGTTGGGAAGTTTGGCCAACTTTTGTGTCAAGGAGTCTATCTGATGAGGAAACGCTGCGATATAGTGATTTGGATCATCATGTTATTCAGGAGTATTTGTTGATCATCAATGCGAGTCCGGTGGGACAGTGGCCCGACGTAGAGCAGCGTCCTTTGATTCCTTATGAGTCTGTAGGGCAAGAACACCTTGTATTCGATATGGTCTATAATCCTGTGATAACATCCTTTTTGAAAACAGTGGCAGAAAAAGGTGGTAAAACACTTGATGGAATGACTATGCTCCAGGGTCAAGCCGAGGCTTCATGGAAGCTTTGGCAGAGCAGTAGATAGTTTTGAAGGTTAATATGATTCTTCTTAAAGCCAATGCTTACAATGTATTTTTAAGGAATCATAAATCTAAAAACAATGAGAATTTTGTCGCAGACCTTGACATTATTTATGGTTGGTGTAATTCTTCAAATAGGTTGCACGCAGCCCAAAACTACATTCGATGAGAATACTTTCATTCCTGACGTTGTTATGGAGGAAGTCACTGGGAAAGAGATCTCATTTAGTGATGTACTCGCCCGGTATAAGGGCAAAACGGTTTTGATTGACTTTTGGGCAAGTTGGTGTGGAGACTGTATAGAGAGCTTTCCATACCTCAAAGATTATAATGCGAATAATCCGCAAAACGTTGTTTTCCTTTATGTGAATGTAGATCAAGAGCGCAGTCGGTGGCTTGATGCCATTGAAACGCACAATCTAAAGGGAGATCACCTATATCTTCCAGAGGGAATGAAAGGCGACCTTGGACAATATATTGGATTAACGTGGATACCGCGGTTTATGGTGATTAACGCCAAAGGCGAAATAGCGATATGGAAGGCCACCCAAGCAGACGATAAAGCCCTATCATCATACTTCGAATAACTTTTATAAATCAGTCTTTTTTAATCCTCTAAGGGTATAGCGTTCGGCGAGTCTAGACTGGGATCATTTGCTTTTTCGATGATCTTTATATCAATCGACTTGGTTGTGTCAGCACCTAGTTTTTTTAACTCTTCTGCTGTCCGCACAAGATTTCCTTTGCCGGTTGTTAAACGACCCATGACATTCTCGTAATCCTGTTTTGATTTGTCGAGGTTTTTTCCGATGGTCACTAAATCTTCTAGACTTAATGCGAGTTTTTCATAGATACGCCCGGCAAGTCGAGCAATTTCCTTGGCATTGGCGTTTTGATCTTCAATGCGCCACAGATTGTTTGCAGTCCGCAGGGCAGAAAGCAAGGTTAGCGGCGTCATTAATATGACATTCTTCGACAAAGCAAGATCCAATAATCCATCATCTTCTCGGATTGCCACGCTGTATGCTCCTTCAATTGGGATGAACATAAAAACAAAGTCAAGGGTGTCTAGGCTTTCATGTTTTTGGTAGCCTTTGTCCCCGAGTGACTTAATGTGATTTTTGAGCGACTGAATATGGCTTTTGAGGTGGACTTCCTTCTCTGAATCGTCATCTACCGTATAATATCGTTCATACGCTGTAAGCGAGACTTTTGAGTCAATAATGATCCGTTTTCCATCAGGCAATTTGACCACAACATCGGGGCGCATACGACTTTGGTCCTCATTGGTGTAAGAGTCTTGGGTTACGTATTCCCGACCTTTTTCCAAACCACTCATCTCCAGGATTCGCTCAAGTACCATTTCACCCCATGCACCTTGTTTTTGTTTATCTCCTTTCAGTGCTTCCGTAAGGTTTTTAGCATCTTCTAGCATCCGATTGTTTAACTCGGTAATATGCTTTAGTTTTTGGTCTAGAGCTGCATTGGATGTAAGAAAGTTTTCATTATACTTTTCAACCTGAGATTTAAAGGTGTCCATATCCTTTTTAAAGGGCAAGAGCAAAGTATCCATTTCGCTCTTTTGCCGGGCAACAAAGGTCTTACTGCTATGCTCGAAAACTCGATTGGCTAAGTTTTCAAACTTCTCTTGCAATGCTTCTTCCTGCTTTTGTCGCTCTTCGAGGCTTACAGTGTTTTTTTCTTTTAACGCCGCAATCTGTCCTTGTAGTGCAAACAATTTTTCTTCAAATTGTCGCTTGTCCTGTTCTAGAACAGCGGTTTTTTCTTCAGACTTTTTTAGCGAAGTCTTCTGTAAGTTATTCTCAGTTTGTAAGGCAGAAACCTCTTTGCCTAACTGATTCGTGGAGGATGCCTTGCCCCAATAAAAGCCTATAAGAATTGCTGGAATGAGCAAAAAATATGGAACAAGGGATAGAAACTCTGTCATATCTTATGAAGGTAAGAGTCTTTACCACAATCTATTTGTGGTTTGCTCACACGCTAAGATTTTGGTGGAAAATCTCTAAGGCGCATGGTTTGGGCCTCAATATAGTTGATTAACTCAACTTTATCTTTTATCCCTTCCATAGTGCTGTAAGGAATAGGATCGCCAATGGTTACGTCCAGTGTCTTATTGCGTTTATTCTTCAGCTCTCGAAGTAGCATAGACATACGCAAGTTGACATGAATCCAGCTCCCAAAGTGGAACCAAAACGAATTCTCTCCATGGAAGTACATGGGGACTACGGTGCATTTTGCTTCATGAATGCGATCGCAGATAAAATATCTCCACTTATATTCTGATAGGGATTCTCTCTTAAAAGGATTACTTCGGGTGGCAACCCCACCTCCTGGAAAGATGATTAGACAGTCTCCATTGTTGAGCCTCTTTGTTGTTTGGTCTTTAGTGTTTTGATTTATTTTCTTGCCCTCTTCTGTTTGTGAAAATTCTACCGGCAGCATATGGCCTTTAAGCAAAGGGACTCGGCTGATAATCTCGTTGACTAGGATAAAGAAGTCATCCCGCTTTCTTGTAACAAGGTGACCAAGCATACCTCCATCCGCTAGGCCAAAAGGGTGGTTGGCAACAACGATGGTGGGACCACTTGGAGGTATCTTATCAAGTTGGTCCTCATCGTATTTTATCTTAATATTTAATATGTCAAGACCATGCCCCCAGACATTTTGAGGGGTTGCTTCCATTTCATTTAGCCTGCGATACATGCGATACAAAAAAGGCCTTCCTACTACCCACTCCATAAATCGTACAAACCATCTTTTAAACCAAGGATCTTTTGGGCTTGCATAGCTGAATTCTCTACCCTTGTAGCCCATTCCCTCCGACTTCTTTGTCGCTCTAGGGTCGTGAGCAGGGTAGTCATTGTCCCCCATTAACCGGGTATTTACATTAGGGGTGGTTTTATCCTCCAAGGTAGGATTTCAAAAGTTTGCTTCGTGAGGCGGTGCGCAATTTATTGATTGCTTTATCTTTTATCTGGCGCACTCGTTCTCTTGTTAAATCGAATTCTGCACCGATATCTTCTAGGGACATTGGGTGTTCTACACCTATACCGAAGTATAGCTTGACAACATCACTTTGACGTTCGGATAGAGTAGATAGTGATCGCTCAATTTCTCGACGAAGGGAATCCAAGTATTCTAATTTAGCGTCAGTACGCTCTGTATTGTGATCTTCTAACACATCAAGGAGCGAGTTGTCCTCTCCGTCAACAAAGGGTGCATCTACGGATACGTGACGTGCAGCTACTCCCATCGTTGTCTCGATTTCTTGAGCATGTAATTCAAGAACTTCTGCTAACTCTTCTGGTGTTGGTTCACGCTCGAACTCTTGCTCTAGTTGAGAGAATGCTTTATTGATTTTGTTGAGAGATCCTACTTTATTTAAAGGGAGGCGCACAATTCTTGACTGTTCAGCTAATGCTTGCAATATAGATTGACGAATCCACCAAACCGCGTAAGAGATAAACTTAAAACCTCTTGTTTCATCAAAACGCTGAGCAGCTTTGATCAAACCTAGGTTTCCTTCATTAATTAAATCACTCAGTGACAATCCTTGGTTTTGATATTGCTTAGCAACGGAAACCACGAATCGTAAGTTCGCTTTAGTGAGACGTTCGAGGGCAATCTGGTCTCCTTGTCTAATGCGTTGCGCTAAATCTACTTCATCCTCGGGGGTCAGAAGGTCAACCTTTCCGATTTCTTGAAGATATTTCTCTAGTGATTGACTTTCGCGATTCGTAATCGACTTCGTAATTTTCAGCTGACGCATTCCCATAGAACAGATTCAATTTGTACCGTTAAATACGAAAAAAACAATAAGATGTTTTCTTTTTTCTGCAATAATCCGCAAATATAGCAAGTATTGACATCAATCCACGTCATTTTGGGGATATCTTCTTTGTAGGATTTTGTTAAATCAAATTAATCTTGTATCTCACGGTTGTAACATACACTCTATGGCACGTACAAAATTTTCATTGGAATATCAAATTAGAAGTTCACCGTCTATTTTGTATTCTTTCCTCACTACTCCGTCAGGCTTAACACAATGGTTTTGCGAGTCCTGTGATATTAACGAGGATATATACACTTTTGGTTGGGATGGCTCTACAGAAGATGCCCGACTTGTTGAGGGTGTCGACCCTGAAAAGGTAGTCTATGTATGGGTTGATGGAGAAGACGATGAGTACTTTTCTTTTGAAATTACCAAGTCCGAAATCAGTAATGACACGGTGTTATATCTTACTGACTTCACTGAGGCGGATGAGGTTGAAGATCAAAAGCAACTTTGGCTCAGTCAGTTTGAGCAGCTGACCAAACGCATAGGTGCTTAACAACATCGGATTGTGTTATGGCTTAACCCACTAGATTCTAGTCTTGTCAAGCGGTACGCTGGACCGTTTATTTTATCTCTTTTTGTAGCCGATTTTGTCTTGGTAATGCAAGGTCTTTGGAAGTATGCCAATGAGCTCATTGGAAAAGGATTGCCATTGTCCGTATTAGGGGAGTTTATGATGCATTTTGCACTTCAAACGCTCCCTTTAGCCCTTCCTTTAGCGGTCTTGCTATCGGCTCTTTTAGTCATTGGACGTATGGCTGAGGATCATGAGATAACGGCATCAAAAGCCTCAGGCATTTCCTATTTGAGGCTAATTAGGCCCCTAATCTTCCTTTCAATTTTAGTAGGGTTTTCCTCGTTTTTCCTCGCGGATACTTTGATTCCAAAGTCCTTTCAAAAGGTTTACCAGCTAAGGTATGACATTGGTCAAAAGCGACCGGCGTTATCGTTTAATGAGCGTACTTTTAATCAAGCGATTGAGGGTATCACTATATACATCGGAGGTAAAGATCCCGATGGGTCCACACTGCGACAGGTAATCGTCTATGACCACACCAAGGATCGGAAAATTCAGTATATAATAGTGGCTGATGAGGCAAAGGTCACAACTTCATCCGATCAAGCCATTTTGCAGTTGGAATTCTTTCGGGGGAGTATATATTCCGAATATTCCGATTTATACGCTCTAAATACACCGACAGAGTACAGTGTAACGGAGTTCGATACAATGATCCGCTCCTTTGATTTAGGCGGGTTTACCATGCAGGAGACCGATGAGGAATCGTTCAAAACAGAACGCCATAAAGGGGTACACACCTTAGCAGAATCTCGAAAGCTTGTCGAGGAGCAGCTAAGGTCCATAGATAGCTTAGAACGGAACTTATCCGATGGGAATGCCCTTTACATGGTTTCACAAAGCCGAACCCATCCAGGGGAAAACATAAAGGAGGGCTTCTACAAAAATCTAAACGATCTGTCTGCTGAACAATGGCTTGGATTAAAAAGTGTTGTGCAGACTAGGCTTGGACAAATCAATTCCAATTACATGCGCAACCTACCTATGTTGGACTACCGCAAACGGCTGTATGCCAATCATTGGAATGATATTCATAGAAAATATACAATGGCCTCAGCTTGTTTCCTTTTTTTTCTCTTTGGCGGTTCACTAGGAGCTATCCTCAAGCGTGGCGGAATAGGGCACGCCCTCATTGTTTCCATTGTAATCTTTGTCATTTACTTAGTTATTTCATCGATTACAGAAAATATGTCAGAGGAAGGCGTCTTGAACCCACATCTTGCGATGTGGCTACCCTCTATAATCCTGTATCCTATTGGTTTATACCTCGCTATTCGTGCATTAAATGATCGTGGAATTATTACATCATGAAGCTTTTGCATAACCGCGGATTTTGGATATTTCTTGCCGGTCTGTTGTTCGGCCACGGATTGCTATTTATTGATGCCACGGTGATCCTGCATTGTATTAATGCCATGCACACCCCTTGGTTAGATCTTGTTATGGTGTGGTCTACCCGTCTCATTGAAGCCCCATTAATTATTTTTCTTTTTGTCTTGATTGGAGTTCTAGTGAATAAAAGGGCCTTTGCATTATCCTTGATAAGTTTTGCCGTTGCTGGCTTGTCCGCTCAAGTTTTAAAACGGTTTGTTTTTTATGACCGGCTAAGGCCCCATGCTGTGCTTGATTATGACACGTGGTACAGAGTGGAAGGATTCGACCTTGCAGAAAACTTTTCGTTCCCCTCTGGACATAGTGCCGTGGCAATTGCCATTGCACTCTCCGTAGTTGTATCAGCTTCGTCAAAAGCAGTCAAGGGAATCGCGCTTTTTATTGCCTTTATAATTGCCTTTTCCCGGATGTACCTACTGATGCATTTTTATCATGATGTTTTTGCTGGAATGTTGGTGGGACTGCTATCCGCAGGCATAGTATATCGTTTGTTTGATAGGCATTTGCAGCATGACTTATGGTGGACATCTTTACATCACGATCTCCTTTCCAAATGCCTTAAGCGTTGATAGAATGACTTACTTAATTCATTCCTTGTAATTTCAATTCATGCTTCACTACTTCGATATTCGAAAGTGGCCTTACGGTTTATGGATTGTTCCCATTGGCTTATTGCTTTACCTTCCAATGCTTGGGGGAAGTCACCTTTTTGATTGGGATGAAATCAATTTTGCTGAGATTGCCCGAGAAATGATTGTAACTGGTGATTGGCTGAAGTTGCAAATGGCATATGAGCCTTTTTATGAAAAGCCACCCTTCTTTTTTTGGATGCAGGCGCTATCCATGAAGTATTTCGGGATATCATCCTTTGGGGCGCGTCTGCCCAATGCGCTAATAGGGGTAATTACTCTATGGACTTTATATACGGTAGGAAAACGGCTTCAAGGGAACGGTTTTGGTATGCTCTGGGCTATGCTTTATGCAGTCAGCATGCTTCCCTTTTTATACTTCAAGTCTGCCTTGATTGACCCAACATTTAACCTATTTATTTTTTTAGCTATCTACTTTTTAGCTCAGATGACGGAGAGCTGGGAGTTTGTGCCAAGCAATCGACGAAAGAAACGACGTTTTCGAGCTATGCGGCTATGCGGTTTGTTTATGGGCCTAGCCATACTGACCAAGGGTCCAGTTGCACTGTTTTTATTCAGTCTTGTATTTGTCGCGTACTTTATTATGTCAAGGTTCCGCCGAATCGTCCGGCTTAATGAAGCGATTATGATGTTTGTTTCTATGGGCCTTATTTTAGGTATATGGACACTGATCTATGTCCAACAAGAAGGTTGGGCTTTTTTTGGCGCCTTTCTTAAACGCCATTTTGAGTTGGGCAGCCAGGCCGATGCGGGGCACGGCGGGTTTATAGGCTATCACGTATTAGTTCTGTTTGTTGGAACTTTCCCATGTGCTCCACTAATATTTTCAGCATGGAAAAAACGGGAAGCATATTCTGCATTAACTCAAAATTTCATGTTGTGGATGCTGATTACATTGTTTACCGTCCTTGTTGTTTTTGAACTTGTTCAGACCAAGATCATGCATTATTCGTCCTTGGCTTACTTCCCAATTACGTATTTGGCGAGCCTTCGTTTATGGATGCTTGCAAAGCATAAGGAAGTTTTACTCTGGTGGGAAATATCTCTGCTAATATTACTCTCGTTGCTGTTTGCTGTTGCAATGGTGCTCATCTATTTCATAGGGAATACTCCTTCATTATTGTGGACAAACCTTACTATAAATGACGTTTTTGCTTTGGATAACCTAAAGGCGTCAGTGGTTTGGCCCTCTTCCATTCTTTGGTTGTCTGCTTTGTTTTTTATTGGGATGCTGGTATCTCTTTTTATGGCAAACCGCGGTCCTGGAAAAGGAGCGGTTATCGGAATCATTTTATCAGTGTCAATTTTGGCGCAATCCATAGTGTATTTGGTTGTGCCGAGAATAGAGGGTTATACACAACGAGCAGCAATTGAGATTTACAAGGAGTTGGCCGAAAAAGATGTTGTTGTTGTGACCTACGGGTTTAAGACCTATGCCGATCATTTTTATCTCAAGAGAAACCCAGAAGATATTGCCCATTTTGAAGAGATCAATGCCGCGACGGTAAATGGCCTAACGGTCTATGTTGTTACCCGCAGCAATGTCGTACAAAACAAAGGGGTACCCTCAGAATGGACTTTTCTAGAAAACCGAAATGGCTTTGTCCTTTACGAGATTCCTGAAGAGGCTTTTCCCAACCCATAAACATTCAATTAATTTATGACTATTTACTCGCTTGTATGGTAGTTCAGGAGATTAACTACAGGCTTGCGATTAAAGGTCTTAGGCTTGAGGTTATACTCTTCACACAAGATTTTAATCTGCTCTTGAAAGAAATAGGCTACACTACCGAGAAAGTGAATTGGCATGGATTCCGCATTTTCAAACTTTACGATTTGGTTTTCAATAAACTTTCTAAATCCCTTTTCACTGATTTGCTGAATGTACCGGTGTTCACGGTTGTCGCATACAAATTGCATAAAGCCCGCGACATAAACATGTGCCTGAGGATCTCTGTATAATCGATCAGTAAACTCTTCTACATTGAGGTTGTAACGCTCCGAAAAGGCTTGGTGCAAATCTTCAGGTAGACGATGGTAGAAATAATCCCGTATAATTTTTTTACCAAAATAGGATCCACTCCCTTCACTACCCAGAATAAAACCTAATGGTGGTCGTGCTAAAACAACTTCCTTACCGTCATAGGTACAAGCGTGAGAGGATGTGCCGAGGATGCATGCAATAACAGGTTCACCTCTGTACGAGGCATAGGCGCTCGCTGTAATATCATCGGCAACTTCTACCGTTTCTGCGTTGTTAAAAATATTTCGCATAGCCATCTCGATAATGCGAGCACGTTGAGGAATTTCATTGCCAGGACCGTAGAAGTATACTTCTTCTATCTGAGATGCGATTGTCTTGAATTCGCTCATATGACCTAGAATCTTCTCAATCAAAGTCGATGAGTGAAATAGGGGATGGAAGCCCATTGTTTTAAACTCTTTTACCAATCTTCCATCTCGGGCAACGACTGCCCAATCACACTTCATGGATCCGCTGTCAGCTACTATTATCATGATTTTTGATTAAAGGATTCGCAAGGTAACGAAGTGAGGGATTACGCTGTCATGCGTTCCGTCATATCTGCCATTCTTGTGGCATATCCCATTTCATTATCATACCAACCAAATACAGTGATGAGGTTTTCTGAGGATTTTGTTAGGGTTGCATCAAAAATACATGAGTGCGGATTTCCAATAATATCTGTAGAGACTAATGGGTCTTCGGAGTACTCCAACACACCTTTTAGATTACTTGCAGCAGCCTCTTTGAAGAATTGCATAATCTCCTCAATCGATGCAGTTTTTTCCGTTTGAAATGAAATCTGTGTGAAGGATCCAGTTGGTGTTGGGACTCGTGCTGCTACCCCATCAATTTTACCTTGCATTGAAGGCATGACTAGGCCTATTGCCTTGGCGGCGCCAGTTCTTGTTGGAATGATGCTCAAGGCCGCAGCACGTGCTCGACGTAAGTCAGCATGAGGCGCATCGAGAATATTTTGATCTGATGTGTAGGCGTGGACGGTAGTTAAAAAACCACGTTTTACGACTAGGTGATCATGAATGACTTTGGTCATTGGAGCACCGCAGTTCGTTGTACAACTAGCGTTAGATACAATCGGTTGATCGGTTAACCCACTGTCGTTAACACCAAGGACGAAGGTTGGGATATCTGCTGATTTTGCAGGTGCTGATAAAAGAACACGCTTAGCTCCTGCGTCAATATGCTTTTGGGCTAATTCACTAGTTAAAAAACGTCCTGTCGATTCAACAACGAGGTCAATGTTGTGATTATTCCAAGGTAAGTTTCTTGGATCTCTTTCAGCCGTGATCTCAATGCTGTGTCCGTCTACAATGATTACATTGTTTTCGACACGTACTTCTCCGGGATATTTTCCTTGAACGGAGTCATATTTCAGCAAGTGAGCCAATGTATTGATATCTGTAAGGTCGTTGATGGCAATTACATTGAGGTTATTTCGTTGCATTAGATTTCTGAATGTCAGGCGTCCAATACGCCCAAATCCGTTAATAGCGATGTTTTTCATATCGATAATTCTTTTACGAGTTGAAGATAATTTGGGTTAAGATATTTTTTGCTTTGCACAGCTTCCAAAATAGGAATGTGCTCAATGTTACTTTGTTTTAGGCCTACCATGATATCCTTTTTGCCATTCATAAGCGCTTCTACTGCGGCATGACCGAGTTCACTTGCCAATAAGCGATCTCTTACGGACGGTTGGCCTCCTCTTTGAATATGCCCTAAGACAGTAACCTTAGTTTCATAGAGGTCAGTTCTCTTTTGGATTACTCTGCCAAGATCCTCGGCACCATTTTTTCCATAGCCTTCAGCAACAATAACAATATTGGATGTTTTTTTATTTCGACGGCCTCGCTCAAGAATTTGAATGAGGTCATCTACACTGAGATCTTCTTCAGGCGTCATCACGGCAAGGGCTCCTGTTGCAATTCCTGTTGCTAAGGCAATCTCGCCGCTGTTTCGCCCCATAACTTCTACTAAGAAAAGCCTATTATGGGATGCCGCGGTATCTCGAATTTTATCAACTGCTTCAACCGCGGTATTCAGTGCGGTATCAAATCCAATGGATTCGTCTGTGCCCATTAAGTCGTTATCTATAGTAGCTGGTATGCCAATAGTTGGAATGCCATGTTCTTCGTGCATGAGGTGCGCACCAGTTAATGATCCGTCTCCTCCTATTACAATAAGGCTATCAATTCCTTGAGCATTTAAGTTATCAAAGGCTGTTTGACGACCCTCTTTTGTTCGGAATCCCTCTGAACGGGCCGATTTAAGCATGGTTCCTCCACGCCCCAAGATGTGATTTACAGAGCGTGCATCGAGGTATTTTATGTCGTTTGATATAAGGCCATCATAACCCCGATAGACGCCGTATGCTAATTTCTTATGCCAAGAAATGGTACGCACTGCGGCTCGTAAAGCGGCATTCATTCCCGGTGCATCTCCTCCGCTGGTGAGGACGGCAATTTTGCTAGGCTGGTTCATAGTTCTAAAGTAACAAACACTTTATGCGTTAAATGTCGTCAATTATTGGGCTTTATGCAATGTTTAGTCGCTTTTCTAGGACAGTCATAGGGGAAGCGATGCATTGGCCAATTTGAATGCCCTTTGCGGAAAGCACTTTATGAATAACTTCTTTAAAGTGGAAACCCACAGACCCCGAGAGGTGTATTTTTTTTATTGGATCTTGTCCATGTTTGACGAGATCACTTACCCATAACTCAAAACATTCAAAAAGGATTGATCGAATACCTTCATCCCCTTGATAAGTAGCCACGATTTTTGTCAGAGATGCCACTCTTGATTGAAAGATTGGATCGTTTTCAATGGAAACCCAGTCAACTTGTTGTAGGGGACTACCCCATTGTTCTTGAATTTTTAAAGTCAACGGTTTATGAACTATATCACCAGATAGTAAACGAGTTAAAAATGTCTTTCCAATATGAAAACCACTTCCAGTATCATTGATAAGAAAACCTAAAGAAGGTCGGAGCAGATGGATTGATTGACCATCAAAATGGCAACAGACAGAACCTGTTCCTAAAATGGCATAATATCCTTTATGATTTTCGTTGGCATGAATCGGCGCAAGCAGATCAGAATATACCTTAATTGATGCATTGGAAAAATGTATTTTGAGCGACCTAGAGACTTTTTGGGCGCGGTCTAACCGCATGCAGCCTGCACCGTAAATAATTACAGAGTGTATATCATGTATAGTGCCATTTGGTATCGGCCACTGACTTATACGTTCACAAATCTCCTCCTCGGTATGGTAGGTGGGATTAAATCCTTTGTTGACAATTCTCGCAGACTTTCCCTCGGAAAAAATTGATCCTAGATAGACAATTTTGGCAGTGCTTGCTCCAACGTCAGCTAAAAGAATCATTAGGATGCAGCACTTCGATTTTGACCCTGTGAATTTTCATCGATTTTTCTACGGCTCATCAGAACAAGCAAAAGGGCAGACAGCGGACTTAGGCTACTCCAGGATTGGGATAGAGTTGTCATTTCTAAAGATAGCATTGTAAGGCAGATTATAACTAGAAGCCCAAGAATCACGGAGGTCATTCGGTACTGAATATCTGGGCGGTCCCCACGAAATATGGTGAGAACTAACAATGCGGCAACTAAAATAGAAAGAAGCGTAACGATTACTGGTCTATCCAAGGATCCATTGAATTGCGCAAAACTAAATTCTCCAGTAGCTGAAAAAAGGATGAGCAGTACGGTTGATATCCCGAGATAGATTGAATGGATTCGTTGAATAACCATGAATCTAGAATTTAGTACAAGATACTGAAGTGCCGTACATTCGTCATGATGACGCAAGTTTCACGGTATAAGTTGACACTAAGCTATGATGGTCAGGCATTTTTTGGTTGGCAAGTTCAGCCTGAGTACAGAACTGTCCAAGGCGTACTTCAGGAAAATTTAGAAAAACTGTTGCAAGAGGAAATTATTGTAACAGGCTGTGGTCGAACGGATCGCGGTGTACATGCATCTCACTATGTTGCTCACTTTGACGCACAAAAGGAGTTAGATAGTCTGCTGTATCGATTAAACAAAATGCTTCCGGATGAAGTCATCGTGCATGAATGTACGCCCGTTGCTGCAGACTTCCACGCTCGATATGCTGCCCGATGGAGGACATATAAATATCACATAGCAAATAAGAGAAATCCCTTTACCTACCGTTTCCGCTGGGTTCAAGCATTTGATCAATGGAATTGGGCGAGCATAAAGGAAGGCTCGGAGATGCTTATGAAATATGATGACTTTCAGGCGATGAGTAAGCGAGATGATAGCCAAGAGCATTATCATTGCGAGGTGGTTCAAGCGCAATGGGACAGGCAGAGTAACGAATTGGTATTTACGATTACAGCACGAAGGTTTTTGCATAATATGGTTCGCCGTATAGTTGGTGGACTCTCAGACCTTGGACAGGGTAAACTATCGATAGGTGATTGGGAATCTGCCTTGAGAGATGGAAAACCTCTGCCAAAATCATTGACAGCTCCACCTCAAGGTCTATTTTTAGCCGGGATAAGCTACGAAGACGCTTTGCCAATGGAATTTGATTCAAGGAATAATGGTTAGTAAAGGACAGGATATAACGGGTAATGTCATCGACTTGGCGGTACTAAAGCGCGTGTTGGGTTTGTCTAAACCCCACCGGAGGCTTTTTTACTCTGCTCTAGTCCTAGCAATATTTTTGGCTTTTCTAGGCCCTATGCGAGCCTATCTTGTTCAGGATGCCATCGATAATTACATTCTGCCTAAGAATCAAGAAGGACTTCTAACGATGTTTCTTCTTTTGATCGGCGTTTTGGTTACAGAGGCTATCTTTCGTTTTGCCTTTACCTACAGTTCTAAAGTGCTAGGTCAGTCGGTGGTTAAGGATTTGAGAGATCGTGTGTTTGGTCATGTAATGCTGATGCGCTTAAACTATTTTGATACAACTCCAATTGGGACAAGCACAACGAGAACGGTAAACGATACCGAGACCATCAGTGATATTTTTTCCAATGGCATCCTACTGATTTTTGCAGATATTTTAATGCTCATTGTCATTATTGTTTCGATGCTTGTATTTTGCTGGCCTTTGGCATTAGCGAGTATGATTAGTCTGCCGTTTTTGCTGTATGCCACTTATATTTTTAAAGAAAAGGTTAAGGTTACTTTCCAAGATGTGCGAAACCAAGTTGCTCGTTTAAATGCTTTTTTGCAGGAGCGAATTAGCGGAATGCGCGTTATTCAGGTTTTTGGTGCGGAGGCACAAGAATTTTCAAAGTTTGATTCCATTAATGCAGCACACAGAAAGGCTAATATTCGAGCTATATGGTACTATTCAATATTTTTCCCGACCGTTGAAATCCTTCTATCAGTTGCCATTGGTTTGATGGTTTGGACTGGCACAAGTAGCATATTAGATGGCAATCTTTATGTGAATTATATAACATGGAATCATGGTCTCCAAGTTGTGAAGCAACCGGGTGGTGTAGGAACGGTAGTTACCTATATCTTATTGATTAACATGTTGTTTCGACCAATCCGATTTCTTGCCGATCGGTTCAATGTATTACAGATGGGACTAGTGGCCTCAAATCGCGTCTTTGATCTCTTAGATACGGATTTTATTATTGAAGACAAGGGCCAGAATGAACAACCACTTAAAGGGAAAGTTGCCTTTGACAAGGTTCACTTTAGCTATGTCCCAGAAGAAGCAGTTCTCAAGGGAATTTCATTTACCGTAGAGCCGGGTGAAACGCTTGCCATAGTTGGATCTACCGGGTCGGGTAAAACGACAATCATTAATGTTTTAGGGCGGTTTTACGAGCTCGACTCAGGAAGTATTACAGTGGATGACCAGCCGCTTGAAACCTACAGTCTCAAACATCTTAGACGACAAATGGCGGTAGTCCTTCAAGACGTATTTCTTTTTTCAGGTTCGATTGAGGACAATGTGCGGTTATCCTCTTCAATTTCTAGAGAACAAATTGTTCGTGCAGCAAAGATTGTAGGTGCTCATGAATATATCGAGCGGTTACCAAGTGGCTACGATTTTCAAGTAGGAGAGCGAGGGAATATGCTTTCTATGGGCCAAAAGCAGCTGATATCTTTTGTTCGAGCTCTAGTTCAAGACCCTGCGCTGCTCATTTTGGATGAAGCTACTTCTTCTATCGATACTCAAACGGAGAGAATTATTCAACACGCTGTCGAGAATCTCATAAAAAATCAGACGAGCATTGTAATTGCTCATCGATTATCGACCATACAACATGCTGACAAAATCATGGTATTACACCATGGTGTAATACAAGAATTTGGGACGTGGGATGAATTAGTTGCTCAAAATGGCCGTTTTGCAGCCATGGTCAAGGCGCAATCCTAATTCAGGATAATAAGCCTATAAATTGATATAAAATTCGAGCACTTACTTGGGCGTCCCATGGATGGTTTCCCGTCTCACAAAGATCCGCCCCAACGATGTCAATATCACTGTAGTAGAGAGCATCTAAGATCGCCTGAATTTCATGCCAACTGAGTCCACCAGGCACGGGAGTTCCTGTATTTGGGCAAAGCGATGGATCGAGGCAATCCACGTCAAATGAAAGGTATATTTTCTTCGGAATTTTCTTTAGAATTTCTTCAATAACCGCGCTAAATGGACGTGAATTAAGTCGTTGAGCAGCCAACCATTTATCGCTATAAGCGTTTATATGCGTATCTTTGCGAATAATTTTAGCTTCTTTAGGTGAAATATCACGCAACCCGACAGAGGTGATTGATTCCACGTTAGGAAGTTGCCTTGCGTGATGCATAATCGATGCGTGAGAATAGGTAAATCCCTGATATCCTGGTCTTAGGTCAGCATGAGCGTCAAAATGTAATATGCCAAAAGATTGATTCTTGTTGAGCGCCTTGATTAATCCTAATGGAACACTGTGATCCCCTCCCAGAATAATGATTTTTTTGTCCTCTTTTATTAAATCATGACACGCCTCTTCGACGAGATTATTTAGAACTTTAGATAGTGCGTTGATTTCGTCAAAATCCTCCATTCTATCTAAAATTTGTCCCCTATTTTCTAAGTAATAAATGAGACGTGCTGCCTTTGGAGCTGCTTGGCTGTTCAGGATTTCTCCTAAGGCTTCCTGCATGTATATTGGGGTCTTCCAAAGGGCTCCCTTTTCATCATAGAAATCCAGTTGTAGCGAGGCTTGGCGAATTGCTTCGTAGGATTTGGCACACCCTCTACCAAAGGATGCCGTAGCTTCCCATGCTACAGGCAGGATATGTATCTGTGCAGCGTCTTCTCGATAGGGAAATCCGTAGATATTCCCATTGTTTACGCCAATATCGCTTGGATCAAAGGTTGCCATAGAGCAAAATAAGGGCAAAATCCTGGCTTAGGCACTGTCTTGTTTCAATTTTCCGCTTAAATCAATGTTTAAATCTCGCATATTTTAAAGTATTTGGTTGTTTTGAAAGCAATGGAATCCAATAAAATTCGTTATGTTAACTATTCACTAGATCATGATGTTGAGGTATCCTTTTTCTCTTCGATTTACGCTCTTTATTATCGCAGGAATTGCTGTGCTGGCTACGTTGATTAGGTTACAGTTTATTGTTCATGATATAGAAAAACACGAACGGTTAAAAGCTGAACAATGGGCGCTGCATGTAAAGGATGTTAGTACTATACAAGACGACAGAGATAGCACAAAGATTATCGAAGTACAAGTCTGGGCCAAACGTATACAGAATATTGCAGCAATAGAATCTGAAAGAGATGCCTTAGAGGTTGCCTTAAAAGCATCCGAGGAGTCCTATTTCAATCTGATATTAAAGACCTATGACGAGTTGTTTCAAAATCGTCTGTTGGACTGTGGCGCTAATGTCTCCTTCGACGCTATTCTAAACAATAATACCATACCCTTGCTTCTCTACGATCCTGATGAAGAACAAGTAGTGGCCGCTCGAAATCTTCCGGATAATCAGGATATAGATGTGCTCAACGAAGGGGGGATTGAGGAGATTGAATCGTATTTAGATAAAGAGTTCCGCTTTGTGTTTACCGACACAGAAGGCTATACTCACGATACTTTATTCCAAGACGTCGTTTATCTTGGCAACTCGGGTAAGTACCAGATTCTCTATCAAAGTTATTCCTCTTCATTTAAGCGTTTCGTTGCCTTCATTAACAATAGACTTAATGCCTTTTTGGAAGAGATCGAAGCCAATGCCGAGTTTCCAATTCTTGTAGTAGATGAGGATAACAAACCATTAATTGTCCATGGATTTAATCCAGAAGACACGTCAGACATTAGTGCCTTGCGGTTACGCCTCCAAGGGATTAACAAGCCCATTCCCATTCATTTGAGTAATCGCGACCTATTGATTTACTATGACAATAGCCTCACCTATAATCAACTAAATTCATTTTTAGAGGATATTGAACGAAGTGCAGATTTCCCAATTATTGTAGTCGATGACAAGGGACAAGCAGTGAGTGCCCATGAATATGAAATATCATCCCTGACGGGCAAGCGACTGCAAGAAGAGATTAAGGACTTACAAAAGGCAAATGCGCCCATATCTCTCGATATTGGAGGAGCTTCCTATCAAGTATATTATGATAACTCAGCAACCTATAAACAGCTTCGATACTTTCCGGTCTTTTTCTATCTCACAATTATCGCCTTTGGCGTAGTGGGATATTTTGTATTTAACTCCTCTCGTAATGCTGAGCAAAATCGAGTGTGGATCGGTATGGCTAAGGAGACAGCCCATCAATTAGGGACACCTATCTCAGCATTAGATGCCTGGATTTCTATGATGCAAGATGAAGAGGAGGATGAACCCGGGAAGTACGGTATGTTGCCGGAAATCACAAAGGATGTAAATCGTCTTCAGTTAATATCTGATCGATTTTCTAAGATTGGTTCGAAACCTGATTTGTCCGACGAGAGCCTTGAGATTTTGCTGGAAAAAATGATGAATTATTTAAGGTTGCGTTCCTCGGAACGGGTTGTATTTTATGGGAATTACGCGGAAAACTTACCCCTTGTTAAAATAAATGTCCCGCTATTTGAATGGGTGGTAGAAAATGTTATGAAAAATGCATTAGATGCCATGCAAGGTGATGGAACCATAGCGATTAATGCTTATCAAAAAGGCAGTCATGTAATGGTGGATATAGAGGACACCGGTGGCGGGATTCCACGATCTTCTTATCGTAAGATTTTCAAACCTGGATATACCACAAAAACTAGAGGTTGGGGGCTTGGTCTATCCTTAGCCAAGCGCATTATTGAGGACTATCATCGAGGAAAAATTTACGTAAAATCATCTTCTAAGATGGGTACAGTTATGCAAATTCGACTTCGGGTATAATGCTAAAAAAAGAATGAATTTGCCTAAAAGAGTAAAAAATTGGTTGTTTACTGTAAGTCTGTATGTCTTAGGAAGTCAAGTCTTATTCGCACAGGATAATTATGCTGATCTATGGTCAACGCTACAGGTGCATTATCCCGCTTCCTCTAAGGTGAGGTTATCCAATGAGTTTCATTGGCGAATGACTGAGTTCGTAGGTGAACCACTTCAGTTGTTAATACGGCCCAAGGTTGAATGGAAAGCAGCAGATCATATTACGGTGACGGGTGGATACACCTATATTCAAAATTGGCCTTATCGTAGTGGACAACCCGACCTGGTTGCTCTCGAACATAATCTTTGGGAGGATGTGGCTTTTTATCACCCGCTATGGAACGGGAGACTAACACATGCTATACGATTGGAACACCGATTTACCAGTGTTCTTTTCAGTAATAGTTCTTTAGGAATATCTGAGCGCGATGGTTTCGCTTTTCGAAATCGGTTGCGCCACCGAATCACCTATGTAGAAGATTTAAGTGATAAGGTCTACATGAGATTTTTCAATGAGGCTTTCGTGCAAATGCCAACAGGAGAGGCTAATTCTGTGGCTCAATTTCAGCAAAACTGGGTCTATGCCGGCCTCGGTTGGAGGGGCATTAAAGATTTTGCTCTAGAAGCCGGCTTTCATCATCAATATATTGTACGCGGTCTTGAACGGGAACGCCACTTAGGTCTCTGGGTAGCGATTAATTATAGCATTGCAAGAAAAGTTCCATCGAAGAACTAGTCCATTAACTCATCTAGTTTCTTGTGAATCCAACTGATTTGAAGTCCCATAATGGATTGGTAGTCTCCTTCGATCTTTTCAATAAAGACCTTACCAAAATCGTCCTGGATTCCATATCCACCCGCTTTATCCATTGGACTACCTGTTCGGATATAGTCTTCAATTGCATCGCTTGGTAAGGAAGAAAAACGCACTTTATTGACCGAAGTATGGAGGAATTGTTGGTCGCAGTAGCGTATGCACGCTGCAGTTACGACCTCATGCCATCGATTGGATATGGTATTCAAAAATCGAGCTGCTTGTTTTTCCGACTGTGGCTTTTCAAGCAGTATATCGTCGCAGATTACCGTGGTATCGGCTGTGATAATAATCGATTCTTCAGCACACTTCTGATGTGCTACCTCAGCTTTTTTTACTGCTAAATGAGCGGCTACCTTATGGGCAGGCAAGGAGGCAGGAAAGGATTCGTCAATATCGAGAGATAGGCAGGTAAAGGAGTCAATCACAAGGGATAAAAGTTCCTTTCTCCGAGGTGATCCAGAGGCTAAAATCACGTTTTTATTCACGGCAATCATATAATATCGTTATGTAAAAACAGAATGCGTAACAATACACCGAGCGCTATAAAACCCTTCCAAGCCAGCTGAGTCTTTCTCCAGCTTAATGATTTTCTCAAGACATTGTATACTATGAGATAACTTGTCAAGGTAATTGCAATCCAAGTGTAGTTATAATATAGTCCAAAACCAAGAACAACAAGGGCCAAAACAAGGTAGTTAAGTATGGTGAAAAAGGAGGTAAAGTAGTTTCCAAGGAGGAAGGGTAGTGTTATTCTCCCATGGGCAATATCTCCTTTTACATCTTCAGCGTCCTTGGCGATTTCTCTGATATAGGTCGAGACAAAAAGAATTACAAGAAAAGGCGATAGCGCAATCCAATATTCCTTCCTTGTACCTAGCATTGTAAGACCAGGCAATGCTAAAGAAAAACAACATAATCCAGCAATGACAATGTTCCCAATTCCTTTATATCGACTCAGTGTTGAGGCATATAGGTGCAAGACAATAGCGGGCAGTAAAAAGCAAAAGCTGTGGGTAAGGATTTTAATCCAAATACCGTGGGATTGTAGCAAGCTGTAGATTGTTCCTAGGGCTACACCGGAAGAGTAGAGCGTGAAGGTTATCTTCTTGCTCGTGATGATTCCTTTTTTACCATTTGCACGATCGATAACTTGGTCATAGTGGTTATTATCAAGATAGCCCCCAAGGGCAATGCAAAGGGTTGCAAAAATGATTAGGACACAGAGCAGCAAAAAGTTAGCATTTCCTTTGTGGATGTAGATCGCTTCACTTCCAATGCTAAGCCCAATAAAAAAGATATTTATAAGCCGAGAACGCATCGTTTCTAACGCTTATTTATTGTGGTCTCGAATACTTTCACTGAGCTGCTTGTAAATCTTAGCAAGTTTCTCTTTGTCTTGAAGTTCGGCAAGGTGAGCGGCTATGGTTTTTTCATCTCCTCTAATCGCAGGTCCGGTTTGTGCTTGTTTTGGTCCGATGTCCAAAACCTTAAGCATGGTTTCTTGAATTAAGGCATGCGTTAATGAGGGGTCAATAGCTTGCTCTTCTAGGTAATCTTGGGCAAGATTGACCAAGTGATTAGTAAAATTGTTTACAAAGACTCCAGCTAGGTGCAATGCTTTCCGCTGCGTATGGCTCATAATTTGCGCTTTTGCACTGATCGTTGTCGCAAGTTGCATCAATCTTGATTCAAGATCTTTATCATTGGCCTCGATAAGAATGGGAACTTCATTCCATGTGATGTTTCGACCAATGGTCATCGTTTGAAATGGATAAAACACGCCAAAGTGCTGAAAAAGTCTTAGGCTTTCCATATGGGTTGATGCAGAGGTATGCACAATTGGAATACGCCCTTGAACTTCATCAGAAAATAGAGATGATGTCTCTTCAATCACATCGTCAGAGACGGCAAGCACGACAACATCTACTTGTTGAAGACCATTTTGCTGCAGATTTTCAAACGAAACCCATTGGGCATCCAAATGCTGAGATAAAGCCTTACCTTTTTTAGACGGACGAGCGATCAAATGAGACACAACATGCCCATTTTGTATAAATCCTTCGCTAAGATTATGCGCCATTCTGCCTGAGCCTACAAGGGCAATACGCCAGCTTTCCATAATTGTAAAAGTAGGGTTTACATACTTCTCCGCGTAAATCGAAATCCTGCACTTAACAATAGCCCACCCATCATTAAGATTCCGCCTAGCCAAATAAGTTTAATCTGTGGGAAGACAACAGCTTCTAATCGCACTTGCTCAGGCTGGTAAATAGTACTAGATAGATTTTGACTTTCTCGGTCAACGCTAAATTGCTGGAGTTGTCCCTGACTTGTTCGAAAGGCTTCATTGACTAGCGCATCGAGACGCACAGTATCTATACGGCTGCCGTCCGACAAGATGACTTCTTGAACCTCTACAATAGAATCTGTAGATAATCGAGATACAAAGAATGTGCTTGAACTGGACTGAATAACAGAAATCTCATTGTCACTCCATTCTATTGAGGCAGAGTCATCCAAACTATAGCTTTGATATATCAAACGATTTTCTAGTAGATTAGGCCACGATAAAGTGCCTCTATTAACACTAATAGCGATGTCGTTGAAGAGATGCGCTTGATATTGCTCAATGGTATCCACTCCATAAAAGAAAAGCATACTTTCCTTGTTTGTCGAGTTAAAGACGGCTCGGTTTTCGCCAATCATTTGAACTGAACCCTCTACAATCGTAGTGGATTTTTCAGCTTTAGCTTCTGTATAACTGCCTACCGTGGTGAAGACATCCTTTAGTAAGAAGTGCTTTGTCCCGGGATTACTTGCTGGATTACCCATCTCATCCATCGTCTGCCAAAACGGCTCCACTATAAAAGACTCTTCTGATGTATTATCTGTGAATTGAAATTTGAAATATCTCTTATCCAGATCTCCTTGATAACTACCTAAGTATTGAACTGTGTAGTCTTCGAGTGAATATGTTTGGTTTTCTTCCATAAATAGGGTCGTGAAAAAGAAATCTCGATACTGCTCCTGCTCTTCGAGATCTGTAATATTGTTTTGGGTATAAAACACTTGAAGCTCTCCTTCGGATATAGCATTCTCAGTAAGAACCCGTTGTCTGTATTGACTGATAATGATGCCAACGAGCAAGATGCCAAACCCAATGTGGCTCAGTGAACTTCCCCAAGTTTTCCAGCGCTTTTGTTGGATTGCTGTTAGATAGTATGTATTGGTTAGTGAAACAAGAATTCCCGACCATAACAATAACCAATAGGCTGAGATAAATGAGCCCCAGGAGTAGGCGGAAATGAAATCAATCTCGTATTGTGTTCCAAGGGCAATCGTGAGGACAACAGAAGCCGGTAAGCTCACAAGTAATGTGGGCTTTAGCTGTTTAATTGGACGACCTACTTTATAGACTAGGAATTGACTAAAAGCAGACAGCAAGGCCAAGAGAATACCTAATACCATCTGCGAGTTGTTATACCATTCCTCAGGGTTGGCAATGGAGTATGCTGTTTTAAATACTTTATTGATTACTGGGAATGAGGTCGTGATGGCAATGACGACGGCAGAAAGACAGAACAGGATGCTTCCTACAAAAAGCCAAAATTCTCTAGATAGCAGCGCCTCTTCTCCTGGAATTTTAGTACTCATCTTCCAACCGTAGGCTACCAATGCTAGACTAGGGAGGCTTATAATGGCTAAAAATACAATAAGGTGCTGGTTAAGTCCTGCGTCAACAAAGGAATGTGCTGATGTGTCGGTGAGTACTCCGCTCCGAGTGAGGTAGGTAGAATATGCCACAAGGATGAACCCTAGACTTAGTAAGAGATAGGTTAAACCAATTTGACGTCCAGTATGTCGCGCAATAAGAAGGGTATGTAAGCCAGCAATGAGAAGAAGCCATGGAACAAGAGAGGCATTTTCTACAGGGTCCCATGCCCAAAATCCCCCAAAACTCAAAGACTCGTAAGCCCATGCACCACCCATAAATATTCCGGTACCAAGAGCGCCTGCAGCAAAGAGGGCCCATGGCAGGGCAGCAGGCATCCACGATTTTTGGTCCCCGCGCCATATAGCTCCTAACACAAAGGCAAAGGGAATGATGGTTGAGGCAAATCCTAAAAACAATACTGGCGGATGAATAACCATCCAATAATTTTGAAGTAGGGCATTGAGGCCTTCTCCATCAGTAATAAGGGAAAGGTAATTATCGTTAAGTGCGAGGTGAAGGTATTTCTCACGGAGTAGCTGGAAAGGATTGATTCCAATTTTTGTGCTTCCCACGTGGATACCCAGTACCATGCTTAAAAGCAGTACTTGGGCGATGCTTACAACAAGCATGGTAGGATATTCCCATTTACCAGTCCATCGCATTAAGCATAAACCAAGGATGCTGTGCCAAAAAATCCAAAGTAAAAAGGAGCCTTCTTGTCCTTCCCAAAAAGCCGAAATCACATATTTCAGAGGCAAGCTTCTCGATGAGTGACTGTAGACATAGTCGTATTCATAGAATTGCCCTATGATCATGTAGAGGAGGAGCCCAAAGATTCCAATCACACTTAGGGCGTGGAGTCCAAAGGCAATCTTTCCTTGCTTGGACCAAAATGAAGCTTGATCATCTTGCTTTCTTCGAACCTCAGCCATGCCATAGAGTATAACGGAGGCAAGAGCTAGGATAAAGGCCGCAAGGGTTAGAAATTGCCCTAGCTTTCCTATCCAAATGTTTTCTCCCAGATATGTTTCTGGTAGCTTGTGCATCGCCGAATGTGTGGATAAAATACTGTTGATTTGCATACCCGCATTTATTTAGACCCCATCGGTGCCCTCGTATTTAGAAGGACATTTCATAAGAATCTTTTCGGCGACAAAAAGGCTGTTATTAAATGAACCGGTGACCACAATCTTTTCGGAATTTTTGAATCCGTCGGGCATGGGTTTATTGTAAATGACTTTCACTGTTTCATCATTGTCATCCTGTAAATAAAATTGAAGGAGTCCTCCATCATTTTCTATCTCGTGACTAGGACTCAAAACCCCAACTACTTGATGTGTATTTCCTGTATTACGCGCTTCTGAGAAGTTCGCATAGGTAGTTACTTCGGCTGTAGTAGTGAAGATAAAGACCATCCCTAAGGCAATGCCAATCAAACCAATTACGAGAATGAATTTTCGTGTTTGCATAAACCGTTTCACTACAAAAATACTGCCCATGGACTACTTAATAGCCATTCATAGTCCTTCAATTGGAGATCGCATACGGAAAATGACGCAAATTTATTTTTTCGTTTATCTTTGGCTTCCTTTCGACTCGAAGGCTAAGGATTAAAACTTTTGCTGTAAAAGTCAAAAAAAAGGGCGCTTAGCTCAGTTGGTTCAGAGCATCTGGTTTACACCCAGGGGGTCGGGAGTTCGAATCTCTCAGCGCCCACAATCTTTTCCTGGCAACAGGGCCTCCAAGACACAAGTAGGCATCAAAGCTTGCTTTGGATGACGGACGAAGTGGTGGAGGCATTATGCAACGCATAAAAGGTTGTACTCCTCCATTTAGCTTTTAGAGATGTACGAAGTAAATCTCTCAGCGCCCACAATCTTTTCCTGGCAACAGGGCCTCCAAGCCACAAGTAGGCATCAAAGCTTGCTTTGGATGACAAACGAAGTGGAGGAGGCATTATGCAACGCCTAAAAGGTTGTACTCCTCCATTTAGCTTTTAGAGATGTACGAAGTAAATCTCTCAGCGCCCACAATCTTTTCCTGGCAACAGGGGTTTCAACGGACAACAAAACATTAAAGTTTGTTCTGAATGGTAGTAAATCCAAGCATCACATCAAATAAAAAAGAACCTGATTTCAGGTCCTTTTTTTGTCCTTAATCCTTTGATAGAAAAGGATATCGGTAGTCTTTCGGCGATACAGCAACTTCTTTAATTGTCCTTATAGATACCCAGCGCATCAAATTCCATTTGGATCCAGCCTTAT